>JAYVPG010000073.1:0-22938 GCA_043757545.1 Pseudobdellovibrionaceae bacterium
CGTCGCACCTAGCGCAAACCCAGTATCAGTAAAAATTTTCTGTGCTTCGCCAACTCCGACTTGCGAATTTTCGATCCGGCGAAGCGAACCTTCACATAAATTTAAAAATACGCCGTGCGAAAGGTCCAACCAATCCGTCGAACTCAACGAAACACACCAAATACCATTCTCTTCTGCAGCACTCAGATTCATTTCCCGGCGCGCTAACAATCCCTCGAAATAGCTGAGCCACTGCCTGGGCAACAAGGTCAGTTCACGTGGAACCTCTTGTCCAAGCACCTGCAACAGATGCACGAAACGCGTGGTCTCGGCCCCCGCATTCCAAAACTTCATACTCCACGCCAAAAATTCCTGCAGCTTCACAGGCTCATTGGGCAAAGGGGCCGCCGTCGCTTCGAAGAGTCGGCGGGCCCGATTCAAATCAAGGGCGTCATAAACATGACTAAACAAAACGCGAAATTCATCAAATGATAGTCGAGGTTGATCTTGCTGAGTGAAAAAATAAACTTCCAGATCTTCTGCAGAAATTTTATTTAATGCGGTTCGCAGAGCGGCAATCCACTGGGCCATTTCAATAAAGCTGCCAATCCGCGCCGCATTTGGCTTGGCTACCGCTATGCCCTCTTGCTCCAGATACATGCGTAGAACGGGCCAATAGTGTTCGATATCCGGCGCCACGATCGCGATTTTCTGTGCCGCCACGCCCTTATCCAGCCAATCTCGGACGCGCGCCACGGTGTCCTTCACCTCGGCCAATTGCGTGGAGAAGCGGCCAAACTCAAGTCTTTGATCCACGCTCGGCTCCCACGCAGAATCAACGCGCGAACCTTCCGCGAGAATTCCAGCGTAAGGTCGAAGTGCGTTTTTCATCAAACCTGCCCAAGCTGCATCCGGGTAAATCACGCTCACCGAAAACAGTTTGCCCAACTCACGCACCAGCAGACCCTCGACTTGGGAAATCTGTGGTCCCAAATCAAACATCAAAGGATTTTCCCAGCGCAGCTCACTCAAATCACGGTTCAAGATGACGGCAGGGAGCCAGGACACCATCACTAAATTCCGTTCCACACAGCGCCGCCAAATATCCGCACAGAGTTCAAACCAATGGCCCCATCGCACATACGCTTCTGGATTGTCACGAAACCACTCGGACATTATTTCGGGATGTTGAGGATCAGAGAAAATACTCATCCACATTTGCATTTGGTTGAGCACAACCTGCACGGCCTGGGGAGAGCGCGCCCACGGCAGATTCATCGGTTCAATCCAATTCCAAGACAAAGTTTGTGCCAGCTCCACCGAGAGAATGCGCAGATCGGGCTCAAGTTGGAAGGCGAAGTGGCGCCACAGTTCTGTGGCCCGCATCACTGCGGTCTCTTCCAATACGCGATGCTTTGCGAGTAAAACTTTTTGCAAATGCCACTTCGATTGCAAATCGGAAACAACCCAGGTCTCTAGGCGTGGATCAAACTTAGTGAAATGCGCGCGTTTTTCCTCTGGCCGCGGGCAACGAATGATATTTAACATGTTAGGAATTCTAGAAAAAAGTTAGCGACGCTGTTTAAGTCGGCGGCCGCCCCAAATGGAATCCGAAGACGTACCGTTTGCTCCCTTGCCACCTTTGCCGCCGGCCGCAGTGCTCCCATCGGCAGAGAAATTGCCGATACCGATCTCCATGGTGAATTGCAGTACGTAACGACGATCTTCGATTTGGCCAGGATAGTCCCCCAGTTCCACGCCGTAAGTGGCGGCATCGACACGGAACAAGCCGAGATTTATACCCACCCCGCCCGTGTAATACCCTTCGTGAAAACCTCCCCGAATATCCAATAAAGGCAGACCTATTTCAATTCCCAAATTAATTTTGCGAGTCAGCTGCAAATCGGTGCGATTCAGATAGCGAAAATCGAGTGCGGGAGTGACGCTCACGATCGGCGTGTCAAAACTCAACGCCACTCCAGCTGAAATATCGTTTTGCTCAGCCGGAATCGTCGACGCATTCGTCGATTTAAATTCCATACCGCCCATGTTCTTCCACGCTACCGACATGGCGGCCGTAAAAAAGCCCGCGGGCAGAATTGCCGTTGCGCCCATATCCGCGCCATATCCAGTGCCCCAATTGGTCAAATTCTGCACGATCTGAGTCGGTTGAAGATCCGCAACAAAGCCGGGGCCAAAATCCTGCAGAGCACCCGTGCGTTTAATATATTTTAGATCCAATCCCAAATGCAAAAACGGCGAAACCGGTATCCCAACACCCATGGTGTATCCATAGTCACTGATCGCATTGGTGTGGAGCTGCGGATAAACCGGGTTCTCGACCCGAATCAGCGTTCCGGTATGATTGTAAATGCCAAAGCCAAACATCGGCATGGTGAAGATGCTTTCACCCCCAGCTCCGATCGCCACATGTTCGCCGTAGAGATTATTGACAGCACTGGCAAATCCAGAGGTCGACGAGCCACTGTTTAATCCCTTAATTTTAGTATAGGCCGACGCTCCGCTGGCACCGACCCCAACATCAAATATCTTCCAATTGATTCCGCGCACGCGAACCAACCCGGCCGGATTGTAAAACAACGAAGAGGAGTCATTTGCGACGGCAGTAAACGCATCGCCCATACCGAGCGCTCGTACTGATGAATTCAAAGTTGATGTTTCAACTGCAAACGCATTCGTTTGTATGAAAATCAAAATGAGAGCCAGGCTTCGCACTATGGACAATTGCATGCGCTCAAATCTCCGGTGCAATTCGTACCGAGTCCCACCGCGCTATCCTCTTTGACCAGACTGCGAATTCCCTTTACCTGGTTTGCCGTGAACGCCGCAGGATCAGTCACCGCGCAAAAGTTGTAGGCCGCAAGCCCTCCGGTCAGCAGGCCACACGCCCCACTCACCGCAGCCAGCGAGCCACTGCCTAGGTTGATCGACGAGCCCACTTGGGTCAGAGCCTCAATGGCCAAGGTCAGTGCGCTGCCGAGTTGTCGTGCGTCCGCGTCGGAGAACGAGCCGACCGTGCGCGAGCCGTTCACGACGCACGCATCAAATCCGACGTCGCCCACACCATCTTGAGCTGGCGCATCCGCGTATAGACTTAAAATATTTCCAATTTTCATAAAATTGACCATGACTAGAAAAATATTGTCGTCATTCGATCTGGCGGCGACAGCCCCTATGGATTCAATTAAGTTCTCGGCCGTTTCGCAATCGTCGATCTTTGTGGTCGTTCCGCCGCGCACCTTATCGACTAAAAATGGAAACAATCGAGTCGCGCCAATGCCCGCTAAGGTTTGTGCGAAACCTATGAAATCTAAGCCGCAGCGGCCGGCAAAGGCAGAAGCCTTCAATGAAATCACTCGCGGCAGCGCGGGATATGCGCCCTTCATCTTGGCGATCTCTGCAATCGCTGATGTGTAGTCACCCTCACGAATTAATTTAAGTGCGTTTTCATAAAGAGCTTCGTTGGTCGTTTTGTCGGCGAAGGTTTCAAAGATATTGACCGAGCAACCAAAGTTGCCAAGCGCAATCCAAATACAAAATAGAACCGAGACCGCCGGTCGCATCCATGCTTCCATACTCTAAGTTTATGATATGGATGGCGCGGCAGCCACGGTCCACCAGTCTAGATTGACTGGTGACTAGACTAGCGCGCCTCTTAAATGCACTTGGCTTGCGCGGGATCGTAAGTTTGGCGATTGAGGTAACATAGAATCGCCTGGCCCACCGCCGCCGAATCGCTTCCCGCAGCCGTTGTGGCTTGAGCGATTTTTCCACAAACGTCTGGATCGGCCTCGGTGGTCGCGCAATAAGTGCCCGCCATCGAGGAAATCGTGGAACCCAGCGCCGGGAGATCGGCCGCAGTGCAACCCGCTGGCAAAGGAAACCCCGCGCACTGAGCCAAGACCGCTTGAATTGCAGTATTCACTGCCGCGGGATCCGAAGTGTCTATCCCAACGTTTCCACCACCAATATTCAAATGGCTATAGGCCTTATTCATGTAGCTTCCCGACACAATCAAACCAGAGAGAAATTTTAGGCCCGAGTCACCAGAGGCCACACAATATGTATCTGCCAGGATCGCTTTATCATAGCCAGCATCAATCGATGGCAAATCCAAATGCAATACGGCCATAAATGAGGCCACTTTACTCGTTTGTCCCGGTGCCTTGAAAATGTTGTATGCTTGTGTGATCCGGGTTTCCATAATTCCACCCGAGGTGATCAGAATCGAACACTTTAAAATATTTGCCTGTTGCGAGGTGTACTTTTCAACATAAGTGAAGCAGCTGTTTGCACTTCCCGGAGAAGTTTCCTTCACATCATCCAGACACGCTTGCGCTTTAGCCAAATCATCTATCTCGCCTTTCTTTGTACACGCGAATTGAGTGACAGAGACAGATAAAATTAGAAGAGCGAGAATTCGTTGCATAGACCTTCCTTGTCGTCTCTTTATTGTGACGTGAACTGATGATCGCGACAACAAGGCGAAGGTCCGAGCGTGTCACTCCAAGACGAGAGTCTGGATTTGGCCTGGTTGTCTCAAGATGAGCCAAAGAATTGTCGATAAATTCACCATGAAAGCTGCACTTCTTTTACTGACCTTGATCGCTTCCGCAAATGCTCTCGCCGCCACCGGAGAGCGTTATGAATTTTACAACGGAATACGACAAATGGGCATGGGCGGAGCCACCGTCGCCACGGTCAATGACGAAACTGCATTGCTCGCCAATCCGGCGGCGCTCGGAAAATTGCGCGACTACTTTATTACTCTCGTCGATCCGGAGCTCGAGGTCGGCGTCGACACGCAAAAAATCATCGGCTATGACATTCTCGCCGCAGGCAATCCGCAAAAGGTTTTGGATAAGGCCAACCTACATCCCGACCTGCACCTGCACTCTCGCGGACAGGTCTTCCCCTCGGTGGTGGTGCCCAATTTCGGCGTCGGCCTGTTCTTCAAACAAACCGTGGATTCAGAGGTCGATAGCGCGGCCAATGTATTCAAATACAACTACACTTCGGACGCGGCGCTGGTCTTCGGATTCAATTTTCGTTTCTGGAATGGAATTGTAAAAATTGGCACTAATGTACGCATGGATAATCACACGATCGTGCGCAACAACGCCATTGACCCGACCAGTACGACTCTGACGCTAGCGACTCTCGCCGATTCTGGCTTAGGCGTAGCCAACGATTCAGGAATAATTCTCGCCGCTCCCATCGCCTGGATCCCCACACTCGCCGCCGTCTATCACGACACCGGCAACACCGCTTACAATATGCGCGAAGGAATGTTTTTGAAAACGACGAATCGTCCTGCGGCAACTCCCGCGACGCTCGATGCGGCAATTGCCATTCATCCCATTCTTGGCAATCGCTTTCGCTCCACTTGGACAGCCGAATACCAAGACGCCTTGAACGTCGACAAGGAAAAAGACTACATGCGCCGGGTCCACGCTGGCGTCGAGGTGAACTTTGCCGACGCGCTATTTCTACGTGGTGGAATGAACCAACGCTATTGGACTGCGGGCCTTGAACTCTCCATGATGAATTATCAATTCCAAGCCGCCAGTTACGGCGAAGATATCGGGCCCGACCTCACCCCACGTGAAGACCGTCGCTACGAAGTTAAATTCGCATTCCGTTTTTAAAAGTCGAGCGCCATCTCCATCATGTAGCGGCGATCTTCCTTGCGCGAGCTTTCAGTTCCGACTTCCTCGCCGAATGAGGCGAGATCCAGATGGAACCATGCGAGGCGAGCGCCAAGCCCCGCAGTCCAGTAGCCTTGGTTCATACCCGCGGCCCAATGACCCTTCCACCAATTGAACATCTTCCAGTAAAATTCCATACCCGCATGAACACCTTTTTTAGGCGTCCAATTCGGGTGACCGACATCCCGTACATCCGCCGAGAAGTGAGGATCAAAAACCCAAAAGTGCGGTAAATCAAACTTGGAGCCAAAATCAAAGCGACGCACAAGATGGGGTGGCTCGGCGGATTTTTTGTCGATGATATGAAAGTTCGTTTTAAATCCATAGTCGACCAAGTTGCGGCCGACAATGGCAAACGACGGCGCCATATATTTCAAAAATTTAAAAAACCCAGCTTGCGGAACGGGTGGCTTCCAGATCGTGCCAAGATCCACATCCGCAGTCATACCTTCGGCGGCATTTTTAGTATCGAGAACACTTTTACCATCAGCTAGATCCAACGCCGAGAGCGCTTGTCCGCCGTAGACACGATGAATCGCCTTAAAAGTTGCCCCCCAAGCAAGATCGTGATCTTTACCAAACCAATTGAGCCGATGGGCGTAGCCATAGGCAATGGTCGAATCCAAATATAAATTGATATTGATCATCGGACCCACCAAGCGATGCACGCTCATATCGAGCGACATATCGGCCGGAATAAACGCAATCCCCCAATTGGGTCTGACCCAAACTCCACCGATCGTCGGAATTCGATAGTAGAAATGATCGCCATAGTGACTGACAATTAAGTCGGTATAAGGTTGAGTGTTCGCGCCCTCAGGCAAATCTTGGGATTCCTTCTTTGCTTTTTTAATTTCGCCAAAAAGTTTCAAACTTCCAGAGTCTGCGCCACCGCGCACAAACATCCGCATATGGCCATCAGTCCGCAGCGCCATGGTCGCTGGATTATAAAACAGCGAGCTATGGTCGTCGGCGACGGCGGTAAAGGCATTGCCCATCCCGAGGGCTCGCGTGCTCGTGTACTCTTGATGGATCGTGAAGTCGAGGGACTTGACCGGTTCGCCGGCGAGGGCCATCGGACTCAAGAAAAAAAACCAGCCCAGACAAAGGAGTGATCGCATTGTGAAATTCCCTACATGTGCATATAAGTTTGCGCTATTCTTATTCCACAATGTCAAAGCTCACGATCTTTGTCAGTGCGACCATCGTCTTGATTTTTGCGAATCCACAAAGTTTCGCCAGTCCGCAGATGGATGCTCCTGACAGTCCCGAAACTGAAAGCCCTTGGCCGAGCGGCAAACCGCCCGACGACCTGGCTATTTCTAAACCCAAATCGATCAACCACAGCGTTGAGCCGCCCAGCGCAATGTATTATCCGTACCAGCAGCAACTCACCTTTCGCTTTGGCAAGTCGCAGGAGCTGGGAAAAACATCTGCTGAAAAAAACGACAACATCATTGGCTTTCAATATCTATTCCCCAAATTTCTTTCTCCTAAAATCGAATTTGCCGCCGATCTGCACACCGCTGGACGTGGACATGTCTTCGTCGGAAAGCGTTGGATCTGGTGGGAGAGAAGCTATTTTCGCCCGTCACTAAAGGCTTCCATCGATCATCATGTGAACTCGAGTGAAAAACTGGCCACTTTGGGTCAGATTGAAAATTGGTATGCACGCGCCACCGTCACTTTGGAATATGTCGTATGGAATCCCTACTCGCTACGTCTGGAGTTTGACGGATTGGCAGGAACGAAATCGACCTTCGCAGAAGTGACTCTGGGCCTAAGTCGAGGCTGGTAGCGGAATTTTCAAATGTGCGAGTGCGCGTAAAATTTCGCCGCGTAAACCTTCAAGATCTCCTGAATTTTTAATCACGAATGACGCCGAAGCTTCCTTGATCGCACTTGGAATATGAAATTTTGTACGCTCTTCAATTTCCTGATCGGTCAGTTGAGAACGAGTTTTCACTCGAGCATTGCGCAAAGCCTCGTCGGTGCTTACCACCAACACGTGATCAAATTGATCGCGCATCTTCTTTTCAAACAAAAGTGGTACGTCATAAAAAGCTGCGACCCGACCCAGTTTGGCGAGCGCTTCTCTTTGCTCAGTGATCTCATCACGAACACGCGGATGGATAATTTTTTCTAAGGTCTCGAGTTTCTTAGGGTCTGCGAAAACTAAACGTCCGAGCGCGCGGCGATTCAGATGTCCTTGCCGATCTTTAAGTTGCTGGCCAAAAGTCTTGAGTACCTCGGCCTCACCCGGACTACCTGGACTTAAAACTTTTGTCGCGACTTGATCGGCGTCAAGAACAGCAAGGCCCATCTGACGCAGCAAGTGCGCCACCGTCGACTTCCCACTTCCCATTGGTCCAGTGATCCCAACCCACATCATATTTATACTCTAAAGTAGACCCGTAAAAGTTCAAGTGAACTGCATAAGTTTCCGAAATTACTAATGTGTCAACCTTTGAGAGTTTTGGAAAATACGTGCTTTTGGAAAAGCTGGCTACCGGCGGTATGGCCGAAGTGTTCCTTGCACGCGGCACCGGCGCCGGAGGCATCGGAAAGTTCTTTGCCATAAAACGAATTCTCCCCCAGTACGCCGACAGTCCCGAATTCATCGACATGTTCAAAGACGAAGCCAAGATCGCAATCAACCTCAATCATTCCAACATCGTTTCCATTCACGAGTTCGGTGTTGAGAAAGGTCAATTCTTCTTAGTCATGGATTACGTCGAGGGCCGTAACCTTCGCCAGATCTTGAACAAGATGAAGAAAAGCAGTTTACAGTTCTCGGTCGATCAAATCACTTTCGTCATCAAAGAAGTCGCCGCAGGTCTTGATCACGCGCATCGCTGCATCGACGGCTCGACCGGCAAACCCCTCAACATTACCCATCGCGATATGAGTCCACAAAATTTGATGGTGAGCTTTGAGGGTGAAGTCAAAGTGGTAGATTTCGGAATCGCCAAGGCCGAGAGTCAAATCGAGACGACACGCGCAGGAACTCTCAAAGGCAAATTCGGCTACATGAGTCCGGAGCAAGCCGACGGTCAACCCGTCGATCTGCGCACGGACATCTTCTCACTCGGTATCGTACTTTGGGAGCTGCTCGCGAACGATCGTCT
Organism: Pseudobdellovibrionaceae bacterium; assembly: GCA_043757545.1. Lineage (GTDB taxonomy): Bacteria > Bdellovibrionota > Bdellovibrionia > Bdellovibrionales > UBA1609 > JALHOQ01. Next base: position 8,837 of record JAYVPG010000073.1, read on the forward strand.
GTTCGTCGCGAACAATGAGCTCAACACGCTTCGCAAAATTCGCGACTGCCAAATTCCATCGCTACGTAAAATCAATCCGAACATTCACACTGAGCTTGAACGCATCGTGCAAAAAGCTTTGGCGCGTGATCGCAACCTTCGCTATCAGACCGGAGCCGCTCTACATCGCGATCTGAATCGCTTTTTGAATCGTCAATATCCCGATTTCAGTCCGCAAGACTTTTCGGTGTTTATTAAATCTGTTTTCGCAGATGAAATTTTGGCATTGCGCAAACGCCTCGTGGACTATGCCAAGGTCAATCTCAGCGCAGGCGCTAAGTCCTCGAGCGCGGACCGATCTTCGCAAGACACCACCTCAATGTTCGACACCAACACAAATTCGCTGGTGGTATCACAGGGAACAGGCAAGCCCAGCTCAAACGTAAAAACTGAAAAAAGTCCCGACACGACTGAAAAAAGCAATTCCAGCGCACCTGATATTGATTTGAGTTCAACTTCGATGCCATCGATGCCCACGACACCATCTGTGCCGTCGGTTCCAGCGGCGTCCATGCCCTCGATGCTGTCAGTACCGTCGATTCCCTCGACGCCGACCATTCGACAAAATACGAACAATGAGAATTTGCCACCGTTGACGCTTCAGCCCTCGGTCTCAGCGGTACTTGATGAAACTGCTTTGGCACTTGAGATGAAGCGCGAGCCAAACTTAAAAATGGATACCGAGCACACAAGCTCACCCTCAATCAATCGCAAAAGCACCGACACACGCAGTGTCTACGGCGGTGCACGTGGAATCGGACGCGCGCCGGGCTTAGTTAAGGCTCGTTCACGCGGTAAACCCGTCCAGTTTGCAACTTTTATGGTATTCACACTTTTATGCTTCAGCATCTACGCATATCTAGTAAAATATTTTACTCCGATGATGGCCGACGTCATTACGATGACCGATCCGGTCCTGCATGACTTCCACACCACACTTGGCGTCGATCCGCACATCACCAACAGCGCGAGCAATGGCGCCGGCGAACACCTGCCAGATATTCCACCGGCTTCAGCCACTTCACCGCCAGCCGCTAACGTTAAATCAACGCATCTCGATCCACAGGCACAAAAGCTTGAGGATGACATCAATAGCGTCGCCTCTGGTTTAATTGTGGTCAGCAATCCCTCGGGCGCAGCAATTTTAGTAAACGACAAAGACACCGGACTTGTGACGCCTGCACGAGTGACAGTCCCGGCCGATCGACCTTTTAAGATCACCGTGCACAAGTACGGCTATATGGATTTCAAAGGTGTCGACGTGAAGAAGACTGAACTTGGTCACCGCCTCACTGCCAACTTAGTAAAACTGAACGTGGCCTATCTTGATATCGACGTTTTTCCACCGCAAGATGCCGTAATTTCTATCAACGGTAAGGTGATCTCAGCCCGGGTCCCCATTCGTGAACTTGCCGTGAGCGCCAATACTCCCCTAAGAATTCGCGCCGAGCGCAAAGGCGGAGGCTCGTTTGACGAGATGGTCATCAACTTGCCCGTCGATCGTAAGCAGGCCATCCAATTGAATCCGCGAAAAAATATACGAGTTCCGTCAAACCTGCCAAATCAGTAGACCAGCTAAGGTCACTCGTGCTACCTCGCATGCAAGGTGAAACGTAGACCAATTACTCAGCACTTCCTGATCTCGCGCGAACGTCCAGTAACGGACGTTGCGTTGCGCTTTAAGCGACACAAAACTTGGCTCGATTTAAATTGGCCAGAGTACTATCGCCGCGCCGAAGCCGTTGCCTTGGGTCTTGCAGCGCTCGGTATAAAGAATGGTGACCGGGTCGCGGTTTTGTCCAACACCCGATGGGAGTGGGCGGCCCTCGACTTTGGAATCATGGGCCTCGGCGCCGTCACAATCCCGATCTATCAAAGCAATCGCGCAGATGAGACAGAATTTATTCTAAAGAACGCCACTCCCCGAGTTCTCTTCGTCGAAGATATGGTTCAACTGCATAAATGGGAGAGTATTGCCAAACGTTCCGCGGGCTCGGTTGAACATGTGGTGTGCATTCAACCCGACGAAGACTTTCACCCCTCACCGACCGTGCATGGCTGGGACGATTTTTTAAACAAGGGCATTGCCGAGTATGCAAAGCAACCCGATTTCTTCGAAAAACAAATCGGCAAAACGAAACTAGAAAATCTTGCAACCGTGGTCTACACCTCGGGCACGACCGGTGATCCAAAAGGCGTCATGCTCACGCACGAACAGATTCTGAGTGAGATGGAGGGACTGCTGAAGGCGTACCCAATCTCTAGCCAAGATTCGACCTTAAGTTTTCTGCCCTATGCTCATGTGCTCGGCCGCGCCGAAATCTGGTTACACGCTTATGTTGGATTTACGCTGAATTTCGCCGAGAGCGTGGACAAAATGAAAAACGGACTGCGCGAAACCAAACCGACAGTGATTATCGGGGTCCCGCGAATTTTCGAAAAAATATTCGCGGGCATTCTCACCGAACTGCAGAGCAACCCGATACGCAAAAATGCTTTTCATTGGCTCGAGGGCGACACCGCGAGCTTGCTCAGTGGCCTTATGCAGTGGCCTCGGCAAATCATGATGGATTTGCTTATCTACTCACGTTTGCGCGAAGGCCTGGGTGGCCGCTTGCGTTTTTCGGTCAGCGGAGGCGCACCGCTTGAACCCCGCATCGCCGAATTTTTCCGCAAAGCCGGAATTTTAGTTTTAGAGGGCTACGGTTTGACTGAAACCACGGCCGCCGTCACCGTGAATACTCCCGATGACTTCGAATTCGGCACCGTCGGCCGCCCCCTCAGTGGCGTTGATATTAAAATGGCCAGTGACGGCGAAATCTTAGTCAAAGGCGGAATGATCTTCACCGGCTACTACGGCGAGCCCGCCGCAACTGAAGCCGCCTTTGAAAATGGATACTTTCGCACGGGCGACATTGGCGAGTGGACAAAAGAGGGCTTACTGCGAATCACCGACCGTAAAAAAGATTTAATCAAAACCGCCGGTGGAAAATACGTCGCTCCACAGAAAATTGAAAGCCTATTCAAACTCGATCCGCTGATCTCTCACGCCCTTATCCACGGTGATCGCAAGAAATATATTGTCGCGTTAATTACGTTGAACGAACCCTTCGTCAAACGCCTAGCCGTTGAGCAGAAGTGGAAATATCGCGACTTCAAATCCCAAGCTCAGTCGCGCGAAATCCAGGACCGCGTCCGCAAAATCGTCGCGCAAATTAACTCGCAGCTCTCTAGTTTTGAAACCGTAAAAAACTTTGCGATCTTAAATGAAGACTTCACGATCGAAAACGGCGAGCTCACCCCTTCACTCAAAGTGAAACGTCGAGTTCTCGATGAACGCTATAAGGACCTGATCGAATCTCTTTATTAGGGCGTGTCCTCATTTTGACGTGCTGCTAGTCGTAGAAATCTCACTTAGCGAACCCGGCCATCTAAAGAAAATTAAGATAGAACCGAAAAGCCACTCCGACAAATAGTCCACTCAAATTAAGCGTGCGAGTGCTACCGTCAGGATTGGTGACGGTGTCACCTTTTGCGACTCCTGTGGTGGGGGATTGAATCGTCGTTGCATCGCCCTTGTACTTCATCTTCGCCACTTGCAAATAGCGATAACCGACATCGGTCATAAATGTAACGTTGTCCGTGAACACGGTCTCTAACCCAGTCTCGATGTGACCGGAGTAGGTGTTGGACTCCATCTTCTCATCAAAATTCCCCACTCCGAACGCGCTCGTACCGGCTGTCGTCATCGTGTAAGTATTGACCACCGTCACATTGGCCATTCCGAATCCTGCGGCTGCGTAGTAACGGACACTTGTGCCGGCGCCGTAGACGTATTCAAAAGTCACTTGCGGATTGAATACAAAAACCGAAGATGTCAGTTTGAACAACTCATTGCCTGACGTGTCTAATCCCTTGGACTCGGAAACTGGTCGATGCTGAATCACCTCTGCACCTATGCGCAAGTGCCAAACCGGCGACATCGCGATCACCGCACCTAGCTCTCCACTGTAATCAAAATTGGTAGTGTCTTTAACCTCGGCGTTCCCAACCGAACCAGCAAACGCATCTTGATTGAGTTGCGAAAAGCCGCCCGTCCCGCGCAAAAACGCCGCCAACGTCGCATCTTTGTAATTGAATACGCGCGCATGAGCCGACGTGGAGAATAAAAAGAGCAGTAGCCCGATTACAGGCGGGCGTGAACGCATCAGCGTTTAGCCTTCTTCACCAGGGTTGTCGTGCGAGCGGGAGTCAGATCCATCACCACGCGAGCCGATTTCTTGCGATCAAGCAGCTGAAAAACTTCGAGCTGCATCGGACGCTTGAGATTTAAAACCAAAGTTCCGGCTTTGTCTTCGGGATCCAGAGTGAACTCTGCCGAGGCTACAAACGGACTCTTTTTAAAGAGCTCTTTGAGTTTTTGCTCAGAGACCGCACTCATTCTCAATTGCGCCAAATCCAAAACCACACGATTGTTTTCAGCATCGACGCTGGCTTGAAAATAGCCGGGCTCAGCCCCCGTCGATTTCGCATCCTTATCGCCAAGGTCCACAATCACCCGCTCAATCTGAGCCTTTTTTGAAAAGGCGCGACGAACCCCAAGTAGAGTGGAACCCCCACCCGCCTTGCCTCCGGTAAAAGTCCCATCCTGCATGTAGGTGTTCTTCTTGACCGTCAAAGTCTGTTTATAAGGAGACGACGCCACAGCCAGTAAACCAAACCCCATTAGAATCGAAAGAATAAGCATACGCATAATCGACCTCCCCTAAAGTAATGATGCTCAAGAACCCCGATCGGTTCAAGGAAACTGGCTATTCGCAGCATTATATATAGAGAGAGGCTGTCCCCAGTCCGGGGTCCTCGGTCCAGAGGCTGGGCCGGGGCCCGGGCCTCCGGACTGCGGACCGAGGACCCCGGACTGGGATCCCCTATATTCGACCTGGGGGCGCCGCTTTTGCGCCTCACTGTTTGGAAGATTCTGGGTGTAATCCTAACTATATAATATTACTTGGTAATAAGTTATACACCCCACCTGGGGACGCCCTCCAGCGGGCAATCCCTTCCCAAAAGCGTCGATACCGGTCCCCTTAAAACGCTTTAGAGACCCTATAAATTTTACCAAGCTTGGCACAACCTTTGGAATAGCTACCTGTGTGAGCAGTTGGCTCGAAGGCTTTTAAATAATTTATGGAGGGAGTTTCAATGAAACCCTTGAACGGACTTAAAACAATCGCACTTGCCGCCTACGTTATGGTGATTTTGAGTGCCTGCGGAAAAACCAGTAATAGCAGCGCGCCGAATGCGTCGACCCCTGCAAGTACCTGCACAGCTTCTGCTGATGGTACACTCCGGGACTCACAAGGTCGCCTGTGCAACAACGCCGCGAACACGTCGACCTGCCCAACGACTGGCTACTATGTCAATTCGATGGGACAACAGATCACATGTATTGCTGGCCAGCCGATCAATAATGGCGGACCAAACGGCTACCCGTATCCGAACAATCCGAATCAGACTGGATGCGAGTACTTGGAGATGCAGTGGCATATCCCCTACGTTCCCATCATCTGGAACGGTCAGTATATGTGCATGAGATACGATGTTGCGAACCAGTACGCTTCCGGCACTCAGTATTACAATAACTACGACCAATACTGGCAGTACCCGCCCTACCAAAATAATGGTGGCGGATGTAACAAAGCGGTCGCTGTCAGCTTCGAAGGCTTCTCCGGCGCACTCTGCTTCTAAAGCACCGGCCAGAGAGATCTCAAGTGACCCCTAGAGGAAACTCTAGGGGTTTTGCTTTTGTGGGTGGGTGTGATACGAAAAGATCATGAACCCTTTGCTCGAGCCCTCAACACTTAAGAATTCCGCCGTTCCCTTCCATGAACTCAAGCCTGAGCATTTTCCGGACGCGCTCGAACAGGCCATTCGCAAAGGCCATAAGGTTCTTGCGGAGATCAAAGCCAAGCCGGCCTCGTTCGACAATACTCTGCGTGGACTTGAAAGCTGCACCGAAGAGATGGAGTTTGTCTTCACCTTGTTCCAAAACTTGCTCACCGCCAATTCCAACGAAGCCATGCAAAAGCTGTCGATGGAGCTCGGTCCGCGGGTCGCAGCCTTTGCCAATGATATCTTACTCGACTCCGTCGTCTTCGCACGCGTCTCTGAGGTCTACGGCAAACGCCAGAGCCTGACGCTCAATAAGGAGCAGCTCCGTTTAGTTGAAAAAGTATATCGCGACTTCGAACGCAGTGGCGCCGGATTGAGCGACGAGAAGAAGACTCGGCTGCGCGCCATCGATGAGCGCATGGCGCAGCTGAATCCGAAGTTTCGCGACAACGTACTGCAAGCGACAAACGATTTTGAATTGTGGATCACCGACGAAAATGACCTGCAAGGTCTGCCCGCGACACAAAAGGCGATGGCCAAAGAAGCCGCGCAAGAAAAAGGCAAACCAGATCGCTGGCTGTTCACTCTTCAGCAACCGTCCTTCCAGCCCTTTGTGAAGTTTGCCAACAACCGCGCGCTTCGCGAAAAAATGGTGCGCGCCCATCAGACCCGCTCGGTCAGCGGTCCGTTCGGCAATCAACATGTGGTGCGTGAAATCGTCACACTGGCGATGGAAAAATCTGAGATGCTCGGCTTTAAATCCTACGCGCACTATGCTTTGCTTTTGCGCATGGCAGAGACTCCGGAGCAAGTTCTCACCTTCTTAGATAAAATTTTAAAAGCCGCTCGGCCTGTCGCGATCAAAGAAGTGCAAGAAGTGCAGGAGTTCGCGACCCAGCTCAACGGACCTGAGCCGATCATGGTCTGGGACTTCGCTTACTACGCCGAGAAACTGAAAGAGAAAAAATACGCCTTCGATGAAGAAAGCCTGCGTCCATATTTCAAACTGGAAAATGTTCTGGCAGGAGTCTTTGAACACGCTCGTCGACTGTTCGGCTTGACCTTTCGCGAGAGCAACGAATATCCGGTCTATCACGACGACGTGCAAGTCTTCGAGGTCTACAAAGAGGGTGTGGATAAAACCTTCGTCGGACTTTTCTACACCGATTTTTTCCCGCGCGCGAGCAAGTCGCAAGGTGCGTGGATGACCAACTTCTACGAGCAGGGAGTTTTCCGCGGCAAGAAAGTTCGCCCGCATGTGAGTATCGTGTGCAATTTCACCAAGCCCACCGCGGATCAACCCTCGCTACTGACCTTTGATGAAGTGAGCACTCTGTTTCATGAATTCGGCCACGCTTTGCACAGTCTGCTTTCGCAAGTCGAGTATCGCAGTCTTGCCGGCACCAATGTGTATTTGGATTTTGTTGAGCTCCCATCGCAGATTTTTGAAAACTGGGCCGAGGAAGAAGAGTCACTGAAGCTCTTCGCGCATCACTATAAGACTGGCGAATTGATTCCCATGGACCTGATCGAAAAGCTCAAACGCTCACAGAAGTTTCTGGTGGGCTACATGGCGGTTCGGCAAATTAATTTCGCGCTGCTCGATATGGCCTGGTATCTGAATCCTCCGCGCCCGCAGCAGAGCGTGGCGGCGTTTGAGAATGAGGCCACCGAATCCTGCCGCCTGCTTCCGCAAGTCGAAGGGAGCAGCATCTCGACCAGCTTTGCGCATATTTTCGGCGGGGGCTATGCCTCGGGCTATTACAGCTACAAATGGGCCGAGGCACTCGACGCCGATGCTTTTGAGCTTTTCCGTGAACGCGGAATATTTGACCGTGAAGCCGCGGCGAAGTTTGAGGAATTTATTTTGTCCAAGGGGGGAAGTGAACATCCGATGCGGCTGTATGAGCAGTTCCGCGGACGCGCGCCCGACCCAGAGGCGCTGCTACGACGAGATGGTTTGCTTTAATTAGGGGTGCACATGTCCAGTCCCTCGGTTCAGCATTTTCGCAAGAAGGTGCGTAAAATAGCCATTGTTTACCGGCGCAATTCTCCGCCGGCACTGGCGCTCGCGCGCGAACTGGCGCAGTGGCTGCAGCAACGTAAAATTCAAGTGTTCTCGCCGTCGATGCAGAAAATTTCTCCGCGAGTGAAAAAATTGAAATCTCCGAATGCCATCGATCTGGTTTGCGTTCTTGGTGGGGACGGCACTTACCTAGAGGCTGTACGCATGCTCGATGGCGCGCGGGTTCCGGTTTTGGGCGTGAATATGGGGAGTCTTGGCTTTTTGACCGTCACTCGTTCGCAAGATCTTTTCTCAATGCTACAACTGGCGCTTGACGGTGAGCTCGAAATTAAACGGCGCTCGATGATACGCGTGCAGGTCCGCAACTCCGGCAAAGTTCGCCATGAATTCTCAGCACTCAATGATTTAGTCATTGAGCGTGGCAGCCGGAGTCACCTGATCCATCTTTCTATTACCGTCGATCGACTTCCCATTACCGCAGTCAAGGCCGATGGTTTAATTGTGGCGACGCCGACGGGTTCGACGGCCTATAACTTGGCGGCCGGCGGACCGATTCTGCATCCCGAAGTCGACGCTCTGGTGGTGACGCCAATTTGTCCGCACAGTTTGACCAGCCGGCCGTTTATTTTCCCGGACAAGCGCAAGATTCAGTTTTCGATTCTCGGACAGGCTCAGCGCGCGATGTTGACAGTGGACGGAATAAAAAAGGCGAAAATCGGACCGAACGACGAAGTTTGGGTAGAGCGCCACAGCAGTGATCATTTGTTTTTACGTAAGGTCGGGCACAATTTTTTCAGTCTATTGAAAGACAAACTCAAATTCGGGGAGAGAGCCTAATGCTGATCGAGTTAAAAGTTAAAAACTTTGCGATTATTGAAAATCTCTCACTCACTTTCGGACCCGGTCTGAATATTTTAAGTGGCGAAACGGGCGCGGGTAAATCCATTTTACTCAAAAGCTTAAGCTTGATGATGGGTGAAAAGGCCGAGCCGGACATTGTGCGCAGTGGAGTGGATACAGCCATTATCGAAGGATACTTTGATTTGTCCGATCGCCCGGACGTGCTGCAGTCCATGGAGGACATTGGCCTGGAGGCCGGCGATCAAACTCTCGTCGTCCGCCGCATGATTTCCACTCAGGGAAAAGGCAAAGTGTATTTGAATGGCGCTTTAAGTCCGCTTTCGTCGTTGCGCAATATTGTGGCGCCGCTGATCACCCTGACCGGCCGGCAAACTCCATTGATCGAGATGACTGGTCAACATGACAATCGCCATTTGCAATCAAAGACTTATCATCTTGAGATGCTCGACCTATATTCTGGAACTTGGACTTTGCGCGCGGATTTCGAAAAGCAATTTGAAAAGCTACGCGAGATTGACCAAGAGATCGTAAAACTTGAAGAGGCTTCGCGGACACGCGAGCAACGCTTGGATTTTCTGCGCTTTCAACGCGACGAGATTGAATCTCTCGGGCTTCATTCGGGCGAAGACGAGGAGCTGGAGAATACGGTCTCACGTATGCGCCATTCGACCCGCCTGATTGAGTTTGTAAGCAACAGTGTGGCGTCACTTTATTCCAATGACGATGCGGTGATGGTGGCTTTGCACCAAGTTTTGCAGCGTGGAGCCGAGCTCAGTGCCCTGGATCCAGAACTGAATTTAAAGGTTGCGTCGTTAGGACAAGCAAAGACTTTGCTCGAAGATGCGATTTTCGAACTTCGTGAGTATGGCAAGCGCCTAGAAGTCGACCCTGGAGAATTGAGCCGACTCGAAGAGCGACTGAGCAGCTTACGCAAGTTGCAGAAAAAATTTGGCGAGAGCGTCGATCAGATATTGCAAGCCCACAAAGATATGGTCGAAGAAATCGATTCGCTCGAAAGCTTCGAAGAAAACCTGCGTGGACTCACGATCGAGAAAACTCGACTTGAAAAACACCTGGGCACGCTCGCCCACGATTTGCACAATCGCCGGCGCAATGGCGCGCATCTTCTTGAAAAAGGTGTGAATGATGAGTTGCTCGATTTGAATATGAAGGGCGTCACCTTTGGCATCAACGTGATTCTGCTCAAAGACCTTGTTCCCACTGGTCAAAGCGACGTTGAGTTTATGATACAAGTATCTAAAAAAGATGAACCTAAACCGATTTCTAAAATTGCCAGCGGCGGTGAACTCAGTCGAATTTTACTCGCACTCAAACGAGTCATCGGCTCAAATGACCGACCACGCACCTATCTCTTTGATGAAGTCGACACCGGCGTCAGTGGCCAAACCGCCGAGAAAGTCGGTAAAAAATTGAAGACGATTTCAAAAGGTCAGCAGTTAATTTGTGTGACCCACTTACCGCAAGTCGCAAGTTTTGCCGATCAACATTTCTTGATCGAAAAGATCGCGCAAAAGGGCGGCGGCATTCGCATGACCGTGACGGAACTGGCTAAGCCCGATCGCGTCCAAGAGATTGCGCGCTTGATTTCGGGAGAAAAAATTTCCCAAACCAGCTTAGAACACGCACGACAACTACTTGCTGAATCGAAATAGCTCGTCTATTTGCCTTGAAGAAATGAATCCAATGTTTTTAAGGCCGCGATCGATTCGGTGATTTCAAAGACTACGGGTTGCTTGAGCCACGTTCCCAAATTAACACTACGGAATGTACCGGAATCCGAGTTGTGAACAAAATTGTCGCTCACATGGACATGCCCGGAAACCAAAATATCGAATGCTTTTGCTGCATAGATTCTCTTGGCATGGGTCCGGATCTTAAGCCTTGCGGTCTCATCGCTGGCAACCTTAACTTGCGTGGTATATGCACGACTCGTTAAGCTGGCACGCCGACCGAGCCAACGAATCAAAAACTCAGGCAACTTTCGGCCAAGTGCGACCATCGGCTGAGTCCGTAGTAGCCAACGTAGGAATAGATAACCTGAATCCTCAGGATCCATTTGGTCGCCATGCTCAACCCGAACATTGAATGATCCGATTTTAAAAAACTCAGCTTGCGAATGGACTTCGACGCCCAGTCGCCCTTGCCAAAACCCACGAAGATCGAGATCGTGATTCCCCTCAAAATAATGCAGGCGAATTCCAGCGGCTTTCAGTTGAACGATCTTCTCGATCACTCGACCGTAGGTGCGAATGAGAAATGGACGATCCGCAATCCAAAAATCAAAGATATCGCCAACTAGAAATATGTCCGTGGCCGGAAGAATCAAGCAACGATCCAGAAACTGCTCGAAGAGAAGACACTTTGGGTCTTCATTAGATGAGATATGAATATCGGAAACAAAAAGGGCTCTGATCACAGAGCCCTTAGACTAGTCCAATCCCTCTTTGTTATCAGCTCCCAATCCACGTTTTCGACGCAAATAGGAAGGAACTTCCAAAGATTCGCTTTCAAAAGGCGAACGTGAGGGCTCTGGGGTCAGACGCGCCGGCGAAGCCTCGTCCATCAACATCGAAAGTTGCTCGGGTTGAGTGGTGTCGCGATTCACTTGGGCATCCCGATAAGCGCGAGCTTTGGCTAAAAGAGCCTCACGGGGAAGAGCCTTATCGCGATTCGTTGTAAATTGCATCTGCGGCTGTGCCGGCTGAACTTGATGCAAAGGTTGCGAGTGCACTCTTTGTGGTGTCGGCGGCAAAGTCTCGACGGTTTCTTCGATACTCAAATTGATGGTCTCAAAAGTCTGAGTCGCCATCGTGCTTGAGACATTCTCACTGGTCATCTGATTTTGACTGATGCTTTGAGTAAGGCGGCTCATGCCCGCATCCATCAATTGGGTTTCAGTCATCGCATGTAACTTATTGACCTGATCCGTTGCATATTTCGCTGCGCCGGTGCCAAAGCCCGTGGCAATGACAGTTACGCTGACGTTGTCGCCCATGTTTTCATCAATCACCGCACCAAAAATAATTTCAGCATCGGGATGAGCGGCTTCGGTGATCAGAGTCGAGGCCTCATTGACCTCCCAAAGTGTCAGATCCGGACCGCCGGTCACATTGATGATGATTCCCGTCGCGCCGTCGATGCAGATGTTTTCGAGCAACGGAGAAGAAATCGCCTGGGTCGCAGCTTCGATGGCGCGATTTTCACCGCTGGCCATTCCCGAGCCCATGATCGCCATGCCTTTGGCCTGCATCACCGTGCGAATATCCGCAAAATCCAAGTTGATCAGCCCGCGAATATTGATCAGATCTGAAATCCCTTTGACCGCGTGGAGCAAAACTTGATCCGCTTTGCGGAAAGTCTCTAGCAGCGGAGTGCGTTCACTGGCCACAGCCAAGAGTTTTTGATTGGGGATTACGATCAGAGTATCCACACTCTCTTGCAGTTCACGAATCCCATCGTCGGCGTGCTTGCGACGCTTTTTACCTTCGAAGATAAACGGACGAGTCACTACACCAATCGTAAGTGCGCCAAGTTCCTTAGCGATTTTTGCAACCACCGGTGCTCCGCCAGTTCCCGTTCCGCCGCCCATGCCAGCCGTGACGAAAACCATGTCCGAGCCTTCTAGTGAGGCCACAATGTCATTGTAAGATTCAATCGCCGCTCGGCGACCGATTTCAGGATTGGCGCCTGCGCCGAGTCCCTTGGTCAGCTCGCGTCCTAGTTGAATTTTGCCTTCGGCCTTATTTGCAGCGAGTGCTTGGCGATCTGTGTTGGCGGCAACAAACTGCACACCGGTTAGGCCACCCTCGATCATGGTTTGCACTGCGTTTCCGCCACCGCCACCAATACCGATCACTTTTATGCTTGCACCAAAATTTGTATTTTCTTCGAGCTCGAACATGGATCCCCCTCTACATTCCCAACAAGTTCTTCATGCGCTTGGTCCACTCGCCAGATTTAACATCCGCGACTAAACTGCGCTCTTTTTCCTGTGACAATCCGTACATCATAACACCGACCACTGTCGCACATGAGGGCTGGCGAACAACGTCCACCAAGCCGCCCACTTTATCCGACCAACCTCGGCGCACCGGCACATCGAGAATAAAATCACCCATCTCAACCAAACCGTGCAACAGACTTGCCCCACCTGTGAGCACAACTCCACTGCCCAATTTGGTCAACAGGCCTTTTTCAGCTAAGGCGCTATGGATCAATTCCAAGGTTTCTTCAGCCCGAGCCTCGATCACTTCGCAAAGATCCCGGCGCATCAGTGTTCGCGGCTTACGGCCGCCAACGCTTTCGACTTCGATGGCTTCGTCTTCGCCTACCATCTCTGGTAAAGCGCAGCCGAACTTACGCTTGAGAGACTCCGCATGAGTTTGCGTGGTCTTTAGGCCAATCGCGACATCGTGGGTGAAATTCAAGCCGCCCACTGCGAGTAAACCTGTGTGGATCACACTGCCTTGAAAGAAAGTGATCAAATCGCAAGTGCCGCCACCGATGTCGGCCACGCAAACACCCAGATTCTTTTCATCGGGACTAAGTACAGCCATTGCCGAAGCCAATTGCTGAAGAACCAAGCCATCGACTCGAATTCCGGCTTTTTGCGTACATTTCACGGCATTTTGGATCACCGAGGTGCTGCCCGTGATGATAAACACGCTGGCTTCTAAGCGAACACCCGACATGCCAATGGGATCGTAGATTCCCACTTGACCGTCGATTTTATAATCTTGCGGCAGAACGTGCAAGACCTGTCGATCTTGGGGGATCGCGACCGCTTTCGCAGCCTCGATCACGCGATCAATGTCCTCTTGTCCCACTTCTTTGTGACGTACGGCGACCATTCCGCCAGAAGCAAAACTCTGAATATGTTGTCCACCGACCGCGAGCCAAACGCCATCGATGCGAATGCCCGCCATGAGCTCGGCTTCGTCTTTTGCTTTGGTGATGGCTTCACTTGTGGAATCGATATTGACCACGACTCCGTGGCGCATTCCCGTATTGGGTGCGGTTCCAACCCCGATGATATCGAGTCGCCCGTTTTCAAACCGGCCTATCGCACAGGCGACTTTTGTCGTACCGATGTCGAGCCCAGCAATTATCCGGGCATTTGATTTGGCGTCCTTTGCCATCTTTAATCCCCAACAGGATGTTAAACCGAAGTCGATTTAGGAACTTCCATGCTCCCTGATTTAAGGCTAGGGATTGTTACGCACTCTGACAACAACTTTCTTTGAGAAGCGAGCGTCGATGACGC
>JAYVPG010000074.1:0-22927 GCA_043757545.1 Pseudobdellovibrionaceae bacterium
TCGAAGCCGAGCCGGAAATCGAGGTTGGAGTAGAACAGCGACTGAAACCCACGATTCGTTTGCGTGGTGTCGGAGTAAACGAAGTTGTATTGATGCCACTGACCGTACCAGAAGAGTCCGGCCTTGAATTGCTGAGTCAGATTATAGCTTGTGCCGATCGATCCGTCGAAAGCGAATACGGGTGTGACTGAGAAATTGTCCGAGCCGCTCGCTTTGGTCGACAGTGGCAGCTGATAGCGCATCAACCAATAGTACGTCCAGCGACGGCGATTCCATTCGGCGAGCAGACCGGCCGACGCCGTGGTCATTTGATTGCTCTTCAACTCAAGTAAACCATTGCCATCAAGGAAAAGGAACGGCGTTTGGTGCTGTTGAATACCGACGCGCATTCCGTAAACAATGGGTCGATCAGCCAATTTGAAATCCGAGATTTTACGTAAAATTCCCTCGACAGAAACCGTCGTCCAGTTGTAACCGCTGCGGAATTGGGTTCCGTCGTCGGAGTCAATATTGACCTCGCCGGGAGTGTGCTTTGCCGAGACGACCGCGCCCCAACCATTGCCACCGATATAGCCGGTCTCTAAGTACTGACTTGGTCCCTTCGAGTGCTTGTCAGAAAGTGTCCCGCGGCCACCCACCGATTGCCGATAGTCGACATAGTTTTCGCCGGCGCCGAGCCAAGCCCACCAGCCACTTTTAACAAAGGGTTCCTCGCGAATGCGCTCCACACGGGTCGTCGATTTTTCGGTAGATTGAGGTTTGCGATTTTCGGCAAGCGTCTGCACCGGCTGCTGTGGCAATTTCTGCGGCGATGAATACTCACTGATCAGATGACCTTGACCGTCGCGGGCACGCGCACGCCAATAGTTGTCGCCAGAGAAAACTGTGGCTTTCGGATTCGTGTTTGTAACTTTGAACTCAATAGCGCTGTCAAAGTTCGGACTGCGCGCTATTTGCACGTCATAAGATCGCGCAAATAGAATCGGAGTGATATCCCAACTCACCTCGCGCTCACCCTTTTGGTCCGGCTCTCCATATTTGACGTAGCCGATGCGACGCGGAGGCTCCATCGCAATCTCGAACTTTCGCGGTTCCGACCAAGGTGTCGGTAGGAACCCCTGCTTCGCAGTTTGGTATTTATAAATGTAGCGACCCGGCTGCAATTTAATTTTCGGCCAAGCCGTATTGTTCTGACTCAAATCTTCCTTATGCCCACTTTCAAAATGCAAATTCACTTGATCAAAACTCTCGGCCGGGAAAGGGAAGAAATCGTTTAGCAAGCCCTTTTGATCCAGGAACTCTCGAACCTTGGCAGGCGACGCCAAATACATCGCCGGAGGATAGACTTCATTGGGAATTAAATATTTTCTTGAATTCGGAGTTTCAGTGGCCTTGAGCATCTCGATTTTGTTTTCGACATCAAAGGGCACCGTATCGGTCCACGCCGTGAGATGATCACGCCCCATATCTGCTCTTGCCCGCAAGAAGTAGTGGCCCACCGGAAGCTCTTTGCGCGCCAGCAACTCTTTGGTGTCTTCATTGGCTAGAACTTCTTTAAAGTCGGCATCTCGCGCCACCTGGTACAGAACCGATGCATGCTCAGGACGCCGGAATTCGATCGCGACAATGCCATTTTCGCCCTTCGGCGTAATGATCTTGGCCTGAGGCAGCGGCTTGACAATCACAGGCTTGCGCACCCGCACGAAATTGACTCGCTCCACTTGCGAGACTTCACCGCGCGGGCCACGCACTCGGTAGTAGAGGTTCAGTGATTCAGTCACCGCGAGCGAGGTATCGAGCTTCCCTTTGACATCTTTGCTCGCATGAAGTTTTTCGAAGTCGGAAGTCGATGAAAATTCGAGCTTAAAGTCTTCCGTTGCCGCGGGCGCACGGTCGCTTCCGTAGCGCCACTGAAATCCCACACGCGTTGGATTTTCAGAGTAGATCACCTCTTCACGTAGCGGCTTAAGCGCCTGCAAACCGATTTTCTCAACCTTCGTCGGCTGAGCTTTATCGACTGTGACTTTCGAAGTCTTATCCAGCGTTTGTTTTTTGCCATCGATCGTGACTTCCGCAGTTCCCGAAGTGACTTGCAGCTCCGTCTTGTCGCCGTTCTTTTTTACGGTGATCTGTGCACGACCAGAGGTGTTCAGTTCGATGACCTTGCCATTGCCGGTATCGATCATCAGCTTTTGGTTTTTAGCCAGTCGGCCAAAAAGTTTGCCGTAAGACAAGTTCATGAAATTCACTTGATCATCACGCCGTAACACCACCAGTGTGTTCTCGGTGACGGTCATTTCGGACTCTCCGAGCGCGAGATTGGCTTGCGAATCGGAACCCGAGTAGATGGAATCGTTATACACAAGATCTTGTCCACGCGCGGCCTTTTGCCACTTCAAATCGCCTTCGAATTTCATGCGCACATCGCCGGTCTTATTGGCAAGAACACCAATGCGCTCGCCGCGACTACGACGATTTCCCCACATCCAGTTGTCGAAATAAAAAAGGCTTCCTGCCAATAAAAGAATGGCAAGAGCGATGGCAATTAAGATTCGATCTGTACGGTTCTGACTCTGCAAGCTTCGAATTCCCATCTATATGTACACATATATTTATCGGGAATTCGCAGACTTAGCTGGATGAGACCTGGCCTAGATATTTACTTTTCTTGACTCTCGCTGACCCTGGCCTGCAGACCGCGCAGCTTCCCGACCAGACTTTGGTTGCGGCTTGCAAGACTTGAGTCAAGAGTAAGCTGGGCCAAGGCCTCGCGCAAAACTCCGCCGGCTTCTGCGGATTTTTTTAGCTCCAAATAAGTATCAGCCTTCATAATTTCTAAATTGATCCAATTGTAGCCATACGCGACTGCCTCTGCGCGCTCGATCCACGGCAAAGCCTGTGCAAACTTTTTTTGTTTACGATACATTCGTGCCATGCGCGATAAAAACGTAGGCTCCGTAGGATAGGCTTCTATCAAGGATTTCAAGGTCTCTTCTTCTTTTTTATACGACTCAGCTTGCTCCAAACAAGCAATCATTCCCTGATGTCCGGCACGTGATATTTTTAAAAAACTTCGCTTTTTCATCGCTGAGAAATGATCCACGCATTTCAACGCGAAATCTTTTGTGGCCAGTTTATCGCCAGTCGCTGAGAAAGCTTCGGCAAGATAGTAATACTCGTCGCCGAGCAGGCTCTCTTTTTCGGCCTCGCTTAAATCCGATCGCTTGCTCAGGAATTGCACGCGAGCATTCGCATTTTCCAAAAATGGCTTGCACGTCGGCACGTCGACTTCACACAGTCCACTTAGACTCTCGGCCCAATGCTCCCCTTGAAGTGCAACCGCCAAAAGGCGTGTATAGGTCGCGATCTTCGCGCTCTTAAGATCTTTGCCACTGGCCGCTTCATCGCGTTCGATCTGCTCAATCTGGTACCTTAAAATGCGCGCCTCAAGATTTGGGAATGAACTGTTTTGAATCAGCAGATCTACCAGCTCGCGCTCATCTTGGTCCAACGCCCAACTCAGCAGACGCTCCTCTTGTTTATGCTTTTCCGATTCTTTGACTCCGGACCAGAGATCTTTTAACTTCTGCCGCCATCCGCCCTGACGACGAGCCACCACTCGACTCTTCAAACTTTGCACGGGATCACCGACCCAGCCAGAAGCTTCACTGGCCCACGTCTCGAATTCTCCATGGCGGAGCTCACCAGTGTAGCGAGCGATTTCTTGCATTCTAGAATTGAGTAGTACAAAACTTGGAAAAAAACGATACGGTACGACCTTGTTCCAAGCCATCGCCTCGACGCTGTCCCCGTCGACATATATCTTAAACCAATTTTGTGTAGCCTGCTGAAACGTCGGTGAACTTAATAAAAACTCTTTGGCCTCATTGCACGGAGGACACCAATCCGTCGAGACCATAACAAATACCGGCTGACCACGAGTGGCCGCTTGTTTTATGATCTCTTCAGGATGTCCCTCGGTAAAACCCGGGACCAGAGTGCGATGAAGCTCTTTGTTGATCGTCTGATTCTTAACCAACACTGGGCTAGCCGCGGACTCTTGATCCATGACTTTCACCGTCAACTGCAGAGGTCGACAGAATGTTTTTTTATCATCACAGACATTTAAATTCGCTACCGTTTCGCCCGAACGAGTGAATTGACATTTAAGCGCGCGCGGAGATTTTTCGGACAATGAACCACTGCCGCAAGACTGCGGAGCCTCTAGACTGAAATGGTGTCCCGCGATCGGCTTAAATGTGACAATCTCATTGCGCAATATTTCAGCTGGGTAAAAACCCACAAGGCTACTCGGTGACGACGCAAAAGCCTGGGCAATCAATAGGAAAATCAGCATCTTGAGCTCTCCTTAAAAAGGTGCCTCTTGCTTACGCTGAAGCTCGCGAATGGTCAATCCAGTTCGCACTAGAACAGCCGCACTCGCTGTCGAACTTTTGCGCAAGCATTGATAATTTCTTAGACCGGTTTCGGCAGTGCACGAGACCTCTTTGCCTATGGTAGGCTGCTCACCTTGACAATGAAAATTTAGGATATCGCAAATGCTCAATAGGCGAATTATTATCTTGTTGGTTTTGCTCAGCACTCTGAGTACTGGGTATTTCTGCGGATCCTCGAGTCGCGACAGCGAATCGAAAAACGACGGTGACCCACGTTTTAAATCGGAACTACGCGATTTAAGCGCGCCGGTGAAGAGCGCGTTAAGAACCCGTTACAGACACCTTCCACTAGAGTGGCGAAATGCGCGTGCGACTTTGATTTTTTTGCTCGGACGCGAGATCACCTCGCTAGAAGATGCGCAGTTTTTCGTCGACGTGATTAACGAACCTCAGTGCTTAAGTCTCTTGGACTGCAGACGCTCTCTAAGTTCCGCCGATGCAGACAGTGAGGCGACCAATCCCACCACCCTGGCCTATCCGCAGATCGTAGCGCTAAAAAGCTTGGAGCGCCTCTTAGCGGCGCAGTCGCCGCCTTTGCTCAAGCAATTCGCCGCAGCGGTGGTTACGACGACCGCCGCCAATTCGTCAGACGCACTGTTAAGTCGCCGCGCCATCTCCATAGCGCAAAGATTTGCGCTCTAAGCCAAGGTAACGTATGCTCCGCGCCTATGAACGAAATCAAAATTCAGCTCGCGTCGACGCGTAAGGCGTTACCAGCTCCGCAGGACTTGGAGTTCGGCAGACACTTTACCGATCATTGGTTTTTCAGCAAATTCTCAGAGAGCAACGGCTGGCACCAATCGACTATCGAACCCTACGGAAAACTAACACTTGATCCTGCGGCGTCCGTTTTTCACTACGGCCAGTCACTATTCGAGGGCATGAAGGCCTTTATGCAACAGGACAACTCCATAGCTCTATTTCGCCCAGAGTTTAACCATGAGCGCATGAGCGAAGGCGCGGCTCGACTTTGCCTTGAGGCTCCGCCCAAAGATTTGTTTCTTTCGGCGCTGCAAAAATTGATTCAAACCGACGCACGCTGGGTTTTGCCTGAAGATTCCTGCTCGCTCTACGTCCGCCCGACGTTGATCGGAACAGAACCTTTCTTGGGCGTGCGACCGGCGCGCGAGATTTTATTTTATATTTTGCTCTCACCCGTGCGCTCCTACTACTCGGTGCGCGACCGACCGCTGCGCATCTGGATTGAGAATGATGCCCTACGAGCGGCACCGGGCGGACTCGGCGCGACCAAGGCAGGCGCCAACTATGCGGCCAGTTTGCAAGCCGCGCAAAAGGCTAAGCAACGTGGCTACGATCAAGTGCTCTGGCTCGACGTCGATCGCCAAGGCATCGAAGAGGCCGGAACAATGAATGCGTTTTTTGTTTTCAAAAACGAGGTCGTCACTCCTGGACTCAACGGCAGTATCCTCGCCGGAGGAATGCGTGATTCTGTACTTCAGGTTTTGCGCCACTATAAAAAGCCCGTGGTCGAGCGTAAACTCACCCTGAAAGAGGTTTTCGAACAGCACAAAGCGGGGACTCTTCTCGAGGCGTTTGGAACGGGTACCGCTGCGGTTATCGCACCCATTGGCGAGCTGGGATATAAATCCGAGACCATGACGATTGGAAACGGTAAAACCGGAGAACTCAGTCAGTGGCTAGCAAAATTAATTAAGGGCATTCAATATGGCCGTGAGCCCGATCAGTTCGGTTGGATGAAATCGATTTCGGATCTTTGTTGAATCGCTGGCTCGCCCTCTCACTCCTTTTATTCTGTACTCGGTCCTATGCGGCCCGCAGCGAGCTCGCGATACTCAAACCCTGTTTTGAGTCGCTGGCCGAATCGCCCAATAGTGAGCTGGCTCCAAAGCCTCGTGGCAACAGTTTTTTTGTCGGTGTCGCCGGTGGCTATTCCAAATTGGTTCAGCCGCTTAATTTTTCATTTGATACGGTCGTATTGCCGGTTCGCCGCGCTGGCAAAGGCACCGACAACTACGAATTGCATGTTTTTAAAGATGATTCGTCCGGTGTTCTGCGTGTCACCAAGTACAAAATTTCCGCAAGCGCGCTGGCCAACCAAAAGGGCGTTGTTTTGCCGATCGAAGCACAGTGCAGTCGGTCCTTTTTCTCATCACTTAAGATTTTTTTGCTCGACCCCTGTTGGTCCATGCCCTTAACCCTGGATATCGGGACCTACGCTGCTAGCAGCTACGACTCGGTTCACAAAGCTTCAAAATATACAAAAATAATTATGAGCAAACATATTGTTGAACGCAGCGTGATTCATGAAATGCAGAAAAATCAAACAGAGCATTGAGGGCGGGAAATACACAATTCTGAATTCAATAAAAGTATGCAAGCAGGCTCGAGATGACCTGATGCAGAGCGATTTTTACCGCAGCCCTGGCGGACATGCCGTGATCGAATTGGGCGACGCAATTAAATCCGTCGACATAGCGGATCCTGCTTATAGATCGCCGATGTTCAAATCCATAGAGGAACCCACGACGATTCATTGACAGTTTTGCGCAAACTACTAGAACCAACCGTCTCAGTCAGTCTTCTATGTGGCTAGAAATTCGGGTCAATATCATTCTGAGATAAGACACGTCTCCCACTGTAGCCGCGCCTTTCCGATAAATCATTATGATCAATTTGCGCAGGCTACTCCTCGGGCTTATCGTCTCGCTGCACGCGGGCTGCTCTAAAATGCATTCAAACGCGAACACCGAGCCCTTCGCAGGGCAGAGCCTTGGAACCGATCCCAGCGCCGGTAAAACGCCAGTTGTCGTGACACCTCCCCTGCCTCCTACGAGTTCTACATCGCCCATAAAATTCCCCAAGGTTAGCCTGTGCTCCGGGTTAGACTTTAGCGGAATCACCTGGTCTTCGAGTCTGAGCGCGGGGGAACAGACCGCGCTTGCATTGGCATTGAACGTTAGCGGTAGCTTTGAAGGACCACGCCAAGGTTGGGCCACGCTCTCGACGAGCTTTGATGGTCAAGGGCTCTCCATGGGTTTGTTGAATCAGAATTTAGGGCAGGGAACGCTCGAGCCGATGTTGGTCGACATGCACACGCTAAATGCGCCGACAATGCGCGGAATTTTCTCTGCTGGAAACATTAAAAGTATGATGACGATGCTCAGTCAGTGGAAAGGCGTCGTGATCCCTGCAACCATTCATCTCTTGGACTACGGATATTCTGCTCTGGATGACATAAATATCGTTGCCGCAGAGATCGGAGTTGAGCCCGCTGAACTCGAAAATATTCAAGTGGCGCTGACCTCACGAAATCAATTGGCAGTGAATTGGGCACTCTCGACGATTTACAAAGGCAGCTCTTTTAAATCGGACTGGTCGACTCAACTCAAAGCCCTGGCCGTGACGCCTACATATCGCAGCCTGCAAGTCGGACAGGCAGAGAAAATTCACCGGGTCGCAATGGAGATGTTCTATGCCTTCAAAATGCATGAGCTGCGGAGTTATCTTTTCTTTTTTGATGTCGCCGTTCAAAACGGAGGAATCTCATCCCCCATTCGACAAGATTTCAATTCTTGGTTAAAATCTAACCCCAAAGCCAGCGAAAGCGAAAAACTCAAACAAATCTTAGCGCTCCGCCTGCGCAGTGTAAGCAAACGCTTTATTTCCGATGTACGCTCACGAAAAGCCGCTTTGATCAAAGGTTCCGGAGTCGTACACGGTCAGGCGAATAATTTCGAAAAAGACTATTGTGTGTCGCTCTCGACCCGCCTTGCGCCTTAGTTGGCCGTTCAGCGGACCTGGCAGATCATGGAATTGGATTTATAATACAGAGTGAAGGCCTTGCCGGGTACAACCTCGATCTCTAGTTGGGGACCGACCGCACCGTACTCGCTGAAGGCAAAAAGATACGCGCGTAGGTCCTTTACAGTTGCATGAAGGTCCACATCCAATTTCGTTTGTGCCTTAGAGAAAATCGCTTTCGCCTCACACTCATTCGCCGGCAAAGACGGCTCATCATAATTGACGCCAATGAATTCAGCGGCGGTAGTCGCCACAACCTCTTGGCCACCTTTGGAATTCACTTGCTCCAAATTGCAGCTCAAAATGTGTATTGAACAGTCAATGGCGAAGGCCGAAGAGCCTCCTAACGCAAACAACGCAAACAACGCAAACAACGCAAACAAAACAGATTTCATACCAACTCCCCTATTAGAAAGGACCGCAGCCTTTGCAGGGGGTTCTCGCGACAAATCCCACCACCCTGGCCTATCCGCAAATCGTGATCCGTTTTGGGAATTTTAATTTTGGGGATAGATATCAACCTGAACATATTACGTCTTCTAGCGATTGGCACAAAAAAAGATAAGGTTGGTGCCCGGATATGAGACGACTTCTCACAAATAAAATTTAGTTTTAGTCGCTTTTTGTTTTTACATGGCAGACTGAGAACCAACCAAGACCTTAGGAGGCCACGGTGATTTTGAAGTTTCGACATGTTATGTTATTTTGCCTTGCCATCAGCCAGTCTGCCTTCGCTAACGGAAACAGTGACCCACATAGAGCAGATCGAATGGCCATCGCTGTTGCAGGTCAAAAAGTAGGACGATGTGTTGTCACTCAAAGCGCCTCTTGTTACGCCTCTTATTATACCCGTGAAGCGACGATTTTATACACGGGCGTCCCTACCACGAGCGGACGATTTAATATTCAAACGACAATCGCAGAATTTTTTGCGGCAGGTTGGAATTCCTTTGAACTCACAAGCGAATCGCTCGAGTTTTTAGGCGACGATGCGGCCGTCGAAATTGGCCACTACACCTTTGGTTATTCTGATAGCACTGCAGGTACCGGAAAGTATTCGATCGTTTGGAAACGAGTTGGGAATAAATGGCTCTTGCACGTGGATAACGCGATCGACGACTAATTCTAAACTTTCGGCAAATTCAAAGTTTCAAAAGAGCCAACCCATGTTTGGCATAGGTCTTATAAATTTGGCGCCCGCCATCACAGAATCAGCGAACCACTCTGTTGGTCAGTAAACTTCTCGATGCAGTGGCGGGAGCCAAGTTTTAACCTCGCGGAGCTGGCAAAACTGCGCGGGGTCGGCGCGGACTTTACGACTTCATTTCATGGCATTATCAGTCCCACCGCCTGCGACTCCGCGGCGACTTTTTTGATGGCCTCTCTTAACTCCGCTCTTCGCTGGCAAGCTCTCAGTTGAGCGCGAGCGCAGGTGTGTCGTAGTCCTCGCAAAACAGCTGGCTACACTTGCCAGCCCGCACCTATGCCGCTCTCAGCCACCACGTGTTCATCAACAGAGAGCAAGGATCCAGTTTTCATCAATATAGAATTGAATTCCATACAAAAAGCGTTAAAGGTGCAGCTCAACTAATGTATCCCGAGGGGGGAATATGAAAAGTCTAATGCTTTTGCTCGCGCTGACTCTCAGCACATCCGTGTTCGCAGACCGTTTTGGCCAAGGAATGAACTGTGGTTCTCGCGCAATGGAACGTTGGGGGTACGCGGACTTTGAAACCAATTGTCGCTATCAACTTAATCGCGCAATTCGCCGTGGCACTTATCGCCAACCGGTGAGGTCGAAGTTCCCGAGCCTGCCCCAAACGTGCAAATCACGCTACGCCTGGGAATGTCGTGCACACGAAGGAAACGGCGGCGGCAGTAAATCTTTTCATAACTAATAGCACTGGTCGAATCGACTATATTTGAGCCAGCGTTTAATGGGCTCCCGGAGGCGGCGACGAGCTGGGGGCCAAAAGACCAAGGTCAAAATCCGCGACTAGTCGGGCTCACCCCATTGATTGAATTTGATGCGGAAAAATACGTACGTCCCGACCATAAATATTCCAAACACAAATATTCCAAAAGCGAGAATGACTTCGTTATCCATGGTTGTGACCTGCGAAGAGAAGTGTTCCAGCAGAGAGAATCGAGGGGACCCAGAGTCCGACAAAAATCCCGTTTTGCGTGTCCTTTGAATAGAAAAGATAGATCGAAAACAGCATCGAAAGAAAGGCGGCTACAAAAATGAATACTTTCGAAAGCCAAAACCTTTTGAGATCTTCGTTTTTCAGACTTTTAGAATTTGTAATCAATTTTACTCCTTTAAACGAGGCGACTTAAAACTAGTGTATACTCATCACTAAGATGTAAGCATTCAAAATACAAAAAAAAATTGCTGGACACGTTTCTTTTATTGAGTCCCCGATTGAAACTCGAACAATCACCCCCATAAACATGAGAGTGGTCAGGCCCAGAGAGGGATATATCGTTAAACTTGGGATAAAAAATCCGGTGATCAAGCCAAGGCTTCCCAAAATTTGCAGAGCACCAGTCAAAATTTTAAAGCGAGACAACTTGTAGCGCTCAAATTCTAAGTTCATCTTTTTCGTCAAAATACAGCTTGAACCATAAAATAAAAAAGATATGATTGAAATGAGTTTTGCGGCAATAAGAAAGTGCATCATCGAAGTTAAGCCATGCTCATGCCGATTTCGCAAGGAGTTACAATTGAATCTCACCGCTGTTCTACAGATCATCGTGGCTTTAGGTTTATTGAATGTTTGGCTTCTTCGCTATTCTAAAACCTCGGTGTATCGGGGTGGTCAGGCAAAAAATTTTAAAGAAGAATTTGCAGCCTATGGTCTACCCGGTTGGTTTCTCTATTTTATTGGGGCGTTAAAAATCGGCTCGGCGATCGCGCTACTTGCCGGCTTATGGATCCACTCAATTGTACTCGGAGCTGCGGTACTGGTTTGTCTACTTATGCTCGGAGCCTTGGCTATGCACATTAAAGTGAAGGACCCAGTTGGGAAATCAGTCCCAGCTCTGGTTATGCTCCTAATGAGCGCCACGATCGTCGCGACTTCAGTCTAAATTTTCCAATAGGCCCTAACTCCTATCCGCTGTAAATACCGTGATCAGTAACCGTCGCTGCCGACTGCTACAACTTCCTCCTATCGGCACGGCGCAGGTGGATCACCGACGGTGTTTCCTCTGGAGTTTTAATCCCGCACGACATTTGAAATGTGGTCTCCTCTACAGTTGCTTAGGACCTGATATTCCCTCATACTCAGGAATAACGCCTAGGGGGCCCAAATCCGAAATCTGCCACTCCGTCTAATATTTCTCTGTCTCATCGCACTCAACTCATTTGATTACGCACGGGCAAACGTGCTCGGAGACATGGAGACGTTCGCGCCGAACTCCGATGGTCTAGATTTCATCACGGTTCACACTTCGCGGCCGCTGAACAAAGGTTACTTCGCGCTCGGAGGTCACTTTAGTTACGCGAGGGATCATCTCGTTGTGTTTAAGGATTTCACGACCCAGGATCGCTACAACTACCATCACCATCTCGTCGAATTTGACACGAACATAGCCTACGCCTTAACCGACAACCTGGCGGTGTTTTTCGCGGCTCCCACATTGTTGTATCAAAAATCAGATGCGGGGCAGTCGGAGCATGTTGATGTCAGCACGGGCGTTCATACCTACCGGCCCGGGATGAAGTGGTCTCTTGGCAACGGACCCTATCAGTTTGCAGTGATTGCGAGCATCGATATCATCAATGCGACGAATAGCCCTTACACGGGTGTCACGACGTCGAATATCTACAATTTGGAATTCGCGAAAACGTTCAACGCCCGTGGGAAGGTGAATTACGGATTCAACGTGGGATACCGCTGGAGAGATCCGAGCGAGATACCTCTCGATGCACACATGTTTCCCCTGAACGACCAAGTGACTTTTTCGCTCGGGCGTTCAGGGCCGATTTTTGAGAAGAGCCGTTGGGTGCTCGAGGGAATTTTCAGCCTTCCGGTCGACAAGGCACCGTACAAAAGAACCCAAGATGCATCGAGCATGGATATTTTATTGGGACTGAAACACCGGTTGCGGCGCAATTTGAATTTGGATTGGGGCGGTACCATTGAACCTGGAATCGACACCCAGTCGCCCCGCTATCGCGTGTTTGCCGGATTAGTTTATTACTTCAACCCCGGTTGGAGTTCCAATAAGGATCGCGAGACCCCGCCGCCGGTGACGGCTCCCGCGTCCGGTGCTGCATCTGAAGAAGCCGAGAACGACGAGGCGGCGGCCACCGCGTCTTCGCCGCTCTCTCTGACTCCGGAGGAGTCGACAGTTTGGGAGGGTACCGTTGTTCGCTTTAAGGTCCAGGGAGGGGAAATGCCCTACCGGCTCAGTGTCATGACCGGATCCGGGCGATTGAGTAATAAAGAATTTTACTACCGCGCGCCACTCCAGCCGGAGACAGCGCAGATTCAAGTCACGGATTCACGAGGCACATCGAAGAGCGCCTACGTCTATGTTAAAACTCCACCGAGTCCAAATGAAACCATTCACATCAAGAATCTCAATTTTATTTTCGACACCGATATTCTCGTTGAGTCGTCAAAAAAAGAAGTCGCACGAATCGTAAATGTTTTTAGAAAGAAGACCGTGAGCTTGATTATTGTCGAGGGTCACACAGACAATAAAGGCAGCGACGAATACAATGAGATTTTGAGTGAGAAACGGGCGCAAGCAGTAAAGCGATATTTGATGCGCTTTCTGGATTTACCGGACGAAAAAATCTCAGCGATTGGCTTTGGCGAGGCGCGCCCCATCGCGACGAACAAGACCGCTGCGGGCCGTTTGACCAATCGCCGTGTGGATTTAAAGGTTTACTATAATAGGAATTAAATGCGTCTTTGATCCTGCAGTTGTGCAGTCGGAAATCTGGTAACCGTTCAGTACTATGGATGGTGCCCGCCATCACAGGATCAGCGAACCACTTTGTTGGACTATAATGTATCCAATGCAGTGGCGGGAGCCAAGTTTAAACCTCGCGGAGCTGGCAAAACTGCGCTGGGTCGAGGGTTGGTCGCGAAAGCAGCTTGCTGAGCACTACGGCAAGTCTGTGGATGCTATTTCGAACTACTTTCAGGAAGCGAAAAAGCTTCGGCTGACACCTTAAGACCAAAATGACAGGGGCTTCTCACAAAATATCCGGGGCCTCTTGGATTTGAGGTCAGTGCTCAAAAATACGCAGGCTGTCGCGGAATCATTAGATTTCTAGACACGGTATAATTTCAAATCTAAAATTCGGGGATGAACTTCTTGAAATATTCCGGAACAGCCTTGTTTATTGGTTTCGCTACATTACCAGCTATGGCGGGCGAGAATTGGTTTACAGATAGCAAATTGGAGCTTTGCAGAAGCGCCAAGTACAACATCCCTTGTAATCCTTGTAAGGACGGATGGTCCGTATGCTCTTATTCACTGAGGGGGAAAAAGCCAGAAATCGTTGGTTTTCGCGCAAGTAGGAGTTGCGGAGGCGACAATAATTGCGGCAATAGATTTGAAATTGAAGGCAAAGAGATCAAGTGCGAAACATTTGTAGAGCTGTTGCAGGATCGGAAAAAAAAGTACGGGAGCCGCCTTGGAGAAAAATGTGAGGGAGGGGGCTGATCAAAAACACTTGTTAACGATGGGAGATATAGGCGTATTTGCATAGGCCAAATGGTTTTTCCAATGAACGAAATTTCGGTCGAAATGGCTTGAATTAAGATCCACTCTTTAGAGTACTTCTAAAAATTGCTACGGTCAGTACTAGAGCAACAAGCGCAAGTACCACCACATAAATAATTTTATGCTCTTCTATTGGGGGAGCTTTGTTTTCTTTCAACAAAGCTTCAGTAAAGTTGTTAGCAAAGTGCATTCCAATGGGTGCCCAAATACTTCCAAAATAGAAATAACAAGCACATAGAGTGTATCCAGCCAAAAACAATTCTAAGCCCTCACGGAGCAAATGGATTTCCGGGTTAAGTGCATGCAGAGCGAGAAATATGCCACCAAATATGACCGCCGCTCCCAATATAGAAAATTTTAGAGCCCCCAACTCCAGCGCCATTCCTCGAAACCAAAGTTCTTCCCATGAAACAATCGCCAGAGTTATCATCATGCCACTAAAAGTGATTTTTTCCCAAGAAAATGAAACAGCATCACCCTTCCAAAAGCTTGCAAGTATTGAGATTCCGATAGGGAGTAATCCTAGGATAAGGCCTGGTGCCAACTGGTAGATTTTGCGAGGAGCCCACGCAGACCACATTCGATCCGTCATCCCGAAATAATAGGCGATTGCAAAATTGAAAATAGCAAAGATTAAAAGAAGAGTCAGCCATTGGGGAACTCCAACCTTTTGGACTAGTGACGCGAGTGCCATAAACACAAGGCCAATAAGCAAGAGAACGATTGGTGTTAAATAGCTCAGAATTTTTAACATCACTCCGTCTACAATAATTCGACAAGTATTTCAATTTAAAAGTCAGGACTGCGAGATTTTTGGCCGCCCAATCAATATTCCTTGTTGATCGATTTTGCGGGTGACGATTTGGTCGGTTTCATTGAGCGATACTGAGGAAAAATGCTTCAGATAGCACAGCGGTTGATCAGATTCTTTATTTTCTCGAACTTGTTTTTATTTTTCCAGAGTCTCAAATCATCTACGATTGCGAATGGTTGAATATGAAAGTTCTCAGGCAGGTGTTCTAATGTCACTTGGTTGGTACCTGTTCGCTGGATTGAATCGCAGGCGTGAGCTGGTCGCGGGAGCACTCCTCCTACCGGTCTAAAAGTATCGCCTTTAGAGGCAGAAATTTCTCCCAGATTAAAGTGGTCAATCGCGGGTTTCGAAAATTGCATTTGCAACCGCCACTTCGGTTCCAGAAAGCCCTACCGAACAAAATAATGTGATACCGTTTTCGGAACGGCGAAATCGTTGAGGGGCCGCGAGAAGATCGCTTAGCTCAACCATTCGTTCAAGCTCTTTACTGCCCGCCAGGAAAAAAGGCTTAGAATAACCCTCGACTTGCGCCATCGAGTCAGTCGCAATCGTCTCACATAGGTCAGCGCATTTTGGATCAAGCTCATGGGCATCCTTAAACTTAGGGCCGACCGTATTTATGTGTGTTCCCGGTGAAATCCATGCAGAGTCAAAAACCGGAACGGAACTTGTCGTCGCCGCAATCACAATATCTTTTTCGTGAACTGCCTTTTTTGCTGATTCGACCGGGACTACTTCAACTCCAAGTTGTTCACTCATTTCTTTCGCAAACGAATTCCTAGTTTGTTCCGTACGGTTATAAATAGATATCTGCGTGATTTTCCTTACAGACATCGCGGCATGTATTTGGGTCATAGCCTGAAGGCCAGAACCCACAACGCCAAGCGAAGTTGATGATTCCCTAGAGAGCAGTCTAATCGCAAGGCCACCGATAGCTCCGGTTCGGATCGCACCTAGGCGATTGCCAATACAGACGCCCTTAAGAGCGCCAGTGGTGCTATCATAGACTGTGACTAATTGATCACGATTGGAATATTCCCCACGAAAGGTATCGTAAACCCTGAACCCTGCAATAGATGGCTCAGACAATTGTCCACCGATTGTAAAAACCAACGAACCCTTATCGCCAAAATTCACTGAATGGCGAGTTGGAGAGACCAAGTCTCCTGCCGCCTTACTAAGGACGGTCCCTTCAACAGCTTCAATTGCCGTTGCCATTAATTTCAAAGGGTTCCTGCTTAAATCCAAATCCGACAAAATTTTGTACGTTTGCATCTTTATGTCCTATCAAGTTGAGAAGTCCATGTACAGCGTAAGTAAGGATTTGGCCGGTCAATTGATGTTCTTTGCCGCCCAATTTTCGATGCCTGGATTCGGTCAAATTCATGGCGCAATAATGGAATAAAATGCACCAAATAGCACAACGATTGACCGACAATTTTTATTTTTTCCGGATTTGTACGAACGTTTTTGGCGTCTAAACTCATTGAATTGACTTGGAGAATTTTGGAAAGTGAAATTGCGAGTGGATCGAAAACACTCCACAACTTGTCAAAGTCAGTGCAGGAAAGCATAGGCTTCGTTGTTTACTTCATGAAACAAAATCTATCGCCGGAGACCCTTTAGCTTTTTGACAGCTGAGAGAGGCATCCAATCTGGATACTCTCTCTTTCGCTGCATTTCTTTGATCGTCACATCTACAAACGCCGAATCCACCATCCAAAGATGCATCCCAATAGCTTTTAGAAGGGCAATAAGGTTTTTAAGACTTGGGTTCCCATCGGCCTTTAGCATTCGGTAAATCGTCACCCTGTTGATTTTAGAGCGCCTAGAGACCTCACTGGGCCCAAGCTCCTTGATAACGAGCCCAAGCCCGCGGCGAGCCATTTTAAGGTCTTCTGATTTATCGTATTCCATACAGAGCTTTAAGAAGCTTGAGTAAATTTCTGGATCTTTTAAGGTCCCCAGTAAAAAACTTTTGGGCAGAGCTTTTGTGGCGGTGTCTTTGAGGATTGCAACCCTGAACGCTTCTCTGGCCAGTTCGAACTTTGAATATTTCTGAGCATTGGTTCTTCGCATATGTTACTTATACGCAACATGAGCGCTCATGTCACTGCTCATCGTCAAAATAGTTTCTTCAGTAAAATCACTCTTTTAAAAATATTTTTAGTTATTTTTTACCAGCCAAATCTGATCGAAATTCTGCTCTATAAACCATTTAAATTTGAATAGGAGACGGCGTTTTAGGCATTTATGGCCGTATCCCCTATATATGAGGAGTCCGATCATCTTTCAGGCCCCACTTCCAACCTAAAAAATCCATGAGCTTTAAAAAACTATTGGCGCACGCCTGTGCTCCAATTCTATAGCCTCGAAGGTGAGGTGATCCCAAATGCGTTTTGGTGGATCTATTTTATTTTTTGTTGGCGGCATTGAGTTTGTTCGCTGGCGATTGATTGCAGACCGAGTGGCTAAAGGCTGGAACCCGGCTTGGCAATTAGTCTCAACGCTTCATGAAATTTTCTACATGAGTTTGTGGCTGGGGCTCGCGGCCGCAGCCTTAATGACTATCATTTATTTTTTGTCGGGCTACAAAGACGTTAACTGCCATGAGGAAAGATCCAAAACCGAATCTAAAGACGCGTCAAAGCTAACCGAAGAAGAGCTAAGAAAACTTGAAGAGGAAAAGCAAAGGATGTTTGAGCGTGAAGAGAAAAAACGACTTCAAGCTATTAATGATGAGCAATTGAAACAACAGGCTGAGCAAGAAAGACAAAACCTTTTGGAGCTTAAGCGGCAGCAGCTGTCTGCGGACGACATCAATCGCTCTGCTCTAAAGGACTTTTTATAAAACGGAGGGCACCCATGATGCTTACGCAAAGAGACCAAATATTATTTGATCAATTGACAACTTTTGCATTGATGACGACCAAACAAATTCAAAAAAATGTATTTTGCAATATTGCATTGACGACTGTGCTGAGAAGGCTTCGTGTTCTTGAAGATGAGGGCTACATCCAGCGCATTGAGGGATTAGCGAACTCGGAACTTGCGTGGTGTGTGCAGCTAAAGGCATGTGCAGCAACCAGCGACCGAGTTCCTAAGAGACATTTTAACCGAGCGAATTTGGCCCATGATGTGAAACTTACGGACTTGAGAATTGCACTTGAAGGACGTGGCTTAGCACATTCCTGGATACCGGAGCATGAGATCAGGTCCAAGATGGCAAGAAGTCATGGACTGAATCAGATGCTAGGTAGGAATGTGCCCGATGGTCTGATGGGCATCGAATATGACGGGCTTAAGCAATCAGTTGCGATTGAGCTAGAACTTAATTTTAAAAACCAAGGCCGCTACAAAAGTATTTTTGATAGTTATCGCCACAAGCAAAGCCTGTGGGGAATTTGGTACTTGGCCGCGAATAAATCCATTGGAAATAATGTGGACCGAATTTGGCGGAAGCGGTTTGGTGAATCTAGGCAGCCCTTTTTAATGTGGTCACGGGTTGATGAGGTGATCCATGACCCCATCAATGCCACGATTCATTGCTACGATAAAATACTCGTGGCTGGTGAGGTCTGGAAAATAAAAGGGGCCGTGCCCCCTGCTCAGGTGGGTGCTCTTGGGGTGAGCAGTGTGAGTAGCGAAAAAATTGAAAATAGAAATGAGCTAAGTATCGAAAACGAAAAAGAACTTCCCACAAAGGCGAGTTAAGGGAGACTGCCTCCTCCACCGCTGGCCACACCCACCCAACGATGTTGTTAGTGAGTGTGGCCAGCGCTTACGGAGGCAGAAGTAGTTTGGTGGAAAGGGGGGAGTTCTTAAGAAGTTAGTTATAAGTAAATAATAAATATTGAGAAATGAGGAGAGAAAAAATGCAGACGTTAAAATATTAAAAAAGGTCGTTCATGAAAAAGACGTGGGATGTAAAAGACTTTGAAATAATCCCCATGCGAATTCCTACTGAAGAATATAATCAATTACTTGATGAAACAGCCGAGCTTGTGTATCGTTACTTTTGCCAGCTCTGCGAGATCAAAAATTTGGCTCCTGTAACCGACACCGTGAATCAAACTCACGAGAAAAGGACAGGAACCGATGCTTAAATCAAAAAACCAAAACTTTAAAATTGCGCTCTACATCAGAGTTTCAACTGAAGAGCAGGCCGAGAACCCCGAGGGCTCGATCCGCAATCAAGAGGATCGTCTGCGTCAGGCTGTTGAGTACAAAAACCGTAATGGCAATTTTGGTGAGATCAAGGCCATGTTTGTGGACCCAGGCATATCGGCCAAAAATATGAAGCGGCCTAAGCTTCAAGAATTACTGCGCTCAATCCGTGCTGGTGAAATTGATTTGGTCATAGTGACGGAGCTTTCGCGCTTATCAAGAAACATTCGAGATTTTACTGAAATGTGGGACATGATGCGCGAGCATGGCTGTGGATTCACATCTTTGAGAGAAGATTTTGATACAACGACCGCCGCAGGCGAGATGGTGATTTTTCAATTGATGAACCTTGCGCAATTTGAACGCAGGCAAACGAGTGAGCGGGTTGAGGCGAACATTGCTGTGCGTGCAGCACGTGGGCTTTATAACGGTGGCTGTGTGCCGCTGGGGTACAAGACCATAAAAGAGAAGCCTGGGTATTTAGAAGTGGATGAACCAATGGCAGTGACCGTGCGAGCTGGGTTCACTGCTTTTTTAACTGAAGGGTCTTTAGCCAGAGCTGCAATTTGGCTCAATGATAACGGCCATAAACCGCAACGTCACCGCGAAGGAGGCGGAAGGTTTAGCCGCGTGGGACACTTTACCGTCGATAACCTGCAAGCCATTTTGAGAAACAAAGCCTACATTGGTATCAAAGTCTTTACTCACCGAGGTGAATCCAAAGAAGCAAAGGCCGTGTGGACACCGCTTATTGATCAAGTCACATTTGAGCGAGTGGGAAAGATTTTAGAAAAGAACAAGAGTCGCTATAAACCAAGTAAAGAGGGCAAGCGATCTTACTTTTTATCAGGCATTACTCATTGCCAAAAATGCCAGAGCTTTATGCCTGGAAAATCTGCGACCGGGCGAACAAGTAAAATTCCTTACTATGAGCACGCCTGGGCAACGAAGCGGGATTCGACTTTGACGAAGAAATTATTTAAGTGCGACCCGCAACGAGTGCCAGCTAAAAAGCTTGAGCCTTTTGTGATGGGGCAATTTAAAGATTTTTTAACACGCCCAGAATTTATGAGCTCCATGCTCGAAAAAGTAAAAGCTCTGCACGAAGAAAATCCACTTCGTAAAGACCAAGAGCGGCTCAAAGCGAAAATCTATGGAATCACCAGCCAGATCGACGGCCTTGCCGAGAGATTGGCGGAGCTACCGAAATCAGTTTCAGCTGCGCCGATTTACAAACAGATGGCGCGATTAGAGGACATTAAAAAATCCCATGAGGATGAACTTGAGGAACTGAAGCAATCTGGTCGTTCGAGTTTAGACCGCGTTGTGGATTTAGAAAAATTTGAGGACTTTGCAAGTCATTACAAAAAGTTTGTGGCAACGGACATACCGCAGAACGATTTAAAACTGATGATCAAAAAATTCATTCATAAAGTTGAAGTCGGTGTTGATAGCGTGAAGTTACATTGGATTGTGGATGGTGAACATTACGAACGGGAGCTTGCCCTTGCCAGGGCGGGCTCTCGCTCTCAGGAGGCCCCAGCGGGGGCTGTTTTAGATTTTAAAAGATATGTTGGTTCGCAGAGCTTGACATTTGGTGCCCCGGGCCGGACTTGAACCGGCACGACCGTTTAACCGAATCTCAGGATTTTAAGATCTCTACGTCGATTTCAGCAAGTATCAGTAAACAATAACAATTTTCAATCAAAGCGAGAAGTTAGCGTTCATCCAAAGTTCCATGATCTACCGTGATTTACCGGGATTTCCCCTATGAGTGGCGGATAGGTGGCGGGTTTAAAAGTGGCGGGCGCAACCCGCCAGCAGAATCCTGTACACCCCTACCCGCTCTTTCATCGATAGATTTTTTTAAACAAAGGAGCAAAAAATGATTCGCTTAATTTATTGGATTTTGTCGCTGTGTCTCGCCGTCGGAATTGGCGATGCGCTAGTTCGCTTAACGCTTGATATGGGTCGGGCCGCAGTTCACGCTCATCAGCACGACCAAATGAGCTATTCGAAATTTACCCATGCGCTGTTGAATGCCAAGCCGAGAAGACCGAGCCCCTAGCTATTGTCCTTGGGGCAAATGCAGCCTTTGTGCGCCAAAACACCTAAGACCTATCCCCCCTTCCTAATCCTCGCCAGTTCGATTTTTCTATTGACAAATTGTGCTAATTTTAGCACAATCACAAATGTGAAGCAGATAATTTGGGATAAAGTCGCCATAGAGACAGTACGCGCTTTTTCAGTAGAAGTGCGGCAAGAATTAGGAGCCCTCCTCCGTATCCTGCAAGACGGTGGGCGTCTCGGAATGCCGCAATCAAAGTCGATGAAGCAGGTGGCTCCCTCAGCTTTTGAATTGCGCATAAAAGACAAGGATGGAATTTATCGGGTTTTTTATATGCTTTTCGATAAACACAAAATTCTTGTTCCGCATGCGTTTACAAAAAGGACACAGAAGACCCCGCTGCACGAAATTGAAACTGCTCAAAAACGTTTAAGGAGATTAATTTATGAGAATGAGTAAACAAGCAAAGGCGTTGGCGACCGATCTAAACTTGAATGAGGCAGAAGCCGCTGTTATGGAGTTAAAGGCACAGCTTTACCAACATGCATCCAAGAGCATTTTAAAATCAAAACTCACTCACGAAGATATCGCAAAGAAAATTGGGACCTCTCGAGCAAGGATTACCAGAATCTCTAATCTAGGAGAAAATAGCCTCTCCATGGAGTTGCTCGTAAAAATCATTGTGACTCTGGATCAGAAAATGCCTCTGAAGGTAGCTTGACCAAAGTGAATGGGACATTTCCTCCACCTAACTATTGATCCCAGCGCATTCTTGTTGGAGATCAAGAAGTGATGTGTCTCAGAGTTATTTTGCCAAATTCTTCATCATCTTGCCGTAGCGTTTATTGATGCCTTTTGCCGTCTTCATTAATTCAACGTCATCAACACGAGGTGACGATTTAACAAACGCACTGGCGATCTTGCATATCGTATCGAGAGTCGGATTCCCCGACTTCTCAAGTGCCTGATACACCCGCACTCGGCTGAAACCATGGTCGTGCGCCACTTTTGACACGTTTTGTGCGCGAACAAATCTTTCAAGAATTTCCTTAACCACGTCCGCGTCGCCATTCAGGATCGCTTCGCCGAGAGCTTGGGTCACCAACTCCATATCCCTAAAAGTTTTGCCTGGAACATGCTTACTTAGCTTAGAGATACGAGCGAAAGCCTTCTCAGAAACTTCAGTTACCCGAGGTTTCACGGCGGAAGAGCTTCTTTGCTTTTTTGATGTCTTGTTCTTGTCCATTTTAATTGATCGTACGTTATATCATACACTAAGTCAATGGGAATTGAGGACTCCCCTAGTCAATAACTAAAAATACACCCCAAATAGGATTCATAAACTTCAAGCCCTTGCCAGGCGCCTCATTTCGGGACGCCTACATTTATCTACTTAATAGGCCCGAGACACGACCTCGGGCCTATTTATTTTTCGGAGGTTCAATGCCAAGTCGTTCCGATTCTTTTTCTCCTGTGGTTGCTTACGCGTCCATAGCAAATTCAAATCTCAACCGTGATTGTGATCTCGATCTTCTCCGCCGTTGGTGCGCAAGAGTGCCCATAGAAATAGAAATCCTCGCAGAGGAGATTCATCCATGTGATTCCCACCGACCTCTTTGGAATATCGTCTTGGACCAGATTGAACGTGAAGCCATCACCACGTTGGTAGTTCCTAGCCTCTTTCACATTACGGGCGATGATTACATTGCTCTCTCAAAGTTTTTAATATTTTTGAAAGCTCACGGAGTGACGCTCAAGTCGTTGGCTGAAGTTGTCGACAGTCGCAGAAATTCCAATCACGAAATTATTCTTAGAATGATTCAAGACAGTCAAAAAGTAGCTACTGTTCGAGGTGTTTCGTGAGCGAAAAACCCACACTTTTGTATATTC
>JAYVPG010000075.1:0-6018 GCA_043757545.1 Pseudobdellovibrionaceae bacterium
CCAAATGGGTGAAAACTTGATCGCTTCGCGATCTCGCAAAATCCCACCCAGCTCAGACTCTCACGACTCGACTTCAAATTTTATCCACCGATCTGGGAGATAAGTGCGAGCACTAAAGAAAACAATGTCGCGACCGTCCTGCGAAGGATGCGCGAATCCGCTGGCCTGACCATGAGGCAGGTCGGCGCGGTTGTCGGCATTTCCCATGTGGCGATTAGCCAATTCGAAAATCGAAAGCTCGATCTTCCCGAATACCGAATTGAACAACTTGTGAGGGCCTATGGCCTCACGGTTGAAGACTTCAATAAGGTGATGGGAAGAGCGCCGGTAGGCAGTCCGAAGGACGACTGCCGTGCGATGATTGATCGTATGGACGACGAACAGCTAACGGCTGTGCGTGCAGTCCTAAGTCAAATTCTGCGCCATTCTGCGCCCGTAAATGTCACAGAGTCCAGGAAGCGAATGCCGCAAATCGCGGTCGCGAACTAACAACTTTCAAATTCAATGGAGAACACCATGCAAACGAAAACTAACAAGTCCGCCGCCAATCAAGTGAACAAACTGAAGTCGATCCGTGTGCAGTTGGAAACGCAAAGGAAAGCGGAGCGCCTCCTGGCGGTAGCCAACAAAAAGAGAATTGGCCGGAAGATTAAAGTCGATCAGTTGCTGAACATCGCGCTCGACCTTGTGACCGAGCTGCATTTGCATTCGCTGCAAGAGCAGTCTTTGACTAACGAAGACCGCAAAGAACTATTGCGGCAGAAATACATTGAGAGTCGCGGACAAATTTCTAAAGACGAGTTTACGGGATTTATGATGACCGCTGAGTTTGCAGAATTCCTAGTAGAGCAAAATAAGCTTCAAGTTGTTGTTGTTGCCTAAAGAAAGATGAGGGCGAAACGCGCCCGGATTTAGCGCGTTTCGCCCGACATAATGCCCATTAAATCTTAGTCTCAAGCAGATGAAGTTTAGAAATGACTGATTGAAATGCCTCTTGGAAACCGGGCGCGTCGGCAATTGAGGCGGTCGCAGATTTCCAGCCTTTTTCGAGGCGCTCCGTCCGCAGAGACGAAAGCACTTCCGCGATGGAATTTGGAACGTCCGTTCCGCGAAATTCGAACGTATTTTGAATTGCAGAATTCAAAGTTTTCGAATCCGCCTCATCTAAAAAAATGCTAAGATCGAAAACATCTTTTGAGCGCGAATTGAAATCACCATTAGCGATTAAAGCATGAACTTTCTCAGCAATGATGGTTTCAACGGGATAGACGCTCCAGCTCAATTCTTCTTCAGAAAGTAGCGACTTTGTTTTCAACTTGCGCGGTCCTGGCGTCACGGGATCACCAATCCCCAAATCGAAGTTGATAACTTGAGCTTTTGCGACATTCTTCAATTTCTCACCGAGTCCTGCGCGAAAGACTTGCCTGACGCCGCCGTATTCGCCCTGAGTTTTGAGATCAATTTGATTTTCAAATTGAAACCAAACGCCATCAGAAATGTCGCTTTCCGCTGCCGCCTTGACATTAGCGAGAGTTTTTTCGAGGTTGGATTTCACGAGGAGCGCGTCGAGATCGATTGTATATCTAGGAGAGTCGTAAATCCTGAGACTCACGAAACCACCTTTAAAAACAATTGCGGACTGGAGCGATGGGACGGATACGATGCGGGCAAGCAGTCGTTCAAGCAGAAATGCGGTTTCAAGATTGGAATACTGCACTTTTCGTTGAGTGCTCAAGTTTGCGAGTCGTTGCCGTATTGATTCGCCTTTCGATTTCGTACTCATGCGACAATCGCCTCAAAAAATTTATGAACAGCCGCCGTCAGCCCGAGGTCATTTGCTGCTCTTCCTATTTTTTGCATTGTCGTAAGTTTTTGCGAAATTGCGCGCTTTGCGGCTCCGATGGCGGTTCGTTCGCCAATCTTGGTTGCGAACCTTAAGCCCTCCACGATGGCTCGTTCAACGGTGACGATCCGGTATTTATCTTTAGAGAGAATAAAAGCGTTTAAGTCTGTCTTTGTTCTCATGAGACGATAGCCCCGCTCCCTAGAAAGGGTGCTTGGCGGAACAAGAACCCAGGTCTGCTGTGGAACCTGCTCTATTAGATTGTAGTAAAAGAGCGCCGAGAGTCCACCCACTGCCGCTTTGGGGCCGAACTTGGCGCAGGCTAGCTGAAAATCGAATTCACGATCAATGGGCGCTTTGGGGTGGATGTAAAGTCCGCGACCAACCCGAGTGAGTTCACCTGCTTTAACGAGGCGTGAAACTGTGGGCTGGTCAAAACCTAGCCCTTTGGCCTGATCTAAATTGAAAATCCCGAGCTTCTTCAGCCGGGCGGTTTGGTTAGACATCATAGATAGAATATCGCATGAAAAGCAACATTTCTGAAGTAAAATGTTACTTTTCATGCAAGCCATGTCGGCCCGTCTAGTGACTCGAAAAGGTGTAAACCTGCCCATTTGCAGGCACGAAAGAGTAGTCACCGCTCAATTCGAGATCGCGGGCAAAGGATTCAAAATTGAAGTAGCGACGCGCAAACTCCGGCAATTCCGAAAGCTGCCCGGTCGATTCAAGAAGATAATCCGCGAAGGCTTCTTTCGAGTCGTGAGCGCCCTGCCACTGCTCCGAGAATTTTTCCTCTAGTTCTTCAATGTCCACGTTCTGACCATCCTGGGCGTTGTACCAAAGCGAAAACGCGTCGCCGTGTTCTTCGATCAAGGCCGCAATCTTGCTAACGCGGGAAATATCCGGCCACTCGCTCAAGGAAATTTCTCCGAAGCCCTCGTAATCGTGAACTGCCCACTCTTCCGCCCCGGCTTCGGGCGATCCCCGAAGCATCGCCGAAATATCGGCGTGAATTTCCTCCGTGGTTTGATTCGCATCAATCCATTTTCCGAAAAGGATTCCCGCATTATAGGAAGCAAGGCAAGCAACGTAAAGTCTGATCGTGTTCATGGTCTTTTCTCCTTGATGTTTCCGGGAACTGGATTGCTCCCTAAAAAAACATTTTTTCCCCCGCACCATTCGCCCCCCGTAGGGGTGAGGGGGAAAAAATAAGGAGAACTCCGGCGCGTCTTGCTCGACCGCTTTTTAGGCCGAAGGCCGTTTCAGATGGGAGTGACAACGAAGTTGGCGCGAGGCTCTGAAAAAAGCGGGCGAAACTGCAAGGCGTGACGGATTCGACCAATATTCTTAAGACAAGGGCGCACGGACGCGCCCTTGACCTTTAAAGAAAAAAAAGCCCGCAGGTCGTGAGACCTGCGGGCCAGGAGGAGCCCCATTAGGCTCCGGCAGTAACCGCCATCTGCGCGTTCTTTACGACCGCTTGGACGTAGGCCTCTGAAGCGTCGTGCTTCATGGTCCGAATGGCTTCGAGCGAAACCACTGTTCCGTCTTTCTTGGTGTAGGGAATCTCAAGAAGATACTTGAGTAGGTTGACGCTGATGAACGCGGGAACTCCGTCTTTCGTTACGATCAGAGTTTGCTTGTCTTGGGACAGTTTCACGTTGGTGTTGTTTTGTGTTTTCATAATTTTCTCCGTTAGTTTGGGCTCCCAACCATTGGGGCCTTCACAAAGTGAATCAGGCCCCAATGTTCGGAGACAGTGAGCGAAGGGCTTCAGCTCCCACGCCGTTAGCGTTAGTCGGCGTCGGCTGTGACAGGAGCGAAGCGTATGGCGCAGACGAGCGCAGGCGTGGAAAAGAGCTGATGCCCGTAGTGAATGGCAAAACGGCAAGGAGAATTGAAAACCAAAACATCCAATCGCGAATATCGACCAAACCGCAATTCTGTGAATCGAATGGCCTGTCGCGCTCAATCGCTTCACTCACCAGTGACACCCGAGTCTCCTACATCAAGACGAAATTGGATCGCTTGGAGCATTTGGCCCCTGAGCCAACCTCCTTCATAGGGCCTTCCGGCTTGCGGGGCAAAAGGAGGTCGTTCATGGACCAAAACTCAAACTACATAACGATCGAAATGAACCTTCGTCTCCAGATGAAGGACTATCGACTGGTGCTTGGGATGAGGCGGACTTGGATTATCGCGCTTACTGTAGCGGTCATGCAGCTCATTATCTGGGCTTTCAAAGGCCATTCGTAAGGATTGTCAGCCCAAGGATGGGCTTCACTAACCATACTCGGGCGTTTTCGCTATTTTTTCTTCGACGACTGAACTGCTCTGATGGGAACTTTAATTTCCAATGTTTCTTCAATGTCTTCGATCAAATCTCGCGAGGCATCCCTTGGGAGCAAACACCAATTGAGTTGACCCGCATAGAAGTCTGCTCCGCCATCCGCAGCAATCGAGCAGAGTTTTACTTCTCCTTCAGCAAATTGAACAAAAAACTTATGTCGATTGAGTTTTTTTATAGTCATCGGGCCACATTTCTTCCATGTGTCTCTTGAACCTGAAGCAAAACCAAAATGGAGGCGATGGCTCCGCACGCGCCGAAAATAAAGGTATAGAATGGTCCATAATGATCCCAAAGGAGGCCTGCAATACTGCTCGCTATCACGGTCGAAATTCCGGACACTGTTCCAAGCGCACCCAGGCCAGTTGCCTTACGAACTGGATCAATAAGATCAACCGCGAGAGCTTTTCCCACACCGTCGGTTGCGGCCATGTAAATTCCGTAGACCGCAAATAGCGCCCAAAAGTGCCACCGGAAAGAAGCCAGAGAAAAACCGATGTAGACGCCAGTAAAAATAATGAGCCCGGCTATCAAAAGTTTCTTTCGCCCAATCCGGTCAGAGAGATGGCCGAAATAAGGACTAAAAAGCGAGTACACGAGATTGTAGCCGCAGTAGAGTAGAATAATTTCCGTAAGCCCGACGCCCACCGATTTTGCTTTCATTAGAAGAAAAATATCGCTCGAATTTGTGAGCGAAAAAAGTGCCCAGGAAACAAGGTACGTTTTGAACGGTTTTGAATAAGACCCGAAATCAAAGAAATTAGTCGGTACGACTGCCTTTTTTGGAGCAACTTTTTTTTCGGCAACGAGAAGAGCGATGGCGACAGCAATGAGGCCTGGGATTAAGGCCCAAAAGTAGATACCTCTTAGGTTTTGCCCATCAATAGAAAGATAGAGAATCGCAAAGAGCGGCCCAATTGCTGCGCCAAAGGTGTCCATTGCTCGATGCCAGCCAAAGGCAGCGCCCCTTAATTTTATCGAAACTGCTTCGGCCAAGAGCGCATCCCTCGGCGCAGTCCTTAGCCCTTTTCCGGTGCGATCGAGCCCTCTGGCGAAGAGGACACCCGTCCAACTCGTTGAAACCCCGATGAGAGGTTTACCGAGAGCAGAGAGAAGATATCCAAAGGCTACGAATGGCGTTCGCTTGGCGATACGGTCGGACCAGGAACCGGAGTAAGTCTTCAGAAGGCTCGCAACTGATTCCGCAAAACCCTCGATGAACCCAATTGACGACATGGAGGCGCCCATGACGGTAGTCAAAAAAATCGGCGTGATCGGATAGAGCATTTCGCTTGAAATGTCTCCGAAGAGAGAGACAAGCCCGAGTTTGACGACGGTAGGATTAAGAGCTTTTTCCTTTGATAAATCTTCCAGTTCGGCTCCACGCTGTCAAAAGGATTAGGTTGCTCCATATAACTAGCAAATCTGGTGGTCGTCCGTCTATCCTTGTGATGATGGCGCGACTTCCAAATGTTAGGAATCGGCGTCCCTCGATTTTGGCACAAGTCCCTAGAACTCAGGAAAACTCTCTGCGTGTGATAGTTGCGATGGGAAAAATGATGAAACCAAATTGATAACTTCTTTTACGAAAATACGGAATTGTTGGGCATTCACTTTTTCATTGCACACAGGGGCTGCGCGGCAAGAAACTTAGGCTGCAACAGCGGCCGACGATTACATCGCAATTACAATCATGCAATGTTTGCGTTTTAGCCTGATACGCAGCCGATACGAACTCTAACCTGGGAATCACCTCCCAGATTTGGAGGATCGAAATGTCAGCAAAAATTTGGGTATTGAGTTCTGTTGTAGCGGTCTCGATAGCTTT
>JAYVPG010000076.1:0-22712 GCA_043757545.1 Pseudobdellovibrionaceae bacterium
CCAACTTATGTTCGGGCGCCACAGCTTGTCAAGCGACCTAGACCGACTCTTCCAATAAATTCGCCAACTAAGACACTGCGTGACAACTCTATCGGTCGATCTTGTGACGCAATTCAACATAAACTGCGGTTATGGACTAAGGTCAAGTTTTTTAACTCGACTCGTAATCTCTCTACTTCAGTGCTTATAGCACCTATTTAAACCACTGATATCACTCATATCTCATATAACAGATCGCCTGCAGATAAATCACAATCTGGACCTTTTTTCCCGGCATTTTCGTCAAGCAAATGAACAGAAAA
The DNA here is from genome assembly GCA_043757545.1 of Pseudobdellovibrionaceae bacterium. Classification (GTDB taxonomy): domain Bacteria; phylum Bdellovibrionota; class Bdellovibrionia; order Bdellovibrionales; family UBA1609; genus JALHOQ01. The sequence continues at coordinate 303 of JAYVPG010000076.1, forward strand.
TCCGATTTCTCTACATGGATCAACTCAGACGACACCCGTCTCATTTGGATCCTCTGGCTGGGATGCCGGAAAGGTTCGCGATGAAAAAAATGCTCTGCGGCCAAGTCGTACTTTTACTTGGGATATCCACGGGCTGCGCAACTCTTAGGCACATGGGTTCAACCAGCGATGGTGGCGCGTACCGAGACTCGAATCTTTCCAACCCGAACCCGGCACCGAAAACTTTAACGCCACCCGATTATTCTGCGGACGCTCCGAACCCGGTGATGGATAGCACCTACTTGAGTAGCCAAGCCGACTACCATTTCACAATGGGTGAGACGATGAGTTACGAGGGGCAATCACCCAAGGCCGTGGAAGAGTTCAAAACGACATTGATCTATGATCCCAAATCCGTGCACGTGCGTTTGCGTTTGGCTGCTGAATATGTGCGCATGGGTATGGTGACCGAGGCAGTTGAGCAAGGCGAGATCGCGGTAGAAATGGCGCCGAAAGATATTGAGGCGCGCATGCTCCTGGGTGGTTTGTACTCAGGTTTGAAAATGTATGATCCGGCGCGTGAGCAGTTTGCGGAAGTTTTGAAGCTCAGCCCTGGCCACTCGGAAGGCTCGGTATATTTAGGTGCACTTTTGGCCGAACAGAAAAAGTATGATGAGTCGATCAAGTACTTTGAGGCATTGGCCAAGAACTCGGCATTCCAAGAACCTGAAAAAGCTTACTACTATATTGGCCGCGTGAAGTCTGAGCAGGGCCGAGAATTTTATCACGACGCAGAGAAGGCGTTTGGTAAGGCGCTCGACTTGAAGTCGGAATATTCAGAGGCGGCTCTGGCGTTGGCGATGTTGTATCGCGGAGAAGCTAAGGACAAAGAAATGGAAGCTCTGCTCAAGAGCTATCAAGAGAAGTTTGGGCCCGAGCACGAAATGGCTCGTCAACTCAGTCATTACTACCTTGAGAAAGAAAATTTTGAAAAAGCTCTGGATCAGTTGGAAATTGTCGATAGCTTTGAGCGTGACAATCTGAATATCAAAATTCAAATCGCATTGATTTTGATTGAACAGAAAAAATATGAACAGGCTGCGGTTCGCTTAGAAGACGTTTTGCAGCAGGCTCCTGAGTCGGACAAAGTGCGCTACTATTTAGGCGCCGTGTACGAAGAGATTAAGCAGCCGGATCTATCGCTGATGCATTATAATAAAATTCCACCGGCGAGCACCTATTTTCCAGAGGCGGTTGTTCACTCGGCGCTGATGTTGAAGACTGCGGGCAAGATGGATAAGGCGCTTGACCTTGTCGAGGCGGCGATCAAAAAGCAGGACGATATTCCTCAGCTCTATGCCTACTATGCCACTCTGCTTGACGAAACTAAGGACTACAAGCGTGCTATGAAAATGTTGGTTGGCGCGGTTGAGAAATTTCCCAGCAACACGCAGCTGCGCTTTTTTCTGGGCACGATGCACGATCGTTTGGGCAATAGCAAAGAGACGATTGCGCAAATGAGCAAAGTGATCGAACAAGACAAAGACCATGTGCAGGCGCTGAATTATTTGGCTTATACCTATGCCGAGATGGGTAAGAATCTTGATGATGCAACTGAACTGGCCAGTCATGCGCTCGAGCTGCAGCCGAACGACGGCTATATCTTGGATACTCTTGGTTGGATTCAATACAAACGTGGACAAGTCGAAGAGGCGATCAAGTATCTTGAAGCGGCCCATAAAGCAAAATCGGATGAGGCAATCATTGCGGAACATTTGGGTGATGCATATCTGCGCCATCAAATGTGGCAGAAGGCGCAAAAAATGTATCAGCGAGCGGCGCAGCTAGAGCGCGATGCGGATCACAACAAGAAGATCATGGAAAAGCTTGCGAACGTGCACGTGCAGAGTCAGGCTCCGTCGCGCAGCCCAGCCGGTCTTGAACAGAACAATTGACACTACAGCGCAGTTGAATTGACTGCGCCTCGGTTCCGCGTTTATATCACCCCATGATTAATAAAATTTCTTTGGCTTTGAGTTTTGCTTTGCTGTTGGTCGGATGCGCGGGTGCCCCGATGAAATATAGCATCGTGCAAGAGGGAAACTGGCGAGCCAAGGCCCTGATTAAAGATCTCGAACAGTCGCGCTCTTATATTGTAAATTTGAATTTTAATTTGGTAAAAAATCAACGCACCCGAATGGATGTGACTACGGCGCTTGGCACGGGTGTCGCGAGCATGTTGGTCGAGAGCAAAGAAGTTCGCTACGTTTTATTCGATTCAAAAAGATTTTATTATGGTCCGCCACAGGCTGATGTTATGCGACCCATCCTCGCAATTCCGTTCGACCCTCGTTGGATTGGCAACGTGTTGCTCGAGATGCCCATCGAAGGAAAGGGCTGGTCCTGTACGCGTGATAGCGGCGGGCTGCTCTTGGAGTGTCGCGACAGTGTGAACCATCTAAAAGTCACTTGGTCGGCTCGCCACGGTGAGAGGAAATCGATTCTAATTGAACATAGCAAGGCTTCGGTCCAGATCAACGTGCAGAGTTTCAAGGCGAAGGTCGAGGAGCGCAAAAACCTGTTCTCTCTTGAGGCCCCTGAAGGCTATCAAAAACTTCGCGTACGTTAAGATTTCGCCTCATCCTGAGACCTGTCTAGACTCATCTCAAATTGGGAATCTTGCATTGCTGAAATGAGGCTTTTCATAGGATAATTACACCAGAGGCGTCTTCGCGCTGGGACCCTCAGCCAAGGGGGGCAAATGGCTATCGATTCGGGGCGAACCAACATTTCCGATCTGATTCGCAATCTGCAAAAAACCAATCGCTATGAAGATCTAAGTTGGTCGGGAAGCTTCAACGACTATCTGAATCTGATTCGTGAAAATCCCAAAGTCACGCGCAACGCCTTTCAGCGCATGTACGACATGATCATGGAAAAAGGGACATCCGAATACGTCGACGTTAAAAAGCAAATTGTTTACTACAAATTTTTCGATGACGACGACTGCGACGGAAAAGATGCGATCTACGGAGCCGCGATTCCGCTGATGAAGTTGGTGAATGTTCTGCGTGCCGCCGCCCTTGGCTACGGAACAGAAAAGCGCGTGATTTTGTTGCACGGACCTGTTGGCTCTGCGAAGTCGACGATTTGCCGTCTGCTCAAGCAAGGAATCGAGCGTTACTCGAAAAGCCCTCAGGGTGCGCTGTACACTTTTGAGTGGGTCGATGAGTCGGGAAAATTTGAAGATATATTTGGTAAGGGTTGCCGCGTATTTCCGAGCCCCATGCACGAAGATCCGCTTTTGATCATTCCGCCCGAAATGCGCACTCAGGTTTATGACGAATTGAATCGTGGCGCTAAAGGTGACTTCCGCGTGAATGTTCAAGGCGAGCTTTGCCCACCTTCACGTTGGATATTTAAATCGCTGATGGAGCGTCATCACGGCGACGTTACAAAAGTGTTCGAGCATGTGCGAGTGAAGCGCTTGTTGTTATCTGAACAAGATCGAATTGGGATTGGAACTTTTCAGCCCAAAGATGAGAAAAATCAGGACAGCACCGAACTCACCGGTGATTTAAATTATCGTAAGATTGCCGAATACGGATCAGATTCAGATCCTCGCGCCTTTAACTTCGACGGAGAGTTCAATGTTGCCAATCGCGGCATGATTGAGTTCGTCGAGGTTCTGAAGTTGGATGTAGCGTTCCTTTACGATCTGCTCGGCGCTTCGCAAGAGCATCGAATCAAACCGAAGAAATTCGCTCAAACCTACATTGATGAAGTGATTATCGGTCACACCAATGAGCCTGAGTATCGCAAACTCCAAGACAATGAATTCATGGAGGCCTTGCGCGATCGTACGGTGAAGATCGATATTCCCTATATCACTAAGCTGCGCGATGAAGTGAAGATCTATAAGAAAGATTTTAATTCGCGAATTTTGCGCGGAGTGAGTATCGCTCCGCACACGATTGAAATGGCGGCGATGTGGGCGATCATGACTCGTCTCGAAAAACCGAAGAAGGCGAATCTGACACGCTTGCAGAAACTAAAGTTGTACGACGGAAAATCTCTTCCCAATTACACCGAAGACAATATCAAAGAGCTGCGCAAAGAGGCGAAGCGTGAGGGCCTAGAAGGAATCTCCCCTCGCTATATTCAAGATAAATTGTCGAACTCGATAGTTTCGGCTCAGCAAATGAACAAAGGTTCTGTGAACCCCTTTATGGTGTTGAATGAGTTGGATGCGGGGCTGAAGCACCACTCACTTCTTGCCAACGAAGAGCTGAAACAGGATTACAAAGAACTTCTAAGTGTTGTGAAGCAAGAGTATGAAGAGATCATTAAGAGCGAAGTTCAGCGTGCGATTTCGGCCGACGAAAGTGCACTGCACAGACTCTGCGGTAACTACATCGACAATGTGAAGGCCTATACGCAAAAAGAGCGCGTGCGCAATCAGTTCACCGGTCAAGATGAGGAAGCCGATGAGCGACTGATGCGCTCGATTGAAGAAAAAATCGAGATTCCCGAATCACGCAAAGACGATTTTCGTCGCGAGATTATGAACTACATTGGAGCCTTGTCGCTCGACGGTAAGAAATTCGATTATAAGACCAACGAGCGTCTGCATAAGGCCCTTGAACTTAAGTTGTTCGAAGATCAAAAGGATTCCATTAAGCTCACCAGCTTAGTGTCGTCGGTGGTTGACAAGGATACGCAAGAGAAAATCGATATCGTCAAAACACGTTTGATTAAAGAATTTGGCTATGACGACATCTCGGCCACCGATGTTCTGCACTATGTGGCGAGCATCTTTGCGCGCGGAGATGTGAAAGATAAAAAGTAAATATGGGTATTCGTGAAGATCATAGCCGGTTCCGTGACATCGTACGGGGCCGGATCAAAGAGAACTTCAAGAAATACGTCACCCATGGTGAGATGATTGGTAAACGCGAAAAAGAATATGTGAAGATTCCGATTCCCTCCATCGATGTTCCCCGATTCAAATATGGACCAAAGCAAAGTGGCGGAGTGGGCCAAGGGCAGGGCCAGGCCGGCGACGCGGTCGACGGCGAGCAGCAGCCGGGTCAAGGCCAGGCCGGCGATACTCCGGGCGAACACATGCTTGAGGCCGATGTCACGCTCGAGGAGCTTGCCGATATCTTAGGAGAAGAGCTCGAGCTTCCGCGCATTCAACCCAAAGGGCATAAGAGTGTCGACTCGAAGAAAAATCGATGGACTGGTCGCTCGACCGTGGGTCCGGATTCCCTCAGGCACTTTAAGTCTTCTTACAAAGAAGCGTTGAAACGCTCGATTGCCACCGGAACCTACGATCCGGAGAATCCAGTCGTCATCCCAATCAAACGCGATATGCGTTTTCGCTCGTTTAAAACCTCGGTCAAGCCTCAAGCCAATGCGGTGGTCATTTATATGATGGACGTTTCCGGCTCGATGGGTGACGAGCAAAAAGAGATCGTTCGCTTAGAGAGTTTTTGGATCAACACATGGTTGCGGCGCAATTATAAGGGGATGGAAACTCGTTTTATCATTCACGATGCGGCGGCCAAAGAAGTCGACGAAAAAACCTTCTTCTCTACATCGGAGTCGGGTGGGACGCTTATCAGCTCAGCCTATAAGCTATGTAAGAAGATCATCGATGAGGAATATCCTCTTAATGAGTGGAATATTTATCCCTTTCACTTTAGCGATGGCGACAATTGGAGCGGTGAGGACACGCGATTGTGCGTGAAGCTGTTAAAAGAATACTATTTGCCTAACGTAAATCTATTTGGCTACGGCCAAGTCGAAAGTAAATACGGCAGCGGGCAATTCCTGAAAGATTTGGAAAAAGCCTTTCCCGAAGACCAACGGCTGGTGATTTCACGCATTGAAAATCGCGATAAGATCATTCAGTCCATCAAAGATTTTCTAGGCAAGGGGAGATAATCGATGGCCAATCTGACTGCCGATCTTGAGCGAGAACGAGTTCGCATCGAAAAGGCAGCAAAGAGTGTCGGTCTGGATTTTTACGATACGATTTTTGAACTTGTCACCTACGATCAGCTGAATCAAATCGCGGCGTACGGAGGTTTTCCCGTACGTTATCCACATTGGCGCTTTGGTATGGAGTATGAGTCTCTTTCAAAATCCTACGAGTACGGACTATCTAAGATTTATGAGCTCGTGATCAATAATGACCCCTGCTACGCCTATCTGATGGAGGGGAATGAATTCCTCGACCAGAAGTTAGTGATGGCGCACGTTTTTGGACATTGCGATTTCTTTAAGAACAACTATTGGTTCTCTCCCACCAATCGCAAGATGATGGACAATATGGCGAACCACGCGACCCGAGTTCGCCGCTATATGGATCGTCACGGCGTAGAGGTCGTCGAGAATTTCATAGATCTTTGTTTGAGCTTAGAAAATTTGATCGATCGTTTTGCGCCCTATAGCCCAAAGAAGACTCCGGTGGCTCCGACTAAGCTTGAGGAGGAAGAGGAAAGTGCTCGCTACGTGAGCCCGCAGGGCAAATTGAAAGTTCATCGCGGGTACATGGAAAACTATATTAATCCTCCGGAATTTGTTCGCGATCAGGCTCAGCGCGCCCATGAAGAAAATCAGCGCTCCACGATTTTTCCTGAAAAGCCCGAGCGGGATGTCTTAAATTTTTTGATCCATTGCGCACCCCTTAAGCCTTGGCAGCAGGATATTTTGTCCATCGTCCGTGAAGAGGCCTATTACTTCGCGCCGCAAGGGATGACCAAGATTATGAATGAGGGCTGGGCCTCATACTGGCATTCAAAAATTCTGACTGAACAAATCATGAATGACTCAGAGATTATCGATTTCGCCGATCGCCATAGCGGCACGATGGCCATGTCACCGACCAGTTTTAATCCCTACAAAGTCGGCATCGAGCTTTTTCGCAACATTGAAGAGCGTTGGAACAAGGGTCAATACGGCAAAGAGTGGGAAGAGTGCCAAGACCTCTCCCAAAAGAAACGTTGGGACACCAAGGCCGGCAAAGGTCGCGAAAAAATATTCGAGGTGCGCAAGCACTACAACGATGTGACGTTCATTGACGAGTTTCTCACCGAGGAATTTTGTGTCGAGCACAAGATGTTTGTCTATAAATTCAATAAGCGCACCGGTGAATACGAAGTCGACACTCGTGACTTCAGCTTGATTAAGAAAAAATTCTTGTTCCAGCTCACCAACTTCGGGCAGCCGATCATCAACGTAGTCGACGCCAATCATAACAATCGCGGAGAGCTCCTATTGACGCACCTTTTCGAGGGTGTCGAAATGCAGCCCGACTACATGCAAGAGACCATGAAAAACCTTTGCGCTATTTGGGGGCGCCCGGTTGCGGTCGCGACCGTGATGGACGGCGATCCCAAGATCGTGAGCTTCGACGGTACGGACTTTAAACATCAAAGTTTATCGAGTTTGCCGGTCGGTGAAGTGCACGGACCCGCGGAGAAGAAAGACTAGAAAAGGCAACCGCGACTTAGTCGTCGCGGTCGTTGGTTGTGGCAGAAGACAATTCATCTAAATCAGAAGCATTTTTCGGTTCCACCTTAAACAACCAGCCATCGCCGTAGCAATCTTCCATTATCAGCGATGGGTTTTCGATCACGGCCTCGTTCACTTCAAGAACGTGGCCCTCAATCGGGCTGTAAAGGTTCATCGGGCCCTGATCCGTGTCAAGTTCGCCACAGACTTCGTCGGTAATAACTTCTTCGGTTTCGCTCGGCAGGTTGGCGGCATTGAGTTCGGTGAATTCATCCAAACCGGCCTCGTTAATGCCGATCGTGATGACTCCATCGTCGATCATGATCCATTCGTAACCCATGTATGTAATCAGTTCTTTCACAAGCGTCCTTCCTGCCGAAACCGTCGTCGAGAATAATAACTATAGATCGTAATACAAGTAAAACTCATAAGGTGCAGGTCTTTGCTGCATCGGAATAATCTCACGCTCATACTTGTACTCAAGCCACGTTGCGATCAAGTCCTCGCTGAATACATCCCCGCGCAGCAAAAATTCGTGACTCTTTTTCAAGTTCTCAAGAGCCTCATCCAGTGTTTTGGGGCAAGACGGGACGAGCTTCGCTTCTTCCGGCGGAAGTCCGTAGATATCTTTATCTAGAGGATCTCCGGGATTCGTCTTGTTCATCACACCGTCAATTCCCGCCATCAACATCGCGGCGAATGCCAGGTACGGATTCGCACTCGGATCGGGAGTGCGGAACTCAATGCGCTTCGCCTTCGGATTCGTACCCGAATTCGGAATGCGAATTGCCGCAGAGCGATTGCGATAACTATAGGCCAAGCGAATCGGCGCCTCAAAACCCGGAACCAAGCGTTTGTAAGAATTGGTTGAAGGGTTAGTGATCGCACACATCGCCGGCGCATGCTTCAACACGCCACCAATGTAGTTCAATGCCATCGAGGAGAGTCCTGCATAACGATCGCCGGCGAAGAGCGGCTCACCGTTCTTCCACAGCGACATATGCGTGTGCATTCCAGAACCGTTGTCGCCAAAGATCGGCTTCGGCATAAACGTCGCACTCTTGCCGTGACGGCGAGCTACGTTTTTCACGATGTACTTAAACCACATCAGCTTATCGGCCACGTCCAGCATGGTATCAAAGCGGAAGTTAATTTCGCACTGGCCGCCCGCGACCTCGTGATGTTGGCGCTCGACGCTGATGCCGAGTTTTTCCATCTCAAGACAGATTTCGGCACGCAAATCATGCAGAGTGTCCGACGGCATAACCGGGAAATAGCCCTCTTTTAGACGAGGTTTGTGGCCCAGGTTGCGCCCATTTTCATCGCGTCCTGAGTTCCACGTCGCCTCATCCGAGTTCACTTGGTAAAAGCCGCCGTAAGCTGTTTGATCATAGCGAACGTCATCGAAAATAAAGAATTCCGCTTCTGGTCCGAAGTATGCGGTGTCCGCAATTCCCGTCGACTTTAGGAAAGCGATCGCCTTTTTCGCCACTTGGCGAGGATCGCGCTCATAGGGCTCATGGGTGTCGGGGTGAACGACGTCGCAAATTAGCGAGAGGGTCGGCACTTCCATAAACGGGTCAATCTTAGCCGTCCTCAAATCGGGGCGAACGGTCATGTCGGACTCGTTGATGGCGCGCCATCCGCGAATCGAGCTGCCGTCGAAATTTAAACCCTCTTCGAATACTTCAGTTTTCAACTCCGCAAGCGGAATTGTAAAGTGCTGCCACATTCCGGGGAGATCGATGAACTTTAAGTCCACCATCTTCACTCCGCGTTCTTTCGCGTACGCTATCACTTCCTCTGGCTTCATTCTGTGGCTCCTAGGGTAATGGGTTTAAGGGGGGAATTGTTAAATCGCATTTTCATCTCTCTCGCCGGTGCGAATGCGCAAAACGCTTTCGACCGGGATAACGAACACTTTGCCATCGCCAATTTTTCCCGTGAAAGCCGCCTTTTGAATGGCTTGCAGGGCAGGCTCGACAAGTTCGTCGGCAAGCACAGTTTCAATTTTCACTTTGGGCAAGAAATCGACGACGTACTCGGCGCCTTTGTAAATTTCGGTCCGACCTTTTTGCCGACCAAAACCGCGAATTTCAGAGACAGAGACACCCTCGATACCCAGTTCGGTGAGGGCCTCGATCACATCGTCAAGTTTGAAGGGCTTTACGATCGCTTCAATCTTTTTCATGCACTTTTTCTGTTTGGGCTCGGTTTCTACATTTAAACCTCAAAACGAGTTCCTCAGTCAAAAAATATTTGGTACTCATGGCGAGCGCGTTCATTCGAGACCAGTCGAGTCAACCGCGCCAAAGACTCGGAGCGTCCAACTGTCGACTGATCATCTGTTCAACGTGGTTTTGATTGAGCCTGAAATTGCGGCGAACACCGGCAATATCGGGCGCACCTGCGTGGGCATGAACGCCAAGTTGCATTTGGTGGGTACTCTGGGTTTTTCGATCACAGATCGCAGACTTAAGCGTGCAGGATTAGACTACTGGCCCTATCTGGATTTCGTCCATCACGCCCATTGGGACGACTGGAGAAAGCAGATTCCCGACCCCGCCCGCGTATTTTTCATGAGCACCAAGGCTGAAAAATCGCTCTATACTCCCACCTTTCAGCGGGGAGATTGGTTCGTTTTCGGGCGTGAGACCAAAGGTCTTGATCCTGAGATTTTGAAAAACTTTTCAACTCAGGCGCTGAAGATTCCCATGTTGGGTCCAATTCGCAGCCTGAACATTGCAACCGCCGTGGCGATAGTCCTGTTCGAAGGCTATCGTCAGGTAGACTTTAAGGCTCCTTTCAGATTATCTTAGGAACTTATGGTCACCAACTTACTGACGAAAATTTTTGGCTCCCAGCACGAACGCGACATGAAGAAGTTGCGTCCCATCGTCGAGCAGATCAATGCGCTCGAGGCCGGGATGCGCGCGCTGAGCGATGCCGACCTCCAGGCCAAGACGCCGGAGTTCAAACAACGAATTAAAAATGGCGAAACTCTCGAGGCTCTTTTGCCCGAGGCCTTTGCCGCTTGTCGTGAGGCCTCGCGCCGCGTGCTCGGTATGCGCCATTACGACGTGCAGCTCATCGGCGGCATCACTTTGCATCGTGGTTCGATTTCAGAGATGAAAACCGGTGAGGGGAAGACACTCGTCGCCACTTTGCCATGCTATTTGAACGCGCTTGAGGGTCGTGGAGTTCACGTCGTGACGGTGAACGATTATTTGGCGACTCGCGATACCGAGTGGATGGGTCGACTTTACAACTGGATGGGCTTGTCTACCGGCACGATCGTCCATGATCTCTCGGACAAGCAGCGCCAAGCGGCTTATGGCGCGGACATTACTTATGGCACCAACAATGAATTTGGTTTCGATTATCTGCGCGACAATATGAAGTTTGCTCTTGAGGACTACGTTCAGCGCGAGCTTAACTATGCGATCATCGATGAGTGCGACTCGATCTTGATCGATGAAGCGCGAACTCCGTTGATCATTAGCGGACCTAAGGACGATTCGACGGACAAATATGTCGAAGTCGATAAGATCATCCCGCACTTGAAGCTCGACGTGCACTTTATCATGGAAGAAAAGAGTAAGACGGCCTCGTTGACCGAAGAAGGTAACGCGAAGGTCGAGCAGCTGATGGGCATTGGCAATCTTTACGATCCTGAGTACATCGATTTGCTCCATCATATTTACCAGGCGCTCAAGGCGTACCACCTCTACAAGCTCGATGTGGACTACATGATCAAGGACGGCGAGATTATTATCGTCGACGAATTCACCGGCCGTCTAATGCCGGGTCGCCGTTGGAGCGATGGTCTGCACCAAGCGATTGAGGCCAAAGAAAAAGTAAAAGTACGCAATGAGAATCAAACTCTTGCCACCATCACCTTTCAGAACTTTTTCCGTATGTATCGCAAAATGGCGGGGATGACCGGAACTGCAGAGACCGAAGCGGTCGAGTTTGAGAAGATTTATAAATTGGGCGTGCAAGTGATTCCGACCAATACGCCGGTCAGTCGTACCGACCGCGAAGACGTCGTCTATAAGACTGAAGCGGCGAAGTATCGTGCCATGGCTAAGGATATTCACGAGCGCTCTAAAAAGGGCCAGCCGGTCTTAGTGGGAACAGTTTCGATTGAAAAATCTGAGCGTCTCTCGCGCATGTTGAAGAGCGAAGGCCTGACTCATAACGTGTTGAATGCCAAACATCACGAACGTGAAGCCGAGATTGTGGCGCAAGCGGGACGTTATGCCGGAGTCACCATTGCCACCAATATGGCCGGTCGTGGAACTGATATTTTGCTCGGCGGAAACGCGGAATTTCTGGCGCGCGCAGAGCTTGGAGCTGAGGCGACGGAAGAGCAAGTGAAGGCTTTAATTCCCAAGTACAAAACTAAATGTGAAGAAGAAAAAGCCAAGGTGGTTGCGGCCGGCGGACTTTACATCATGGGTACAGAGCGCCATGAGTCTCGGCGCATCGACAATCAGCTGCGCGGCCGTGCCGGTCGTCAGGGCGATCCGGGCGAGTCACAGTTTTACCTCTCGCTCGAAGACAACTTGATGCGCATTTTCAACGGTGAGCGGATTCAGAAAATCATGAACACGCTGAAAGTTCCCGAAGATGAACCAATTATGGCGGGAATGGTTTCACGCGCGATCGAAGGCGCTCAGCGCAAAGTTGAAGGCCACAATTTTGATATTCGTAAGCATTTGATCGAATACGACGACGTCATGAATCAACAGCGCACGGCGATTTATAAATTGCGTCGCCAGATTTTGGGCGGAGAAGAGATCGAGCGTAAAATTTTAGATATGTTGAGCGACGTGACCTCTGCGGCGTTGGATAAATTTATTCCCGAGTCCTCTAAGCGCGATGACTGGAACCTGGCCGGACTTGCGACTGCATCGAAACGCTATTTCGGGTTAGCACTGGATGAGGAGCAGCTTAAAAAAATGGACGCTGCGCAAATTACGGAAGCGATCAGCGCGGGCGTTAAAAAGATTTACGACCAACAAAAGGCCGAGGTCGGAGACTTCTTCGAGCAACTGGGTCGCATGCTGATGTTGCAGACCATCGATCAGCGCTGGAAGGAACATCTAGAGCGCATTGATCAGTTGAAAGAGGGAATTCATTTGCGCGCCCATGCACAAAAAGATCCACTCATTGAGTATAAAAAAGAAGCCTTCCATGCGTTCCAAGAAATGAATGCCGGGATCTATGAAGAGACCGTCGAGAAGTTGCTGAAAATTAAGCTCGTCAATCAAGAGCGCGCCCGCGAAGTTTTGCGTGATCGTCAGGAGCTCGATGAGTCCGAATTGACCTATGCCGGAGCTGATGAAAACGCGGCCTTTGTAACGCCCAGTGGTCCAGTTGCCGGCTCCTCTTCGCAACCACAGATGCAGTATTCTTATGGTTCCGATGATGGCGACGGTCCTCAGCTCAATCGCGAGCAACGCCGTCGAATGGAAAAGAAAGCTAAGAAGAAAAAAGTTAAAATTTAGGCCCGTTTTCTGGCATCTCAATGCGCCCGGTGATAAACTTTAAAACATGGCAAAGTGTCCTCTCTGCGCGGCGCAGGTCCAAGATGATTTTGGGTTGATGGAGTGTGCGAACTGCGGCGCTCAGCTCATTGTTCATGTCGATGGTCGAGTGGAGCATTCCGGTGACCAGGGCGAGGCGAAAGTCGCTTCGGGAACCCAAGTTTTTGAATTCGGCGAGGCCGCCAGGGAAATTGAAATAGATCCTCATCGACCCGAAAAAACCATGGCCGGCATTGCGCCTGGGGATCTTGTTCCTCCGCAAAGTGACGCGGATGAATTTGAGTTGCCTGAGCAGGCCTCTGAGGGCACCAAACCGCCCGAGCTGCCTGCGGTATTCGAAGATGATAGCACTCAAGCCATTGACGACGATGCGACGGTTTACATTCCCCCCCATGCACCCGATTCTCCCGACCTTTCGGATATTGCGGGGTTTGGCAATTCGGACGTGTCGAGCACGCGCGAAGGGTCTCTGCGCTACACACTGTTTGTGAGCGGCATCGATACGGTCGACGTGCGTAATTCCTTTCGCGAGGCCATCACCGATCGCAAGCTGGTTTGGGACATCGATCAAATTCTACGTTCGGTTAAAAATGGCGAGGTCAAAATTCAAAACGTATCTGCCGCGAAAGCCTTTATCGTAGCTTCGCGTCTCAGAAATTTGCCGGTGCAAGTGCGGTGGGAGCAGTATGCAATTTCACAAACTTAAATTTACTCTTCTTGCATTGGCACTTGGCGCATCACCTCTATTGGCCGAGGAGGGCGGTGGAAAAGTCATCGCGCCCCTGCCCAAAGAAGAAAAAGAATTCTATGAAAAAATCGCGCGCCTAAATACTCTGACCACGCGTATTGAGGAATCTGAAAAGCAGTTTATGAAACTTGTGCGCGCGAAGGCCGAAGAGAAAAATCCAAAAGAGAAGCAACATATTATCAAACAAATGAACGAAGCCGCCGCCGATCGTAACAAGGCTGCCGATGAGTACATGAAGGTAAAGGGCGAGCTGGCCTTACGTTATCCGAATAAGGGCGCGCACCTTAACCGTCGCTATCAAACCCAAAATAAGAAAAGTATGGAAGAGTTAGAGGGTGCGGCGGGCCTGGATGAGATGCTCACGCGGACCAAGAAAATGGTCGAGAAGAAATTCGCGCCGCTCAATGAGGAAGGCGACGGCCCAGTGCATGCCGCAAAAAGCAATCCCGCCACGTCCCAAGATGACAAGCCTAAGAAATTACGTCTTGAGAAATAGCCTCTAGTTTATAAAAACAAAACAGGGCTTAAGGCAGTCAAAGGTCACCAGTCCAAAACCCACGTTGCTTAGGCCTAAGCTCGAAGCCGGCTTAAGGATTGTCGGGTTAGAGAAGGGATATTTGCAGGCGCCGGTCATGGTGATGACGGACTGTTCAAAGACAACCACAGAGAATTCACCATTGAGCTCAAGCGTCAGCGGTCCTCCGGCAAAGGCGACGATCACGTCGTCAAAGCGCACCGACCTCAGCGAGGTGGCGGTACTCAAAAATTGATGGGCCTCGCCATAATTTAACAGCTCATGATCCTTGCGCCCGCCGAGAAATCCGAAGAGCTCGACATGTTGAACGTGTGCGGGAAGAGAGCCCAGGACAAACGCCAAATCAGAAAAGCTTTTTTCAGTCGAGAGGGTATGATCGAGCGGCACCCCCGCCGAGTCCCCATCACCGACGCTGATCGTGGGAACTCCGTCGGGGGGCGAGTGGTCGCGAAAACGAACGCCGCCGTCGACATAGACGGTCGGTCGAACAGCCTGATGCTGTTTATTGAACAGCGGACCTACCAGCACCACCTGCTTTTGGTTAGCAATTGCAGCTGTGAATTGGCCCCACTCTAAGGGCTTTTGAGCGTCGCTCATCGCTAGCCGCCGCTGCTCTTTTGCGAGGTATGATTGTTTTGGTTGTGCGTGCGAGCCTTCTGCTCGTACTCCTCCATCGACTTCGATTTTTCCAGATCTTTGACCCACGGTTCTTGGCCGACAATGGGTCGAGAAATCTGCGCGACTTTACCATCTTCGAACGTCACATCGCGAAGAACCTGCTGTTCACCATTGAAGTACACGTAGATCCAGTGGTCTTGGCTGGTTTCGCGAAAGGTGCGTTGGGGATTGCCGGCCGTTTCGAGAACTTGGTCTTTATCCATGCCAGGGCGGATCTGCTCGATTGCGCGCGGTAAAGATCCGGCACAGCCACTGAGGAACAGGCAAAATATACATATGGTTTTACGCATGGGAATTCCCCTCTATATATTAAGATTGCCTTACGGAACTGTGGGAAGGCGAGGCCGGTTTTTGCTGCAAGCTGCCGAGCGTCAGCGGCCTAGGTTCGACCCGTGACTCAGATTAAAATTGGGTGTTACTGTCCGGTCAGAGAATTACAAAGGTAGAAGAGTATGCAGAACGATAGCTACAATCGCGGTGGGTATATTGCCTTCCTATTTTCAATGGCCTTTTCCCTCGCTTTTTTCGTCTATGTCACCGTTATCCATCCGGGAATTAACCTGAAAGAAGTTCCCGAGACCGCTCCCGCTGCGGAGACTGGGCTGGCAGGCGCGAAGCAAACAAAAGATGTTGATGTCACCAAGATTGCGAAACCCTGGTTGGAGTCCGAAGATATGGCCGCACATGGAGCGAAAGTCTTCGCCAATAGTTGTGCTGTTTGTCATGGACCAAAAGGTTTGGGCGATGGACCTGCGGGCGCAAGCCTGGTTCCCCCGCCGCGCAACTTTGTAGAGGGTAAATGGAAGAAGGGTGGAGACTCCGCGACATTGTTCCAAACTTTGCAGACTGGAATCGCGGGTTCAAGCATGGCCTCGTTTGCGCATTTACCGGCCGTCGACCGCTGGAGTTTGGTGCAGTTTATTCGATCGATCACGAAGAACAAAATTAAGGACGATCCAGCCAAGGTTGAAGCCTTCGCCAAGACCGCGAAATAAGGACGAGCAGCATGAGGTCAGCCTGGCTAGCGCTACTAGCCCTCAGTTTTCTAACTCCCAGCGTGTGGGCCTACGACACCAAAGTATTGGTGACCGGTAAGGAACTACCCGCCGAACTTCAGGACGTGGGAGTGGTTGAGCATTTAGGCGCGACTCTTGATTTGGAGCGGACCTTCGTCGATGAGGCCGGTCAGACGGTTCCGCTGCGCACGTTCTTTTCCAAAGATAAACCTGTTTTGCTGGCGATGGTCTATTACACCTGTCCCAGCTTATGCAATTATCACCTGAACGGTTTGACCGAGACGATGAAGAACTTGAAGTGGACGACGGGCAAAGACTTTGAGTTAGTCGCGGTCAGTATGAATTCGAAAGAGACTTCGGATGTCGCCGATAAAAAGAAACATAATTATTTAAAGGTGTATGGGCGTCCAGAGGGTGAGCGCGGTTGGCACTTTTTGGTGGGCAATGAGGCCAATGTGCAAGCGCTGGCCGCCGAGCTGGGCTTTAAGTTTCACTGGCTCGAGGATAAAAAGATATTCGCCCACGCTTCTGTCGCCTATGTCGTGACGCCAGAGGGGAAGATTTCCCGTTACCTGCACGGCATTCAAGTCGAGCCGCAAACATTGCGCATGAGTTTGCTTGAGGCCTCCAATGGTAAAATCGGCAGCGTGATCGAACAGGCGATGATGTTCTGCTTTCAGTTCGATCCGCAAAAGAATAAATACACATTGTACGCTTGGAACATTATGCGCATTGGAGCTATCTTGATGGTTCTGCTTCTAGCGCTTTTCTTAGTCCCGGTTTGGTGGCGGGACCGATATCAACAAAGCCCTAGGAATTAATAAGGAGAGCGACACCCATGTTACCGTCAACCGCAAAATCGATAGCCAGCCACTTCATGCCGCCACAGGCGACAGAAGTTGCGCAAAATGTTGATACGCTCTACGCATTTCTTCTGATCGTTAGTTTTATTTCATGTGTGCTGGTGATCGGTGGTTTGATTGTGTTTGCGATCAAATACCGTCGCACGCCGCAGAACATGAAGACGCCGTACATTTCACATAACGGCACGCTCGAATTTTTGTGGAGTTTTATTCCCTTCGTTATTTTCATGATCGTCTTCGTTTGGGGATGGGCAGTTTATCATCAGCTGCGTTCGATGCCTGAGGATGCGCTGGAAGTCGCGGTTCAAGGTCAGAAGTGGAATTGGTCATTTACTTATAAGAGCGGTCGCACGTCGGGCGGAGAGTTCTACGTTCCGGTCAATCAAGCGGTTCGTTTGGTGATGAGTTCGACCGACGTGATTCATAGTTTTTACGTTCCGGCGTTTCGTACCAAGCAAGATGTTGTGCCGGGCCGCTACTCCTCACTTTGGTTCAAGGCAGATAAAGAGGGCGACTACAATGTTTTCTGCGCCGAGTATTGCGGCGATCAGCATTCGGGAATGCACGCGACAGTCCACGTAGTTACGCGCGAGAAGTATGAAGACTGGCTGAGTAACGATCCGTACAAGGGTTTGCCGCCTCTCGAAATTGGCCGCAAAGTTTTCGGCTCGCGCTGCATCGCTTGTCATATGATGACCGAAGAGAAAAAAATCGGCCCAGGCTTCAAGGGAATTTTTGGCACACAAGCCTCACTTGAGGGTGGCGGATCCGCGACGGTCGACGAGAACTACATTCGTGAATCGATTTTGAATCCCAATGCGAAAATCGTACTTGGTTTTCCTAAAGGCGTAATGCCCACGTTTGCGGGTCAGCTGAATGAGCAAGAGCTGATGGGCGCGATCGAACTAATTAAGAGTCTGAAGTAATAGGAGCATGTGATGGCAAGCGCAACCCACGACCCGAACAAGAATTACCTGAATGAGTCCAGCGGCCTGTGGTCCTGGCTCACAACTCTAGATCATAAACGCATCGGCATTCTCTACATGATCAGTGTGATGACTTTCTTCGCTATCGGCGGAACTTTCGCGATGTTGATTCGTTGGGAGCTATTTAGTACGGGCCGAAATATCATGGATGCGCATCAGTACAATCAGGCGTTTACATTCCACGGCGCGATCATGGTCTTTATGGTGATCATTCCTGGGATTCCCGCATTCTTGGGCAACTTTATTTTGCCCCTGCAGCTCGGGGCGAAGGACGTTGCTTTTCCGCGAGTCAATTTGATGAGCTGGTACTGCTTGATGATTGGTGCGGCGGTTGCGTTCACATCGCTTATCATGAGTGGTGCGGACACCGGATGGACGTTTTACACGCCCTATTCGATCAGCACACAAAACGGCACGATCTTTATGGTCGTTGGCGCCTTCATCATCGGGTTCTCTTCGATTTTGACTGGCTTAAATTTTATTGTGACCACACATAAGTTGCGCGCGCCCGGAATGAGCTTCTGGCGCATGCCGCTTTTTGTTTGGGCACTTTACTCAACGGCGCTTTTGCAAGTCTTGGCGACTCCGATTTTGGCGATCACGTTGCTTTTGCTCACGGCGGAGCGCGTGTTGGGCATTGGGATTTTCGACGCAAAACTTGGCGGCGACCCGGTATTGTTCCAGCATTTCTTTTGGTTTTATTCTCACCCGGCTGTTTACATCATGATTTTGCCGGCGATGGGCGTGGTCAGTGAGCTGATCGCGACATTTTCGCAAAAGACGATTTTTGGCTACAAGGCCATCGCGCTGTCTTCTGTTGGAATTGCGGCCGTTAGCTTTTTCGTTTGGGGTCACCACATGTTTGTGAGTGGTCAGTCGGAAGTGGCGGGGATTTTATTTTCGTTTATCACGATGCTGGTCGGAGTTCCGACGGCGATCAAAGTTTTCAACTGGGTAGCGACGCTTTATCGCGGCTCCGTGCGCTTTGATTCTCCGATGCTCTTTGCTCTGGGCTTTTTGTTCCTGTTCACCATCGGCGGCGTGACTGGAATTATGCTCGCGGTAGTTGGCGTCGATGTTCACTTTCACGATACCTATTTTATCGTGGCGCACTTTCACTATGTGATGGTGGGTGGAACGTTGATGGCGATTATGGGCGGGATCTACTATTGGTTTCCGAAAATGTTTGGCCGCATGGTCAATGAATATTGGGCGCGCATCAGTTTCGTTTTGATTTTTGTTGGCTTTAACGTCACGTTTTTCCCGCAATTTATTCTGGGCGCGATGGGCATGCCCCGGCGTTACTATGATTACTTACCTGAGTATCAGTCGCTGAATCGCATCTCTTCGGTCGGCGCATGGACAATCGGCACCGGCTTCCTAGTTGGTCTGTTTGTAATTATTCACGGAATCCGTCGCGGCAAAATCGCCGGACCGAATCCTTGGAATGGTAAAACTCTTGAGTGGCAAACGTCTTCACCGCCTCCGCATGAAAACTTCCACGTTCAACCCGTAGTCACGGCAGGTCCATATGAGTACCGTTAAAACTTCGCATTCCAACGAACACCATCACGCGCATCACTACGACAGCGCGGAACACGAATACCAAACTACCAAATTTGGCACGTGGATGTTTCTGGTCACAGAGATTGTGATGTTCGGCGGTCTCTTCGTGGGCTACATTTTGTTCCATGCCAAGTTTCACGAGACCTTTCACGTCGGCTCGACGTTTCTCGACTGGCATTTGGGTGCGCTCAATACGGTTGTCCTGCTGTTCAGCTCGTTGACCATGGCCTTGAGCATTTACTACGCGCAAAACAACAACAAGAAAATGACCTTGATCAATCTCTACGTCACTCTGGCTTGTGGAATGATCTTCTTGATCGTGAAGTACTTTGAGTACACTCATAAAATTCACGAGGGATTGCTTCCCGGGAATCTGTTTAGCTATGACGGACCCGAGGTCGAACATCTCAAGGCCGCGGGCTTTCAGAATCTTGGACTCTATTTCTCTTTCTATTTTTGCATGACTGGCCTGCACGGCTCGCACGTGATCGCGGGAATGGGATTAATCACGTGGCTGATTATTCGTACCCATCGCGGAGAATTTAACTCTAAGTACTACACTCCGCTGGAGTGTGTGGGCTTGTTCTGGCATTTGGTCGACTTGATTTGGATTTACCTCTTTCCATTGCTTTACTTAATCGGTTAAGGAGTCAGACATGGGCGCAAACAATCACGACGATTCACCACACCATCATATTATTCCGCTGGCGTTGTATTTTAAAGTTCTTGGTCTTTTGTTGGTGCTGACTTTTATCACGGTCGCGGTTTCGCAGGTTAACTTTGGTCCGTGGAATACCGTGATCGCTATGGCTATTGCCTCGGTCAAGGCGGGCTTTGTCCTCGCGTTTTTTATGCATTTAAAATATGACAATAAAATCTATTGGGTGTGTTTTGGTACGGCGGTTTTCTTTTTGATCGTACTTTATTTTTTCTGCGATCTAGACATTTTAACTCGTATTCCCGTCGACAACATTTTGTAGGTCTATGAAATATTTGAAGGCTTATTCTCAACTCACCAAGACCGGAATCATCCTCTTCGCGGTGGTGAGCGCGCTTGCCGGCTATGCGGTGAGCTTTCGCTTGCACCAAAGCTTTGAGGCCTTACAGCCCATTCTTATGGTGGTCGGTATGTATTTGGTGGCGGCGGGCGGCTTTGCTATCAATCAGGCGCAAGAGTGGAGGATCGATGCGAAAATGGATCGCACGCGGGGACGGCCCATTCCTCAGGGATTGATCGCTCCTTGGCAAGCCTATCTCTTGGGTGGCTTGATGGCCGTGGTCGGCCTTTTTGTTCTCTATATTTTGGGTCCATGGCCTGCGGGACTCGCGTTACTCACGCTCTTTCTTTACAACGGCGTTTACACTCTGTTTTGGAAAAAGCGTTGGGTCTTCGGCGCGGTTCCTGGCGCGATCCCCGGTGCGATGCCGGTGGTGATTGGCTTCTCGGTGAATTCCACTGAGATCTGGCGCCCCGAATGCGTTTATCTTTTCTTGGTGTTGTTTCTGTGGCAGATGCCGCACTTCTGGTCGCTGGCCATTCGCTTTCGTGACGACTATCAAAAGGGTGGGTTCCCTGTTTTGCCGGTCAGCTTGGGTGTGGATCGTGCGCTTTATCACGTCGGCCTTTATCTCTTCACATATGTGGGGGTAGCTCTGACCGCTCCGTGGTTTTTGCAATCGCATGTGATGTATTTTCTTTTGGTGCTACCGATTTCCGCAAAAGTCATTTTTGAATTTGGCAAATATCATCGCAATCAAGAGCGTCGCGCCTGGCTGCCATTCTTCTTGTGGACCAATCTGAGTTTACTCATCTATCTTGCCGTCCCGGTGATGGACAAATGGTTGAACTGGATGATGAATAGCTATGTCTAAAGAAAAGCCGGGAGCGTCGGTAAGAGTCTCGTCATGGGGACTGCCGCCCTGGTACCTGACCGCATATAACGCACTTGTGATCACAGTTTTTTTTCTCATCGCACTCGGCGGCTCGGTGCGGATTATGAAGGCGGGGCTGGCCTGTCCCGATTGGCCATTGTGCTTCGGGGACGTGATTCCCGACTATCATCCGCAAGTTTATTTTGAGTTCATCCATCGCGTGCTTGCGGGGTTTGTCGCCATTGCCACTGTGGCTATGCAAACGATTCTGTTTCGCAGTCGTGCGCCTCGCGGTTTGAAGTGGCTGGCAGCGGGTTCGCTCACCCTTTTATTTGGACAGGTGATTTTTGGTGGGCTGACGGTTCTTTTGCTTTTGCAGAGCATGGTGGTGGCGACCCATTTAATTTTAGGCACGGGATTTTTCTCATCGCTTTTGTGGATCTACCTATCGCTGAAGGCGGAGTTGCAGAAGTCTGTTAGTCCGATCCCGGTTTGGGTGAAGCGATTCGCTTTGTTCATGGTGTGCGTCGTGTATGGTCAAATTCTTTTAGGAGGACTGGTCGCCTCGCATTTTGCCTCACTCGTCTGCACTGATTTTCCGAAGTGCAATGGCGAATGGTTTCCCACGTTTTCAGGAATCATCGGACTTCACTTGATTCATCGATTGGGCGCGTACTTTGTTTTTTTAATGGCACTGACCAATTGGCTGATCATGCGAAAATATTCGCGCGCGCCTCAGTTGAGAAAACTTGGGAGCCTACTTTTTCTCTGCGTTTGCGCGCAGGTGGGATTGGGAATTTCAAATGTCTTGTTCTACACGCCACCGCTGATCGCAGTGGCGCATCTTGCGCTAGGGGTGGGTGTGCTTTCGATTGCGTTTCGACAATTGCACCATACGACTTGGAAATAGATGAGGGTGCGATCCGGCCCGCGGCGCGAAAATTACGGCGGACATGTTTATGCGATTTCATGTGTCTGAGACCACTGCTGTCCGGCTCATTTTAGATTGAGAACTCAAGCTGTCTCGATGGCGGGTGGCGGGTTCTGAGTGGCAGAGGTCCCAAGAGCCGCATCAGTGGCTCTTTTAAAAGGAT
>JAYVPG010000077.1:0-5711 GCA_043757545.1 Pseudobdellovibrionaceae bacterium
ATTTACAACTGGTACTACTCCTATGACAAACTCTACTAATAGCGCCGCCCCAAAAAAATCCAAAGGTCCGATTCGCACGGGTGCTGTCGTCCCAGCACTGATTCTCTCGCTATTGATCGGAGTCTACTTCTCATTTTTCTTCGACGGAAACCTTCGCCGCGGCCTTGAGTACGCAGGCACACAGATCAATGGTGCAGAAGTCAATATTGGCCGCGTGTACACCAGCTTCATCCACGCAAACTTAGAAATTAATGATATCCAGGTGACTGACAAAGAACACCCAGAGCGCAACACGATCCAAGTCGGAGCGATTCGCTTTCAAATGATGTGGGATGCCCTTCTGCGCGCCAAAGTCGTGGTCGACGAGGCCTCGATCCTCAATATTCAAGCCCTTACCAAGAGAACTCATCCGGGCTACGTTGTCCCGCCGACGCCTCCCGGTGCCAGCGGTCCTTCAACGCTTGAAAAAGTAGAATCCCAAGTCGTCGAGCAGACGCGCAAGAAGTACAATGGCAATTTCCTAGGGGATGTCGCTGGAGTTCTGGGAGGGGCCGATCCTAAAGAGCAGCTCAAAAATATCCAGGGAAATTTAAAGTCCGACGCCAAAATCAAAGCCCTACAAAAAGACCTTGCGGATAAAAAAATTCAATGGGAAGCGCGGATCAAGGCCCTTCCTCAAGGCAAAGAACTTCAAGCTTACGGTGACCGCATCAAGGTTCTAAAATTCGACTTCAACAAACCTGCAGAACTCGCGAAGAGCGTGCAAGAGGCCGACAAGATCATCAAAGAGGCCAACGAAAAAATCAAACTGATCGATCAGACCCAAAAAGATCTTAAAGGTGACGTCGGCACTTACAACCAGGCCTATAAAGACCTTGAGAAAATGGTGCAAGACGACGTCCACGATCTACAGGGCCGGCTGAAAATTCCGAGCATCGATCCCAAAGAATTCTCGCAGCAACTCTTTATGAGCATGATCGAGAAAAAACTCGGCAGTGTCGCGAAATACGTGGTGATCGCGCGCAAATACATGCCGCCTAAAAAGACAGCTGCGCAAAAGGCCGAGGATAAATCTGAACAAATTATCCCTCCTAAGCGAGGTCAGGGAAAAACCTATCGCTTCCCGATCACAACCGGTTATCCGCTCTTTTGGCTTAAACACGCTGCAATTAGTTCAGAAGTTTCTCAGAGCGAATACAGCGGCAATATCAAGGGCGAGATCAAAGACCTCACTACCGATCCGACCGTGGTGGGCCGCCCAACTCTTATTATCGCTCAGGGCGATTTCCCAAAACAAAATATTCACGGAGTCGATGCTAAAATCTCACTCGACCACACAACCGACATCGCCAAAGAAAGTATGGTGATGAAGGTCGCCGCTTTCCCCGTCGGCAATAACACACTCTCGGATAGCTCAGACGTGCGCCTAGCACTTGAAGATGCCAAGGGCAGCAGTGAGGTCAGCGCCATATTTAAAAACGAAGAGCTCGTTATGGCCATGCACAACAGCTTCGGCGACATCAAATACAAACTCGAAGCTAAGAATAAAATCGTGCAAGAGATTATCGACAACGTCCTCAAAGGAATTCCCACCGTATCGGTCAACGCCGACATCAAGGGCTCGCTCCATGATTTGGATATCCACATCAATTCAAATCTCGGCGATGAACTCTCAAAAGGCTTCCAAAAACAGCTGCAAGCAAAGATCGGCGAGGCCCAAGCCCAACTCAAAAAGCTAATCGACGAAAAAATTGGCGGCAACAAAGACAAACTCAAGGGTGATCTTGATAAATTCACCGGTGGCCTGACCAAAGACGTCGACGGTAAAAAATCAGACGCCGATAAGATCGTCAAAGACGCACAAAACGCGCTCAACTCTGAAAAGGGCGGTGGCGGTCAAAAGAAGAAGCTCGAAGAAGAAGGCAAAAAGCTCCTCAAAAAATTCAATCTGGGCGGCTAATCAGCCGCCCCTCTCTAAATATAAAGCCGTAAATACGCCGCTGTCTCAATTTGAAACACCAGCTCTACACTAGAATCCCGTGGACACTGTCCAATAGCTAAACGCCCAATTCGCTTTGAGCGCTTACGGCAGGGACCCAAGTTTGCACATTTAATCTATTGGGGAAAATGGGGGTTCAATGAAACGGCTTGGGTGGCTCAGTCTATTTTTATTCTATTGTGCAATAGCAAATTCCACTGAAAAGGGCCCGGCAGTCGAGGGCAAAGTCGCTCCAAAACTCATCGAGCTCCAGACCGCCGTTTCCCAATCCATCGGCGAAAAACTAGGCTTTGCGCCGCAAACGGACCTTTTCACAAAGAAAGAAAAGCCGCAGGACGAAGAATTCACCGAGCTGCGCTCCGACTTGAACGAAGTCGAAGCGATCGAGCCAATCACCGACAATCGCCGTTAGTCTTCTACAATCCAAGGACATCCGTAAAAAACTGCAACGCCATCGGCTCATCCCAGACTTGCTCCCCCGCAACTTTACGCACAAGTTTGTGCTCACGCGTGAGAATATATGTTTCAGGAAGTTGGTCGGTTCCCAAGAGCTCACCCGTCAGGCGCTCTTTATCCCAAACAATCACGAAGTCCTTAGGCACTCCGCCAAAGGTTTGAATAAAACTATCCAGGTCTTCACGACTATGATCGTGAGAAACAGCCAGCACCACGACATTCCCCTTAAAGTGCTCCACCAAACGCTTCAACGACGGAAACTCCTTCACGCAAGGTCCGCACCAAGAAGCCCAAAGGTTAATAATTACGGGACGCCCCCTGAACTGGCTCAACGAGACCGGCTTACCGTTCAAGTCCGGCAACGTGAAATCCGGAACACCCTCTTTTTCCAATTGATTGAGTCGAATGGTCGATACTGAGGGACGCATCCCCCGAGTCAAAAATCCCCAGTAGTACGAAAGCGGAATCGCCAACACAACCAAGGTCAAAACTGCTGCACAAAAACCCTTAAGGCTCAACATACGGAAAGTATATCCCCTCACCCAATCTGAGTCTCCCCAAAATAAAAAACCCGAAGCAGAACTTCGGGTTTTTCTATAATCAGACTGTTAACGGACGAACTAAGCGCGAGCTTCGCGACGCGATGTATTCTTAATCTTACGCACGTTCTTACGCAGCTTCTGTTTCGTAACCGCATTGGCCTTAGTACGAGCCTCAAGTTTAACATCACCCTTCACGGTCTCTTCACTAGTCGCCGCAACAGGTACGTAATCAACAAATTCCAAGAAAGCGAGATCCGCTTGATCGCCCGCACGAGCACCGATCTTAACAATACGAGTGTAGCCACCCGGACGTTTCGCAAAACGCTTCTTCAAATCCGTTGCCAAAATGTCGACAACAGCCTCGTTGGGATAACGTGACAGTAACAATCGACGAGCATGCAAAGTGCCCGTTTTGCCGAGAGTGACAGCCTTCTCAACATGGCGGCGAATTTCCTTAGCACGAACAATCGTCGTTTTGATACGACCGTTTTGCACCAACGAATAAACCATTCCACGAATCAAAGCCACACGGGGCCCCGGTCGGCGGTGAAAGTTATGTCTTTTTGAACGATGTCTCATCTCTAACTCCGTACTTTCAGTTACTGAGGCGTGCCATTGCCACGGTTAGCAGGTGCCGCTGCAGGAGCTGGCGCCGGTTTCACCGGGTTATTCGGATCCCATCCAGGAGGCGGCCATCCATCGACCTTCATGCCCAAGGACAATCCCATATTCGAAAGGATCTCTTTAATCTCATTCAACGATTTACGACCGAAGTTTTTAGTCTTCAGCATTTCAGCTTCAGTCTTGCTAACCAATTCTCCGATGTAACGGATGTTGGCGTTCTTCAAACAGTTCGCCGAGCGAACCGACAATTCAAGATCGTCCACCGAGCGGAACAAATTCTCATTGAATTGGGGTGAGCGGCTATCTTCTTCTTCGGCGACTGGTTCCATGTTCTCGTCAAAGGTCAAAAAGATCTGCAATTGCTCTTTCAAGATCTTCGAACCCAGCGCAACCGCTTCTTCAGGCTTCAAAGATCCGTCTGTCCAAACTTCAAGCGAGAGAGCATCATAATCCGTACGCTGAGCCACACGAGCGGCATTCACAACATAGTTCACGCGACGAATGGGGCTGTGAAGAGCATCGACAGCGATGTAACCCACCGGCAATTCTTTTGCACGGCCTTCAGCTTCAATGTATCCGCGACCAAAAGAAATGATCAATTCAGCTTCAAAGCGCGCATCTTTCCCAAGAGTTGCTAAATGCTGATCCGGATTCAAAACTTCGATTCCATCGATCAATTGAATGTCACCGGCAGTCACTTTTCCCGGGCCAGTTTTCGAAATGCGCAAAACTTTCGTGTCGGGATCCGACTGACGGAAACGAACTTCTTTAAGATTCAAGATGATGTCAGTTACGTCCTCTAGAATGTCAGGGATCGTGCTGAACTCATGCAATACACCTTCAAACTTTACAGCCGAAACTGCCGAACCCATCATTGAGCTGAGCAGTACGCGGCGCAAAGAGTTGCCCAAAGTAACGCCAAAGCCGCGCTCCAATGGACGCACATGAAACTTGCCGTAACGACCGGTCAAAGTTTCTTTATCAACTTCAAAACCTTTCGGCTTAATAAGCTCGCGCCAGAATTTGTAATAGTGCGGTTGCATTGCCAATTGTCCCATCATCTCTCCCGTCAAAAAAATCGTCTAAAAACAAAAATTCAAAAACAAAAGTCTTCGCAACCCGTCGCTTAAATTCGGCGACGCTTCGGAGGTCGACAACCATTGTGCGGAATGGGAGTCAGATCTTTCAAAGTCGTGACCCGAAGGCCAAGCGACGCCAACGCACGAACAGCAGGTTCACGACCTGCGCCCGGACCGCGCACCACAACGTCACAGGACTTCATGCCTGCTTCCATTGCCTTTTTGCCCGCGTCTTCAGCCGCAACTTGCGCCGCAAAGGGAGTGCCTTTTCGGCTGCCTTTGAATCCCTGCATACCGGCACTCGACCATGCGACGGTGTTACCGTTGAGATCAGTGAAGGTGATGATGGTGTTACCAAATCCAGATTGGATGAAACAACGACCCACTGGGACGTTGCGCTTAATTTTCTTCTTCGGTGCTGCTGAGGGACCCTTCGCTGGTCCTTCTGCGGCTTTTGCTTCAGCCATTAGCTTTTACTCCTTAGACTAATTTTTTCTTGTTGGCGATTGTCTTACGAGGACCTTTACGCATACGAGCATTCGAGCGCGTACGCTGACCACGAACTGGTAAACCTTTTTTATGACGAGTGCCACGATAACAACCAAGATCCATCAAACGCTTGATGCTCAAACCGATTTCACGGCGTAAATCCCCTTCAACCTTGAAGCTACCCTCAATGATCGAGCGAAGCTTCGCAGTCTGCTCATCGGTCAGCGCATCTGTCCGTAGAGTTCTGGGAAATCCAGCTTTTTCAACAATGTCTTTCGCACGAGTAATGCCAATTCCATAAATGTACTGGAGAGCAATTTCGATACGTTTATTTCGCGGTAAATCTACGCCGGCAATACGAGCCATGTTTAGTCCTTAACCTTGTCTTTGTTTGTGCTTTTTGTTTTCACAGATCACACGTAAAACGCCACGACGGCGTATGACTTTACACTTGTTACAAATACGCTTCACAGAAGCTCTGACTTTCATACGAACTCCATCTTTAACCCTTCGAAATCACAC
>JAYVPG010000078.1:0-5675 GCA_043757545.1 Pseudobdellovibrionaceae bacterium
CGCTGTCGATCCACCATTCAGCGGCAGCGTCGTCCAGTTGTAGGTCTTCGATTGCGGCGCAGGCCCTGCACACGCCCCCCAGCTCCCAACGCAGTCCACAGGACAGTTTTGCGTGAGAGGAGCAGGACAAAGTACTTGTCACGTCTTTGAATTATAATTCGAGGCTACGCGAGGATGGATTTCGTATCATTCTGGCAATTCCGCAGGTGTATTTTGGTCCATAAGCGATATCCTCGCTATAGCGGAACGTCTCATTCTGGTGCAGCAACAGGCGCTCAAGTTTTTGACAGATTTTTCCGAAAGAAGTACGTGGGAAAGCGTTTATCATATTTTTCATTATGGCGTGCCTTGACTTCGTGTTTTTCATTTAGAAAATCACTCATCACTCATCACTCATCACTCATCACTCATCACTCATCACTCATCACTCATGGGTAACGAGCGGGGTTTTTCGCTAGTTGAAGTCATGGTGGCCGCTGGCATATCGGCGGCGGTGGTTCTTGGCACCTCATCCCTTTTTATCGATTCAGCAAAAATGGAATCGGGCCAAGAGCGGCAGTTTTGGATCGCGGCTCGACGGATGGAATTTCAAGGAATTATTCGTTCGCAAACGGGTTGGAATTCCATTCTCGCAAGCAATCCAGCCATGTCGTGCTTTGCTGCCGGCACTTCTTGTGCGGGCGTATCAACTTCACAAGCTCTCAAGCTTCCGATCGACGCAACTATTTTGGACGGCACCCTGAATACGGTTGGGATGGCGAACAAAGGCGATTTCTGTAACGCCTTCGATTCAGTCAACGGCAATTCCTCTTGTCCCGTGGGAATTCAGCTTACTTGGATTGCGCTTTGTGACGATGCAAATTGCCTTCATGCACAACCGAAACTTACGATTAAATTTCAAATTAAAGAGGCCGGCGGTGCCCTGCAAACTCCAAAGTCTTACGACCTTGTTGTGTTCAAAGATCCGAAGCTTGAATCCTTGAACGAAGTCTGTACAGCGATGGGTGGCACGCTGGTTGGACAGACTTGCTCGATCGCATCGCTTGCAACCGCGTGTGACCCGTCAAACTCGCTGGGTGCCGGCGCAACTTACCCTTTAGGTTTTGACAACACAGGTGCCGTCAATTGCGGGAAGCCAAGTCCTGGCACTTGTGCTGCTTCGGACGTTGCGACCGGCTTTGATTTGAATGGAGGCATTTTATGCGCACCCGCATGTCTCTAAATCAAAACGGAATGAGTATGGTCATGGTTCTGGTCGTCATGGGGATTGTCGGAATTTCCGCAATCTCGATCATGTCGATGGGTGAGCAAAAAAGAAAAATCTCCGGCCAAATGAACGTTTCTGTTTCCGCGAGCCTAGTTAAGCAAAAACTTGTGGGAATGATTTTATCGCCTCAGTCTTGGCAAGCAACGCAAACCCATAATAGCCTGGCGTTTGCTGGTTTCAACCCCGATCATCCGCCGACTCTCAACATCTACGCTCCGGACTCAAGCACGGCTTTTTATCAGCCGACAAATGCCGCAGCCGGATTCGACCTTAAAGGAAACCCCTGCACGGGCTTTAGCACCAATGGAAACGACGCTTGTCCTTTGCGGTACGATATTACGCTAAAAAGTCGCGTTTTTCAAAATGCCAATTGGATCGATACGCTTCACTTTGCATTGAGCTTTCGACCCGCATCGGCCGGACTAATTTTAAATACAAGCACCGCGCAATTTACGTTTGATCTTGTTCGGAACTTAAATGATCAGAGCGTCGAATCGGCGTGCATCTCGATCAGTGGACAATACGACGCGAATACAAATTCGTGTTCTCAGAAAATCACAAAGTCTGTAGCAAGCTGCGCAGGTAGCCAAACTTACCGTGGCCCCGCTTCAAACGGTGGCAGCACCAATTGCGACAACAAAACCGCAACTCCGACGGCTTGCACCGGAAGCCAGGTCGTAAAAGGCTTTGACGTGAACAACAACCCGGTCTGCGGAGCTCCGCTATGAGTTCATTCGCGCCACCTTTTAAAAAGAACCAAAAAGGATTCAGCCTTGTTGAGGTCATGGTCTCGGTCGGCATGATGACGATCGCGGGCCTGTCGATCATGGGACTTTCGCAACTTGCAAACCAAGACTCGTTACAACTTCGCGCGACGCGCGTTGCACTCACTGCGAGAGCGCAGATTGAAGCAGCGTTAAAAAACCCAGCGTCATGGCGTCAGTCTGTTGCGCAAAACACATCGTTCGCCTGTGTGAACACATCTCCAGGTTGCAATTTGTCGGGTTCAAACGCGGGCTACTATGACTTTGTTCTGTACGGTACTGGAGCCGGCGAAAAGGTGACATTCGATTCGACAGACACAACAACTCGCTACAGTATCCAAGGCGGTGCGTGTCCAGCCGGAACCGCAAGTCCTGATCCGCAGTGCCCGATTAAATTTATGGCTCGGTGGAAGCCGCTTTGCCAAACCTATCCATGCTTAAATCCAACACTCGATATCAAAGTTTCGTTGGTGCCAGAATTTGGAACGAATGCGCCTCCGTTCAATCCCGCAAAATATGAATACGCGACGGTGCGTGGGGTCGATGACGGCTCACTGCAATCGGCTTGTCAGATTTTAAATGGTACCTACAACGTCGCGACCGGAACTTGTTATCCAAAGAACGCGGGCAAGTCCTGCGTAGCACTCGGGAAGCCTGCGCAAATCGTATCAAGCGTTGCCGCCGATGGGAGTATCACGTGCGCGCCGCTCTACACGGGTCAATGCAATCCTACGACCCAAGTCATGAACAATATCAGCGCTTCAGCGACGGCCCAGTGTGCTGCGAAAGTTCAGCCACCGAATTGTCCAACACCTTGTATCGGCGGCTGGGGAGCGTGCTCGGCGACATGCGGAGGCGGCACCCAAACTTATGCGATCATTACCCCTGCGACCAACGGAGGAGCGGCGTGTACGTCTCCCGCGCCAGGAGCGACTCAAGCCTGTAATCCAAATCCGTGCCCGGTGAACTGCGTGGGCGGGTGGAGCGCGTGTTCCCAGCCGTGCGGAGGTGGTACGATGACCTACTCGGTTACGACTCCTGCAGCCAACGGCGGCGCCGTTTGTTCGAACAACAATGGTGACTCACAGGTTTGTAATTCCCAGGCCTGCGCCCTTCCCGTTGACTGCGCAGGCTCTTGGAGCGCCTGCAATCAGATAACCGGAACGAAAACTTTCACCGTTACGCAAGCCCCGCAAAACGGAGGAGTAGCTTGTCCTGCTCCTCTCACGCAGAACTGCCCTGTCGATTGCGTGGGGAGCTGGGGCGCTTGCGCAGGGCCTGCGCCGCAATCGAAGACATACACCTGGACGACGCTTCCCCTCAATGGTGGTTCGACAGCAACATGCGCTTATCCTAACGGACAGACTGATCCAGGAACCTGGACTTGGGGTGGCGCGGAAGCATATCTAGGAGCAGGCATACAGGGCGCAGGATGTACAGGCTCGCCCGGTCCGCACGGTGATGGAACTCCGACGGCCGTTTGTGATTCATCAAAGTCGGGCAATACGATCAAGTGTTGCGACACGGGTGCAGATTGTTATCGCTACAGGTGTCATACCGAATGCTTATGAAATATGAGCAAACCCTAGCTTCAAAGAAGCGCTGTCTTTGGAAATTCCGTATGAGCACATTCGCGGCTCACGGACAAAGTTTTAGTAACAGTTGCAGTAGGACCGAAATCCCTCTCCCGTCACCCAACACATCCCTGTGAATACATCGCCGGCTGTTGCACAGCTAATTCCTTGAATAGCATCGTGCTTGGTCGGATAGCATAAGGGCATGCTTCCTTGTGGGCCAGTGTATGTGTCCTGAACGACGTGAAAGTGACAAATTTTTCCGCAGCTTATAGTGTCAGTCTGTCCGTTAGGATAAGCGCATGTTGCTGTCGAACCACCGTTGAGTGGCAAAGTGGTCCACGTATAAGTCTTCGATTGCGGTGCCGGCCCGGCACACGCTCCCCAGCTCCCGACACAGTCCACCGGACAGTTCTGCGTGAGAGGAGCAGGACAAACTAGTCTTGAAGAAGCAAATTGTCCGAGAAAATTTTCATTGGCTTTGGCCGCCCTCAGTTGCGCCGTTTAATGTTTTATCCTTTGAACCTTTCCTTTTCCCGATAAGCGCCTCTTCAAGTTTCCGGACTGATTTTCTATTTTGATCAATCGATGCGTAGTCCGAATACTTGTTTGCAAGCGCCGCGCTCTGATGACCAGTTATTGCCTTCGCCCCCTCGATACTTCCAGTCAAAAGACGACTGAATTGCGCCGCCGTGTACCTGAGCTGATGGGTACCGGTAAAGTTTGAAAGGCCCGCCTTGATCCATGCGCGATTGAAGTTGTTGCAGATGACGCCGTAGCGCAGGGGCTTTCCGTCGAAAGAAAAAACGAATTCGGAATCACATTTTGATTCTGATTTACGTCTCAAAATTTCGATCAAAGTGTCGTTCAGATAAACCTCTCGTGAAAGTCCGTTCTTCGGGCACGACTTTACTTTTGGTGTCCCGTTAATCCAGACCAAGACTTCTTGAATTTTCAAAACGCGCCGCCGGAAATCAATGTTCTTCCATTGTAGGCCAGCGATTTCGCCGATCCGAGCTCCGCAGAAAAACTGCACCGTCGCGAGGTCATGAAAAAACTCCGGAAGATAAGAAAGGAAAGTTTGAAATTGTCGAATCGTAATCTGACGATTCTTTTTGGGAATTTCCCTGATGATTGCGAGTTTAAAATGGTTTTGTTTCACCGGGTTTGCGTACTGAAAGTCGACCGAGTCTCTGTACCAATTCAGCATGGCCTTGAGATCGCGAATTTCTTTATCGAAATTGAATCGCCGAGATTTCTCCTTTTTCATTGCGGCTTCTTTTGAAAACCGAATGAATTCTGAGATAACTTGGGGATTCAGATCGGAGAGTTTGAGTTTGAAAAGGGGTGGAAGAAACCGCACGCATCGAAACACAGTGAGCACACGGGCCGCCTCTGAAATCGTGGTCAGATGGTCGTTTTGATAAAGCTGCCAGAGTTCGGTCACGGTGATTTTTCGGTTGTTACCGTTGCGGTGGCTATCCCGCGTGAACCAATGACTTTGCGAGATTAGACCAAGTTCAAGCAGACGCGTTTTGAATACATTTTCCATCGAGATACTCCAATTTTTAAATGTGTTAAAACGATAGAGTTGCTCAGTCCGAAGGCTTACGGGCCGACAAGACTTCGATTCAACTCTTTGAGACTGATGATTCCAGCTCGGCTAGCCTTCGCGGCGTTAGCTCGCATGGACAGGGTCAGATCCGTTAGGCCTCCGGCGATACCGACAGCTAACGCAAATTTGATCAGGGCTAAAATTAGATTCGTGATTGTTTTCATAGGGAAAAGCTCCTTCGTGTGAGGGGCTCTTGTGACAGGAAAAAGTGGGATGAATGGGATCGTGAAGATGGGTTCGACTAAGACTTCAGTAAGACTTTTATAAGATCACAACCGTGATTTTCTGTGACGGTCGGTGATCGTTACCTTGTTCTGACCTTGGTAACTCATTGAAACGATTGATTCGTGATTTTCACTACTTAGCTTGGGGAGCATCGGACCTAGAGACTTTAGATGGCGGAGACGGTGAGATTTGAACTCACGGTAGTCTTTTGGACTACGAGCCTTTAGCAA
>JAYVPG010000079.1:0-21620 GCA_043757545.1 Pseudobdellovibrionaceae bacterium
AAAAGGCTGCCGGCTACAAGAGTGTCGACTTTGCGGCGATTGGAACTCAGGCTTTTCGCTCGGCAAGCAATGCCGCAAGCCTCGCCGAGAAAGTGAAAGCGCTGGGCATTTCGCTCATTGCCATCAGTCAACAAAATGAAGGCGAGCACGGCTACAGCAGTGTCGCTCGCGTTGGCCACGGCGAGGCCTGTAAACAGCGCAACCTCGTCGCCTGGGACGTCGGCGGCGCAAGCATGCAGATCTCTTCGCTGGACAGCAAATCCAATATTCAGGTGCTCCCGATCCCGTATGGCGCAGAGAACTTCAAACGCAAACTGCTTGCCACGTTACCGCCAGCAAAAGCCAAAAGGAGTTGCACTCAAAGCAAAGATTCGCCCAATCCAATTGGCTGGACCAATTCGGCCCGCGCGATAAAAGCCGGCACCGATATGGCCCGTAGCTCACTACCGCCAGGTTTCCAAATGAACTCAAGGACGGAATGTGTGATCGGCATTGGCGGCGTTCACACCAAAGCGATCGAAGCTAAAATACAAGATGCCTTCCCCGCCATCCGCAGCTGCGTTTGCGGAACGGAAATCGGCTGTGTGCATTTTGAAAATACCTACACCCGCAAAGAGCTGCAATGCCTAGCCCTCTACCTAAGCGATAAGACCGACTGCGATCCCGAGATTAAAGGTCCTTATTCCACCACTTCGGTGAGCAATGTTTTTATGATCTTAGGATTTATGGAACTGCTCAAAATCGATCAGGTGCAAACCTTAAATGTGAATATCGGCCGCGATCTGGTACTTGAGAATTCTACACTGCCGTGGCAGCCCATTGCGATCACTAAAACTGATAAAAAATAAGCTCGCGAGTATCCTAAAGCTCGACGAGCTTGCGATTCACAATGCCCTTCCACTTTGATTTCTCGCTGTAGATGCGCGGCACTTTGCTTTTGTCGACCGGCCACTCACGATTTTCCACCGGCGTCAATTTACGCCGTGACAACTTCAACTCCCATTTCTGAAAGCGAGCTTCATGAGGGGTGTCGAGAATATTGGTATAAAACACTACGGTCTTTGGATCGACCTGGGGAAGAGCAAAAATCAAACGGCGTCCACCGTTAGCCAATATCGGCAGTGCATCCGAACCGAGCGACTCACTTTTAAATATCGCGCGCGATTTCACACTCAATCCATTGGCGTGAAAAACCGCCAAATAACTTTCTTTCCCGCCACTTAAACCTTCTAGAACAAAGAGTACCATCAATTTGGGATCTGGCTTGCCTCGCTGTAAGACCGTGCAGTCTTCATGCAACAAACGAGACTCTTTTAGGATCTGATGGCGAAGTGCGGGATCGCGCAAAATCTTAAGGTCGGCGGCCGTGCAGTCACTGCGCACCGGCGGTGCCGCGAAACCGGACCAAGCAAATAACAAAGAGAAGAGCGAAACTAAGATGATTGTGAAAGATCGCTCCCCCCATTCCCGATACATTCTACTGGGGCTCATAATGAGATTGTCTCAGTTTAAGTTGCAGAATAAAAGTTTCACTCCCCATCTCAAACAGGCGTGTAGCAAAATGAGACTTGAACAAAGAAACCGTTGCGCTATAGCTAGTGCGAGATGAATTCGAACCAAATAAACCTAGTTTTAAAGCGCATTCTATTTGCGACAGCCGTTATGATCGGCTCTGCGGGTCACACCGAGGTCAAAGTCAATGTGATGGGGCCGCTCTTGATTTCAACCCCAGGTGAGTGGGATGACTTTTACACGCAGCTCAGCACTTTAAAGGCCGCGGGCGTCAATGGCATTTCAACGGACATCTGGTGGGGTCTTGTCGAAGCCAAAGGCCCGGGCATTTACGATTGGGAGGTCTATCGCAGGATGGCCCTCGCGATTCGCAGCGCCGGTTTACGTTGGATTCCGGTTTTGTCGCTACACCGCTTGGGCGGAAATGTCGGCGATCCCATGGATCGCACGGTTCGCCTTCCGCCATGGATTTGGTCACGGTCCCAGAGATCCTCAGACTTGAAGTTCCGCAGCGAACAAGGCAACGAGTCCGATGAGTATGTGGCGTTTTGGTCGGATGCTTTGGTGAAAGACGACTACCGTCGCTTAATGGATAGCTTCCAACGTCGTTTCGCAGATTTCGCTGATATCATTGACGAGGTCAATCTCTCGCTCGGCCCCAGCGGCGAACTTCGCTATCCATCTTACAATTCGCACGACAGCGGCACCGGCTATCCCACGCGCGGCGCCTTGCAAGCGTATTCCGGTCCAGCCATTGAATCGTTTCGTGCCTTTGCGCTAAAAAAGTACGGCTCTCTCGCTGCCATCAATAGCGCCTGGAGTTTCCGCTTGTCAGCAATCGAGCAGATTTTTCCTCCCTCCGCGAATTCTCTCTCAACTAACTTCT
This sequence comes from Pseudobdellovibrionaceae bacterium, assembly GCA_043757545.1. Classification (GTDB taxonomy): domain Bacteria; phylum Bdellovibrionota; class Bdellovibrionia; order Bdellovibrionales; family UBA1609; genus JALHOQ01. Next base: position 2,399 of record JAYVPG010000079.1, read on the forward strand.
GGAACGAGCGGATTCAATTTTCTAATTTTGGCAAAGATTTTTTTGATTGGTACAATCAATCCCTCACTGATCACGCCGATCGCATGCTAGGCCTTGCTCAATCCGTATTTTCGCAACCCGATTCCGCGTTTCACAAAGTTCAAATCAGCGGCAAAGTGCCCGGCGTGCATTGGCGAATGGCGATTGACCGAGCCGCCGAATTGGCCGCGGGATTGATTCGAACCTCTGACCAGTGGACCAGAGAAAATGGTTACGGTTACTTACCCGTCGTCTCGACCTTTGCCCGCGCGGCGACTGTCTCACCCGTCACTCTGCATTTCACCGCTTTGGAAATGGACGACGATGGTGGCGGCGACACTGTGGGCTCAAAGGCCAAAACTTTGTCGCGCTGGATCGGCGAAATCGCGCGCCGTCTAAACGTCGAAATCAAAGGTGAGAATGCTCTGGCGGGTGAGCTCGGCTCAAGGCGTGCGTGGCAGAATCTTTTTGAGGCCGTGTCCGTCTACGGCTACCAAGGCCTGACGTTGCTTCGCTCAGACGACATCGTGCACGACCCGAATAAACTTCGTCAGCTCACCGATTTTATTACGGAGCTCAAGCCTCAATCCACCTGCGAAGCAAAACTGACCAATCACAATTGACTTCGAGTTCGCTTCACGTTGAAGTTGAAGGCATGACACTCGAGCGAAGTCTGCAAATCCCTCCACGCGCCATTTTTTGGCTGCTCTTTGCCTTCGCGCTTTCATTTACGTTCTTTGCCATTCAGTCCGGCGACTGTGTGATGTACCTGGCCTTGGCGAGAGATTTCTTGCTCAAGGGTCGATGGCCCGTCGGAGACCCTTACCTCTATTCCATTCCACAATCTCAGTTGCATATTGCCCATGAATATTTGAGCTATCTAATTTTTTACGGCGCTTGGCTCCTATGCGGATATGCCGGATTGATTTTCTTAAAAATGTTAATTCTAGCGACGATGTTCGCAGTCGTCCTAAGAGCGCCCTTGAGAGAGCGTAATCTGTCGCCGTTGTGGATGGCACTTTGGATTCTAGCAGTGGTTGCAGGATCTTTTCGTTTTATCGAACGCTCCAGTTTATTTTCGGATCTGTTTTCGGTCGTGTTGATTTACTGGGTCGTTGAGCAAAAACAAATCACGCGTGGATGGATTTTAAAACTTATCGCTTTGTTTGCAATCTGGGTTCAGCTGCATCCTGGATTTTTAATGGGTGTCGCGATTTTAGGCCTGTGGACCGCGTGGCATTTAGTTTTCACGCCCGACTTTCGCAACAGGAAAATACTTTACCTCATTTTGCCGCTCGTCGTTCTCGCGCTCAACCCGCTCGGAATCGACGGCGCGCTCTACCCACTGCTTTTCGGTATGCAAGAGGCTGCGGTTTTAAAACTGCACAACTTAGAGTGGTTCCCTTCCTACCATCCAGCCTTTCGCTTCACTCCCGAGGTCATCGCCTTTTGGACCCTCGCCATCGCCACTCTTTTCCTAATGTGGCGCGAGCGTGCGTGGCTCACGTTGCGCGGAGTTCTTGCGCTCTTCGCAATGGTCAGTGCCGTATACGCCGTTCGCTTTGTACCGTGGGCGAGCTTCGCGCTACTTTTACTCATCAAACCATGGGCGATTTTTAAATGGAGAATCGCTCCGCTAAAAGCGATGACCTACCTGCTCACAGCGACGATGCTGTTGATCACCATTCACAATTTCGGATGGGGCTACAACAGCTCGAGCGGTCCCCGCAAACCTGCGCTAGGCTTGGATAGCCATTTTTTTCCCGAACAAACTTTGCAGTTTTTAAAAACTCAGCCCATCACCGGGCGCGTTTACAACGCCCATGACTTCGGCGCCTACATGATCTGGAGTGGTTTCTATCCGATTTTTCACCACGGCTTTGTCACCGACATGAATTTCTATGAAAACGAAGTGACTGGCATCTTCCGTTCGAGCGACAAGTTCTTTGAGCTCGTAAAGAAGTACAATTGGACGATGCTCTTAGTGGACAAGAACGGCGGCTACCCTTACTTCTATAAAATCCTGAAAGACCGCACCGATTGGAAGATCGTGGCCGAAGACGACGCCTCATACCTGATCTACTGCATGCCCACGCCGCCCAATCTGTAATTTTTACCCACCCCGGTGACGTAAAAAGGCAGTTTTGCGATTGCGGGCCAACGCGGTTTCCTGTATAACGCATACTGTTATATTCACTCGCCCGACATTATGTCGGCACAAATAGAGGTCACGGATGAGTTCTCGAGTTCTGTTTTTTCTAAGCCTGACCCTCATCTTCACGCCCCATGCATCCGCCACGACTACGTTAGAAACTTGCAAGCTCAGCGGTCAGATCCAATTGAGCGAGGACACTCAGATCTCATGCGCCGGTGATTTGCAAATCGACGATTCCACCTCAATCCATCAGCATGGCTTTGCACTCGACATCGCCACGAGCGGAAATATTATTTTAGGTCACCGCGGAGGCAAAGGCCTTGTCGTCCAAGGCTCAGGCCCGCTCACGATCTACGCACAAACCGCCTATGGATATTTGCAGATCGAAAAGCTCGGAGCCGCCGCCAAGAGTTCAGACACCTTGGTCAGTCTTGAATACACGACCTTGGCGCCGGGCTACGATCAAGATCTTCAACTCGAAGACCATATGCGCGTCGATTTAATTCTAAATGGCTACACGATGAATAGCGCAGGTTCGACTTATAAATTCGGAACCGTCATCCGCTAAAATAAAAAAGGCCGACTTTTTCAAGCCGACCTTTTCAACGATCAGTTCTTCGGAATTCTAAAGAACCTTAAAAATTAACGATCGCAAGTTATGCGAATGCAGTTTAAAGACCTCTGGAGAGCGTCCGCAGTTTTAATATCCATTTCTTCGACTTCTTTCCCGAAGCGAGTGCCATTGGACTGATAGATGCGATACGAGTATTGCTCAGATGAGTCGTTGGCAAATGCACAGCGACCGACGCCTTTTGCATATTGCGAAGCAACGTCAAAGAACGCACCGCGAGCCAATGCCCCAAGGCTAAGGTTTGTGCCGCCACTGTAGAACTGAACTTGCAGATTACAAGTATCCGAAATCAATTTCGGAACAGTGATGATCACAAGATCGCCTTCACCTTTGTCGCCATCTGAACTTGCGAACTTGTTTCCACCGATAATCGCGCGAACCTCTTGGCCAGATTTCGCATCGATACCCTTAACGATATTACGACCCGAGTTGCCGAAGCCGTTTAATTTTTCGCTGACATTCAATCCATAAGTGGATTTGAACATCAAGTTCGAACATTGCGAACCGGTAATGACCAATTCAACTGAATTGCCATTGGCTTGCAAACGCGCTTCGCCTCCGCAATTCGACAATTTCAACGTTTGGCCAACTGCCGTCAATTCGCCCGTTTTCAACTGAGTCGCCTGGGCCTGAACTCCGATTAAGACTGCCAATGCAATCACGTACTTCTTCACAAATACTCCCTGGTTAATAATTGTTAGTTTAATTTTTTGTTCGAGGCGGTAATTGCGAGGGCTATGCCAGGTCGAATCTGAGTTGAGGAGCATTTTAAAAACAGTAGGCATTCGCTTGACCGACTAAACTCGTGACAGATGCCGCAAATTGGCGGGGAAGATGATCAGTGGGCTCCCTTGCCCCTTGAACAAATTTATGCTTTTCTCGGTGTCTATCCAGGGAGTTCAATATGACGTCAGATAGCGCGATTGTGGCCGGGGGATGTTTCTGGGGTGTTGAGGACTTGTTACGCAAAGTGAACGGCATTACCGACACCGAGGTCGGATACACCGGCGGCACTCTGGATCATCCGACCTATGAAAGAGTAAAAACTGGAACCACCGGGCATGCGGAGGCGATTGACATTTCCTTTGATCCGAAAATTATTTCCTACGAGAAAGTTTTAGAGTTGTTTTTTCAACTTCACGACCCGACCACCCGCAATCGACAGGGCGGCGATATCGGCACTCAATATCGTTCTGCGATTTTTCCACGCGGTGCCGATCAACGGGCGATCGCTGAAAAAGTAGTTGCCAAAGAAAATGCCTCGGGTCGCTGGTCAAAACCACTTGCGACCACCATCGAAGAATTTAAAATATTTTACTCCGCAGAATCTTACCACCAGGATTACCTTTTAAAAAATCCCGGGGGCTACACTTGTCACTTTTGGCGCGGCCCTACTCCGAAGTAGTCACTTTTGAGCCGACGCGAACCAGGACCCCGCGAATACGTTCCATATAGGCGAACACGCTGGGGATTACGATTAAGGTTAATAGCGTTGAGCTGATCACCCCGCCGATAACTGCAACCCCGAGTGAGCTGCGTTGATTGGAAACCTCATTCAAACCCACGGCGACGGGAATCATGCCGGCGATCAACGCGAAACTGGTCATTAAAATCGGACGCAAACGCACGCGACCGGCTTCGATGATCGCCTCTTTCAGCTCCATCCCCTTTTCCAACTGCTGATTAATATAGTCGACCAAAATAATCGAGTTCTTAGTTGCCAGCCCCATCAACATAATACAGCCGATCATCGAGTAGAGATCGAGGGATTTTCCGCCCACCCAGAGCGCGTAGAATGCGCCCGAAGCCGCGAGCGGAATCACCATCATGATCGTGAACGGTGTAAAGAAGGATTCGTAGAGCGACGAAAGCACCAGATAAATAAAAATCAATCCGAGAAATGCGGCCGTGATCATGCTCGACATCAACTGCTGAAAGTCTTCCGCCTGTCCTACAAAGCGATAGGTCACGCCCGGCGGAAGCTCCATATCGCCGCCTTTATCCAGCCATTTTTTAATATCTTCGACTGCTCCGCCCATACCCGGACCATTGGGCGCAATATCCGCCATAATTTGAACGTACCGACCGCGATTTTCACGATCGATCGAGGCCGGCCCGGTGGTCGAAATCGATTTCGCCACTTGTTTCAGGTCGACCAGTCGTCCATTCATATTCGGCACTAGAATCGAGGCATAGTCCCGCTCGATATCTCGCTGTTCGGGCTGCAGACGCACGCGCACATCGTACTCCAAACCTTTCTCGCGGAATTTCGCCGGGATCACGCCTTCGACTTGCGCGCGTAACTCTTGACCCACTTGACTGCTACTCACACCGAGTCTTTGCGCTGCATCCAGATCCACCTGGACTTGGAACTCAGGTTTTCCAGGACGGTAAGAGGTATCGATATCGAGAAGACCCGGATGCTTTTTCAATCGCTCAGTCATTTTCGTCGCAATTTCTTCGAGCTGTTTTAAATCCTGACCGACGATATTGAGCGTGAACGGACGAATCCCTCCACCAATATAATCCACGTCTTTGACCGTGGGATTGGCGTCTTTAAAGTCTTTGAATTCATCGCGCAAGCGTTGTTTGAAATCCGAGGTGCTAAATTTCCGCACACCAAAGGGCGCGAGTGAAACGAAAAACTCCGACTTGTTTTTCTCGCCCTTGGTATTTCCCACCGTTAGAACTGAGTTAATGACTTCGGGATGTTTGCGCATAATCGTATCGATCTCGATGGATCGATCCCGCATCTTCTCCAAACTTGTCCCCGGCGCCATATCCAAGCCCACCGCAAACTCGCCGTTGTCTTGAGTCGGTAAAAATGTCTTTGGCACTTTCATCAGCGGCACACAGCTCGAAGCCACCACCAAGAGCGTCCCCACGAGTGCAATCCACGGTCGCCGCAAAACCGAACGCAAGAACTGAGAGTAGCGAACTTCAAGGTTATCCTGAAGAGCATTGAACGCGCGCACCGGAGCGCGCGTAAAATAAAATAATCCACTCGTCGGCTCTTTGCCGTGCACGCCGCCAAAGTAGGCGCTCATCATCGGCGCATTGGTCAATGCATCGAACAAACTGATTAACATCACGAAGCATACGGTGAGACCGAATTGCTTAAAGAACTGTCCCACCACTCCCGACAAAAAGCCGATCGGCAAAAACACAGCCACAATCGTCATGGTGACCGCGATCACCGCCAAGGTCACTTCAAGAGTTCCCTCCAGTGCAGCTTTCCGCGGATTCTTGCCCATCTCCATATGGCGGAAGATATTTTCTCGCACCACGATCGCATCATCAATGAGCAGTCCCACCGCCAAACTAAATGCCAAAAGGCTCATAACGTTAACGCTAAATCCAGCCATCAGCATCAGTCCGCATGCACCAATGAGTGAGACCGGAATCGCCACACCCGTAATCAACGTGGAGCGCATGCTGCCTAAGAAAAAATAAACCACTAGAATCGTCAGCAAAATTCCGATGCCAATCGACTCTTGAACATCCTCGACATTCAGTTTGATGTAGCGCGCCTGATTGTTCACAATCTCGAGCTTCGGATCGGCGTCTTTATAAAGCTCCTTGAGTTCAATATTGATCTGATCAATTTTCTTTTGCACGGCCTCGGACACCGCGACCGTATTGGCGCCGCTCTGCTTATACAGATAGATTAATAGAGTTTTTTCACCATTCCAGTAAGTATAGGTCGCAGGATCTTCTAAGGTATCGGTCACGCGACCAACATCTTTTAGAGTCAATGGACGATCATTGCCCAAGAAACTAATCGCCGCGTTTTCAATGGCCTGAACATTTGCAAACTCGCCCACCGTACGAAAAACCATATCTTGCCCAGAGGTTTCACGACTGACCGAGCCGGCAGGAATATTTTGTCCCGTCGAAGCGAGCCGTTGAGCGATGCCACTGACCGAGAGATTACTGCGTGCCAATTTTACGCGATCAAGCTCCACGTGAATCTCACGCTTTCGACCGCCGACAACCTCCACTAGGCCGACGTGATCGAGCTGCTCCAGTCGCGGTTTAATCACCTCGTTGGCTAAATCAAAGTGCTGCGCAGGTGGAAGATTTGCCCTAAGAGTCATCATCATAATAGGTAAATCGCTGGGATCCATTCGACGAATGGTTGGCTCCTGAATATCTAAAGGCAATTTCTTGCGGGCACTGGATACCTTGTCGCGCACCTGTTGCTCGGCGTACTTAACGTCGGTCTCGAGCGTAAACTCACAGATCACAATCGAAACACCTTCGCGATTGGTCGAGCGCAGCGTCTTTAAGCCGCTGATCGTTCCAATTTCTTCCTCAAGAGGTTTAGAGATAAGAATCTCGACTTCTTTTGGTCCAGCACCCGGATAGGGGGTCTGCACCGTCACTACCGGAAATGTGACATCGGGAAACAAATTCACCGGGAGCTTCTTAAATGAAAATACTCCGAGCACCATAATCAACAGTAAAATACAGGTGATAAAGACCGGGCGTTTTATAGAGAGTGACGACAGATTCATGGCTTAGCCTCGAAAGTTTGAAGTGCATTGTGGATTTGTAAAAGAGCCAGCTGAGCACGCACGCGACCAATCTGTGCGAGCGCCAAGCCTTGTTCAATATTTAAAGCTTCAAAAGTGGTGGTTCGTCCGTTATTCAGACGTGTGCGATTGCGTTTGACCAATTCGGTTTGAATCTTCTCAACACTCAATGAGCGCTCATAGCGACCTTGCGCCTCTTTCTTTTGTCGAGTCAGATCCTCCCACGCGCGAACCTCACTAAACTGTGCCTGTTCGTTCAAACTCTCTGCCGATCGGGTCGCCGAGTGGAAGCCTTTGCGCACGTCTCTCACCAAACCAAAATCTAATGGCAAACTAAAATTTACGCCAATCGTCCACCCTGGATATTTATTGGTTTGCGCCAAGTCATAGCTTCGCGAAGTTAGACCATCGCGTCCATTGGTGGCCACGCTCGCCTGAAGATCCAACTGCGGCTGCAACTGGGACTGCGCAAATCGCGCTTGCGCCACGGTCGCCTTTGCCTGCGCGCGAAGCATTTCAAAATCCTCACGCGACATGCGTCCCTGAGCGACTTTGGCTACGCCGGCCATCAATTCGGTCGACGGCAATTCGTCGAGCGTCCCGAGTTCGTCCGAGTCCAGTCCGCGCAAAGTATTGAATTGGCGAATGAGCGCTGAGCGTTCGTCGAGTGAGGTTTGCAATTCCAAAGCGCGGGTCTCAAAGGCGGCCTGTGCCTGCATCGCGTCCGTATCATCAAAGAGTCGCAAGCGTGATCCGCGGGTCATGCGATCTCGCGTTTGCTTGGCACGCTCGACATTTTCTCTCTGCAACTTTTCAATTTGATTGTATGAAACCAAGGACCAATAGGTGTTTTGCGCCGATAACAAAAGATTCTTTAGGTTAAAACGGGCCTGCAACCTACTCATGTCATTGACTGCACGTTTCGCCAGCAGATCCGCTCGCGTGCTCTCGCCAAAACTATTGCGCCAGAGGGATTGATTCAGCTGCAGAACCGCAGTCGACTCCATGTAATCCGGAACTTGCAAGAACTGAGGGCTCGCACCCGAAATGATCGTTCGCTGCGCATTGAAATAGAGATCCCCACTCAAGCCGTACTTGGTCTGCGTCCGCAATCCTGCGCGCCATTTCTGGCCGCGGGTCTCGTCACCCATAAAGCTCGGTTGCGCCTGTTGTTTTTTATCGTCGAACAAACCGTACTGCGCATATAATTCTGGCGATAGCGGGATCTGAGCCTCATCCATACGCATTTCATATGAGGCCGCACTGTCCACCAGCGAGCGGGCCTCGGGATTGCGCGACTTCACCTGATTCAAATACTCGCTTAAACTTAAGCCGGTTTTATCCTGCGCATACAGCGAGCCGCCTAGACTCAAGAAAACAAATAGCCACTTCTTCATTGCATTACCCCACTCATAAAAAGCGTCACGACATGTTGAGCAAATTTCTTGCGCCATTCGACCTGAGCAAACGAAACGTCAAAAAATCGTCGCGCCAAGACATCCTTGCGACTGGCATCGCAGGCCGAAGTAAAAAGCAAAGTCGCCACGATCAGAGGATCGAGCTCCTTGCGGATCAAGCCCATCTCTTGAGCTTTGGTAAAAAACTGTACGACATTCTTAAAGGCTTTTAACATCGTGTTTTCAAAAAGTTTTAGGATCAATGGATTGCCGCGCTTCACTTCGCTATCCAAAATTTGAAAGCTGTCGGGATCATCCATCACCGAGACAATCATCTCTTCGACAAAGAGTTCGAGCCGAACGCGCATATCATCTGCGGACTTCGGCTCATTCAAAATGCGATTGATGCCCTCCATGCGCGCAGTCGCGAAAAGCTCCATGACTTGGGTAAACAAACCGTCCTTGTCTTTGTAGTGGTAGTTCATCAGCGAGCTCGCAACGCCAGATTCTTTGGCGATTTCTTTTAGACTCGCGCCCTGGTAGCCAAAATCCGCAAAATGTTTGCGGGCAATTTTTAAAATCGACGACTTGAGTTCTTCTGAACTCTTCTCCGACTTTTTTCCCTTGCCGCGTGGACAGAACATTGAGGACTTCTTTCGCTAAATTCAGATTCAGTTTAATTGAATTTAAATTCAATTACATTGAATTTCTATCTAAGATGTCTATAATTTTAATTAATCTAGTAACTTCAATGGCTTAATAGATCGCGCCATGACCCATTTTAAGAGTTTTCGCTTCTCTTGGCCCGGCAAGTCGAGTAGATTTCGTGCCCATATGAGCGCTGTCTATATCTCAACTTTTTACCGCTTCACACCTCTCAATGAGGCCGACGTCGTTCGAATTCAGGGCGGCTTGGAGGCTTTTGCCCAAGCCAGTGGGCTGCGTGGACTCGTGCTGCTCAGTTTTGAAGGTATCAACGCCACGGTCAGCGGAACACTTGAGGCCATCGATCAATACAAGCGAGAAGTGTCGGCCCTGCTCGGGCTCACGGATCTTACGTTTAAAGATTCCGTCGGTGAAAAGCAGCCCTTTCATATTTTTAAAGTGAAAGTCAAAGACGAGATCGTCAGCCTTGGCAAGCCCGGCTTTGTTCCCGAGCAGCCAGTGAACAGTCACCTCTCACCCAGCGAATGGCAAGCTGCACTTGAAGACCCCAACACTGTTCTCCTCGACACACGCAATGACTACGAAGTCGAAATCGGTAAATTTAAAAATGCCGTCGATTTTCAACTCACCGAATTTAATGAGTTCCCTGAAAAGTTGCGCAAATCGGGTTTAGCTAAAGACAAACGTGTCTTGATGTATTGCACAGGCGGCATTCGTTGCGAAAAGGCGATCCTTGAAATGCGCGAGCAAGGCTATCAAGACGTACATCAGCTCGACGGCGGAATTTTAAATTACCTCAAAGAGTATCCCGACGCCGAGTTTGATGGGGAATGCTTTGTGTTTGATTACCGGGTCGCGGTCGACCAACAGTTGCAACCTACCAAGAACTACAAGCTCTGCCCACACTGCGGTCAACCGGCCAATGCCGTCGTCACTTGTGTGAAATGTACGCGCGAAGAAACGATTTGCGGAAAGTGTAGTCATGCGGGGGTGACGACCTGTTCAAAGAATTGCGCGCATCACCTAGCGATCGGCTCTGGCTCGACCCGACCGCAGCTCTAGTTGTTGAGCGCTCCGGCATCAATCCATGCCTTGAGTTGAGCCATGTCACCGCTGGTAATGTTGTTGTATTGTGAGCCAGCCATCTTGCCACCACTATTCACTGCTTTGTACAGGCGCGCGGTTGAAGAGCTCGGCGGGGTGCCAATTTGCTTACGCACATTCGCATATGTATCTAAGAAAATCCCATTTCCAGAATTATTTGCCGTCGACGACCCATGACAAGTCTGGCATTTCCTCAAGGCATTCGTCCACACATAGGTAAAAGTTGGCGAGGGCGTAAAGTTCACAGTGATAGTGACATTAACCGTGGAGGTCGTCACGTTGCCGGCGGCGTCACGCGCACGAGCCGAGACCACGTGCGCACCGTTTGCTAAAGTGCTGGTATTGAAAGAAAGAGCGTACGGAGCCGTCATCACTTCTGCACCCATTGAAACTCCATCCACCAAGAATTGAACTCCTACAACTCCGATATTGTCACTCGCCGACGCGGTAACCGTAACTGTAACTGCGCCGGTGACCGCGCCACTGGCGGGACCAGTCATCGCCACTGCTGGCGGATTGTGATCGTTGTTCACAGTCACTGACACCGCCGCAGACGTTGTCACATTTCCCGCCAAATCACGCGCTTGCGCAGAGAAGCTATGAGTCCCATTAGCCAGCGCGACGGTGTTGTAGGAAATTGAATAAGGAGACGTCAAATCCTCTGCTCCCGTGACTACGCCATCCACTAAGAACTTTACTCCAATAACCCCGACATTATCCGACGCATTTGCAGAGAATGCGATCGTGCCAAGTGCCGTCGCAGCCGCGAGCGGCGCTGAAATTGAAACCGTCGGCGCAATCAAGTCAATAGTGGTCGTATTATTAAGCGTCACATTAACAATTGCAGAATCAGCCGTGTTACCGGCGGCATCACGGGCACGCGCCTTCAAAGTGTGCGCTCCACTGGCAATCGACACCGTATTCATACTGACCGAGAAAGTGCCAGTCAATGCCTCGGCACCATACGTAGCCCCATCTAAATAATATTGGACTCCAACGACACCCACATTATCCGACGCTACAGACTGTAGGTTAACAGAGCCTTTTAGCGTTGCGCCATCGACCGGAGCTGTAATCATAACCGCGGGAGCCTGAGTATCAAGAGGCACCACCGCTAAAGCAGCCGCCCAAGCTTGTATGCCTCCTTGCACAGTCGTGGCTAGAGATGCTGGAAAACTATTGTGGCCACCTAATATCTTTGCCACCAAGTGCGAATTGGCAGGATTGGCGAGGTCAACTAAACTATATTGATTTATAATATCAACCGCAGTAACCGCGTCGGACACCGCAAACGTTGGGGTCTGGTTCACGCCATGGCAGGCGCCACAATTTGTAGTCAAGATCGGCTGCAGCGTGGTTGAAAACTTGGCGGCCATTCCCGCCGCGTTCAATGACACAGAAGACAGGCTATCGCCCTTCACATGTGCAGGTGAACAATTCTGAAATGCACCAAATATCAGACTGAGAAAAATAACCGAAAACACAGTATTTCTTAAAATCATAGAATCACTGCCCCCGCACTAAAGAAATGCAAAATCGTGCCCTGCTTAAACTGCCTATATTTCAAACAGCTGTCGAGGCGGTCGACAGTGTCCAAAAATCTATCGACACGCGATACATCAGCGTATTAGTTTGAAGCGTTTTACAAAGAGACGAATTTTTTTCCGGCATTAAAAGTTTCGTGCAAAATAGAGGGCGGCTGTCGATTGAAACAATTGTGTCTGACCATTCAGATCGGCTGAGGCAAATTTGGATTCAAGGACCTCTCCCCGCCAATCCACTCCGATCGCCCAATTCGTAAAACAGCTGCGTTCAAGTTGAAAATACCCGTCGATATCGTAGTGAGATCGCATCGTCCCGAACCGACTAGCCAGCGCCGTGCTCGAATGCCCGCCAAGCGTCGCACGCCATTTTTCAGAGAGAATTACCCTCGCGCCCAATCCAAGTTTACCCGAAAAAACACCCGCCGATTTGACTGTGACGTCGTTGACGTCCATGGGTGCAATGATCGGCCAGCCTGAATAGGAAACTCCCGCACGCACCATTGGGAACACATTCCATCGCCCAATTTGAAACTGGGACTATACGGGTTCAAACCCCAAGACCGTCTGATAGAAAATCCAGTGATAGACGCTCTGTGAGTTATTCGCGGCGATCGGCAAAATCAGCTTTCCTACGTCTGATCCTCCACTTGTCGTGATTGACCACCGTTCGTTCCACGTGAACAATATCTCAGCCAAAGGGCTCAAACCTGAAAACGACTTAAACTGTGAGCCTCCATTGGTCGAACTGTCTTTCAACGACTGATTGATTTTAATAAAACTTCCGCCCAACCCAAGTTTTGTCGAAAGATTCCAAGTGAATGGTTTCTCCGGTTCAACAGGTGCCACAGATTTGCTGATGTCAACCTTGCCCGGCGCACATGAAATCTCAAGCGCCCGGTAGTGAGCCAAATCATATTTCTCAGTCGGAACGAGAATGCGCAATTCCGCACCGATCAAAATGTGATCGGGATCCGGCAAGTGAAGCTGCTCTTGCAAACACTTCGCTGCGCGCTTCACTCCAAAGTACTGACGCGCAATCACCCGCAAAGTTTCTTCAGGTTGAACTTTGTGTTCCACCCACCGCCAAGCAGAAGTCTGTGCACCGCAAACGGAACCCGACCCCAAACTTGCCGCCACCAATAAAATAAATATGCGGAGCCATTGGGTCGTCATTGCATTACACGGTGAAGTCGCCTCGACCAAAGTAAAATCGGATATCCGGAGGCCACCAGAATTAGTCCCATCACGCTTTGCATGAAGGGCTGTTTTCCACTCACAAATTCTCCAATGTCTCCCACCAAAGTCAAAGTCACAAATGCGGCCGAAAAAGTCACGTACACGAGTGGCACCCAAGGATATCCCGGAATCTGAAAAGGTCGCTCACGCCGCGGCTCGCGTCGGCGCATTTCAAATACTGCAAGTCCCATCAAGACATAAAGTAACCAATTCACGAAAACATACATCCCAATGATGATTCCAAAGGATCCCGTCATCAACAAAATGATCGACCAGATACCTTGCAGAATCAAGGCGACATGGGGAGTTTGGTACTTCGCGTGGATACGCCCCATAAAACCAGGGAAAACTTTTTTCTCGGCCATTGCCAGATAGACCCGGGCATTGGTCAGAATGCCCCCATTTGTTGTATCAAAAGTACTCAACAAAATTAATAGGGCGATCAAACGCGCGCCAGTGGTTCCCATCACCTGACTCATCACTTGGCTGGCGACGCGATCTTGGGTCGCATGCGCAAGAATATCCACCGGCAATACATACAAATACGCAGCGTTCATCAATAAATAGAGCGTGGTGAAAATCAACGTGCCCAACAGAATAGCACGCGGGATAGTGCGCTCAGGAGTTTTCACTTCTCCTGCGATATAGGTGACATTTCCCCAACCATCATAGGCCCAAAACGCGCTCGATAGAGCAAGCGCAAACGCGTACCAGGTCGAGGTGTGAAGCACGAGCGAGGAGCCTGCCCGGCTCAGCCAATTTTCACTCGAGCCTTTGCCAAAGATAAACACCAGCAAAATTACCGCAGCGATCGCAATCACTTTAGCGCTAGTCGAAGCCGCCTGCACCCATGCGCCGAATTTAACCCCACGAATATTGAGGCCAGTTAGAAAGACAATCAATACCGCTCCCACAAGCTTTGTGGATAAATCTTGCAGCGGATACAGGGTGCCGGCCAAAGGGATATGTAACGGCCAACTCTCCCACGTCGAAACCAAATGCGGCAATTCAACAAACTCACCTAAATAAGAGGCGAATATAAACGCAATCGCTGCGATCGCGCCTGAACCGGCGATCATAAAATTCGCCCAGCCGTAAAAAAAACCGATTGTGGGTCCATAGGCTTCGCGCAAGTACTCGTAGAGACCGCCGGTGACCGGGGATTGACCGACGAGTTCACACTCAGTAAGTGCGCCAAACAGAGTCATCAATCCTGCAACGACCCACGCAAGCATCAACAGCGGTGCATTGTCGAGCGCTCGTGCCATCGCAGGTGTGGAAACAAAAATCCCCGAACCGATCACCGAGCCAATAACGATGGCGGTCGTCGGAAACAAGGTCAGTCCACGCAATAACTTAGGCGAATTGGTTTCTTTCAAGATATTTATATCTAACATTCGCCCACCGAGGTCCACTGGTTCTACGACAGGCGAATATTCGTGCATGCGCGTCATGCTCGCTTGCTCAGCTGACATGGGCAGGGTTAGCCTGAACTCATGACAGAATCATTGTTTGCCACCCTTTTACTACTTGCAGCACTCACTTCACCGCTCGCAAATGCTACCTACAAATCCCAGATCCTTAAAATCGCGCAAGATTCGGAGTGCGCGCGCTACAAATGGAAAAATCGCGGACGGGCGCCAATGGGATACGTCAAGGGATTGAGTCTAAGTTTCACGCGCGGCTTATGCCGTTTCAAGGCCAACACAAAAATTTCCCAAATCATGAGCGCCGCGAATACTGGCCAACCGAAAACCGATGCGTTCTCCCACTACGCCAAAATTTTTAAGAATTCCGGAATCGATACCGCAAGCAACGGTGAGCCAGCGCTCGTCGCGCTCTACACTCTGGGTTTGGGCTTGGGAATACGCGAAAGTTCGGGAAAGCACTGCGAGGGTTGGGATCGAGATGCAGGCGCGGAGCGAACCTCAAGCGAGGCAGAAGCTGGCCTTTATCAACTCAGCTATGATTCCATTGGCGCATCTCCGGAGCTTCGAAAACTCTACCGCGAGTACCTCACCTACCCTCGCGGCTGTATGCTCGCGGTTTTTCACGAGGGTGTCCATTGCCGTGAACAAAACATTCTTGGCACAGGCCACGGCGCTGAATTTCAAATCTTCAACAAAGAGTGTCCGGCCTTTGCTACAGAATACGCGATGACCATGCTCCGAGTACAACGTAAACACTTTGGTCCGATCAATCGCCAAGAAGCCGAAGTCAGCCCCGCCTGTAAGCAAATGCTCGAAGACGTTGCGCAAGTCGTTGACTCAAATTCCATAAGTGTCTGCCTGGAAATCGAGTAGTCTAGACCTAAGTCGGTGCCTCGAGTTCTGATCAACCTTTGACAATTTTGCTCACGCAATATGAAATTTCAATTGAGAGACCAACGCCGCATTGATGGAGACAACAGATGCAAGTGACCCGTCCGACTTCAATTTTACTTTTGACGATTGCCGCTCTCCTTCAACTCTCTAGCCTCGCGCTAGCCCAAGATAAAAGTACGCCAGACATCTCTTCACTCACCCTAGAAGATCTGCTCAATATGCCGACCTCGGTGGCCTCTGGCTCTAAAGACAAGGTCGCACCGCTACGCGAGGCACCAGGAATTATCTCAGTGATCACAGAAGATCAAATTCGCAAATCCGGATATCGCGATCTCGTCGACGTTTTGCGCATGGTGCCCGGCTTCGGCATCGAGACCGGACAAGACAATGCCGGAACCCTCACGCCAAGTTTCCGCGGGCTCAAAGCCGGCGAAGGAAAAATGCAATTGCAAGTCAATGGCTTTAGCTATGTCGAGTTTAGCTACGTCAACGTGCAAGTCTTCAATCGCTTCCCGATAGATGCCATCAAACAGATCGAGATTATTCGCGGCCCCGGCTCAGCGGTTTACGGAGGCTGGGCCGAACTCACGGTGGTCAACGTCATGCTCAAGGACGGCGCCGATCTCAACGGCTTTTTAGTTTCAGGCTTCGGCAGTCAAATGGCAAAAGCGCCTGGCCGTCGCAATATATTAGTTTCCGGCGGCAAAAAAATCGGCGACTGGAACTATTCCGTGCATGGATTTCTCGGCAAGGGAGAACTGTCCGATCGTGAGTTCACCAATGAACGCGGTCAAACCTATCGCTTCGACAAAGAGACTGGCTATGGCTCAAAATCCATCAACATCAACGCGAGCTATAAAAACCTCCAAAGTGGATATCAACAATGCGGGCACAGGATATGTTTACTCTGAGCCTGAGAAAGATGTGGGAGTTGCAGTTGTGAACGTTTATTTATTGAGCACTGACTTTTTAAGTGTGAAAAATATGGACCTTGGATTTGGTGTCTACAATTTGACCGACGCAAAACACTTCTATCCGAATATGGTGAGGTCGGGTCAGCCGCCCCCGCTGCCAGCGAACTCTCGCGAATTTGGTTTAAAACTTACGGCACGATTTTAAATGAATCAGGAGGATTCTTATGACGCTTAAATTTGTAGGTCTTGTTTTTATAGGATTCACTTTTGCCGGACATTGCTGGGCGGATGCCAATCAAGATCTTGTGGACCTTGCTACAGATACAGAAGAAATGTCGGCAGACTCTGAGGCCGCCCGCGCACAAGCCAAAGCCGCAGCCGTGCGCGCTGCAAAAGAACGTGAAGTGAATGCACAAGCAATGAAAGATGTTGTGAAAGCCCGCGCAGCTGCCGAAGGCAAGCGTCAGCAGGCTCACGCCGAATTAAAAAAGACAGAAGGTGAAATTCGCGCGGCGATGAATGAACAAGCAAAAATAAAGACTGAAATGCAGAAGCTTGAAAAGAACAACGCTGCAAATGAAAAAATGATTCAAGAAAGCCAAGCCAAGGCGGAAAAACTCAAAAAAGAACTCGTCGCTGCGCAAGAACTCCGCGCTGAAAAACTTAAAAAAACTGCTGAAGTGAACAAACAAAAAGAGGAAATTCTAAAGAGTACCAAAGCCATTGAGCAGCAACACAACCAAGCGCAACAAGAGTTCAAGCAGGCTAGCGAAGCCGAAAAACTAGCGATTCAGCAACTTGAAAAGACCACCGTCGATGAAACGCAAAAGAAGAATCGATTGCAAACTGAAATCGCGAAGTTAAAAGAGCGAAATCGCAGATCCCGCGCCAACATCACGGCAATGGAAAGCGAAAAAACGAAACTGATTCAATCCAACGTAAAATTGGAGCAAACCGTAAAGGCAGGCCAGGCTGAAGTTCAAGACGCCTCAGCGCGTGAGGCCGAATTAAATAAAATAAAGGTTGGAGCCGCAGAAGCCAAAGCCTCCACTTCAGAACTGGAACCTGACCAAGCTGTCGCCAAAGCCGCAGCCTCGAGCGACGATATGGTTTTGAAACGCGACTGCAATGCCCGTGAAGCCGCAAAACGTGAGGCCAAGTTTCTTGGCGTCAAACGCGCTGGCACAAATATTCATCGAACCGAAGATCTAAAAGATTGGGTCGGCTTTCAATACTCTGAGTCGCAAAAAGCATATCTGTTGAAGAATTGTTTCTAAACAGCCCACAAAGATGGGCTCGACCTTTTCTGGATTTTCCACAGACAAGAGGCCGTGGTCCAATAGGGTATGGGGGATCCCGCGAATGAAGCTTTGCCTTAGTCTAGTCGTCAGCTGCCTTTTATCTCTCCAAGTGTTGGCTGCTGAAAAACCAAAGAGTTGGGTTTCACATTCCACCTATCAAAAGTGGACAACAGAGCGAAAGCTCGGCTACTGGCGCGAACTGCGGGCGGCGGTCCTTGAGTTTGAAGTCGCACAATCCGAGAGTGAATTCTACGAATATTCCCAACATCCTGCCTCGCCCTTTCGACAATTCGCATGGCTACCCGAAAGCTCCGCGGCCGAGGCCATGTATTGCCTAGTCGGAGGCGTGCGCCGACAAACCGTTCCCAGCAGCACCGGACGAAATCTTTGTCCCACTTCGGGCCGAGGTTGCGGCACGTTCGGCGGTTCCGGCTTTCGCTGTGGTTCGATCTACAATGAAGCATGTGTATCACGCAGCCCGAAGAAGACACTCTCGCAGCGCTGCCAAGAAAATGCCGGCGACGCACTCCCGAATGAGAAGTCATACAACAGCAATAAATCCGAAATCGAACAGATCACCAACGATTGCAACGGCAAGCGCATCGACTCTCGCTTTAAAAAGCAGTGCAGTCGATTTGTAGAACGCGTCGGCGCGATTCATAAAAAGTACGCAGAACCGTCGGCGCCTGAAACCAAAACGGATGCTCCCACTCAAGAGCCCATAGTGAAAGCGGCACCCGCTCCTCCGCCCGTTGTCACCGCTGAGCCACCGTCGACCGATTCAGCGGAAGTCGCCGGCACCGATGCACAGACGCCGCTATCGACTAGCCCCGGGAAAGCACTCTACTGCTCGCGTCCCACTACGACTGGCGGAATTTGTTCCAAGAGTGATTCGACCCGCGAAGATTTAGATTCAGGTGCGGCGGCGGACTTCATTGAAAAATGTAAACAGGATTGCGCGGCACTCAACGTGATCAAACGAGCTCAATGGGGCGCGGTGGAGACCGATGTTATGCACGCGTGTGGTGCGTCGGATATTCAGGCCTACAAGAAAATAGACAACATAAAATTGGAGCGTGGAAAAGCCAAATGCTCCCGCAATTCAGCACTCTACAAACAAAAAAATGCAGCTCTCGCTGCCCTCACTGAACCCGGATGTATTCCACCCCTCCCTCCTCCGTCCAAAATCGTCATTCACCACACGGCGGACGTGGGGAATAGTGAAACTCCAAAATCAGTTCAAGCCGAACATCGCGCCAAGTGGTTCGACATCGGCTATCATTTTCTGATCGCGAGGGACAGCAGCGGCCAGTGGCAAGTCTATGAGGGCCGCAAGCGACAGCCCGGCAAATGCTCTTTTCTGCAGGGCGCGCACGGTGGTCCAGGATTAAATGGAG
>JAYVPG010000080.1:0-21427 GCA_043757545.1 Pseudobdellovibrionaceae bacterium
GGTGTAGTCGACTACAAGGATCTTGTGATCACTACCGCTGCGGGACAAAATTTCACAGCATTCACGGTTGCAGGTGACAAGTTGACGTTCACAACGGCACTTCCGCCGGGACAGAATACGGTCAGCTACACTTGTCTGCAGTAGTCGGGCGAAAGCCTACCAAATAATACCAGCGCGGAATACGTCGACGCGCTGGTTGTAGTTTAAAAGCGTCTCTGCAAATCCCCTGTAATATTGAAGATAAAACGCGGGCACCAAATGCATTCCGCCAAAGCGGAACGACCATGACGCTTGGTAGCCTCCGTAGTCCCAGTGCTGAGCAAATTTGCCGCCGGGTTGGACCTGTAGCGCGAACTCACTGCGATCCAAGATTCCTTCAAACAGACGGGTGAACGACAGCCCAATGTTGAGGGGTCCAATGTACTTCTCGATATCCCTATTGGTTGGGTCAAAATCGCGCACATCACCGACTTGGACTGCGAGCCGAGTGATCCAGCGCGAATAAACATGTTCAAAGTTCGCGCGTAAATAACTTTGATTGTATGAGCGGGACTCGAGTCCACTTTTTCCGTTGGAGTTGTGGGCAAAAATACCGAAATCGAGGGATTTCAGTGGTCCAAGGTTATCCAGCTTCCAGCGATAGAAAAGTTCGGGATTGAAGGTCATATCACGGAACGGTTTAGAATTTTCGTTGAGCGCCCAGAACATCACTTGAGTGTAGCCAAAATAGAGAGGCTGCGCGCGAACCACTGGCGACTTAAAGCTCACTTGCAGTTTAGAGAGTTCGTGCCCATAGGCCCCGTAAAATGGGCGATGGCGTTGCAATACAGCTCCGTCATCATTTTCGAGCGCCTGCCCTTTGTCAGGAGCGTCGACCAAAGCTCCCGAAGTAGCTTCGTCCGCACGAGCGGAGAGACAGGTGAAAGAAACTGCAAAAATGAGAGAGAGAATCGATAAGAATTTTAACATGAAAAGAAACTAGGCCACTCTGAATTGGCTCGCAAGGAAATAAAACTCGTGTTAGCGGTCTTGCATGACGATTGTGCGGGTATTTGAGAATGAAAATTTGATTGTGGTGGATAAGCCGCATGCATGGCTGACCACTCCCGCCCGAATGGCTGATGATCCGCGCCCCTGTTTGGGTCGTGAGTTGCAAGCGCAATTGGGAATGCAAATATTCCCTGTCCACCGACTTGATTTTGAAGTCAGCGGCTTAACTCTTTGGGCGAAGAACGCCGACAGCCATCGCAAAGCTCAGCGCTGGTTTGAACACGCCTGGATCCGCAAAGTGTATGAGGCCTATTCACGGCCGGGGACGCGCCCTCCTCCGCAGGAGTTCATCGAGTGGAAGTCCAAACTTGTGCGCGGCAAAAAACGCAGCTTTGTGGCAGAGTATGGCAATCCATCGCTGACTCAAGCCCGCGTGGTACAGGTGGATTCGAAAATGTGGAAATGGGAGTTGGTGCCCGTGACTGGACGGCCCCATCAATTGCGAGTTGAGATGTCGCGCCATGGATTCGCGTTGCTCGGCGACAAACTTTATGGCGGCGAAGAGGTCGCGGAGCCCCAGTGGATCGCCCTTCGCGCGGTCACACTCGACGCAAGTAAGATCGCCAGCGAATCGCGCTTGGGGCTGCCCGAGGTACTGACGGTTCCTGGATTAAATATGCCAAATTAGAGCGCGCGGCAGGAATCGACGCATTCCGAGCGAGTGAAATGTAGAGGTTCCCCTCGGCATTCTGGCGTTTTCTTGTGGCGGACGATGACCGCTTTGGGAGAATTCAGGTTGGGTGCGGCGTTGAATTTGGCGCGACAGGCGGCGATGGCGTATCTGACAAATCCGTCCGGGATTGTTCCGCCGTCGGCCAGATAGTCGGCCGCGTGAATGCGATTGATGCCGATTCCATTCTTGATCGGCGCACTTTGCGCGATGATAAAAGAAAAATTCTGGGTTTGAATTTTGCTCGAGTTGCAGTCGGATAGGGACTTGAGTCCACCTAAGCCAAAGGGATCGGCGCTCACTTCATCGATCATAATAACGTGACCGTTCATCGCCATAATGTCGCCAGCGAGAATAGTGGAGCTACGACTGACTGTTATTTTCTCTAGGCAGGACATCCCATTGCTTTGCGGATCCATATAGGCGCTCGAGCCAATGGCCCAAACCAAATCCGCTTTGAGTGGTTTTTTCGGATCGGGACTCATTTTTAGTCCTGCGACCGCGAGCGCCGAGAAAACAAATCCTGAGCAATCGATGCCCAGAGTGGGGCCACCGGCGTCGACGTGTTTAAACATATTTAGTTCTTTGGGTAGACCCGAGCTCGTAAATGGCTTGCCGCCAAAATTATAGATGGGCGGATCGTGGCGGACCTCGAAGCAGCTACTTTTCGGCAGACTCATTCCCTTGATGTAGTAGTCCGTCGCAACCACATTGGCGAGGTTGTCGATCTTACGAATCTGACCGATTCCGCCGGGGTGGATGCCGATACGTTTGATCCCGACAACGTCGGGCGTGCGCGTGATCATGGGCGGCAGACTTAAGACATCACAACTTTGATAAGCGACGGCCATGGCGCGACGGACTCCGTAGACTTCGGGAGCGGACGTAGCTTTGAGTTGCTGCCAAACATCGGCATAAGTGTCGTGTGGGGTGATTGTCTCTGGAATATAGGTGGGAGGCTCTGGCTGTTCGCATTGCGCATTGAGTGCCGCTTCAGCGCCCTTCAACTGCTCCATGGAGGCTTGAATTTTATTTTGCAGATCGACGTGTGCCGGGGTCTCGCGAATTCCGACCTCCATTTGAGCCAACGCCTTTTTCCAAGCCAGTGGATCGGCGGGCGCTAAGCTGTTTTCGATTCCAGAAATCGTTGCGCTATAATTTTCGCTGAAGGCATTGACATAGTTCTCAAAGGCCGCGCCTGTAAAGCCTTTGTCTTTTCCCATTTTGAGAAACGCTTTGCGCAGCTCCTCGCTAGTGGCAAAGCTGCCACCTTCATCAGCAACGGCTTGAAAGCTATTCCACATTTCACTTTGAGCTGTCTTACACCCGAGCTGGTCAATGGCGCTCGCCGCCACACTCGACGCTGACTTTCCCACGGGCGCACACGCACCCAGCACAAAGACACAGAAGCCGCTCAGGTAAAGGATCTTAGCATTTTGCATGGGATCTATTCGGACTAGAGGCGAGTCTGGATAAGTCCAGAGTCGTGGTCTCAACGCAAAAGGCACGAGGCGTTAACTAGTTCGAGAATTCCGCTTTAAAGTGTCAAAGAGTTAATCGTTCACTAAACTGCGAGGTGTCTTTAGAAAGGCGGGGTCGCTCATGAATTCTTTTTCAACTCTGAGTACATTGCAAATTGGCGGAAAAACTTTTCAATACCATTCGCTTCCGGCGCTGGCGAAAAAGCTCGGTCTCGATCTGGGTCGCATGCCGTATGGACATAAAATTTTGCTGGAAAATTTACTGCGCTATGAAGATGGCGAAGTCGTCAAGAAGGCGGACATCGAAGCCCTGTTGAAACAGGATCCTAAAAAGGAATCGGATTACGAAATTCAATTCACTCCGGGGCGCGTGCTCTTGCAAGATTTTACTGGAGTACCGGTGGTCGCCGATTTGGGTGCGATGCGAGCGGCGATGGTGGCGAAAAAAGGCCAGACCGATAAAGTGAATCCGCTACAGCCGGTGGATTTGGTGATCGATCATTCGGTGCAGGTGGATTTTTTTGGCGACAAAGAAGCCTTAGCGAAAAATTCCAAACTCGAGTTTGAACGCAATCAAGAGCGCTATGAATTTTTAAAGTGGGGACAACATGCTTTTCGCAATTTTCAAGTCGTGCCCCCGGCGACGGGCATTTGTCATCAAGTGAATCTGGAATATCTGGCGCATGTGGCGATGCTCGGCGAGATGCGTGGGCAAACCTATGTTTACCCGGACACAGTTGTGGGTACGGATTCGCATACGCCAATGGTCAACGCTCTTGGGGTAGTGGGTTGGGGAGTGGGTGGTATCGAGGCTGAGGCCGCGATGCTCGGGCAGCCGTGCACCATGTTGATTCCGCAGGTGGTGGGCTTTGAAATGACTGGCAAGCTGCCGGTGGGCACGACGGCTACCGATCTTGTTTTGACGGTGACTCAGATCTTGCGCAAAAAAGGTGTGGTCGGAAAATTTGTAGAATATTTTGGTGAAGGCGTCAGCACCTTGAGTGTCGCCGATCGGGCTACGATTTCGAATATGGCGCCTGAGTACGGTGCGACCATCGGAATCTTCCCTGTGGATCAAAAGACGATTGAATATTTAAAAATTACCGGACGTACGGAACGCGCAGAGCGAGCCGAAGCTTACTATCGAGCGCAGGGTCTTTTTGTCGAAGGCAAACAGCAGCCCGCGAACTACTCCGACACGGTGACTCTCAACTTGAGCACGGTCGAAGCTTCGATGGCGGGACCGAGTAAACCGCACGATCGCTCTTCACTTGGAAAAGTGCGCGGTTCATTTCGTAAGTTTGCGCTGAGTCGCTATGAGAATGATCTCAAGGGTATCGATGCCGCGAAACTTGCGGCCTGGGCGGACGATGGTGGTCCGCTGAAAACCAAGTGTATCGAGCTCGAGAGTAAACATCCGGATTCCGAGCTTGGTGCGCTAGGCAGTGGCTTCGCGCTCACCGATCCCAAGGGCAACAAGTACACTCTGGTCAATGGCTCAGTAGTCATTGCGGCGATTACCTCTTGCACCAATACCTCCAATCCCGACTTGATGATTGGCGCGGCTCTGCTCGCGCGCAATGCGGCTCGCAAGGGTTTGAAAGTGAAACCGTGGGTGAAGACAAGTTTTGCGCCGGGCTCAAAAGTTGTTGCCGATTATTTAACTAGTGCAGGCTTGATGAGTTCGCTCGACACTCTCGGGTTCAATCTGGTTGGCTACGGCTGTACGACTTGTATCGGGAATGCGGGACCGTTGCCGCCGCATATTCAAGAGGCCATCGACAAAGGGAGTTTGGCGACCACAGCCGTACTTTCCGGCAATCGCAATTTTGAGGCGCGTATTCATCCGAGCGTGCTCGGTAACTATTTGGCGTCACCACCACTTGTTGTGGCTTTCGCGCTGGCTGGAAATATTCAAGTGAACTTCACCACTGAGCCGGTCGGATACAACGACAAGGGCGAGGGTGTATTTCTAAAAGACATCTGGCCCGCAGCGGACGAATTGGCGAAATACGTTTTGGACAACGTGACCTCGGCAAAATTTAGCAAGGCCTACGACAATGTTTTTGCCGGCGAAGATCTGTGGCAGAAAACGATCGCGCCAACGACTGCGACCTACAACTGGTCGGACAAGTCGACGTATATTAAAAAGCCACCGTTCTTTGATCAGGTATTGGTCGAAGAGGCCAAAGCCTCTGAAATCAAGGCCGCGCGTATTTTGGGATTATTCGGCGACTTTATCACCACGGACCATATTTCTCCGGCGGGTAATATTGGCAAGAGCACTCCCGCTGGAAAATATTTAGTTGAGAAGGGTGTACAGCCCGTGGACTTCAACTCCTACGGCGCTCGGCGGGGCAATCATGAGGTCATGATTCGGGGCACGTTCGCGAATGTGCGCATCAAAAATAAAATGGTCGATAAAGAGGGCGGACTGACCAAAATCTATCCGGAAAATAAAGAAGCGACGATCTATGAGGCGGCAGAGGAGTACGGACGCCGCCATACCCCTTTGGTCGTCTTTGCCGGGAAAGAATACGGTTCAGGCTCGTCGCGCGACTGGGCCGCCAAAGGAACGCGGCTGCTCGGAGTCCGCGCGGTCGTCGCCGAGAGTTTCGAACGCATTCATCGCTCGAACTTGGTCGGGATGGGGGTTTTGCCCGTGCAATTGCCGAGCGGCGTAACAGTCGACTCTCTTGGTCTGCGCGGAGACGAGGAAATTTTTATCGCGGGACTCGATCGCATGACGCCAAAGAGCACCATAGAGATCGTGATCAACAAGGGCGGAAAAACGCAAACGGTCAAAGCTCAGTCGCGCATCGATACGCCCAATGAGCTGAAGTATTTTCGCAGTGGCGGTATCTTGCCCTTTGTGCTCGATCGCTTGGTGACTCAGTAGGAGAGATTGCTGCGATGCCTTTTGTTTTGTAACCTCAAGTCCTTTCGGAATAGAACTAGCGCTCACCGAAAGGACTTTATGAAAAATCTAATTCTTATTCTCGCTTGCTTGGCCTCGACTAGCGCGTTTGCGACCAAGGCTCGCATGCGTGCACTTAATCAGGACACCAACGGTTCTTACTACCTGATGGACACGCGCAACATCTTTTTGAATCCGGCGCAGATTGGCGCGATGAAAGACAATGTGAATTTGGAGTGGGGGCGTCGCGAGCGCACGGACGTGTATACTCCGTCGGCGGATGCTGAGGGTGGATTTGTTATGCAAGTCGGTCCTGGCAAATTGGCGGCGCAACTTGGTCGCGCCACAGATTTCAGCCGCTTTGTGCGTGATGTGAACGTCTACATGAGCGACATTCCCACAAATCTCGGTCTAACGACATTTGGCGAAGGTCAAAACAACGTCGACGTTATGTACGGCGGCGGCGGAGATATGCGTTGGGGTGGTGGAATCGGAATTCAGCGCTCAAAAATGGCCACGGGAGTCGCCGCGAAGACGACCAATGTTCAAGCAGTTGAATTGCGCGGAGGGGTGCAAACCGACAAATGGGAAGGCTATGGCGGTTTGACCGTTGGCGCGCAATCCGAAACTGAACTTGCAACAACCACGGCCAAGCTGGATCAAGATATCGCGCTCAAAGGTGGAGCCGGCTACCAAATCCGCAATGACATGCGAGTCTACGGTCGTTTGATTTACAATTCCTTCTCGGCAAAGGTGGCAGACACTTTTAACTATGACGGAAGCGAATTGGATCTGCTTGGTGGATTCGCTTACATTCGTAATCTTGAAAATAATGCTCGTTTCTTTGCGGATGCCGAATTGAACTCGGTTTCGGCCAGCGCCTCGGATAGCAAAAACAATCCGAAAGAGAAATTCAACATGCTGCAAGTTCCGGTCACGTTGGGAATTGAAGCGGATGCCAACACTTGGTTGCGCATGCGCGGAAGTGTTCGCCAAAACGTTCTTATCGGTCACATCAAGACGTCGACCGGCGGAACAGCGGACGACAATAACTATTGGGAAAATGCACCGAACAACACAGCGGTGGCATTCGGTCTTGGTAGCAGCATGAACAAATTCAATTTCGACGCCACTCTTGTGCAAGGGCTTGGCGATGATCACGGCCGAGTCGAAGGTTCGATGACCTACGTCTTCTAGACGTTTTATGGATTTCCCCGGACTTTACCGGTCCGGGGGACTATCTGTATAAGTACCTATAACATTTTCGGGCCTTAGGTAGAGCTTTGGATTCGCGGGTGCGTCTGGGCGACGCGGGTTTTTCTTGCGTACTTTAATCCCCGTTAACATACTTAGGCACTGGGGGAGTTCACAATGACAAAATTGATTTACAGTTTCTTGCTCTTATCGATCACTTTTGGATTCATGGCGTCGGCGCAAGAAGTCTCGATCTTTCCGGTGGAATCAGCGGATTCCCGAGTCACGATTACCCAACCTGACCCCCAACATTCGATCTTAGACTTTGGCTCTATTCTGATCGGCCGCATAATTAAGCGGGCCACTGAATGGGCGATCATAAATAATTCTGACAAATCGGTATTTATTGAAAGCCTAAGGATGACAGGTGACGAGGCTTTTTACATTCACAACTTCTGCCGGGCTGAGATTCGCGCCCATTACTTTTGTCGATTTTGGGTTTACTTTGACCCCACGGAAGTGAAGCCGTACCGAGGTCAGGTGCAACTGCTCTATACATCCGGCGAAATTCGCCTCATCGATACATTCGGCTCGGGGCATCGCTAAAAACGGAATTTAAAGTTCGATTTGACTGCCAATTTCAATCACTTGATTGGGTGGAATCTGAAAGAACTGGGTCGCGCGATACGCATTGCGCGACATAAACGAGAAAATATGTTCACGCCACAGCGCCATCCCACCCGCACGTCGGGCCGCGATCAAAGTTTCGCGACCTAAAAAGAATGTGATTTCGGGAAGAGGGATACTCAGACCTTTAATGGCCATCGACTCGAGCACTTCAGCAATGGTCGGAGTTTCGACAAACCCGAAGTGACAAGTGACTTTAAATATTCCATTGCCAAAGTCCTCAACGCGCGCGCGGTCGGCGCGCTGAACGCGAGGAACATCACGGGTGATCAAGCTCATTACGATCACGCGCTGATGCACCACTTTATTGTGCAACATGTTTCGCGCCATCGCCGGAGGAATCATCTCGGGGTCTGAGCTCATAAAGATGGCGGTGCCGGCGGGCCGATAGGTTCCCGGCGCAATTCCATCGGCGACAAAATCTGAGAAGCGATCACATTGCGCCCGCAAACGAATCGCCAGGATACGGCGTCCGCGCTTCCATGTAGTTAGCGCGGCAAAGACGATCCCCGCAACCATCAATGGGAACCAACCGCCTTGGGGAATCTTCACGATATTGGCAGTCAAGAAAACCGCATCGATCCCGATCATGACGGAGCCGAGTGCAAAAACATTAACGGGCTTCCACTTCCAGCGGCGAAGGGCGACGACCGTTGCGAGCACCGTGGTGATCAACATGGTGAGCGCAACGGCGATTCCGTAAGCGCCTGCTAAATTGCTGGAGGTTCTAAATTCCAACACGAGCCAAACCGTGGCGATCATCAATCCCCAATTCATCGAGGGAATATAAATCTGGCCGATCTCCGCACTCGACGTATGCACGATGCGAAGGCGTGGACAAAATCCCATCAGAATCGCTTGGCGAGTGAGTGAGAACACTCCTGAGATCAAAGCCTGCGAAGCCACGATCGACGCGAGTGTGGCGATGATCACAACCGGATAAAGCGCCCAGTCTGGCGCCAAATGAAAGAAGGGGTTGTCGATGCTACCCGGCGATTGAATCAGCAGTGCACCTTGGCCCAAATAATTGACCACCAGGGCAGGAAACACCATATAGGTCCACGCCAAGCGAATCGGTTTTCGTCCAAAATGTCCCATGTCGGCATAGAGCGCCTCACAACCAGTGACCGCCAAAAAAACCGAGCCGAAAACCCAGAATACCCCGGCGCCATTGCGCGCGAAGAATTCAAAGCCGAAGTAGGGATTGAAGGCATTCAGGATATAAGGAGTTTGAATAATCTGCGGCAGTGCGAGCGCCACGAGCATCGTAAAATAAACCATAATGATCGGACCAAAAACAAAGCCGATTTTTCCCGTACCAAACTTCTGACAATAAAATAGTGCGGCGAGAATAATGACGGTGATAAGGACGATCGATTCGTGAAACATCGGCGTCGCCACATCCAGTCCCTCGACGGCCGAGAGTACCGAGATCGCCGGCGTGATCATCCCGTCACCGTAAAGCAAAGAGGCGCCAAAGAGACCCACGAAAATCAACCAACGTTTACGACCGCCCGAGGTCTTGGCGTTTCCCGCGGCGAGCGCGAGCAACGCTAAAATTCCGCCCTCACCTTTGTTGTCGGCGCGCAAGACGAACAAAATATACTTAAGGGAAACAATGACGATGAGCGACCAGATGACCAAAGAGAGTATGCCTAAAATATTCTCGGGAGTGACGGCGATCCCGTAATGCTCGCTAAAGCACTCACGCAGTGAATAGAGCGGTGAAGTCCCGATGTCACCAAAGACAATCCCCAGGGCGCCGATGGTAAGGGCCCATAGGCGTGAGGACTCATGTTGCTTTTCATCAATCATCTTCATATTATGGATAGAGTTTCTGGCATATGCAACCGAGAGAGCAAAAGCGTGAATTTGGACCGAGAACTTAAGCGATTTGTCCGCCAGATTCGTCCCGGCTTGATCGGGGCGACCTCCAATCCTAACGCCAACTTGAACCAGTTGATCCAGGAGATCCGGGTCGCGCCCGGTCTGCGCGCCGAACTGACTCCTCGCCTGCAGGAATTTTTACTTACCCGTGACTTTGTCACCGCATTGACCGAGACCGGGTTGACCCTTGAGAGCGGAGTTTTTACCGAAATCTACAAAAGACTCGAGTACAAGCTGCTGCCCAAGCCCGTCGAAAATGCCGATATTTTAAGTTTTCTTTCACGAGTTTTCGATGCTCAGGCGGATGCCGATTGGTTAGAGAGAATCGATCGCGAGAAGTTTGGTGAATTGCTGAAACTTTTATTGCCTGCAAAAGAGGGTTTGATTGAGGCCTTGGCACCGCAGTTTTTCATGAGTTTGGAAATTCTGAGTCTGCGTTTGGCGGGACTCGGTTACGATCCGGTGGTAACCAATCGCCTCAAGGCACGACGCGAATTTCAACATGCGTTTATGGATGTGACTCGCAATGTGCACTCGCTGCTCGATGGAAAAGGAGAGACGGCAATCCCAGAGATCCGTGAGGCCTTGGTTCGTTGCATCGGTGGGGTGAAGTGGATTCGCGCCCGGCGAAGTACGGATGGCGCCTCCCTGGGCTTAACTTATCGCTTGATGAAGATTCAGCAGGTCGTGCGCCGTATGGAGCTTTTACTCGAGTTACTCGAGAGTATTCTCGGAGACTGGAAGGACCAACCAGCTCTGGATTTGTTTTTCGAAATCATATTGGCGGAGATTCGACGTTTCAATTTGGCGAGTTTTCTGGGCAAGAACGTTGAGTTGCTCGCGTACCAAATCACAGAACACACCGGAAAGACGGGCGAGCACTATATTTCCAAGACTCGCTCGGAGTGGGTGCAGATGTTTCACTCGGCGCTTATCGGTGGTGCGATCGTAGCGCTGTTGGCAGTACTTAAAGTATTACTTTCACATTTGCATCTACCACCAGGTCCTGAGGCCTTTACCTATGGTTTGTTGTACGCGGTGGGATTTGTGACGATTCATTCTTTGGGTGGGACTTTGGCAACCAAGCAGCCTGCCATGACGGCCTCGACTTTGGCCAATGCGCTGGATGGAACGGCAAATTCCCACCAAGCGATGCAGAATTTAAGTGATGTCATTGTGTGGACGATTCGCAGTCAGGTGATCGCTCTGCTCGGCAATTTCTTGATCGCGATTCCCGTTGCGATCATTCTGAGTTTCCCATTTATTTTGATTCATCATCCGATTATGGATCATGAAAAAGCCCTGAGTATGATTGCCGCTCTTCACCCCTGGAAGAGCCTTTCATTTTTCTATGCAGGAATTGCAGGACTTGGATTGTTTGGCTCGGGCTTGCTGGCAGGGCTTGCCGACAATTGGTTTGTCTATAATCAGGTCGGCTCCCGTTTGAAGAACTCAGAAGTCTTACGCAAGCTTGTCGGGCCAAGGCATTTGGATCGGACCATTCAGCTGGCGGATCATAATCTTGGAATCTGGGTGGGCAATATCGTGCTTGGATTTTATTTGGGTTCGATGGCGGCGATTGGCAATGTGTTTGGTCTGCCGCTCGACACTCGTCACGTTACATTTTCGTCGGGGCAGCTGGGCGCGGCGTTGGCCAATTTGAATTTTGAAGTTTCATTTTCCTATGTGGCGCTGATTGTTGGTTCAATTTTATGTATCGGACTGATCAATTTGGGCGTGAGTTTTTCCTTAAGTCTTTTTGTCGCCGTGAAATCGCGGCGGATTCGCTTTGGTCAAACTCCCGAATTACTACGTTTGCTCGCCAAACGCTTTCGCAGCAAGCCCATTGAGTTCTTTGTGCCTCAGCGGGACGTCGCGGGATGAAGATTTGGCGACTGGCGAAGGGGCGTGACGTACGTTTTCGCCAGGGACATCCGTGGGTCTTCGCAAGCGAGCTCGGGCACTCGGCCAAAGAGATCAAAGCCGGTGAGTTGATCGAGTTACATGATTTTCAAGATCGATTTTTGGCTTATGGTTATGGGCATCCCTCTTCGCAGATCTGCTTTCGCCGACTTTCATCGCGGGTAAAAGATAAAAATGTTTTGAGCGTCGACTATTTTGTCGAGCGCTTAACCGCCGCGCGCCGCTTGCGTGTGCAAACGGGCTGGGCGAAGAAGAGTCATCGTTGGTTTTACGGCGATGGCGACGGAACTCCTGGCTTGATCGTCGACGCCTTTCGGGTCGAAGACGGATGGATCGCGGTCGTGCAAGCCTCCACAGCGGGGATTGATCTGGTGGTGGAAAATGTTTTTTCAGCCATCGAAAAATTTAAAGATGAATTTCAAAATTTGACGGTAGTAGAGGCACCGACCTCGAAAACGCGAGCGCTTGAGGGCTTGTGGGTGGGGGAGAAACGGGTGGTGCGGGGAATGGAACGCGATCTAAAAGATTGCCGGATATTCCTACATCACGGCCTGGAACTGAATTGCGATATTCTGCACGGGCAAAAAACTGGATTTTTTCTCGACCAACAGTGGAATGCGGGTTTGCTTCGCCAGTTTGTAAAGGCGCAATTTGCCCAACATGAAAAGCCCGTTCGCATTTTGGATATCTGCTGCTACGTCGGCCAATGGTCGGGACATGTGGCGCATGAGTTGAAAGAGATGGGCATCGCTGCAGAGGTCACTTTAGTTGACGCGTCTAAATCCGCACTCAAAATCGCTGCTGAAAATATGCGAAACTTAGGCGCCGAAGCACATGTGGTGACCGGTGATGCCATGGTCAAAGTCGCGGAACTCCCGGCTGGGCAATTCGATGTGGTGATTTGTGATCCTCCGGCCTTCGTGAAGAAAAAGGCAGATTTGATCCAAGGTTTCAAAGCCTACGCCAAACTCAACCGCGATGCGATGCGCACGGTCTCAGCTGGCGGTATTTACGTCGCCAGCTCCTGCTCCGGCCTGATCGGTGTCGAAGGCTGGGAGGAAATTCTAGTGCAAGGCTCAACCATGGCCAGCCGCATGTTCAAATGCATCGCCAAAGGCGGCCACGGCCCCGATCACCCCATCCGCCCCGATTTCCCGGAAGGCGAATACTTAAAATGCACCATAGGGCGCGTTGAATACCCTTATTGATTCAATCGATGCCGCGCAAGGGAGGGGATCGCCTGCTCGCTCGCCCTTTTCTTTGACGCCATTCCCCCTGAGATGCTACTCCATTGAGCTTAATCCCAATTGTCGGGGCGTAGCGCAGCCTGGTAGCGCGTTTGCTTCGGGAGCAAAAGGTCGCAGGTTCGAATCCTGTCGCCCCGACCAAGTTAAGTACCCGAAAATACTAAGGATTTTACGAATACTAAAATGAGTTATCTGGTAGCAAAAAAATCTAAAATTGGTAGCAAGCTACCGCTGTATAAACAGCATTTGGAAGTACCTCCGACTTTAGTTGGTGCAAATTTCACTTCGTTCTTTCTGAATGGCAATGCAGTTGAACCACATTTTGCAAAGCCTCTGCTTGAGGAAATGGAAGATGGTTTTCCGGCTAGGCGACTGAAGGCTCTGTTTCTTTCTAATCTTCGAGCGAGATACAGCAACGCGAGTTGCGATGAAACTCGGTCCTTCCTTCGCCTGTACATCAGCGATATTGAGGATGCCGCGATTGGCGGCGCTTCCTTTCTCAATTGCACCTTTCAGACTTAAATTAGTCTCAAACTTGTATTTTATTAAATAATATCATATACTTATGAGTATTAATCTCAGTCTATTCTCTGAATTGGTTCAGATTAGTGCACTTACCTAACATATTGATTTTAATTAATTAAAGTAGTTTTTGATAAAATTGGAAAACGCGATTTTTGGGCAATCCCTAGTATTTGGCCGCAACCATCTAACATATTGAAATTACTTACGTTTATAGGATATACAGTGAAAAGGCAAACACACTGTCTTAGAGGGTCTTTTCCCGATGTATTAAGTCTCACGGAAATTCTTAAAAATTTCAGAAATGTATTACATGTGTATTACGAAATAAAACCTCTCCATACAAGCTCTCACATTCTGCCTTCAAATCGAATCCGCAGGTACTTGTACCTCCAGGGGGTCATTTTTTCTTGCGTTTAAGCGGCCTAGCAGCTCCATAGGCGTCCGATATTAGCTCCTCCAGTATTCGCTGCCTAGTCGTTTGATGCCGTTCCTGTAGAGCCTCTAATTGAGTTAGCATTTCGCTGTTCGCTCGAAAAGTTATTACAGTTTCCTTCTTATCTCTCGGTTTAATATCTTTCAAAGCCATAACCAATAATGCTCCATCTCAATTTGTAATACAATTATAATACACTGTAATACAAAAGTATTACTTTTATTGAAGCGGTGTGTTACATTTAAGAAATAGGAGATTCCCAAATGAAAAAAGTCCTGTTGTACGCAAGAGTTTCAACCAGTCACCATGACCAAAACCCAGAGGTTCAACTGCATGAGCTACGCCGATACTGCGAGGCGAGAGGTTGGACAGTTTTAAAGGAAATTGTCGATCATGGGTTTAGTGGAGGTACGGATAAGCGTCCAGGGCTTCAAGAATTGCTCAGAATGGTGGATGCCGGTGAAATCGACTGTTTATGCGTCTCTAAGCTTGACCGCCTATTCCGAAGCCTTCGGCATCTTGTGACGGCGCTTGATGATTTTCAATCTAAAGGAATTGCATTTGTAGCGGTGAAAGACGCCGTTGATTATACATCTCCGTCCGGTCGATTGTTCGCTCAAATTCTAGGAAGCCTCGCGGAGTTTGAGAAGACGCTCTGTAGGGACCGTACAATAGCGGGTTTGCACTACGCAAAGACCGTGAAGGGAAAACAGCTAGGCCGTCGTCGCACGCGCAACGACAAGGCGATTAGACAACTTGCAATTCAGGGCCAATCTCAATCCGCAATTGCGAGATTGCTCGGATGCTCGCGCAAGACTGTACAAAGGTCATTAGCTGAAGTTGCGACAATTGGGTTGGTGCCAGAGTTTGTCGCACTTAAACAGACTGCGACTTAACGAAGGTTTTGGTTACAGCGAGGTACGGCGAAAGGTTTTTAAAAAACGGTTCAACGGACTCTGTACGGCTTGAGGAATTTAGCTGGGACAAAGGCAATGGTGTGCCGAAAGTGACTGATATGGAATTGCGAACCAATCTCAAAAAGATATTGAAGGCCAAAGACCTGACAATGGCCCAACTTGCTCGTGCAACGAAAGTTCCCAAGACTACGCTCGCGAATTGGATGGCCGGGACTCCGCCTAAAAATCTAGATCAACTCAAGGCTGTGGCAGACTACCTCGAAATTTCAATTGATGAACTGTGCTATTCGGTGAAGCCGACGGCGAGCGAAAAACCTAGTCTTAGACAGGTTGTGGAAGATGAGGTTTTGGCAGGTGTCTATGAAGTCGTTTTGAGAAGGTATAGGGGTAACTAAGTGATGCACGCCTCTTTAAACCAATTCAGACTCGCCCTTTGTGTATTGCCATTCATTTCGGCTTGTTCCAAAGGCGGAGGTGCCGATTCTTCGAGTGCATCGCTCTTTTGTGGTGGCTCGGGCACAACTCAAAGCCCTTACCAAGTCTGTGATGTAAATAGCTTCAATAACATATCCAATTTTCCTTCCTCGGCCTTCATTTTGTCGGCTGACATTTCCCTTAATGGCGAGACACTGACACAAATTCCGACTTTCTCTGGCAGTATTACAAATCCAAACGGCCACGCCATTTCAGGAATGGTGGTCGCAAGCAATCCGTCTCAGTTACAATTCAACGGAGCATGGATTCAGAGTAACCAAGGAACGATTGATGGCCTGAAATTCCCAGACATTAAGTTGACAGAGTTAACGTATGACGTGGCTCTGGTTAACTTGAACTATGGAACCCTATCTAATTTGACGATGAATGTCTCCGCAGTTTCTCAAGCGAACAATTCAGCGCGTGTGGCCGCAATCGCAGATCAAAACGAAAGCTCCGGCACAATTTCTAATGTGGCCGTCACGGTTGATGCGGAGGTTGGGTGCCGCGTGGGTGCGGTTGCCGCTGAAAACTGGGGAGCGATTAGTGGAGCAACTGTCACTAGCTCAGTTCTTAAATCCTCGAAAAACTCGAACCAGTGTGCCACGGGAGGAGTAGTTGGAATTACTTGGTCCGGCTCTACTGTCTCTAATTCAACAGTAAATTCGACTACCGTTGGAGGCTATTACGATGTTGGCGGAGTCGTAGGAAATAGTCAGGGCGGTACAATAACCCAAGCCACATCCTCTGCGACTGTATCAGGATTATCTAGCGTCGGGGGAGTCGTCGGCGGTAACGGTGGAACTATTTCAACCTCATACGCCTCGGGTTCTGTGAGTGCTACGTCCGACAGCGTTGGAGGAATCGCCGGAAGCAACAGCGTCGGCACTATACAAAAATCAGCCGCGATTGGGAACGTCTCAGGCACAGCTACCAATGCGGGTGGCCTTGTTGGGGTAATGGGTGGCGGAACCGTATCTGATTCATTTGCCGGAGGCCGCGTGAGCGGTTCCTCAAACGTGGGAGGATTCACTGGGAATTTGTCGGGCGTGGGTACGGTAACAAATTGTTACTCCGCCGGAGCACCCTCTGGTTCATCGGGCATCGGCGGTTTCGCTGGAATTGCAAATACCTCGGGCTACACAATCACTTCATGCTATTGGGACACACAGGGGAGTGCGACAGGCACGAGTGCGGCCTGTACAGGAAAAACAACCGCACAAATGCAAACTCAAGGCACGTTTACAGGTTGGAATTTTTCAAATACGTGGAAAATCAGCTCAAACCAGTATCCGAAGCTGCTTTGGATGCCTTAAGAGGATCTATGGGAAAGTTTTTGCCAACGGTTCTCATTGTCGGATTGCTTGGGTCTGCGACAGTCGTTTGCCTACTGGCGTATTACTCCTATTCGACCGATAAGAAACGTGCCGAGCTGGAAAGCATTTCCCTCACGCCAGTCTTCGAGAATTATCTGAAGTTAAAACCGATTCAAGAATATGCTCGGAAGGACTGCGGCTTGCCTAACGGTGAAGTGACCTATGACCAAATGCGCGGCTGTGCTGACCGCTATTTGGGTGAAGCAAAGCACTCGATAGATGAGTATTATAAAATGAATCCAAAAAAACGAAAAATTGTGAACGGTGCTTGTACAGAAATCTCGATACTCGATTGCAGCAAGTTGGCGGATTATGAATTGGCAGTCCACACGTTTTTTGGTCGCAATAGAACAATGAACGGTGAGCAAAAGTGAATCGTTGAAAGAAAGTCTAGGAGTAATTTTTAAACCAGGGGGGGGGTAACTTGTGTTTCAATCTATATGCGCTATGTTGTTTTTATACTTCTGCTATCACTTCGTTTTGGAAATTTTTAAAAAGAAGAACTAGCTACAGACTTATTCAAGTTCAATGTCGGTCAGTCGTCGGATGGGCACTTAGTGGTGTCTATATTGATTATTCAAGTGGCGGTTAGCATAACGAAGTTAAATTCGGCTCGACTGGAGTCGGCGTAACTGGGGACGCAGCATGGGCACACGTTCTAGCTAATATCCAAGGACAACTAAAAAATATTTCGCAAAAATAATTGTTCGACGTTTTGGGCGTAACGAGCAGGTAACCAAAAAATTCCTTTCTTAAATTGATAATCTGTTAGGTCAGTCAGTCCAAAATAGCTAGGGCAACGTCGATTGCGGGACAACCTCTGTTGGAATTATTAAAACGTCTAATAGTGACTTGATTCGTTCCAATTCCTTTTGAGTCAGGTCACTCGGAATTTCTATGGTGCAGACTCTCCCATTCGCCAGGTTCAAATTGTGCCGTTCAATGCCAGCGCGAAGACTTAGGTGGTCACTCTTCTTTTGGACTTGTATCAGAGGCGATTGTCCCAATGCGCACTTTCCAACGGATTTGGTTTCATAATGCCACCCGAATCTGCGGCGTGGCTTCGATTTGTCGATCTCCCCAACTCCCAGTTGCTCCAATCGTTCAAAAAGACTGAGAACTGCCTTGGCGTCGAGGTCCTTCTTGCGGGGATCTTTCTTATACCGTTCCTTTATGAGATTGGTCAGAGTGTAGAGGTCGGTAAATTCTCGATGGGTCTCGCGCTTAGAGAGGTACTCGAAGATCAATTGATTGTGCAAATGTTTGGCAGTTGCTAAGCGTTTTAACTGGGCCTCTAATTCGGTCAAATCCATATTTAATTTCATAACATCATTATAACATCTAAAAAACATAATACAATACGTAAAATAACGTATTTAAATTAGGTATTTATAAATAAACACTGTTTTAACACTGTTTATTGTTGACGAATAACACTATGCGTAGTAGAGTTTTTAAATGGACTTTATGAAAGGAAGTTAAACCAATGGATAAGCAAAATGTTAGCCAAGCATTAGGGGTGGGGGTAGTCGATGGCTGCGCCGAAGCCATTCCGTCTCCCAACCCTCCAGGTGAAGAGGTTCGGGCAAATAAAACGGCGATTAGACTGTATGCCGCAACCATCCCTGATAAGTATCGGCCACTTTATGAAAAGGTTGCCTCGTCCAACGCAACCCCACGGCAATGTATTAAGGCTAAATGTCAGGAATGTGTGGGGTACGAAGGCGTTGTTAATAGGATTCAAAACTGTTCGGTACAAAATTGCCCACTTTGGGGATCGCGACCTTACCAAACTTTTACCGAAGTAATACAAGATGAACAAAATGAAATCTAAAAAAACGAAAAGGACAAAGGCTATTCAGGGCTTCTTTACTGGCGTTCCTAACATCATCCTGAGAAATCCTGACCTGTCTGTGGGGGAGAAAGTCATATTCAGCGTCATTCTCTCGCTACCCGAATTTGGCGACACTTTCAAAAGATACATTAGCAACAAGGACCTCGCATTTCTGGCTGGGCTTTCTGAAAAGACTGCATGCAAATATGCATCCCAGTTGGTCCGGCGGGGAATACTGGCCAAGAAGTCTGGCAACGGCATCAAACGACAGGCTTCAGTTTATACAATTTTTACTCCTGCGAACTGGAAGATCAAACCAATCGACGGATTCTCCAGTATGGCAAAAGCTACTTACCATAAGAGACTTAAGAACATTAGTAGTGGAGTGTCTAGTAGCGAGACTGCCGTTGAACCAGTCGATCAATCGCAAGTGCATTAAGTAGGGATGTATTATGGAAGAAGAACTTAAAGCAGAAACAAAGCGATTCTTGGAAATCCTGTTCAATGAAGATGATGCAGTTTGGGTGACAAATCGGTTGGGCAATACCTTCGCGTCGGTGAATCAGGAGTATGCATTAAGTATGGTTGGCAAAGCATCGAAGGATGGAATTTATCTTTGTTATAATCCAGCTAGAGCGAATCGCCTTAATCGTAACGGAGAAAACGTCAAGTGCTACAGAAACATTCTAATCGAGTTTGATGGCCTTGAGTTAGGTGAGCAAGTTGGGTATGTGAATCGGGCAGGAATACCCTATAGTACTGTAGTTTATAGCGGCGGTAGGTCCAACCACTTCCTGATTTGTCTTGAAGACCCTCTGGACTATGAAACTTACCGGCAATACTGGGCAAGGATCGTCAACGCATTTCCTGAAGTCGATTCGAGTGTAAATCGAGGCGCTAGTTACTCTCGTCTTCCCAATGGCTATAGAAAAAAGATACTCCAGAATCTTGTATATGCGGGTGCCCGAATACCAAACGAAGTATTCACGCAGTTTCTTGAGACACTTCCGGTATTACCACCGCCTGAAGTCAGAGCAACTGAAACCCCTGTCACAGTGCCCGTTGAAGTTGAGCACAATCATCCCGCGGGTCATTATCGAGCGCCGCTTATTGATTGGTATGTGAACGGACACCTTGGGCTACCTTATGAAAATCGGGTACGAGTCCACGTCCAGTGCCCGGCTTGTGCCAGAGAAGGCCATGATACGCATGGTGACAATCTATCTATCACTGTAAACCCCGATAGACGATTCAATTGCTTCGCAAATCCAGGTCCAGAGCATGGAAAGCTGGTGCTTGCAGCTATCCGCGAACTACGAGGGAACTAGGTCGTATAAATGGATTATCCAAATGGGTCTAAATTCGGTGAATACTTTGTCGCCAAAGAAAATGGCACCTTTGTTATTTGCCGAATGGTAAGTTTGCCCAGTGGAAAACGAAGCAAGCTCCGACTTCCGAGAGCTACATATTCCAATTGTCTCTCACGCGAAGAGTTGGACCAGTTTGTAGCCAGATTAAATGGTCGAGAAAGCCGACGAGCGATCAATGAAATAAAAACGAAACTTGCATTTCTATCTGTGAAGACCTTCGAGGGGTTTCGGGATTTACTCTCCGCTGAAATTCCCAATCAGAACAATGCCAAAGTGCTTTATCATAACTTGCATCGGTATTGCCTTTCATTTTTTGTCGATAAGATGGGATTGAAGGACCCGTTAGAGTGGAAAGCCGCTGAAGCTAAATTTGGAATGGCTCTATTGGATGAATTGGAAGCCGGTGAGCAGCACCTTCGCATCTTCAAAAGAAAAATGTCGATCCGTACAATTGTTGGTTTAGTGCAGTTACTCAATCGCTTTGTCTATTACCTTCATCAGCGGCAGCCAACTGAAATTCCATATATAAAGTTTGAACCGATCAGCAGGGCACGATTTCGCAACTATCAAGCGATACTAAAAATGGAACAGGATGAAATTGGGAAATATTTTGTTCCCGATGAGCATTGGCTACTAATTCTTAGGGAACTGCCCTTGGAAATTAGGCCGTGGATTTGCCTCCAATACCAATATGGATTGAGACGTGGCGAGGTAGTAGGATTGAGTCTTGTTGATATCAAGCAAGGCTTTCTAAGCGTAGAGCGCCAGCTAAAATCGAGCGGTGAAAATCCACAGTACAAGCCCCTCAAAAATAGAATGACCAGACGGGTACCTCATTGGTTCACTGCGCCCGCCGATACATACGACCTTATTGAAGGTGCGGAAGCTCTGCACCCAGACACTTTAGGTGCCAAGTTTGCCGAGTGCATGGAGCGGCTTGGATTTCCATACCGCACCCATGATCTGCGCCGGACGTTTATTACCCGTGCATTAAGGCTTCAGTCGCCGGTCGATGTACAAAGGGCCGCTGGTCACTCGGACCTGCGTGTGACGATGCTTTATATGCAGGATGATCGAAAACTCGATGAAGCTATTTTCAAAAAACCAGGCACCTAATCAGACTTGCCGCAGACAGTGGCCAATAGCCGCTTAAGATAGTCCTCCCGTTTACCCGAAAATCTGAGACGGTCGCCGGTTTGCTTCGGGAGCAAAAGGTCGCAGGTTCGAATCCTGTCGCCCCGACCAGTTTCCTAAATCCGAATCTCGGAAATTCTACTTTAATTTTTACTTCTTTTCTCCTTCCGCAGACTCGGGCTCCTTGCCCTCGCTAGCATCGCGCTGGTGTGAGCCTACCCGGATTTTCTGACCACTCAGAATTTCTCTCTCACCGCGTCGGTTAATTGAACTCCTCTTCGAATCCGTTCGGAGTTTTAAATCCAATC
>JAYVPG010000081.1:0-5616 GCA_043757545.1 Pseudobdellovibrionaceae bacterium
GTGGCACAACACGAAGGAAATTGGCTGGCACACGATCAAGGAAATCGAGTGGCACAGTATTCAGGAAATTAGGTGGCACAAGATGGCGGAAATTCGACAATGGCGGAGCACTCTTTGACGGATATGCCAAAATAACAATCCAAAGACTTATCCCAAGAAAATCTAAAAACTAGGAGTGACCCGGATGTCTATAAACAAAATTTATTCTTCTTTCCAAATCCAAGACCTTAAAAAATTAGTGCTCTTCATGGTCTCATTTGTAACATTGGCTGGATGCGCGACTGCGATAACTTATCCAGCGATCGGAGGCGACATTCTCGGGGCAATTAAACAAAATGACGCTAGAAAGGTCCGCGACTTGTTAAAGGACAAGTCCTTTGTTGGCTCGACAATAAATCTGCCATGGACTGACCA
The DNA here is from genome assembly GCA_043757545.1 of Pseudobdellovibrionaceae bacterium. GTDB lineage: Bacteria > Bdellovibrionota > Bdellovibrionia > Bdellovibrionales > UBA1609 > JALHOQ01. Next base: position 415 of record JAYVPG010000081.1, read on the forward strand.
TAGCCGTATGACTGAGGAAGAAACTCAGGCCCGCCAGCTAATGGACATGGCGATCACGGGACGCATTGGTAATAACCGTGGAGACGATGTCTGCAGGCCTGCTGTTGTAACCGCCCTTCTAGATGCCGGCCTAGCGCCCTTGTCGTCCGATATCGCGGAGTCGGCGATCAGGCCGTGCACAAAGGTAGTAGAGACCTTACTGAGTAGGCTCCCACCAGAGAAGGTAACTGAGGCGACCGATTCGACTATCGGGGCAATAGTCTACCAGCTCCGTGAGGGAGCGGGCTTGAGCAAGGTTGAGGCTTGGTCAGAAGTGCTTCAGCTATTGAAGCAAAAGGATCCTGCATCTGACCAAAAAATTGCTGTAGTAGAGTCGGCACTTCTAAAGCTGCACGATACCAAGGCTCGAGGCGCAGCGGCCGTAAACAAAGCTAAGTCTGACCTCGAGACTAAATATGGAATTCCATTTTGCAGTAATCCCAACCTCTTCAGTAGTGTATTCAACCCATTTGGAAAGTCCTTAGAGCCTAATTGCATATATATTATCCATGGCCCCATTAAAGTTCTTCAGATTGTAGAGGGCGGACTCCTTGCAACCTTGATCAGGCCAAGCCCAGAATTGCCAGACAAAGCAATTTTTATAAAGACGAAGAAGCAATACGTAGACGAAGATTTAGTTGGAGATATTCTCGTTCGCGTCGCAGGTACAACCAAATACGCCAACGCCTTGGGAGTCGAAAAAACGGTTCAGAAGTTTCAGTACTTAGGAGACGTTAATCTATCCGATGGAGGTGCTTACAATGAATATCACCTACGTCCCGATCAAAATTAAACTACTTAGAATCCAGAGCTTCTCTCCCGTTTCTTGGAATATTGATAGTTATCCTTGGCAACTCTGGATCATTTTGTACGGCCAACTCCAGTGCTTTGCGCTTCGGATAGATGTACGCCATAAGACTTAGATAAGTATCGACTTGCTTCTCGGGTGTTAGGCTTGGAAGAAGTTCAAGAATCTTTGTTGGTAAATCGCACCCCAAAGCCTCAAGACACAAATGCAAATGGGTCGTCTTACGATTAGGTACGCCCTTCTTCCTTCCACTGTTCTCGGGTCTCGGTTGTCCTGATTGGAACTGTCCCATCTCGCTATTATCCGCGACTTTAGCGAAAAAATCCATGAACTGAGCAAAGAACGTGCCTCAGCTCTTGTTAGCGGCAGAGTCATTTGGGTCGCTAACCACTTTTATGCCAAATATAAATTTGAGAATTTCGATTCGCTTTTCTTGTGAGCTACCGCGAGTTCCGTTCTCTATTGCGGACAGATTTGTCGCCGATCTCACGACTGGCGTCATCCCCACAGGATTGAGGTCACATAGTATTCTTAAAGACTTCAAAAGTTTGCCAAATTCCTTCAGCGGAAGTTGTGCGGCTTGGGTGATATGGCCTTCAATTTGCATTTCTGAGGCTACCAATAGCACGGCAGCCATACCCTTGGCTGTTGTGTGTTGAGATGCTGCGGAAATGGGCCTCGCTTCAAAGGCGTACAACGTACCGTTAAGATTTAGATTTCCTGGAATTTTTGCGGTCATGTGAACGTATCGGACGAGGTGGGGCACTTTGATAAATTATTATCGCTGTATTGGCCTCAAAGTGGTAAAAATGTATTTAGACGATAATATATTATCATTAATTTGCTGGAAGCTAAACTTTAGTCCCAGTAATGACGAAAGAGGAGATAGTTGTTATGAACACTCTCACCCATGAAAACGAACCGGGTTATTTGGAGGTTCTTGTGTATCCGTCTTTAGCCATTGCAAATGAGCTAATTAAAAGAAGCCAGTTTTCAGTTTCGCCGATGAAGCTACAAAAGCTAGTTTACTATGCTCACGGATGGTGCCTCAAGTTAACGGGCAATGCTCTTATCGACGACAGCTTTGAGGCTTGGCAGTATGGTCCCGTAGTTGAGTCTATTTATCATGCGTTCAAGGGTTTCGGAAATCGGAATATCGAGCGCCTAGCAAACGACTACACTCAAAATACTTTTGGAGTTGATCCAGACGATAACCAAGCGTCCATTCTAGTTGATAAAATTTTAGAAGTTTATGGGCCACTCGATGCCATTTTATTATCTAATAAAACACACCAAACTGATTCCCCTTGGGATATCGTGTACAATCAAGAGGGTCGACCTGGCGGTGTCATTTCTAATGAATTGATTATGTCCAGGTTCCAACCGTAGGAACATGACTGCCAATACGAAAACCAAAGACAAGCAGAAGAAAATTGCCAAATCTCCGCTTGCAGGGGCAGATTTCACCAAAATCTTAGCGGGACCTCCACCCACGCCGCAACAGGCAGATCCGAAACTATCGATTCTTGAGAAAAGAGCCTTTGAGCGAGAAGATGAGAAGCGCCAGCTTCAAAATCACAACTACCGTCATACTGTTCGCCTGAGGCGTGAGCTGGCTCGGTCGATCCCAAGGTTTGTTAAAGGGTACCTCGTCTTTGTGGGTATCCTTCTGATTGGAAATAGCATTTCTCTTCCGCCAGACTCACTAATATGTCGAAAATTTTTTTGCATTTATTTTGAGCTGAGTGACAACGTAATCATCGCCCTTCTTACAACTACCACCGTGAACGTAATTGGCCTCTATGTAATCGTGGCAAAATATATTTTTTCACCTCATCTCGACGGTAACAAGTAGTCGCCCGCCAGCTAAACTGAAATAATTAAATGTGGAAACCAGCGTCTTGATCGAATTCCACAAAAGGGAACCATTTGAGAACCGTCGCTACCCTAGCAAAACATTTTTGAGCTTGTCGCCCATTGGACTTGGTTCTCCACAACTCGCTCATCTCTAGCTCAGGCATTTCGCATTTTCGACAACATACTTTCGGAGAGTGAGTGTTGCCGTTTCTACTTGTCCCTCCGGCAGGATCTCCCAAATCTCGTAGACAAGATGTTAAAGTAAACATCTGATTCCCGTCCATCTCAATATGGGCCAACTTACAAATTGTGAGTTAATTTGTTTATCCAATACTCTTAAATTCTGACTAATGTATTTTCAGTTTATAGCCGAAAGACTAGCTGATAAAGGTTCATTATCAACTCACCAGGAGACTTCTGAAGATGGCTCGATTCATTCTGAGACTGAGTAGTACAATTCTCTTGGTTGGCAGTATTCTACTTGGACAAAAATCTCGAGCAGATGCGGGTTTTGACGCATGTTACGCGGACGTTGTCGTAAGCTGCGCCAATTTAAATGGCTCGATTGTTGGCTACCCTCCATATGTTCGCAACGGATGTACTGAACAAATATTTGGATGTATCAGTCAAAATACTCAAAACAACTTCGGCCCTTGTGCCATATGCGATCCACCGCCTCCTCCTCCGCCTCCTCCGCCCCCTCCGCCCCCTCCGCCACCACCACCACCGCCGCCTCCTCCGCCACCGCCTCCTCCCCCCCAGCCAAAGGCCGTTCTTAAGGCAACAAGCGCCCGTGTTGCGCAGGTTGTTTACAATCCTCAAATTCTTTCTCCGTCCACATATCCCAGTTTAGTGATGGGCAAATCGACGGGATTCGAAATTACACTGGGAGCGACAATACCCGCCGGAGCCCCTTCACCGACGGGTACGCTAAATATTCAAGTGGTTGATCAAAATGGCACCGAGGTGTCGCGCTCCATCGCTCCGATTCCCGTGTTCGAAGCAATGGCGCAAAATGTTATTTCCCCAAATAGGATGACGACGTTTGTTCCAAGCGCTGTTAGTTCATTGCAGTTCATAGTGAAGATTGAAACCAACAACACCGCCACTAGCGTTCCCTACACGGGCTTGAACGCAAGTGTGATTAAAACTTACGTGCCAACTTTTGGAATCGTTCGTTTTGGAGACTGCCAGGGGCGACAATCTTGCTATGGTTCGGCAAGCGCTTTGAACGTCAATCGCCTCGCCGATAGCCACGCGGCCGTGGCGGACGCGCTACCGGTTCCAGACGATTCAGTTCATTTTCAAATATTAGCAAACGAATTTCACGGCTATATACAGGATCCAAACAATTCCCCGCGTAAAGTTCGAGACATTCGTGATCTGCAAATTCAAAAATTGCTCCATAAATTAGATAGAATTGTCGGGGTAGTTCCTAAAAACTATTTTGGCTTTCAAGATCCAGACGAGTCAGAAGTGCTTGGGGAAGTGCGAACGTCGGCCCCAGTAGCAGGCACAGTCGCACTTGTGAGAGAAGATACCTCGCCCCAAACGATTGTGCACGAGCTCTACCACACCTTCAATGTCGTTGGCGAAATGCACGATTCTAGTTCGGGCGCCTACACCGGCCCGGCTGTCTATGGATTCAATGCGAGAATTGGTCAACTATTTTCCAACGTCCTAAGTGTAATGGCCTGGGGCACAACCTCTACTTCGAGCGCGTGGCCTAGCCGATTTTGGCCAGACGAGATTAGCTATGCCACTAGTTTCAGATTTCTAACGACTCAACTGGTGGACCCAGAGACCATGTTGATATCAGGAATTATTACTTCGAATAACCAAGTATTTTGGGGACCATCGTACGTGCTGCCAGAAGGCACGCTTACACTCGGGGCCTCCGACGGGGATGTTTCAGTTAATACGCTTGATTCAACGGGCAACGTCCTAAATTCAGTTGTGCTGAAAATGAGCACTTCAGTTTCTCTACTACGAGAGGAAGGCATCGCAGGCCCCGCCGTCGTTGATGTGGGCGCTATGCCTTTTGCAATAAATCTACCTAATTCCCCCAAAATACATTCCATACAAATTCAAAGGAATGGAAGAGAACTCAAAAGGTCTTCGGCTTGGGGACTTCGTTTGGAAGGAATTATCAACTCAATCCCCTTGGACGGATTTAAGGCTCAAAAACATTGTAAGCACCGAGATGAAGAGGTGACAGAACTGCAAATCTTACGCCTGGATCTCCTTCGTCGCGTATCAAAAATTCAACTTACGCTAGATTCACGGAAGCCCTGGAAGGCCGCCGAAGATTTAGAAAATCTAATTGATCGGATTAGACGAGTGACTCAAAATAACTACGTCATCAATGACTCGGCAACAGAACTCTCTCAATCGGATGTCATTCTGCAAATAAACGCTATAATTGCAAGCTTAGGTTCAAAAGTGGATCACAAGGGCCGAGATCAGAACGAGAAACGGGACTAGGTATGAGCCTACTC
>JAYVPG010000082.1:0-5469 GCA_043757545.1 Pseudobdellovibrionaceae bacterium
CTCCAGACACCGCACGAAACCGCCACCCCGGCCAGGGTTCTATCTGAGTCCGAGAAAAATCCACATGTTTTGTGAGACTGCGGGGACTGACCCCATAGATGATCAAAAGTAAAAAATGACCACTCCATGGCACTCAATTTGCTACTAATTAGTTAGTAAATGGACGCCGACGAACGACAGAAACTGCTAGATAAAAATGCGAGCCTGCGCGCTGAGATTGTCAGCCTCAAGCAAACCATCGACGTGCTCTGCCGCCGAATTTTTGGCACCTCCAGCGAGAAGCTCGACCCCGCCCAGCTCGAACTCATGCTCGGAGCCGACCTCGCAAAAAAAGCCCCCGCCGCCGATCCCGCAGACCCAGGACCGGCGGCTGAGATCCCCACCCACAAGAAGGTTGTCAAAAAAACCCGCGCCCCGCGCATCCCCGAACATCTGCCCGTCAACGAGCAGATCCTCGAGCCCGCCGAAGTCCTCGCCGAACCAAGCGCTTGGCGTCGCATCGGTGAGGAAACCCGCGAGCAACTCCACTTCAAGCGCGGCGAATTTAGCCGCATCCGCACCGTCCGTCCCAAATACGTTAGAATCGGCGAGCCACTCACCAAGCCCGTTATCGCCCCGCTGCCGCCCGGTCTGCTAGAGCGCTGCATCGCCACCCCAGCCCTCATCGCCGAAGTCGTCGACAACCGCTTCACCTGCCATCTTCCCTACTATCGGCAGTCCGAAATGTTCGCCCGCCTCGGAGTTCACCTTCATCGCAAAACCCTCTGTGACTGGACCCTGCTCGCCTCCGACTGGCTCTCGATCATCTACCGCGAAATCCAATACGAACACTGGCGCGCCCTCTATCGGCAGATTGATGAAACCCCCATCGACTACCTCGAACCCGGCAGCGGCAAAGCCCGCACCGGCTACCTCTGGACGTCTAACATTCCTGGCGGCAGCGTGCTCTATCACTGGCGGAAAAGCCGTGACCAAGGCGGAATCACCGAACTCTCCGGCGAATCATCCGACACCACCGCCCGCGTCATCCAGAGCGACGGCTACAGCGCCTACCCATCCTGGGCAAAGGACAAACCGCACATCACCCTCATGGGCTGCCACGCCCATGTGAGGCGGAAATTTTTCGAAGCCAAAGACCAATCGCCGCGCCTCGTTGGCTGGATCCTGCGCCAGCTCGCCCACCTCTATCACATCGAGAAACAACTGCGTGAAACCAAGGCCGGTCCCGCCCTTCGCGAAGCCATCCGCGCTTCGCAAGGCAGCCCCATCCACCAGCGCCTCAAGAAGCTCTTTGACAGGCTTGCCCAGCGCCGCTCCATCCTCCCCAAGACCCAGTTAGGAAAAGCCATCACCTACGCTCTCAACCAGTGGCCCCACCTCAAAACCTATCTGCGCGATGGGCGCGTCGAGATCGACAACAACCTCGTCGAAAACGCCATTCGCCCTACGAAGCTTGGAGCCAAGAACTGGCTGTTCATCGGCAACGAAGCCTCCGGCCAAAAATCCGCAATCCTCTACACCATCGTGGAAAACTGCCGTCGCCTCGGCATCGTACCGCGAGATTACCTCGAAGACGTTCTCACCCGCCTGCCCGCCATGAAAGCCAGCGAAGCCGCCCACCTCACACCCGAGAAATGGCAGCAAACCCGCAGCGGCAAGCGAGTTCGCAAGGCAGCCTGAGTTCATAAGTGTCATAGATGCGGAAACTATGACATCTATGAACCCGCTGTAGCAAAACTCTATGCAAGGCGCTTGGGACTACGCTTACGCAGCTCTGGCGAAGGTTGATCCCGCAAGCTTCTCCAGCCGGGATAAAGACGAACATAAAATCACCAACCAGTAACTTGCGCGATTATTGATAAACCCCAAAAATATATCGTTGCCGGAGAAGTTTACAAAGTGATCTTTGTGATTCTCGCAAACCGGCTTCCCGCCAGTCCCCGTGCCCATTCGGTCGGCAGGAATGCACCTACGTAGATTAATGCTTTATCGACGGGCGGTTAGCATTTAGATTTCACTTTAAGATAACGTGTACTCGCGAAGTTATCGTTTTGTTATCACTGGTTAAAAATTTAAGGGAAATTTCTTGATACCGCTTTGATTTATCTATCGTTCCCCCCTCAATTTTAACGATTTTTTCTCCGCTTGGATCAGCCTCAAAAACACATTTATCCAAAATGGAAACTCCTCCTATTTCTACACTTACCAATTGAACTATTTTCAACGTCTGATCGTTCACAACGAAGTTCAGTAGAAAACTTTCATCTCTTTCTAAGAGATCCAAAATCAGAGGGCTGTCTCGACAAACTATTATTTTTTTAATGCCATCAATGACCGGAACATAAAAATTGAACATCTTGCTTTCACTAGATAATACAGAAAATTCGAAACTTTCGGGTATCTTCATGGATACTGTTTCATCACTCCATTTTATAATATACGAGAGATACTCCTCGTCGTCTTTGAGAAAATTGTCAGAACAAACAAGCATGTATCCTGGGGTCCTCAAAGTGACTTGAGATATCTCGCCAAACGAAAACTTTTTACGTATTCCAAATAATATCTTATCAAGTTCATTGGAAATCCCAATAGTAGCAGGAGATAAAATAACCAAATTTTTGGTGTCTCCGGACACTTCCAGCATTAAGGTCGTTTTAACACCCTGTTCATCCTTAAAAACTAACGCAAATCGATTTGCAAACGATCCCGTTTTGGGACCGGGAGCATGAACAATTGTTCCTTTGAGAATGGATTTAGGAAGTATTGGTCCCTTTTCAATTCTGATCTTACTACAGCCGCAGCTTGATTCGGACTGGTCAAAAAAATACGTCTTCGCACTTGTATTTATTACACTAAAAACCAGCTCGTTATCAACAAACGTATAGTTTTCTTTAAATTTGATTGGATTCCCAATAATTGACAAGGGAGTCTCCGCTCCAAGACTGAAGCTAGCTGATAGCGCTATTACTGTTAAGACCAAGAACCTATTCATTTTTATTTAATTTTCAAATATTCGTGTGAATTTTTATCGTATAGAAATCCAGCCTTTGAAGCATCTATCTGGAGGATGCTGCTGTCTGCCTGGCCATCAAATTTCAGATCCAACAATTTGTAAGTTCTCATAGCTGGGATTTCATTTTTAACCTCGAAGGTATCGGTAATTACGGTCGGGATGGAAACAGTATAGCCTCCTTCGCGAGTGAATCTCTTCGTTTCCGTCGCACCTAAAGTCCAAACCAACACCTCGTCCTTTGTTTTAAGTATAAACGATTGAACACCTCCATCTTCGGTTAGGTTGACTTTACAAAGTATTCCCGGAGCATAGGGCAACTCAAAAAAATCATTTTTCTTGATAAAAGGGAGGAGGGATAACATCCTCTTATTTATCTCCTCCGTAAAAGGAATGGGGCGTCCTCGTCCCAAATCCTCTTCAGATGACACCCCAAGAAAAACCCAAGGTAACGTAACGAAGTTAGCGGAGCGATTCGGCTGATCGAGTAACTCTATAGAGTCCTCAATAATAAGTGAGGCTGTGTCATTCAGTGTTCGTAGGAACTTGAGGCTTTTGCCATCCCAAACTGCATGATGAATGTAGTCTACTTTATCCTTTCCAAAATACCGAATAGATCTCATTCCTTCAGTATTTTGATTTTTCGAGTACTCTGATACCATTTTATCGGTTCCTGCCGATTCTGGCCGTTTTCCCCAAGTTCCATTATTCTTGAATTCGTAAGTCCGTTCGCTTAAAACGGAATACTTACTAGTGCCAAAAAAATTCATGAGTTCAGCGTATTGCTGAGCCTTAACACTAGTTATGCTAGCACACACAACGCAAACCGGAATGAGCAGATTCATTAGGAGATTAGAGTGTTGGTTATTATAAAAAAAGATTTAATCAATTATTCTCCTGGATTAGGTGGCGGCGTATTTGGGCAACCTGGGGTCCGCGTGTCCGGGACGGCACCAGGACCACCACAGTTATATTGGGCGCTAGCTGCATTCATCCCGCAAAAGGTCACTTGCTTCAGTGAAGAAGTATAGCTGCCTCCACTAACACCGTCAATCTGTGCTGCACAGCCACGGACTAACGCGGAACCTGAAGGGCCAGCGCATTCAGCGGACTTGACACAATCGCCGTCTGCACTTGCATAACTATGCTGACTTATCAGGGCGAGCATTAATATAACTCCCGAGAATTTGAGATTACTAATTTTGGTGGTTTTCATTATTTGTGTTGTTATTTAATAGAAATATTTAATCCGTCCATACTGCCTCCATGGAAAAGTAAATTACCACTATCAGATATTAAAGATTCGGCAGAGCTCTTTTTTGCAATGAAGCTCCCTGCTTGATCATAGTAGTAACTAACGTCAAGAGTGATTTCGTTGTTTGTTTTTTGAATTAGCCGTCTGATTCTTCCTGCCTGATTGCCAGCGATGAAATAATGCTTCTCTTCAAACTTGTCCCCATCTTCCTTAATGTCGATCCCCTTTTGGGCGTCGATGTAGGCAGAGCTTTTAGCGCCGGGCTGCAAACTTTTTTTGCTGATTTGATTGATCAAGCCAGACTTGTCGCACTCAATTTGGTACGAAAAATCGCCAATCCGTTTCACTTTGCCGCTCGTGGGATCCCATTCTACCCTTTCATCTCCAATCTTTATCCCGGTCGGAATCTTATTCTCGTTAAGCAGTGGGCTCGTTTCCATTGCGAAATTTCCTACTGAAAATGAGCTCAATGGATTGAATCCGCTCAAGTTGGCGGTTCTTTCAACATCGAACCGTGAGACGATCTGGCCTTCTGCGTCCTTGATTTGAATCTTATCCAAGAGTGGGTCCGATGATTTGATCAAGCTATAAAGAACCTTTCCATCTTTCAGGATGAAAGCGCCAACGGATGTCCGGAAAACTTCGAAAGTGGTTTTTCCTGAGGTGAAGCTTTTAAGCTCTCCTTGGCGGTAGATCACGGTATCCAAGGGCCCGAGCGAAAGTTGGAATGAATCACCAATGACCGTTCCTTTCCAGTTCGAATCAGTGCCTTTAAAATTGGAACTCTGGTCCTTTTTTAAGGTGATTGTCCGACCGTTGGGCAACTCCGCCTGGTAGAGATATTCATTTTTCTTGTAACAGACAGCCTCCAATGCTGGAATTCTCCATCCAAACCCGAGGTAATGCGATTGGCGAACCGGCTTGGAGGAGAATACAAAATTGATCGAAGGATCCTGGTACTTGGAACTCCCCGATAATTGAAATGTGCGAGTATACGTCCCATCAGTGCCGACGTTGGAGAAATAAGCGTCTTTGGGACCATCCCAAATTGAATCTGCTCTAGCAGCCTGTCGAACTTTTGAGTTTTTGGGTGATACGTCGATATACAGGTGTCTGCGATCAAGACGCTACCACAGGTCGTAGGGTTTAACTTTGCAATCTCCGCGAAACCAAACGACTGTTTGATTTAGTGCTGGCGATGTGA
>JAYVPG010000083.1:0-5369 GCA_043757545.1 Pseudobdellovibrionaceae bacterium
TTGTGCCAGTGGAAATTGCGAATCACTAACCGCTGCTCAGGCATTTAGGAGTGGCACAAGACCAGGAAATCGCCTGGCACAAATCGCGGAAATTCGACAAAAGAGCTCAATACGCGATTTGACGGAATGATCCGTGTCACTAAAAGTGATCTGGCAAACTTTCTTATTCGTCAGCATGAGGGAAGTTTAAGCGAATCTGAAATCAAAACAGTTGAGGCAGAATTGTTTGATGAGGTTCGTTGGCTTACTTGGGCGCTCACTAAAGTTCGCCGTGCGAAGAAGGTCGGACAGCCTTTATCTCTTGATGACCTTATGGTAAAACGAAAATCCATTGAAGGCCAAAGAGCGACGGTGCAGGTTGGAGCTCCTAGGCGGCGACGGCGAACCCCAGCAACAGCTAGTGAAGTGGCTCCGGCCAGGGATGCGATTGAGGAGGTTCGGCCTAAGTCGCAGTAATCGGTGGCGGCGGGCCTTTGTATCCATTTGAGGCGATTTCGGTAATTTTATAAATGTTTTTAGTTGTTTTATGCTGTTTTTAATTGTATATTCCGATGAGAGGTCATGAGTGGCAGTAGAGATTTGGCTCACAGAGAACTACTACAAAGAGTTTCAGGCCAGAAAGGGCTGGCTGTTTACGAGTGATGAGGCGAAGGATGTCTTTATTAAGACGCAGGAGCTTCAAGCGCATTGGCCACAGTGTTTAAGAAAGCCGCCGCCGGAAGTTGGTACAAAGTCAGGCGTGCACTACATCAAGTTTGATTGGCCAACGTGCCGTTTAAGAGTGTGCTTTGGCGCACGCAAAGAGGGCCGCATTGATAAGATTGTGGCGCTCACGTGTCGAACCAAGCAGGAGCTTTCAAAAGGAAGCGCTGATGGAACCAAAGAATGGTATCGGCACATGGACACAGTTGGTGTTGATCTTTGGGATAGCTATCGAAGAGGGCTTTTGCGGTCGTGGAAAATATATTAGGAGGAGCACATGGGAACACTTTCAAAACGTACTGACCGCTTTGATCATATTCAAAGCGTCATTGGTCCCGTTCTCAAACATTTTGATCGAGTTACAATCAAGAAAAAATTGATTCACGATCTGGCAAGTGCTGCTGACCTTGCCTTCTCCGATGAATTGCTGCTCGAAAAGTTTGAAATGTGGAATGAGCAAAAAGACGATGAGGTCTTTCTCTTTCATATTGAACGTTACTTTGAAAAGCGTAACCAGCGCGCCCTACCACCAGAAGAGCAAGACCAATCCGCTCATCGCGAAAGCGTTGAAGCCAACATTAAAGAAAAGACCAGGGAAGATCAAAAGCGAATCTTTGCTCAGAGATTGACCCAGCTTGCAGTTGAGCGCGGTCTTGATACCAATGAAAAGCTTGGAAAGTTTCTTGCCGTTTCAACAGAGCAAGCGCGAAAATATCGTTCTGGCGAAAACAAGCCACAACTCGCAACCATAAGGGACCTCTCAAAGAAGTTTGGTGTTGCTGTGGAATATTTAGCAGGGTTTTCTTCGCTGAAGAGAAGGTGAAGTATGAAGAAATACGCAAAATCACTGAAGGAATATGACAAGATTGAGTTCGATACGTCGAACATCTTGACTGAGATGGCTCGACTGAAGGGTGCGCGCCGAAGGCCCACTAGCGTTGCTCTTGACGCGAAAACCATTCAGGATTTGAAAAGCATGGCTCAAAAAAATCCATTCCGTATCAAATCTTAATGAGACTGTTTATTTCCGATGGCCTTCGTCGAATGAAGAAAGCCATCTAGAGTCTCGCATTCACGTTGAGCTGCATTCTTTGCGAGACCACTGATAGTGGCCTCGCCTAATTATTGTCTTCGTTTCATCTACACCAAAACAAAAAATTCCTAATATGCGAGAGCCAGCAAAACCTTTTTGCGCAAGGCTTTCGCTTGAACTTTTTGTGGAGTTCCATGATAGTTAAGCAAGTTATTTCACGTGAGAATGTGAATGTGTTCTTTGAAAATCAAATAGCTTCTAGTGTCCAGATGGTAGGGAGGTTGTATTGCAAAATACAATGACTCCTAGGCAGGCGATCGATCAGAGTTTTGATAGCTCCGATTGGTTAAATGCTGTCGAGGCCGCGATCTATTTACGAATTTTTCGTAAGGATGGCAGCCCTTGTGTAGAGCGGGTTCGGAATCTTGTGAATCAAAGGAAGATTCCATTCTACAAACCATTTGGGCGGTTATTATTCAAAAAGACGGATCTCGAGTCGCTAATTGAATCCTCAAAAAAAGGAGGATTTAGATGGCGATAGCAAAGTATGTAGACATTAAAACTGGTGAGACGCTCTTCAAAGTGAGAGTCCGGCGATACTCGACGGAGCAGCCGGGAGTTCAAATTGACAGGCGACTTATGGGTATCAAGACTCTAGTTGAGGCTGAGAAGAGTGAGAAAAAACTACTGCTCCACGCTGAACGTGAGCTGATTACAGCCGAGAGTAAGAGCAGCCTTTGGGGAGAGTTAGTTGATGAGTGGGAGGTTTCCGCTCGGAAGGGAAACATCTTCATAAGGCAATTGAGCCCTAAAACGATCGACGATTACGTTAGCATTATCCGAGATCATGCAAAGGATTGGATGACGATGCATGTTTTGGAGATCGACAAAGCGCACGCTTGGGTGATGCTGGATCGGGTCGAGCGCGAAATTTCAATTTCGCGACGGAAGCGGTTAAGAACAGCCGTAGATGCCGTGTTTAACTGGGGTAAGCCCTGGGCGGTGGTGGTTTAAAGTATTGAAATTATTCAATGCGCAGTTCCACCTCCAAAAGTCTCACCGAACATTTCTTGTGGTTCTACGGTTCTACTAGTCAGCTTACGCCGACTTCCTAAATGTAATTTTAGCTTTCTGCCCGATCGCACCCAATATGCGAGCCAAAACATCTAGAGAAATCCCGCCAGTATCACCCTTCAAAATTCGAGTGACACGCGCACGTGAGGTCTCTGCTCGTTTCGCGATGTCAGTGACCTTTATATGCTCGCGCTTTACAATTTCGATAATTCTTTGCGTGAGGCTCAATCGAATTTCCCACTCGACGGCGACGGATTCATCGAGATTCAACGCCTGAGCAAGTTCTTTAGCATTTCGAGAAACAGTTTTTTTCATATCCTAGTCCTTCTGTAGTTCCTTTAATCGTTTTTTTCCAATATCCATTTCATCCACGGGAGTTTTGGGCGTCTTTTTCATGAAAGCGTGAAATATTAAAATTCCCTCACTGCTCTTAGTAAAATAAAATGCCCGATATATCCCGTCAGATCCCCGAACCCGCAGTTCATGGGCGCCGACGGCCACAGTCTTCATCGGAGAAGAATGTGGCATGCCCAAAGTCTCGCCATTTTGAATTCTAAAAAGCAAGTAACCCAATTCCTGCCGGACGGACTCAGGAAATGAACTTATTATGTCTCTTGCCTTAGGATGCCAAATGACTTTCTTCACCGGACTCAGTGTACCAAATGCGGTACACTTGCGCAAGTGATAATTTAGATCAAGTCAGGCTTGTAGCAGGGGAGTTCAGGTGACTCCTTGGTGTCAAATCAAACATAACCTTGCATAACTGTTCACTACGATTGGCACTTTACATAGAGCGACTGGCATGATGGCTCACAGGGCCGCCATTGCCCATCAGGGCGATTTTGATTTTGGACCCATCATTGCAAATGTGCTAACTAAATTCGATGCAAAGCAATCCATCTTCATTGGAAATGAAAATTCAGGAAACAGTTCGGTACTTGAATTCCGACCTGGCACTTCAAAGTCTTAGCGCCGACCCTTACTGGCCAAAGTGGGATTCGCCTTGGTGGCATATGCTGCTTTTGCATGAGATGGACAAGACGAACGCTATACCTGAAGTAGCTATCAAAACTCATGTCGCTGCTCTCAATCGGATTCCTCTCAAAATATTTCCCATTCATCCGGATGAGATGCCAGCTGATGTAGACCCGTACCGAGGAACTCCTTGTCATTGCCAACTTGGGAATGTGTATCAGGTGTTGGCGGCATGGGGCTTGGACGTCGACAAAGAGTTGCCTTGGATTCGCCCCTGGTTCCTTCGCTACCAAATGGCCGACGGAGCTCTGAATTGTGACAACGGAGCCTACCTTGTTAAAGACGAGTGCCCAAGCTCAATGGTTGGTACTATTGCGGCGTTTGAAGCTATTCTAATCTATACTCCAAGGCCATGGACAACAGCCGAGAGAAAGTTTCTGGACAATGGCGCGAATTTTTTGATTGCTCGTAAACTCACGCAAGGCTCTTCAACAAAATACAATTCTTCGGAGACGACTAGTGCCAAGAACTGGTCGCGGCTCTGCTTTCCGCGATTCTACTTGTACGATATTTTGCGAGGATTGAATGCTCTAACTCTCTGGGCGGAAATGACAAATCAATCCGTTTCCGCTGATGCCTTTCAAGATGTCGTATCTTTTCTTGACGGTCGGTTTCCAGACGGAGCGATTCAAATCGGCCGCAAGTCTTATGAGGGGGCAGGGACACTAATTCAGTCTGCGACGGGCGAATGGAATTGGAGCAAGGAGGCTTTGCTATTCCCCTTGCTGACAGAGGTAAGTAAAGTTGGTGAACAGTCACACTACCTGTCGATGCAATGGACGCAGGTAAAGGAAAGATTGAAGCTCCATGCAAATCTTTTCAAGAATTGAAGTTAAAAGGTCAAGACGCGCGTTTAGTCACAGTCGGTGAAGGTCTTTGAGATTGATGTGAATGCTCATGACTATCGGAGGAAGTAAAATGGCTGATTTCGTAAAATCTAAAACCCGTATGAACTTGAGTCCCGGCGATTCTATTCGAGTCGCTCGTGAAATATTAGGTTGGTCACAAAATGATTTGGCTAAGAAATGCAAGATTCCCCAATCGACCATTTCAGGTATCGAGTCCGATCGTATCGCGCTAGGCGTTGAGCGGGCAAAGAAATTGGCGGTGGCCTTAGGGGTTCATCCTGCAGTGCTTCTCTTTCCCGATTGGAAGGTCGGAAAGTCTTCGGTAGCCTAACCGGCAAAGTTCAATGCTCCCGTGTGTCACTGAACAACAAGTGATCGGCTTCTTCAGCAGCCTGGCATACGGATTGGCTTTCCACTTTAATTCTTTCAAATCATATTTTTTTCTCATAGGTTTTCCTTGAAATCTTTTTGCTCTGAACGTGTAAGCTTACGTGCGCTAATTATTCGAATCACTTCATCGGTTTTTCGATAACAGTGTGTTGGTCAGCACGAAATAAGTTGGGGCCATCACTCGTATACTGAGCCTACCCGGATTTTCTGACCACTCAGAATTTCTCTCTCACCGCGTCGGTTAATTGAACTCCTCTTCGAATCCGTTCGGAGTTTTAAATCCAATC
>JAYVPG010000084.1:0-59091 GCA_043757545.1 Pseudobdellovibrionaceae bacterium
TGTGTTGGTTTTGCTTCGCAACAAAATCAGAACACAGGACCAATGGATGGACAATTTGTACTAACTACCCGGAGTCACCCCGCTAAAAACCGGAGAACCTTATTTGCCAACCACGGCAAGTTTAACGTCGGCGTAACCAGCCATCATCGAGGTGTACATGATTTTTTGTAGAATCTCATAGGGTAGATCACGATCGGCTTGCATCAAAATTTTGCCGTCGAATTCGAAGCTGTCGTTCACTTGCGAAATGCCTTTTGCAAGTTTCGCACGCCCATCGAGTTCTTCATACAATGCCTTTAAAAACGAAGGGTCATTGGCATCGGTCACCGACGCGGGAACGCGGCCCTTTTCAAGAACCATCACTTTCTTATCTTCAACAAATACGCCGTCTTCAGACACCATTAATTTCACAACGTCAACGGGCTCAACCAGCGACGCCGATTCTGGCAGACGCATTCCTTCTTTGGGCGTGATATTTACCGGGCTTGTAGAATAAGTTTTGAGCAAAAACACAAGGAGGATGACGAACATGTCGACCATGGACGTGATTTGGATCTTAAAGCTCGAAGGTGAGCGGCGATCCATATATCTCGACATTCCTCTACGTGCGCCCATCTTCAGCTCCTCAGCTACTGACCCACGACATTGGCAAACAGAACGTTGGGAAACATCAATTCAGTTTCCACTTTCTGGCCATTGGCGGGATCTACAAAAGTCACTTTTTTAGCATCTGGTGTGCGGCGCAGTTTATCCATGACCACCACCAAAGAATTCAAATTCACATCCGCCTCAGGTGACAAATCGACACGAAAAACTCCCGGATTTTTTTCTTTCACCAAGAATGCGGCTCTTTGCAGAGCATCCATATCCCATTCTTTGTTCTTATTCGGGACCGTCGTCGGTGTCGTTTTGCCGTCTTTTAAAACCTCAAGCGTAAAGCCCGCGGTCTTTGAGACTTTCAAAGTAAACTTGGTTTCGTTCTTATCCGTCGCATGCTGAATGGCCTCTGCAACCACTTGCGGAACGCTCGTATCGATCATCTTCACTTGCACAAACGCGATGCTCAGCAAAAGAAGGGGCACAATCGACACGATAATGTCGAGAATCGGTGCCAAGTTCAAATCGAATGTTGCGTCGCCTGCGCGACTCTTGCCAGCGCGCATGTTAGGACGCTTTCATTGCCGGCGGAGTCGTTGTCTTTTTCATGCCGTCCGCATTCAGATTGCTGGGATACGCAGTCAAGCCTTTGTAGGGCATATAGATACGGCCCTTCAGGCACTCCTGTAATTTCTGCGTGCACTGATCGATCTCGTTAAAGAGTTGACCTTGCTTCGCATGCAGAAATGAGTACGCCACCATCGTCGGAATCGCGAACATCAACCCAAGCATCGTTGCTGTCATGGCGATCGAAATACCCTCTGCGAGCAACGTCTGTTTTTGCGCTACATCGGCAAAGCTAACGGCGCGAAAGGCCGTGATCAATCCAATGACTGTTCCGAGCAAACCAATCAGGGTGACAACGTTGGATACCATTTGTAGGTGGCCAAGGTTCTTAAGAAGGCGCGGAGCGGTTTCGCTCGCGGCGATATCTATCGCCGTATCCATCGCTTGATCATCGCGATCCGACTTTTCAAGCAGGCGCTTGGTGACATAGGCGAGGGGCTTTTTCTCATTGGCCGTGCAAAACGTAATCGCTTCTTCGATTTTGTCTTGCTCAACCAGAGTCATAACTTGCTTAAGGAAGGGGTCTGCCGGTAGCGCATAGTCGAAAAATAGTGCGCGATAGCGATCCACAACTAAATAGATACCAAAGAAGCCGATTCCCACAATGCACATATCGACTATCTTATAATTGTTTAAAAAATTCAGTACAGCATCCATAGTTCCTCCTCAGGACACACCATTAACACTCAATCTTTCGGCCAGGTCTGGCCCGACTTAAAGGCACTTCGCACAAACAGGTGATTGAGTCCCCAAATTAAGCTGGGTCACAGGAAAGTTTCGAAAACTATCTAGTTTTCTGACACCCCCTCGAGTTTGCAGAATTTCGCCTAAGGCTTTGACGGAGCCGGGTGCGCCAACTTGAGACGGCCGGGTTTGAGCCTGACCTTGAATCTTCTTCATCGCCAAACTAGCTGGGAGCTCATAAAATCGAGCTTTCCTTAGGCGCGCCAATTGCTCTATGAGAGCTTCGTCATGGATGACGCGAAAACTGCTCTCTTTTCATTACTGCTGTTACTCACCCTCACCGTAGCGATTGCGGCTTCGGCCGACGTTGAATACATCAGCCCCGAACGCCAGCACGAGCTCGAAAACTTGTTCGAAAGTGCTCAATTCTCAACTCCAAAAGATACCCAGACACTAACTTCACATGCATGGAAATGCGATATGTATGGAGTGCGCACGCGATTGCAGGTGCATCGCGATCTTAAGCTCTACAAATGGACCTCGAACGTCGGTGACTGGCACAATGATGGTGCGCAAGTCGTGAGTGAATATAAGAGTGGCGATCATGGGCTCGTCGGAACTAGAGCTAACTTCGAAGATCAAGTTCGCGTTACTACCGCTGGACAGATTGTATCGCGACTGAGCCTGACTGCGCCGCTCAAAGAGACCCTCGCTTACTCTGTTTGCACAAGTCTATAGTCACCTAGGGCCACGCCTTGACAGTTCCCGTCTAAGATTCGTTAATAGAGAACTCATGGAATGGATAATTATCGCCTTGTGCCTTAGCCTCAACGCCCTTTTGGCCTCTGCCGAAATGGCGTTCGTTACGCTGACTCGGTCGCAAATCAAAGAGCTCGTTAAATCTGGAAAAAAATCGGCCGCTACCCTTCTAATTTTGCGCGAAAATCCCGAACGCACCCTTTCAGTTATGCAAGTCGGAATCGGCTTGGTCGGCGCCTTGGCCGCGGCAGTTGGTGGGGCCGAGGCTCATCAAACTCTGGCGCCTTATTTAATGGAAACTTTTAACATTGGTGCGCACACCGCCGGCGTCCTTTCCATTGGTGCCGTTGTTATTCCGCTGACTTTTGTAAATGTTATTTGCGCCGAGCTTGTCCCGAAAACTTTGGCCATGCGAAGCCCCTTAAAGATTGCACTGCTTTCGGCGCCATGGCTGATGGCCTTGGATACTATCTTTTTGCCGGTTGTTGATTTTCTCGAATGGGCGACTAAAAAAATTCTGGCCGTCTTCTTTCCAAAGAGCCGGGCGGCGGTTCACACCCCGAGCGCGGACACTGTCGAGCTGGATCAGCTCTCCTCGCAAGCGCGCCAGTATGTTTTAAACCTTGTGGCGCTTGAAAAAAAACGCGTGCGCGACATCAACCTTCCGTGGGCGCAAGTGGATCATGTGTATCTCTCGCAAACCATCGGTGAGGTGGAGGCCGTTGCCTTGCGCTCAGGTCACACTCGCCTGCCAGTCATCGCCGACGGCCAAGTATTTGGAATCATCAATACCAAAGAGCTGATCGCTTTGATTAAATCCGGCGGCGACAAGTGGGTGCAGATCGTGCGCCCGATGTCACGGGTTCAAGAGTACGAAACTTTATTTAAAGCTCTGCGCCAGATGCAAGAAAAGCGCAGTCACTTAAGCGCGGTCTTTGCTGGCACTTCACTCGTTGGAATTGTCACGATGGAAGACATTCTTGAGGAAATCATTGGCGAAATTTATGACGAAGACGATGACGGTGCCTTAAAGCGAATCTTAGGATCTGTCGGCCGCCTGCGCGTACCGCGCTAGTCTCTACCCAAAGCGACCCGTGATGTAGGCCTCTGTGCGCGAGTCGGTAGGCTTAGTAAATATTTTCTGCGTAAGTCCAAACTCCACGAGCTCACCCATGTACATGAATGCTGTGTAGTCAGAAATCCGACCGGCTTGGTGCAAATTATGGGTCACCATCACAACTGTGACCGACTTTTTAAGTTCAGTAACAAGCTCTTCAATGTGGCCGGTGGAAATCGGATCAAGGGCAGAGGTCGGCTCATCTAGCAAAAGAATCTCTGGCTCGGTGGCTAGTGCTCGCGCAATGCAAAGGCGTTGCTGCTGCCCGCCCGAAAGCGTCAACGCGTTGGCGCTGAGTCGCGCCTTTACCTCTTTCCACAGACCCGCCTGCTTGAGTGCCGTCTCAACACTCTTCTCGATTGAGCTCCGTCGGCGCACACCGCGCACGCGCAGACCATAGGCCACGTTTTCAAAAATAGATTTTGGAAACGGATTTGGCTTTTGAAAAACCATTCCAATACGCATCCTTACTTCGATCGGATCGATCTGCTTATCTAAAATATTGCGTTCTTCGGGATATAGAAATATTTCGCCCTCGCAACGATTGTCTCGATAGAGGTCATGCATCCGATTGAAACAACGAAGCAGCGTCGTTTTTCCGCAGCCCGAGGGACCAATAAGTGCGGTAAGGGCATTGCGATGGATGGGAATGGAGACATTGCGCAAAACCGCCCTGTCGCCAAAGAAAAAATTAAGATTCTTTACGTCCGCGGAAAGGCTCTGCTCCACACTACAATGCGGCGGCGTCGATAATATTCTGCAGAGCTGCTTCGTTCTTTACGCCCTGAAATTGAAGCTGAACGCGACGGTTGCGCAAGAGCGCCGCCGGCTTCATCGACTGAGTCAGAAGCGCGCGCTTGCCTTTACCCTCAATGATGAGCTGTGAAGACTTCACGCCGGCCTTCACCAGCTGCTGCGAGACCGCTTGGGCGCGTCGCTTAGATAACTTATCATTGTAGGGGAAGGCGCCACGTTGATCGGCGTGACCAACGACCTCGACACGGTCAAAGAGCTGATGATTGTCCGCAAGAGCTCGCGCTAACCGCTTGAAGTAGCGCTCCGAGGTCTTTACAAGCTTTGTTGAGTTCGTATCAAAATGCACAAGGCGCGGATCCAGATCATACGTTCGCATGGCTTGCGTATCGAGATGTGCGGCGACTGCCACGGGCTGCGGAGTGATCGCCGGCTTTTCTTCAACAAGTCCACTGCCGCCGTGACCAGGTCCAAAACTCACTTCGAGCTCCGCCATCACTGTATTTACCGAGCCACCGCTCAACCCCATACTCGTCATCGCGCGACCACCCAGTCGCACAAGATATTCGTCTTTCCAGGCAAATTCTTTGAATGCTTGCGCGCCAATAAACGACGCCAAATTATTAGTGTTCGAAGCATAACGATCCGGATTGTCGACCAAGGTGTTCCAAATCGCACCCAACTGCCAACGATTCGAAAACTGATAACGGCCCGCAAGCTCAGTGTAGAGAGATTGAATCGTGTCCGAACCGCCGCCTTTTTGGGTCAGAAATTCGTTGTGCAATCCCAGACCAAGATCAGCCACCCATGGAATCGTATCGAAATAGTAGGAGCCTAAAACTTTAATCTGAGTCGGCAAGCCGCCGGTGCGCGTAGTAGAGTTATGGTCCATCGTTCCCAAGCCCACGCCAAGTAGGGGCCAAAGACCCTCAGGCTTATAAATGTCGCCGCGCTGAACTTCGGGTTTAAATGCGAGCATATTGCTAGTTTCCGCCGCAAACACCGACATCGAGAAGATCAAAGTAAAGGCACAGACAAGACGATTGCACATGTTTTAACTCCCATAATAACGCTTGAACTACTCTCGAAGATTTATCGGATGACGCTACGATAAGCAAGGTCTTATACTTTGGTTTTGGAGCCTAATATGAATAAGAAAATCAGCATCGGTTTAGTGTTTGGGGGCCGTTCGGGCGAGCATGAGGTCAGTATCGCCTCGGCAATCTCGGTTTATAACGCTTTGGATAAATCGCGATACAATGTGACCCTGATCGCCATTGATAAAGAGGGCCGCTGGCTCATGCCCACTGAGAAGCAATTTCTGACCCACGCCGCGAATCCCTTGCATGGCAAGATTGTTAGCAGTGACGCGTCCTATGCCGTCGTTCCCTGTCCTAGCCAAGAGCAGCTGATTTCGATCGATGCCGGAGAAAGTCGCGTGCCGCATTTGGACGTGGTGCTGCCCATCCTGCATGGAACTTTCGGAGAAGACGGCACGATTCAAGGAATGCTAGAGATGGCACAGATTCCTTACGTGGGCTCGGGAGTGCTTGGCTCAGCCATTGGAATGGACAAGGAGATCGCGCGTAAGCTGCTTGCCGCGGCAGGAGTTCCGACCGTTCCTACCCTTTCCATTCGCAAGTCTGATTTTTTAAAAGATGTGGCGACGATTGAAGCACGGATTTTAAAAGATTTTGTTTTTCCGTTTTTCGTAAAACCAGCAAACGCAGGCTCGTCCGTCGGCGTACACAAGGTCAAAACCCGCGAGCAACTGCGCCCGGCGCTTCAAGATGCGTTTGATTTTGACGTGAAGGTTCTGGTCGAAAAAGGCATCGACGCACGCGAACTCGAATGCGCGGTTCTCGGCAACGACGACCCACGCGCAAGCATCGTTGGTGAAATCGTTCCGCGCCACGAATTTTATAGTTACGAAGCCAAGTACCTCGACGACAATGGCGCCGATCTGCATATCCCGGCTAAAAACCTTGATCCCAAGCTCGCTGAAGAAGTGCGCGCTATGGCGATTGAAACCTTTCGCGTGCTGCAATGTCGAGGTATGGCTCGGGTTGATTTTTTTCTAGATCGCAACAGCGGCGAACTTTATTTAAACGAGGTCAATACGATTCCGGGCTTCACTAAGATCAGCATGTATCCCAAATTGTGGGAGGCCAGCGGCCTGAGCTACAGCGCCTTGGTCGACGAACTGATTCGCTTGGCACTAGAGAATTTCGCAGAGAGAAAAATTCTGAAGACGGATTATCGAAAATAACGATTTCGAACCGTCTCATTTTGAGACCCACTTTGGGCTAAAGTCTCGTCCAGCGAAGTCCGATGTCTTAAATGAGTCCCAATTCACCCGAGGAGAGCAAATGTCTCTTTATGATACGCAAAGTCTGTATGATTTTCTTCTGCACACGCCCGAGAGTGGTTTGCGCAAAATGCTAGTCGATCGCAACAAAATGACCGACGTGCACTGCAATCTCTTAGTTAAAATCGTGCGCTCTTGCACCGAGGCTCAGTTCACCGAGCACTTTGAAAAACAAGATTTCCCAAAGCTTCGCATGGGTCCCGCAGAAGCCAAAATTAAAGAGAAATTTTGGGCCGACTGCACTGCCCTTCTTCTCGAAAGAGGCGTTCTGCAGCCCTTGTCGACTGCCGCTCCTAAAGTTGAAAAAGTCGCCGCCTAATCGGCTTCTTGCGTGCCCACGGGGGACGTCTCACGGCCCGTGGTCGCAAAAGTGGCCCCTAAAACACTCCTTATTTACGTAATCTCATAGGGTTACCCCGCCTTTTCCCATGGAATAGATCTTGAACATACTCTATATGTTCGACCCTTAAAATTTGGAGATCCTATGCGTACCCCTGTGCGATGGCTGAAATCTGTGCCCTTTTGCGTGCTCACTGCACTGACCGTGTTGAACGGCCCCGCCCACGCACGAGGCAGCGTCGACGCCATTCGCTTAGACGCAGTCACACTCGATGTTTCCGTCCCTTGCGATCGTATGTTCTTTCAAAGTTCCGAGCGCTTGAAGGGCACGATCTTCGTCACACCTCGAGTTGCCACCGGTTCCGACGCCTACGGAAAAGACGCTGTCGATCACTATCCTGCAAACGATGGCAGTGGAGAGATTATTCTTGAACTCCGTCTCTACTTTCCAGCGAATGACGAAGTTTTAAACATTGGCACCGGCGCAAGCACGAATTTGGCGGATACTTCTAAATGCAATTTCACCGCTGTTAAAAATTCGCTGAATTCAAGTCCTAGGCTAACAGATAAAATAAATTTTGTTTCTCGAATGCCAATCACTTCGATCGAAGTCACGTTCCCATCACTTTTTTCTAAAGTTGGCTTAGTGAGCTTGGCTCCGGTCAGCGGTCAGTCCGTCGACATTCGTGACTACTATGGCAAATCTCTTACCGCCGTATTTCGCCTGAGCAAAGCTGAGGACGAACTTTTTATGAGTCGCGTAGTCACGGACGCGGGCGTTTCCTTTATGGTCAAATTTCTATTTAGTGCTCAAGGCCGCGACGGGGCGGTGCATGCCACAGTCGACGTCGACAGCTTGCAAGCCAAGTTTAAACTGGCTGCTAAATTTCAATACATTGCCAAAGCGGATTTGGCTGCGACGCTGAAAGGGGTCTTCAACAGCACGACTATTCAGATCACCAGCGAGGCCGGAACAACGCCCGCTTCAGATAAAATTGTTGATATGATTATCGAAAAAATATTGAAGTCCGTGCCGGATGCGATGGCCGCTGAGAAATTAGCCGATACGACCGCCACAGCTGAAGAAGCTGCCGGTAAAGTTTCGGTTCAGGCCGTTTTGGACGTGCTAAAAACGACTCTCAGCAGTGAGACGGTCTTTCAAAATTTTGCGGCGGCTGAAACGTTCTCTGCCGATACTCCAAAGCGCTTGCACCTGACTCAGCTGCTGGATCCCAACGTTCGCTCGGTGACTCTCAAAGCTCACTATGTAGATCCATCGAGTGGAGTCTTGGTCCCGGCAGGCAAGACCATCACTATTTCACCGGCCTTTGAATACACCGATAAAATTTTATACGATACGCAAAAAACTTATCTTAGTTCGGCAGATCTAAATAATTTAAATTTGGCCAACTCCTTTCCTGACCTTATCGACGAAAAGATGAGCATTACGGATCTCACGCACAACCTTGAGAATCCAGATGCCACAAAAAATGAAGCGATTATGGCCGTTGGCAAATGGACCTACCTACCCCATCTCAACTGGGGCTTAGGAATTGGCTATGGAATTACGACCACCTCGGCCTACCGTTGGGTGCGCACTGAGCGTCATCCGGTTCGTATTTCGACTAACACTAAACAATACAATCCCACCTTGGAACTTCTGACAACATTGCCTGTCACCGTTTCGTTTTCTGCCCTCGCCGGAGGACGCAAACAGTTTTCTCTTACGGAATTGCTTCAGGACAACGCGCTCTGGTCCGCGACATTCGAAGACTTCACCGGACGCATTATTCTGACCGCGAAGCAGGATTTGGGAACGCTGCTTTTTCAGGAACACATGGACGACCCCAAAGACGCAAGCATATGGCAAGAAACCATAATCACGGATCAAGTCGACGAAGAGCAGGCTACGTTGATGAGCGGTGGCTTTACGTCGGTGCTTAAAAACGTTATTTTGCGCCAAGACAGTGGCGCGCTCAAAACACAACGAATTATTGTTTTCAATGTCACTCTGCCTGCGGATACTGTGGCGCGTGCAGTTCCGGTCAGTCCGTACAGCGTGAAGCCGCCGGCACTACGCCAGTATAGGCACTAAGCTTTTATTCTTTCGCTTTTGCGATTTAAAAAGGCGATTTTATTTTTGATCATTTCGGTGGAAAACGGTTTGACGATATAATTGTCGGCCCCCGCCGTCAGCGCTTCGGTCAAATAAGATTGCTCGGACTCTGCCGTCAACATTAGGAATAGTGTGCCCTTGGTGCGATCGTCTTTGCGCACGGTCTTTAACAGCTCAATGCCATTCATGTCGGGCATATTCCAATCACAGAAAACCAAATCAAAAGCTTGTCCCGCCTCAACGGCCGCGGTCATCGCCACCCACGCCTGCCGGCCATTCTTGCAATCCGAAATCTTCGAATAGCCGAGCTCATTTAAAATAACCTTCATTTGCATGTGCACGAGTTCAAAGTCATCGACCACAAGTATGCGAGAGGCCGGTGTAATCATTTGCCAAATCCTTTTGTCGCAATCACATATAGTCTAAGGTTAGATCACTGTAATCGCATTGGTACAGGAGTTTTAATTTAGGAAAACTGACAAACTCATTGGCAGTTTCCCAGCCGCGACCCGTTTAGCCGGATGCGTTACCCCCTCGACTTAATAATTCGCTCGACCTGGACTTAAGCGCCGCACTGGCCTGCCGAAAAGTCTGGTATGGGCTATACAGCAAAATGTTTATTTATCCTTTTCCTGGCCGTTCAGATGGCTGGAGTCGTCGGTTGTAAAAACAAGCCCGAGACTTTTAGCGATACCAGTGAAGCGTCGCCGGTGCCCCCGACTTCAATCGTGTCGCCGCCAACCGCATCTGCAGCCGCGCCATTCCAGTTGAAGCTTTACACTAAATACGACGGCCGCACATATATTAACCAACTTACGTTCGCCGAGACCGGAACGGATACCTGTAAGGCGACGACCACTGCGCCTGTAGCTATATGTACGGTTACTGTTCCCGAGGGACGTCTTTATTTTAGCTCCTTAAATTTTAACTATTCTTGGCTCCCCACGAGCTGTCCGCTCCTGACTTTTCAAACGTACTATTATCGCGCGAGTGTTTCGGCCGCTTACATTCCGCCAGGAGCAACATCCTCGATTGATTGCACCGCCATCCCGATCTCACCAACATGCTTTGGTGGCGCAGCTCCCGCTCTGGTCGCGGGCTTTCCGACGTTCGTTGGCCTAATTCATTTGCCAGATGAAGCGAATCTAACAGTGCCCTCGGTAACCGATCTCCCCGTGGCTTCCGCGTACTCAATAGCGTTTGGCTCGAATCGCAGAACCGTCAATGATCTAGCTCCCGCTAAGGTGGGAAATACCTATACGTCCGCACAACTCGGCGGCCTTGGTGATGGGTATCTTCCCAACACGTATGTCGACTATACTTTTACGTGCAGGGACCATTGGTATGACCCCGCCACCTATACTGTTCACTTGAATGTCAGAGACGAAAATTCGGCCGCCGGAACTGCCGTACCGATCAACGATTTCCAAACTTGGTCAGCCGCCCCTTAGATAAAGGAGCGGCCAGGAATCTAGTTGCAGTAGAAAACTGCGCTGATTTCGCTATCGCCACGGGACATCCGCTCGACCGAATAAACTACGCGGCCTTGACCGCCGGCCAAAATCGACTTGTTTACAATCGCCAAAGCTCCTTGACCATTTCTGTAGTAGTAGCTGGAGTCTGACTGACCATTGGCACTCAAGAATCCAGAGGATCCATAGCGAGCCGACGAAATCGTCATGCCGCGTGCGTTGATTGAGATGCGAGCTTTGTTGCCCCATCCATCTTGGCACGTAAGTGCGCTTGCCATCGAACCTGCGAAGACCGTTACTGCGAGAATAATTGCTTTCATTTAACCCCCCTAGGTTATTCGTTTGGATAGAAGATGATCCGGCGCTGCCAGATTGGCAATGGTTGTTGATTCTGCGGATCGTGCCGTTTGCCAACTAGCAAACGCACGAGTTCAGGTCAACAGACCTGCATATCCGTGTCGCTCGGAAATTATTGTTTGCTCTTGTATTGTCCGATGATTGGAGTAAATACGCGCTCATGTTGAATGAACTCTTACATTTTGTCGTCGACGTTATCTACTACACGGCCTATTTAAAGTTGGGGTCGTGGGTCTGCTGCTTCGTGATGTTTGCAAAACTGGCGGAGAGTCCGAGATTCGAACTCGGGAGGGCCTTTCGACCCTGGTAGTTTTCAAGACTACTGCCTTAAACCACTCGGCCAACTCTCCGCAGGTATTTAGGTATATGGGGAAATCGCCGATGCAGCTATTTATAATGCAGCGCTAAGCAAAAAGAACTCTATTTGATCGAGGTCGCGCCGCCCATATATGGCCGCAGAACCGCTGGAATCTGCACGCTGCCGTCGGCCTGCTGGTAGTTCTCCAAGACCGCGATCAGAGTTCGACCAATTGCTAATCCCGAACCGTTCAGCGTATGCACAAACTGCGGCTTGGCTTTGGGGTCGCTGCCCTTAAAGCGGATGCCCGCTCGGCGTGCCTGAAAATCCTCAAAGTTTGAGCACGAGCTGATCTCGCGAAAAGCTTTTTGCCCGGGCAACCAAACTTCAATGTCATAACATTTTGAAGCGCCAAACCCGATATCGCGAGTGCACAGGCTCACGACACGATAGGGCAGCTCGAGCTTCTGCAAAACTTTTTCCGCGTGTGAGGTCAGTAGCTCATGCAGCTCATATGATTTCTCGGGGTGCGCGAACATGACGAGTTCAACTTTGTTGAACTGATGTTGGCGAATCAAGCCGCGGGTGTCTTTGCCATAGCTTCCCGCCTCTGAGCGAAAGCATGGTGAATAGGCCACAAACTTAATCGGCAAGTCGCTCTCTTTTAATATTTCACCGCTGAAATAATTTGTAACGGGAACCTCGGCAGTGGGAATCAGATGATAGTCTGTCCCCTCCAAATGAAAAACATCGTCTTTAAATTTGGGAAACTGTGAGGTGCCAACAAAACTCTGGGTGTTGGCCACAAACGGAGGAATCATTTCTTCGTAGCCATGCTCGCGCGAATGCATGTCCATCATAAACTGAATCAGGCCGCGCTCTAGCTGGGCTGCGGCTCCTCTTAAAAATGTAAAGCGCGCACCGGCAACTTTTCCGCCGCGTTCAAAATCGAGAATGCCCAGCTTCTCGCCGATTTGCCAATGCTCTTTGGCTTCAAAATCAAAGGACCGCTTTACGCCCGCAGCGCGCACGAGCAAATTGTCTTCTTCCGAAGTTCCCACTGGAACTGAGGAGTGAACTTTATTCGGCAATCTCAAAACGAAATCATTGAGCTCAAGTTCAGCCTTCGCCACCGAATGTTCAAGATCCTTCACCTGGGTCGAGATGCCTTGCATCTGCACCAGAAGTTCTGCGGCATCTTCTTTCGCGCGTTTTTTACGGGCAATCTCTTCGCCGACTTTATTTTGCTGAGCCCGCAAAGTTTCTTGCTGTGTGAGAATTTGACGACGCGCTTTATTCATCGTCAAAATCTTATCGACGGCATGCGGATCGTCGCCACGATTCTTTAGAGAACGGCGATACTCATCGGCATATTCTGACTGTTCAAGTGCGCGAATGTCGATCATGTGACTTCCTTATGCGCCTGGCGCGATAAGAATGTACATGCGAAGAAGAAGACCGGTCAAAATACAAATGAGGTTGAATATGAAAACATGTCCCCACGACCAATTTTTTGTAATTTTTAGGAGTGTTGCCGTGACGATCACCAACACCAGCACAAATGAGATCGTCCCATAGCCCATGATCTCTTGTCCGATCAGCGCGAGCGTTAGGCCCAGGAGCAATCCGGTAAAAGTCCGAAAGATCAAAAGTCCAAGCGCATTGGACGAGGTCTTAAGCCGATCTTGAACATTGGCGATAATGTTTGTCATACGATCTATTTTAGGGGGTTTGCCCGCGCTGTAAAGCGGAAATTCGATCCTCGATCTGCTTTCTGTCAGGAGCATCAGGGTCTAGTTGAAAATACATTTGATAGGCCTCGATCGCGTGAATCACATCGCCCTTCAACTCATAAATCGCACCCTGCTCAGTATAGATCGCCGCAAGGCCGGTCTCTTTCGTGGCGGCCACATTTAGCATGGCACTTGCCGCATCAACGTCGCCTTTTTTCCGGTAGCATTGCGCAACTTTTACGTAAATATAAGCCTGCTGAGGGCGAAGCTTCATGGCCTTTTGGTATTCCACAACGCAGTTTGAATACTGTTGCAGCACCGTGTGAGCCTCTGCCGCCAAAAGATAGGCATCCGCAAGGTTCGGATTGGCGCGAGTCTCGGCGTCAGTCTGACTTAAAGCTTCACGCGGATCGTTCATCAGCATCGCGGCTCGGCCCAATTGATAGTGAACAAGTGGATACATTTTATTTATAGTGAGCACGCGCTGGAACTGGACGGTCGCCTCTTGCGGCTTTTTGATCTCTAAATAAATGCTCCCTGCAAGGTACAAGGGCTCCGCATCTGCCGGATCCAGAACCGCCGCCTTAAGCAGAAGGTCTAGGGCCTCACCCATCGTGCCTTGGGCTTTTAAGACTTTCGCCAATTCCACATAGGCCTCTTTTGGCTTTTCCTCGAGTTTGGTGATCTGGCGGAAAATCTCTTCCGCCTGTTGATAGCGTTCGTCCGCAAGAAGCATTTTTCCAAGTGCCAATCGGTACTCGGTCACCAACGGATAATTATTCACCAACTTTAAAAAGTAGTCGACGCCAGCATCTATCCCCTGCAGTCCCGCCAACGCCTTGGCAAAAACAATCTGAGCTTTGCGATGGTTGACATCGATCTCCACTGCCTTCGCCGCATAGTTGTACGCCATTTTATAATCTTTTTGCGCAAGGCTCGCATCCGCCATCAAAATCTGCGTCTCGACATCATTTTCATAAAGCTGAAGCGCTTGTCTGCCAAATTGCAATGCGCCCGTCGCGTTTCCCCGGCGGAGTTCGACCAATGCAAATCCTCGAAACACTTCGTTGCTTTTAGGATTCACCCGCTTGGCGCTTTCTAAAATGCGCGCGGCCGCCTGGAAGTTGTAGCGTTGCGCATGATAGTCGGCCATCGTGACGTAGGCTTCGATTAATTTTGGATCTGCGCGAATGGCGCGATTCAGCCATTCAATGGCCTCTGTGCTAAAGCTCATCTTCCACAAACATTGCGCGGCCTTTAGAGCGGCGGTCGCATTTTTTGGATCTTCCTCAAATGCCGCCTTATAGTGGGCTTGGGCGGCATGACAGTCGCCTTCGCGGAAAAACTGATCGCCTTCAAAGAGCAGCTGTTGCCCTTTGACCTTTGTGCCCTTGAGTTTATCAACACCGCCAAGCTGCACGATTAAATTTTTAGCCGCCGCATACGACGAGTTCAGTGAGAACGATTTCTGCGCATACTTTAGCGCCCGACTCTGCTCGCCGCGCTTCAATGATATCTCGGCCAAGCCAAAATACCCGCGCGAGAGAACTGCACGAGGTGCCGACTCTGACTTAAGCCCTTGATTCAAATACTGTTCAGCCTGGGGATAGTGATTAAAGTATTTGTACTCCAGCAAACCCAACTCAATACGCGAGACCGTGTGTCCGGGGTTCGCCTGTAAAACGCGCCGATAAAGATTGGCCGCATCACTGTAGCGCTCGAGTCGTGTTTGCACAGTGGCCTCTGTCACATAAGGAAGTGTCCACTGCGGCCACAGCTGTTCGGCCGAGCGCAGATACCCCACTGCCGAAGCGTGGTCATTGGTGCCTTCGAGCAAAAATCCCTTCAGATAATAGAAAATGATTGGTGGTTGGACTTCGTTCGAGCGCGCATCGAGCATGGCCTCCACCAAACTTTTTGCCTCTTGAAAACGCACGCGCACGATCAAATCAACGGCGCGACAGGTGGCCGAATGCACTCCTGCCGGATCCACCGCAGAGGACATTTGCACAAGAGTCGCGATCACTTTCATGTCCGACGAATCTTGATAGGTGTAAGGCCAAAGCTGCAAATAGTTCATGCACAGCAGGGCCATCACTTCGGCCGACTTCCCGTTGTGTTCAACAACATAAACAAAATCATTTTGCGCGTGGATGTATCCATCAAACGTATCTTTTAAAAATTCGCCAACCCCTTGGCGAATTCTAGGCTTGAGCGTTTCCGGATTCGACTGCGCCACATTCTTTTGTGGAGCGATCAAATGAATCCGCTCTTCGCTCGGCACTGTCGTGACATACAAGCCATAGGCGATCGAAATTCCCCCGATCACTAAAATGATCGGCACCTTTGCGCGTTTGATGATTTCTTTAAAAACCGCCGGACGAGTATCAATCAGCTCAATATCTTCTGGCCGACGCTTTGAACGCCGCCTACGGCCGGCTCCTTTTGGAACTTCCGCGTCGGGCTCCGACTCTGCGACGGGTTTCGCCTGCGTGATTTCCTCTTGCTGTGCAGGTGCGGAGTCACGCACTTCAGTTTCTGCGGCTCGAGTAAATTCCATGACACTGGTGTCTTCGGAACTCTCTTCGTTGGAATTGTTTGCCAGAATTTCGAGCAGCTTGTCGTAGAACTGCGGATCTTGAGAAATAGGAATCCACTTCCCGTCGGGAAAATGGGCGATGGCCTCTTCACCAGAGAACTCGCCGCGTCCTATTTTATAAAGGACCTTTTCCGTAGTGAAGGGGCCGTCGATTCGACCCGTTGCATCGCGAATGATCCAGCGCCTGTTGTTCATAGCTGAACTTTAATTCTACACAAATCTGCAGTGAAACATAGGGTCCAAAGTGGAACTCTCGTTTCAATATGGAACCGCTTTCACTCCTCGTAAACGATTGAACGGCAGTTTAAGGCTGGCCTCTCATTTGCTCTATAGATCGGTGTCACACAAATATTCCGGGGGGAATCATGAAACAAATCGCTTACACAATCTACGTCGCTTCCATTCTACTCATTTCGGGACTGACCCGCGCCAACGCCGCAACCATGAACTCGACTCAAGGCCAGTATCAAACGCCGGCGACAATCACCCAAGTCGCAATGGACATGAAAAAGCTCGAAATTTTGGTTGGCGGATCCGTTCCGAACCCCTGCTTTGCAAACCCCTCGGCCATCATCACACAAAACCCAGAGAACCCGACTGTCCTCACGCTGCGCATGACTTCGCCCCTTCCCACCGACCTCTGCATTGAGAAAGTGAAATATTTTACGACGTCGCTGGAGCTCCCCCTCCTGGTGCGCGCATCCCAGATTTCGATCGACGACGGTTTAGTTTATTTGGTCAAAGTCGAAGGTCATGAATTTCAGTTTCAGATCTCAGGCTCGGACCTAAAGAAAGCTAAATAGTTTTTAGAGTGCGGCCCGACACAGTCCCCCTGTGCTCGGGCCTTTTTTATTTTACACGACCAACTTTGGCGCCAAGTGCCGTGAGCTTGGCTTCCATATTTTCGTACCCACGATCCAAATGGTAAATTCGACTGACGGTTGTTTCTCCAACTGCAACCAGACCCGCTAGCACCAAACAGGCACTGGCCCGCAGATCTGTCGCCATAACTGGCGCCCCCATGAGCTTTCCATGCGCCCCGCGAACCACACAGACTCGTGTCTTTGGAGTAATGTCGGCATTCAATCGCACTAGCTCTTGCACATGCATAAAGCGATTTTCAAAAACCGATTCTGTGATCACGCTCGTGCCTTCGGCCTGAGTCATCAGTGTCATAAACTGGGCCTGAAGATCGGTGGGAAAGGCCGGATGTGGCGAGGTCGTAATGTCGACACCCTTCCAGCCTTTGCAGCGGTGAACGGTCACTGCAGTTTTGTCGGTGGAAATTTTAAATCCACTTTCAGTCATTTTTGCGATGAGGGCATCCAAATCCCCAGGCTGACAATTTTTAACCGTCACTTCTCCGCCAGTGATCGCTCCTGCAATTAACAAAGTTCCCGCCTCAATACGATCGGGAATAACATCGTGTTCAGCGGCTTTTAATTTTTCGACTCCCTGAATACGGATGATACTTGTTCCAGCGCCTTCGACCTTTGCTCCCATTTTATTTAGATAGTTGGCCAGATCGACGATCTCAGGTTCTTTGGCTGCATTTTCAATCAACGTTTCACCGTCCGCGAGAGTCGCCGCCATCATAATGTTCTCTGTTCCGCCCACGGTTGGCGATTCAAACAAAATTTTTGCACCCTGCAATTTCGGCGTTGAACCCAAAACGTATCCAGACTCCACGGTCATCTCCGCGCCCATGGCACGCATGCCCTCAATATGCAAATCGATCGGTCGGCTGCCAATCGCACAACCGCCAGGCAAACTCACCTTGGCTTGACGATAGCGAGCAAGCAACGGGCCTAAACATAAAATGCTCGCACGCATTTTTCGGACGATGTCATAGGGAGCTTCAAATGTATTCGAGGGCTTCACGCGTACGCGTAGGGTATGATCTTTGTACGTGGCTCCACATCCCAGATTTTCCAGCAATGCCATAGCCGACTTTACATCCACCAAGTCGGGCACGTTATGAAAAACATGCTCGCCATCTGCCAGAAGGGTTGCAAAGATCAGCGGGAGTGTAGAATTCTTCGCGCCACTGGCAGAAGTGATCCCATTCAATTGCTGTCCACTCTTAACCACCATTTTATCCACAGATCACCTCGCCTGAATTGCGGAAATCACTCGATCGTGTCCCGACAAATCTTTAACTACTCGGATGCGCTCAAAAGCGAATTTCGAAATTATCTCTTGGACCGCTTCCGTTTGGCCAGCCCCGAATTCACAAACGAATATACCACCGGGTATTAAATTTTTTCTAGACCATGCAGTCCAGCTGCGAATCGCGTCCAACCCGTCGCTTCCTGAATAGAGCGCCTGGTGGGGTTCAAACATATGCACAGAGCTTTGCACATTGGGATCCTCCGCGGCTATGTACGGCGGATTGGCAACGACTAGGCAAAAAGCTTGCGTAGGCTCCCAACTCTCGACCGCCTGTTCAATCACCTGCGCGCGCCCATCAAGGCCCAAAACTGTGGCGTTTCGGCGGGTGCACTCGCAGGCGGATGCCGAGGAATCCACAGCCCAAAGCTTTGCAGCCTGAAGTTCTTCGAGCAGACTCAATCCTAGGCATCCACTTCCGCAACCCAGATCGGCAAAATTTTCGACTTTCAATTTTTCGGCATAAACGCGAGCCACGGCCTCTTCAACAACATGTTCGGTCTCAGGACGTGGCACTAAGACACCAGAGGTCACTGAAAAATAGTTTTTGTAGAAACCTTTTCTCCCCGTCAGATATGCAAGAGGAACTCCTTTGAGTCGCTCGGCTGTCCAGGCTTGTGCCTTGGCCACCAGCTCAGGGGCAGCTTCGCGATCTTCGGCTTTAAAAAGATCGGCGGCAGCCACATTTAAAAGCCCCAAAAGAAGCTGACGAGCTTCGAAGTGCGGTTGTCCCACGCCTGCCGCGCGAAAAGAGCTGGCAATTTCGCGTTCAAGATCCAGGATGATCATGTCTGTATCTGTTGCTTCAGGGCTTCAGCTTGGTAATGGGCCACGAGCGGCTCGATCAGCGGACTAAATGCGCCGCCCATAACTTCGGTTAGAGAATGTAGAGTCAAACCAATGCGGTGGTCGGTCACTCGCGACTGCGGAAAATTGTAAGTGCGAATACGCTCGGATCGATCGCCAGTTCCAATTTGTGCCAGGCGCTGGTCTGAATTACTTTGGCGAAGTTTTTCGTCCTCAGCCTGTTTCAAGCGTGAATAAAGAACTTTCATCGCCTGATCTTTGTTGGCGTGCTGAGACTTCCCGTCCTGACAAAAAACCACCGTATTCGTAGGTAAATGGGTGATCCGCACCGCCGACTCAGTTTTGTTGACCGATTGTCCACCGGAGCCACCCGATCGCATCACATCAATGCGCAAGTCTTTGGTTTCGATCTTCACTTCGGTCTCTTCGGCTTCGGGGATAATCGCGACAGTCACAGTTGAAGTGTGCACGCGCCCTTGCGCCTCAGTCTTAGGAACACGTTGAACACGGTGCACTCCACTCTCCCACTTTAAGAGAGAGTAAACTTTATCGCCACTCACCATGGCGATGACCTCTTTATACCCGCCCACGCTACCCTCAGATACCGAGAGCGTCTCGACGCGCCATCCGCGCTCCGTTGCAAAATAAGAATAACCGCGAAAAAGCTCCATGGCAAAAAGCCCGGCCTCGTCTCCGCCCGCGCCAGCGCGAATCTCCATGATAATATTTTTATCGTCATTGGGGTCTTTGGGCAGCAAGAGCACCTTGAGTTGGGCCTCGAGCGCTTCTTTTTGCCTTTCGAGAGCGCCAATTTCTTCCTTGGCCATCTCGCGCATTTCAGGATCTTTTTCTGTTTCTAGTATCTGCTTATTGCCTTCAAGATCCGCGCGAGTCTTTTTAAATGTACGAAAAACCGGAACGATCTTCTCAAGATCGGAAAGCTCTTTCATCATGCTGCGATAGCGGGTTTGATTATTCGCGACACCAGGCTCCATCAATGATTGTTGGATCTGTTCGTATCGCTTCTCTACTTCTTGCAGTTTTTCAAACATAGTAAGTGCTCAAGGGCGTTATCCGCCCATTGAACCCAAGAAATCTGTATTTGTTTTGGATTGAGCCAACTTGCCGAGCAAGAATTCCATACTGTCGACGACATTCATCGGCGCGAGTACTTTTCTTAAAATCCACAAGCGGTTCAGCTCATTCTTCTCGATCAGCAAATCCTCTTTACGCGTGCTGGACTTATTGATGTCCATGCATGGGAAAATACGTCTTTCCATCAACTTGCGATCCAAATGAATTTCTGAATTACCGGTTCCTTTGAACTCCTCGAAAATTACCTCGTCCATACGCGAGCCTGTGTCGATCAGCGCAGTCGCGATAATCGTTAAACTTCCGCCCTCTTCAATATTTCGAGCGGCTCCGAAAAAGCGCTTTGGTTTATGAAGAGCGTTGGAGTCCACACCGCCAGAAAGAATTTTTCCAGAGGGAGGTACGACCGTGTTGTAGGCCCGCGCCAAACGCGTGATCGAGTCGAGCAAGATGACCACGTCATGTTTGTGCTCAACCAATCGTTTGGCTTTCTCGATCACCATCTCGGCCACTTGCACGTGACGAGTGGGCGGCTCATCGAATGTCGAACTGATGACTTCGCCCTTCACGGTGCGAGTCATGTCCGTGACCTCTTCCGGTCGCTCATCGATCAGCAAGACGATCAGGAAAATCTCGGGGTGATTCATCGCAATCGCGTTTGCGATATTTTGCATCAGCACAGTTTTACCCGTGCGCGGAGGCGCCACAATCAAGGCGCGCTGACCTTTGCCGAGCGGAGCCATCAAGTCCACAACCCGAGTTGTGGCATCTTTAGGATCATACTCAAGGCGCAAACGTTGATTGGGATAAAGCGGCGTCAAGTTGTCGAATAAGATTTTGTCTTTGGCTTTTTCCAGCGGTTCATAGTTGAGCGTGTCGACCTTCAAAAGTGCGAAGTAGCGTTCGCCGTCTTTGGGCGGACGCACAGAACCGCTGACCGTGTCTCCCGTGCGCAACCCAAAACGACGGATTTGCGAAGGGCTCACGTAAATATCATCCGGACCCGGTAGATAGTTGTAATCGGGCGAACGTAAGAAGCCATAACCATCAGGTAAGATTTCTAAAACTCCGTTGCCAAAAATATCTCCTAAGAGCGCCGCACGTCTTAGAATTTCGAAAACCATATCTTGGCGACGTAAACCTGCTGCATTTTCAACTTTTAATTTTAACGCGAGCTGAGTGAGTTCACGAATGTCTTTGGATTTTAGATTTTTTGCGTTGAGCTCTTTGCGTTCTTCCTCGGTCAGATTGATTTCCGAAAGATCGACTGGCGCGCTTTCTTCATTGGGATCGTCGTGATGAATCTCTGGTCTTTGGTCGTGATGTTGGTTGCTCCCGTGATATCCGCCGCCGTTGTTCCGATCACCGCGGTCATTGCGATCGCCACCACCACCACCACCACCGCGACCCTTATAGTTTTGGTAAGGTCGCTTCCCGCCGCCCCCACCACCGCCTCCGCGATGATCTCGGCCGCCGCCGCCACCACCACCGCCACGTGGTTTAAATCCTCGGCGACCTTCGCGATCTGCCGCTGCGGTTTCCGTGTCTGCAACTTGAGCTGGTTTATCTGCAGGCTTATTTTCGTCCATAGGTTTTGTCTCGTTATTATCTTTTGAGGGGTTGGGAGCTTTAGTGTCGTCCAAGAATTCTCGTTTGGTTGGGTTGGGTGATCGTTTGCAAACCTTTTAGATTAGGCTTAATGGGATTTTGGGGATCTGACTTGGTTGTCTTCCTCTATTTATTAAGGAAGCGCTGGGTTTGTCAATACGGGCACAAAATGCGTCTCATTTTGCGTCGCATGAATCGAAATTCCCATTATGAAACAAAATGTTACGAAAACTGACAAGCGATTTGACACTTAGCGTCCTAAATCCAAGAATCCCCTCAACTTTTTCCCAAACTAGCCGATCTTTCATACATGTCTGAAGGAGATCCCATGGACTCAAAACAGGATAGCGTACCCGCGCCCCGTATTCCGCTGCAAATGCAGATCGAATACCGCAAGAGTTATGGTCGCCAGAACGTAAAGGGTGTCTTAAAAAACATCAGTCTGACCGGAGCCTTTCTAGAAACTGAGACACTTGAACTCGCGCCTGAAGATAAAGTGGTGTTGGAGTTCGTGGTCAGTGAACGACATCGCAAGATGTCCGCGACCATCATTTGGAAAACCGATCGTGGCTGTGGAGTATTGTTTCAACCCTTCAATAAACGTGACGTGCAAATCGTCGATGACCTTATGTACTTCGTGCAAAACCGTCGTGAGTTTCGCAAAGATCTTCTCGACGATATCTTTAAGCAAGCCGCATAAAAAAAGGGCTCCTTCGTGAGCCCCTTTTTCAACTCTATCTAATATTCTAGATCCAGCTACTCGATCTGAGTCTGAGTCGCCGTATTAAAATCAATTTGTCGACGCGCACGTTTTTTACGAATCGAAATAAACAACGCCGCGGCAGCGAGGAGCAATACGGCTCCTACACCAAGCGCCATCGTCTGATCTTGTCCCGCCGCTGCTGCACCTGCTGAAGCGTCAACCGGCTCTTTGTTTCCAGCCATATCTGTCGGCGGAGGGGGAGGCGGAGGAGGCGGTGGTTCAACCGTACCTGCTGCTGCTGCTGCATTTTGCTCAGGCGGAGGCGGCAAACTATCTGCCGGCGGAGGTGGCGGAGTATTCGCGGCTTGATCAGGAGGCGCCGCTGCGTTTGGATCCTGATTGGCCTCTGCGGGAGGCGGTGTGTTTGCGGCGTCTTCAGTAGGCGGAGTTGCTGCCGGCGCTGCTTCCTCTGTCTTAGCCAAAGCGGGAACGGCCGCATCTGATGTTGGCCAGTATTTCAACTGAGTGCCCTCATCTAAATCGCCCTTCGACTCAACTTCATTTGTCGCCCACAATTCCATCCAGCTGCGCTCGTGACCAAGCAACTGTTTACCAACTTTACGGATATTATCACCAGACTTCGCGGTGTAAACCTGAGGCGCTACGCCTGCGTCCTCATAAAATGTCTTCACAACCGTGTCGTCGGTCGGACGTTGCGGGGAATTATAATAAAATTTGTCCCCGACTTTGATCCCGCGCGAACAATTGTAGGAATTGATCTTACACAAATCCTTCACATGATCTTGTGAACCAAAAACCTTTTGGCTGATGCCTTCGACCGTGTCGCCATTGCGAGCAATATAGACAGCATTTACGATCTGCTTGCCCTGACGATAAGGTTGCGCATTTATTTTCTTAAGCGCTCCTACCGCTGGAGCAGGTGATGATGACGATGAGTCTGCAATTGCCGGCTCAGGCGTCGGTGGCGACATCGGCTCAGCCGGTGGAGGCGTACTCATGTCCGCAGGAGGAGGCGTTTCGGTTGCCGCCATATCTGTAGTAGCGTCCGCTGGTGCGGCAGGAGTCTCAGTCAAATCACCCGCGGCTGGTGCGCTGTTGTCTGCCAGCGCTGGGGGAGCTTTGTCATCCGGTAATTTTTCTTCCGGAGCGAGACCGTCGTCGCCGCCGAGATCCGCGACAGCATTGTCACCGGCCTCTGCAGTTAAGTCGGAATTGTTTTCGACTGCCTCAGCAGATTCGAGTGACTCATCACTCGCCGCTCCACTTGCCTCCACGTCCGCATTTTCATCCGTCGCTTTTTTGGAGGTGCAGGCGCTGGTGCCGAACACCATAAACGCTGCGAGGATGGATATCATATACTTCCTGAACATGCCGCATACCTCGGTTGTGTCTGTTAAACCCAACCTGATTACAGCACACTGTCTAAACTAGTGAAAAGACAATTCCGGAGAGCCCGACGTTCGTCATCGTTACTCAATGAACAAGACTCTACTAGACTAACGGCTAATATTTTTCGATGAATGCAGCAGCTTCGACAATAGGGGCGATGGAGATTTAGAAACCAGCTGTAAGTGTGAACCGGTTTTAATTTTATGGCGCGCAAACCATCCCGTATTCATCTCGAGCGCAAATAGTGCAGGACCGCGACTTTGATATGTCGGGGGCTGAAGGTCCATCAGCGAGCCCGCGATTTTCATTTCCTGAATATCAATCAGCACGCCGCCCTCATCAAAGAAGCCGATGTTGAGCGGAATCACCGTGTTCTTCATCCAAAATCCCAAAGGTTGAACCTGCTCGAAAATGAAAAGCATTCCGACGTCCGCGGGAATTTCTTCGATGAACATCAATCCTTGTGCGCGCTTTGCCTCGTCATCGGCAAGATAGGCGGAGAAAGTTTTTTCTCCGACTTTAAAATCTGCTTTCTTATAAAGTTTATCCAGGTCGCGAGGCGCCGCCGTGATCGAGACGACAAGGCCGATAAATAATCCGAGAGCGCGTCCGCCGCGCATTAGAATTCCTGCCATGCCAACGCCACCCCATAGCGCACTCCACGCGTCGATACGGTCACTTCCGATTTTCCTAAAGCGCGAATCGCCGCACTCAAAATCATCGCACCCGGCACAATGACGTCGGCGCGCTTCGGCTGCATGCCGGTCAAACTCTCTCGCTCGGCAAGCGGCATTAGCACCAGTCGCTCAATCCATTGTTCAATCGTGGGTAACGGCATGTGATATCCGTGAATCACTTCTTCTTTAAATTCCGTTTTTTGGTCCAAGGCCGCAAGGGTTGTCGGTGTTCCCGCGACGGCGACCACCTCTGAAAAAGGCCCTTTGGGTAGGGGCGCGCGCCCAAATGCCTTTTCGGCAAACTCTTTCACTTTGGCTCGATCACCAAACGAGATCGGATCGCTATGCACAAACATCTCGGTCAGACGAACGCTACCCACATCGACACTTGTTCCTTTTATGTCGCCCGAATGCTGAGTAATCACCTCTGTTGAGCCGCCGCCCACGTCAATCACCGCAACACCTTCGCTTGATTTTCGATCACAGAGAGCGCCGCGAAAGGTCAGCTGTGCTTCCCGTTGGCCAGAGATAATGTGAATGGGGATGTGATGTTGCCGGCCAATTCTGATTAATTCCTCGCCGTTTTCAACATCGCGTGCGGCGCTTGTCGCAACCGCAATGATCTTCTGGCATCCCAGCTCGACGATTTTTTTTTGATAAGAGGAAAGACAGGTTTGCATTCGCGCCAGCGCCTCGGGATGAAATCTCCGACTGGCATGAACACCTTGGCCAAGACGAGTGATCGTAGTTTCATCATGCACGATGCGCTTCAGATTTTGGCCGTCCACATCGACCACCAGCAAGAGTGATGTGTTAGAACCTAAATCTAATGCCGCCACTCGCATCGTTTATCCCTTTAGTTTAGCCAGCAACACTTGATTGACCATGTCCGGATTCGCTTGACCTTTGGACGCCTTCATCACCTGACCAACGAAGAAGCCAAGGAGTTTTGTTTTTCCGCCTCGGAAGTCGGCGGCCGCCTGAGCATTTTGCGCTATCACGTCGTCGACAATCTTTTCAATAGCCCCCGAGTCGCTAATTTGGCTCATGCCCTTGCTCTTAACGATTTCCTCTGGGCCTTTGCTGGTCTTCCACATTTCTAAGAAAACATCCTTGGCCATTTTTCCAGAGATTTCCTTGCCGTCGATCATCGTGATCATCTTCGCCAAGTGTTTTGCGGCAATTGGACTTTTTTCGATATCGAGCTTGGCCTCGTTCAGCTCGCGTAAAAGTTCAGTCATCACCCAGTTCGACGCGGCCTTCGGATTATTTGCGTCTTTCGCGACTTCCTCGAAATAATCTGCGAGTGCCTTCTCCGTAGTTAGCACAAAGGAGTCATAGACCGGCAGCTGATAGTCCGCCTGAAACCGTTGGGCGCGCGCTAACGGCAGCTCTGGCAATTCAGATTTAAGTTTCGTCAGCCAGCTTTCCTCAATGACCATCGGGAGCAAGTCCGGATCTGGGAAGTATCGATAATCGTGCGCATCTTCCTTTGAGCGCATAGCAAACGTCCGATTTTTTGCCGGATCATAGAGTCGCGTCTCTTGATTGATTTTTTCACCCGTCTCCAGACAATCAATCTGGCGATGAATTTCATATTCAATAGCTTTTTCAACAAAGCGAAATGAGTTGATGTTTTTAAGCTCAACCTTTGTGCCAAACTTAGGCGCGCCTTTTTTTCGCACGCTTACATTGCAATCACAGCGCATGGAGCCTTCCTCAAGATTTCCATCGCAGACATTCAAATAGCGAAGAATTTTTCGCACGGTGCGCGCGTATTCCGCGGCCTCTTGCGGCGTTCGCATGTCAGGCTCAGAAACGATTTCGAGAAGCGGGACACCGGCGCGATTTAAATTGATCAGCGTAAAGTCACCTTGATGCAAAGACTTGCCGGCATCTTCCTCCATGTGCGCGCGAGTCACGCCGACGCGACGAATTTCGCCGTCGAGAAAATAGTCGACGTAGCCGTGCTCACAGAGTGGTTCATCAAATTGCGAAATCTGGTAGCCCTTGGGGAGATCCGGATAGAAATAATTTTTGCGCGCAAACACAGATTTTTTTCGAATAGTGCAGTTGAGCGCCAACCCAGTCATTGCCGAGAACTCGACGGCGCGCTTATTGATCACGGGTAGCGTGCCCGGCATGCCTAAGCTAATCGGATGCGTGTGCTCGTTGTCGGCGCCACCAAAATGGCTAGAGTCTGGAGAAAAAATCTTACTCTCCGTCAAAAGCTGCGCATGGATTTCTAGACCGATGACGGCTTCCCAATCACTGTAAGACATTCGGAAGCTCCTTGATCGATAGTGCGGACTCAATCGCCGAACCCGCGTTGAACAAATGTTGCTCCTGAAAATGCGAAGCTAAAAGCTGAACGCCGATTGGGAGACCCTGACTCGAAAATCCGGCCGGTACACTCATCCCTGGAATTCCCACAAGATTCGCCGAGGTCGTGTAAATGTCATTGAGGTACATTTGTAATGGATCCGAAATTCGATCGCCAATTTTAAATGCGGGCGACGCCGTCACGGGACTCATCAAAACCTGACACTTACTAAACACCGCCTGAAAATCAGAGCGCAAAAGGCGTCGCACCTGACAAGCCTTTTTGTAGTAGGCATCATAATAGCCGCTCGACAAAGCGTAGGTCCCAAGAATAATCCGTCGCTTAACTTCTTCGCCGAAACCTTCACCGCGAGTGCGGCAATAAAATTCGGCCAAATCTTCGGCAGGTTTTTTTGAAAAATCGGCGCGGTAGCCAAAACGAACGCCATCATAGCGTGCGAGGTTGCTCGAAGCCTCACTTGTGGCGATGAGGTAATAAATCGGCACAGCCATTTCAGTCAACGGCAGAGAAACTTCAACGATCTCTGCTCCTGCCGCCTTGACGGCCTCAATTGCACGATCGACAACTTTGCGAGTTTCAGGTTGCAGGTCTTCGCTAAAATATTCTTTCGCTAAGCCGACCTTTAGACCCTTCAAATTTTTATTGATAGACTCGCTCCACTTGGGGACCGGCACGGCCGCAGTTGTACTGTCGCGCTCGTCGCGACCCGCAATTGCCTCAAGAATGAGCGCTGAATCCTCTACCGTGCGGGCCATCGGTCCGGCCTGGTCTAAGCTGGAGGCAAAGGCGACGATTCCATATCGACTCACTCGACCGTAGGTCGGTTTAATTCCCACAACGCCACAAAAGCTCGCCGGCTGGCGAATGGAGCCACCGGTGTCCGTTCCAATGGACCCGCAGGCCATTCCCGCAGCGACGGCCGACGCCGATCCGCCGCTCGACCCGCCAGGGACATATTCCATGTTCCACGGATTGCGACTAATTCCAAACGCAGAAGTCTCTGAGCTAGAGCCCATCGCAAATTCATCTTGATTGGTTTTTCCCGGATTGATCGCACCCGCAGCTTCCAGACGCTGCACCACAGTGGCGTTGTACGGGGGAATAAAATTTCCTAGAATTTTTGAACCCGCCGTTGTCCTAAGTCCCTTTGTACAAAGCATATCTTTAATCGCAATCGGAACGCCGGCCAGCGGACCCACGTTTTCTTTTTTGGCCAGTCG
Source organism: Pseudobdellovibrionaceae bacterium (assembly GCA_043757545.1). Taxonomy (GTDB): domain Bacteria; phylum Bdellovibrionota; class Bdellovibrionia; order Bdellovibrionales; family UBA1609; genus JALHOQ01. Next base: position 27,850 of record JAYVPG010000084.1, read on the forward strand.
CTCATCGATCTTCTTCGCTTGATCCAAAGCCTTTTCATTGACCGTGATGTAGGCGTTGAGTTTCGGATTCCATTTTTCAATTTGTCCCAAATATTTTTCAGTCACTTCGCGGGCGCTAATATCGCCCTTTCTAATCGAATCGCGTAATGTCTTAAGACTGCTCGATAAGATATTCATATTTAGCCCACCACTGGCGGAACTTTAAACAAGTTACCAACCACCTCTGGTGCATTTTTCATCGCGACATCGGCGCTTTCCCAATTCTCGACCTTGTCCTCGCGCCAGAATTGCTCGAAATCAGTCGGCGTTACAAGTGGCTCGACGCCCTCAGTTTTGACCTTAGAGACCTGCTCAAAATGCTTAAGGATCAACGAAAGATGCTGGGCGAGCTGTTTGGTCTCTTGAGGAGTTACGGAAACACGGGCCAGCAGGGCCACGCGCGACACTTCATCTTCGGAAATCATAGCTTTTCCCTCGCATATACGCATGAATTCGGGTTGCAAACATGTAATCCAAAAGATGCAGCGCAGGCAAGTGGGAGTTCACCTTGGAGGAGATTGAGCGGGATGTTATCTTACTCTTCAATGTCAGCCCGCAAAAACCCCTCTCAAAACCGCCTGATTGAGCTCAAAACACTCATTCGTGAACACGATTACAATTATCATGTTTTAGATCGCCCTGTGATTAGCGATTTTGAGTACGACAAAGCGTTTGCTGAGCTGCTTAAAATCGAAAGCGAAAGTCCCGAACTCGCCACCCCGGACTCGCCGAGCCAGCGGGTCGGGGCCGCGCCAGTGAGCGAGTTTGAGAAAGTCCCCCATCGCAAACCCATGCTTTCGCTCGCCAACACTTACTCGCTTGACGAAGTCCGAGAATTTGACACCCGAGTCAGAAAGTTTTTGGAAACCGATGCGCCCGTGGAATATTTCTGCGAGCTCAAATTTGACGGCCTCGCAATGGAATTTATTTATGAGGACGGCGCGCTCGTGGGCGCCCTTACTCGCGGCGACGGCGCGGTCGGCGAAAGTGTTCTGAGTAACGCTCGCACGATTCGTTCTATCCCACTCACTTTGGCCGGCAAAACCACAGCGCTGCTCGAAGTACGCGGTGAAGTCCTTATGTTTAAACAGGACTTCGCAGCACTCAACGAATCCCAACAGGACGAGGGCAAAGTGACTTTTGCAAATCCTCGCAATGCTGCGGCGGGCTCGATCCGCCAGCTCGATCCTCGCGTCACCGCCAAGCGTCCCCTGCGTGCCTTTTGTTATGCATTCGGAATGATCGAGGGCGCGCAAGTGAACTCGCAAGGCGAGTGGTTTGACTACCTCCAAAAACATGGACTGCCCTGTTTACAATATGCCGCGTGGGAAAAAGTAAAGAGCGCTTTAAAGAATGGCTATCGCGCCGGCGCGCCGCTTGCGGCGACAGCACAGGGAGTTGAAGAAGCTCTTGAGTACTACTCGACGATTTTAAAAATTCGCCACGACTTGCCATTTGATATCGATGGTATCGTGATCAAAGTGAATTCGTTTCCACTGCAAGATCGGCTAGGTACGATCGCACGCAGCCCACGCTGGGCAACCGCCGCGAAGTTTCCCCCCGAGCAGGCTACGACGGTCATTGAAAATATCATAGTTCAAGTGGGGCGCACGGGTGCGCTCACTCCCGTCGCAGTCATGGCCCCGGTCCGCGTCGGAGGCGTGACGATAGTCAATGCCACCCTTCACAATCAGTCTGAAATCGAACGCAAAGATATCCGTGTCGGTGACACCGTCGTCATTCAACGCGCCGGTGACGTGATCCCCGAAGTGGTCGAAGTCGTTCTCGCAAAACGTCCCACCGGCTCCAAAAAATTCAAGTTGCCAAAAGACTGCCCGGTTTGCGGCGAAGAGGCCATTTTACCCGAAGAAGAAGTCGTCACTCGCTGCGTGAATCCCCTCTGCCCGGCAATTCTCAACGAATCGCTCAAACATTTTGCATCTCGCCGAGCGATGAATATTGAAAAACTCGGCGACAAAATTATCGAACAAATGACAAGCGAAGCGCTAGTGAGTCGATTCAGCGACCTCTATCGATTGAGCAAAACTGATGTTTTAAGTTTGCCTCGCCAGGGCGAGAAATCGGCGCAAAATATCATCGACAGCATTGAGGCGAGTCGCAAAGTTTCTCTGGCGCGATTTATCTATTCTTTGGGAATTCGTTTTGTAGGCGAGCAAACTGCAAAATCTTTGGCCGCGCACTTCAAAACTCTTGATGCGTTTCTCGAGGCCGATGAGCCGACGCTTTTAGAAATCGAAGACATTGGCCCGAAAGTAGCCGCGGCACTGCTCCTGCGCCTAGCCAGCCCCGAGTTTCGCAAAGAAGTGAACCGGCTGCTACAAAATGGCGTCGAGATCGAGGCGCCAAAGAAATCGTCGGGCAAGCAACCCTTCAAAGGAATGTCCGTCGTCATCACCGGAACACTTCCGCGACCGCGCGATGAAATCAAAGACCAAATCGTTGCCCTCGGGGGTAAGAGTCCCGGCTCGGTGAGCAAAACAACGAGCTATGTTTTGGCCGGATCCGAGGCCGGATCTAAGCTCGACAAAGCCGTTGAGCTTGGCGTTCCCGTATTGGACTGGGACGGATTTCTAAAACTCGCCGGTCTCTCCGACTAAAGTCCGGCTCCACCTACGAAACTCCCGCGCCACCGTTATGCAGGTCTGCTCTTATACCGATATATGAAGCGATGAACGTTTTCACACGGCTCTTGTTCGGGCTCGCATTTATCGCCTGTGTCGTCGGATATTCCGCAAAGAGTTACTTTGCGGGGCCAGTCGCCGTTCATGTCGAGCGCGGCCCGAAATGTCCCGTCATCTCTGACGTCTCGACTCGTCCGCTGGGTGAATTGAGCTTTGACGGAGAAACGGAAAAATCTCGCAACGGCGCTTTCGACGACGACTACCTTAAAGATCACGATGGAAAAATCAAAGTCGGTATCCGCGAGCAGTGGGGCGGAGCCCTGGTATTTTTTGGCGACGAGGATGGACACCCTGGATCAAACGCCTCGAACACGCTCGATGATTCTGATTTGCGCCGCGGACTTCAGCTTGCATTTCACGACGACGCGCGCGGCTCGCAAGGATGTGCTTACAATTCCTCCTGCACGCGCGACAGTGCAAAACCTTGCGTTCCGCCTGAAGAGTTTCTTGGCTGGAATCCTGTGCAGGGCGGAAATATTTGCGGAGAAATGTCGGGAGTCGAAGACGTCAGCTTCAATGATGGCATGCGGACCACGTCGATGCCTCTCAATTTCAATCCGGGCTGGGGCCAGCGCGGCTGCGCAGAGACGACAGCTTCGTGCGCCAATCCAAAATTCAAAGGCGTCAAATCACCACTGCGCATCAGCCAATCCGTGCGCTTTGTGAAGAGTCGAATTCTCGAAGTCGACGTTCAAGTCACCAATCTAAGTGCGCAAAGTTGGAGCGCGGGCCCCAAGAATCCCCATGAATTCCCAGCTCTCTACGTCAATCCCGGAAAAGACGGCGCCGCCGGTTTAGTGGTACTTAAAAATGCCAACGGCAATGCCCTCGAGGCAGACAAGCGGGCGCCGGCGTCTGGAGAGAGAATCGTGCGTGAAATTTCAACGCCTCAAGGTTGGGCCGCCTACCAAAGCGCGAATGCGGATCACGGAGTTGGAATTTATTGGGAAAATCGCAGTGAGGTCGCACGCGCCGAGCAGAACAAAGGCGCCTCGCTCAGCCTAAGCTCGGGCTTCCCGTTTACTCTTCCGCCATTTGAGACAGTTCGCGGCCGCTTTTATCTTTTGCTTGGCGGCTATGACACGATCAAATCGCTGGCTCAGAACCTTGACAAAACATTGCCGCCATTTGGGCGCATCGACACTCATCGCATTGAGGACGACACGCGCACGGTCACGGTGAGCGGTTGGGTTCTCGACAATAAAGGCATCGCCGGCTTAGAGCTTTGGGTCGACGGAAAAAAGATCTCCGACGTACCCATCAACACTCAGCGCGACGATATTTGCGCGATCTATCCCGGGTATTCGATGTGCACCAATTCACAATATCGAATTGGCTTCTCGACAACCTACACTCGACCCGAGGGAACGGGCTGCGATCGCCCTGTAGAGATTCGCGCCCACGATGGCGACGGGAATTTGCGCGTGATCGCACGCAAATCGATCTCGCCTGTTGAGTACTAGTGTTTCTCGTTAATCTTCCAGCCTGACTTATAGCTGATTGAATCCGGAATATAATATCCGATGGCGACGCCAAAATAAATCGAGTTAATTGTCGTGATCGTCCGATCCTGTCCGGTAATGTCATGCAACGCTTTTCGCCAAAGGTAGCCGTCTTCGTTCAACTGTCGGCTAAATATTTTTCCAATCATATGACTACTGAAAAAATAGGAGTAACCGAGCTCACTCATCCCCGTGATCGACGTGCGCGAAAGCGTCTCTTCAAAGTCCTGGGTGCGAAAATTCAATCGCGTCCAGGTCACCAGCGGAATGTAATCAAAATAAAAAAGCCCAATTGAGCTTAAGTGCCCAACTTCAATTCCATAGCCACCGCCGACATACCAGCGCTCAAAGTTCACGTCTTCCAACGGCCGATAATCGTCAAATTTGATTCGCTTTTGCGAAACGATAAATGTCGGAACAAATCCAAATGTCCATTGCCGCCTCACATGTTCGCGCGGCCGCTCAAGATGAGCCAAGCTCACCGCGCTAAGATAGTTCAACAAATCTTCCGAAAAGCCGTGCCCGCGGTTGCTCCGACCCTTGTAGGTACTCTCATCGATTTTTAAACTGGCATTGAACTGAGAGAAATTCAGAAAAAATGTGTTTGGTAAAATGTAAAAGTACTCTTGAATTTTGCGCTGAGAGTGAAATTCATTTTTTAGTGCTCCATCGGCGGGAGTAATCGCCCAAGAAACTGAAGCGGTTTCTTTTCCAGTGTAGACGTCTCGCAGGCTTCCTTTGACCGAGTACCCATCTGCGTTCGGCTCTGCTTTCGAAGTAAACACATGGTCCACATTGAGTTCGCGATACATATTGTTTTGTAGATTTTTATTTTCGGTTAACCCATGATTCGAATTGTAATAACCAAAGAGCGGCGCCGTTTTTTCATAAGGTAAAATCGTGTAGCCATCCGCTTTGCGCAATTTACCCTCAACCAACGGACCGAGCGCATCTGCCGTGTCCACGTCGCCCACATCCGGCGGCGCAATCGCCACCAGCTTAGTGGGTTGGATCTCTGGCTTTGCATTTCCACCCGGAAGAACGATCATCCCGGGGTCATCCATCTTCCACGCCGTCCCGGTGAGCCAATCCGTCACCCATCCCACAGGTGCCAAACCGAAAAGAATGAAATTCGTTCCGAAGCTATCTCCCCAACGATAGTGGGATTTCAAATCCACTTTTTGCGGTGCCTGCCCAGGAAGCGCCAGGGTGATTTGAGGGTAGTAGCGCCTGCGCACGCGCGCGAACGCCGGGGTCACTCCGATTTTTTCACCGCGATCATAAATCGTCGCGCCCGGGGGATTGGAGTTTACTAGAACCGTCTGTCGGTAATTATAGAAGTCCACTGAAGCGCAGCCGCCCAGAATCACTGAGATGAAAATCAAGCCTAAGAATGATCGCAAGGCACCCACCAAAAAAAAGGAAGCCCCCAAAGAGGCTTCCTTTTAAGAATTCATATTTAAACCAAACCGCTTGTCTTAGAGATGGTCGATTACGATATCTCGAGCCATAACAGTTTTGCGGCCATCGGCCTTCGCGCTATCCACACCTTTTTGACAAAGGCGTTCAACAGCCTTGCTCAAAACGTCGATGGTTTCAGCGGACGTGTTGCAGTCCGATTTTTCTTTGATAAACTTCTTCACCTTGCTGGTAACAACTAGAACATCTGCCATATAGTCCTCCAACTCAAATTCGAACAAGATTAAACCCAGATCGAATCTAAAGGGAAGCCATTTGCATTGTGGAAAAGCCCCGTCTCATTTCGACGCAGCACTCAATTTAGCGCGACAATTGACTAAGGTAGTGACAATAACAGGCCTGCAACTGCACTTAAGCTATTGAAATGTCAGTCTTAAAATGAGATTTTACTGGCCCGTATATTGCTCTGCATTAAGGCATGCGGCGGTCGACTATTTTTAAAATCTTTTTTACTGCAAGTGCACTTGTCGCAGCGGCACCTGCCTATTCTGCGACCATAATTGAGTCCAACGGAAGCATCACTTCTTTGGCCTCCGATATAGATGAGGGCGAAACTACGCCTCACGAGCTTTTTCCTTTAGCGGAAGTTCCGCAAATCAACACCGAACCTGTACGCACAGAGCCTGCGACCATTCAATCCGAGCAGCAATGGAATGACCTGCGCGCCAAGATCCTGGCCGATTTTGGAAGTCGAATTGGTTCGGACTTTCATGTTCAAGATGGCTTAAAGCAACGCACTCAGTTTTGGTTCGATATTTATACCCGTTACGGAGAAGCTCACCACATTATCCATCACACCCTCTATCCGTGGATCGTTTTCAAAGTGGTCGACGCGACTGAAACTTTGCACAACGGGAAAGGTCCTCCGTGGTTGCGGCGCGAGGCCGCTGAAAAGCTGGCGACGGCACGGACCAAAGAAATTCGCACAGCTCTGCGCAAGCTCAGCCGACGCAAAGATTACTCGCACCTTCCGTCGCTTGAGAAAGAGCTCTTCGACAAATTGATTTCGCTGAAAGGTCCACGCCAGAAGGTTTTTAGAATCGCGGCCGCCAACGTGCGCAGCCAACTCGGACAGAAAGATTTTTTTCAGCGAGGTTTAGTCAACAGTAGTCGCTATCTTCCGTACATGGAGGACGAATTCAAGCGCCTGGGTCTGCCAACCGAGCTGACACGCATGCCGTTTGTGGAGAGCAGCTTCAATGAAGATGCTTACAGCAAGGTGGGCGCCAGTGGGATCTGGCAGATTATGCCTCGTACGGGCAAAGCCTATATGATTGTGAACAAGGAAATCGACGAGCGCAATTCACCGATCAAGGCTACGACCATCGCTGGGCGCCTGCTGCATGATTATCATCACGCGCTGGATTCATGGCCGCTCACCATCACCTCTTACAATCACGGGATCGGCAATATTCAGAAAGCCATTAAGAAGGCGCACTCAAAAGATCTTGCCGAGATTATTTTGCGCTATCACGACGAAGATTTTAAGTTTGCCTCGAGCAACTTCTACACCTGTTTTCTTGCAGCGCTCTACGCTGAAAAATACAACGAGCTGATTTTTAAAGACATCCCACGTGAACCGCTGCAAGAGATCGAGATTTTAAAGCTCTCTGGTAAAACTAGAGTTAAGTATTTACAGAAGGTGACTGGGCTCGATGCCAAGGAATTTCTAAAATACAATTTGGACTTACGCGCGGGTCAGAAATCCAATGTCGCCTTGCCGCGCGGGTTTAAGCTGCACCTGCCCCCAGGACATAGAGATCGTTTGATGCGACAAATCGGAACTCAGGAAAAGAAGTCCACTCCGTCCACTTAGACTTAGCTAACTATTTTAATGGGTGACGACTTGAAGGAACTCAGGCTCAGCAACGACGACCTGACTGAACGTTTCGCGCGACTGGGTCGGATGTACGTAGAGCGTCTGCAGCCCCGTGGGAGCGTTGAAAATTACAAAGCCTCCGCCTGCGACGCCGGTTTTTGATTCTAGAGCATTTCCTCGTACATCAAAGTAAACGATTTGCATGGACTCACCCGGAGCATATCCGGTGAGCTCAACTTCGAAATCTTGATCATCCATGAGTCCGAGAATTATGCCTCGACCGGGCAGCGACGGGATGCTCTTCTGCGCTTGCAGCTGGTTCAACCACTCGCGATGGATCAGTGGGATGTGCACGGCATGGGGCGTTCCAGTCACTGTGACTCGACTGACCTCATATTCACCGCCGCCGTCCGCTTCGACCATAAATGGGTTTGCCGCCACTGAGTATTCAACAAAATCGTCTCGACCAACGGTAAGGACGTCATCATTGCCCACCAGCCGGAGGCGCGCCGAAACCGGCTTTTTCATATCGAGCCCGTCAAAGACTTTAAATTGCGAGGTCGCTTTGTCGCGCAGATCCAGCTCGACATATGAGACATGTTTATCTTCGGTCGGAAAAATCTGCGCCGGATAGGAGTAGCCACCCGCGCGGACGCGTAAGGCTTGCACTCCTGCTCGTACTTTTACAAAGGCAAACAGTCCATTTTTAGAAGTGCCAGTCATATTCGCGCTCGGCAGATACATGTCGTCAAAATATATCGCCTGATAGCCATCTGCCATCTCGACTCGTGCACCCGCAATGGTTTGCCCATTTTGCGTGAGGCGCCCAAGCACAACGCCTTGTTTGTAGGCCTCTTTGCGATCCGTTCCATTCAAACTAAGATCGATCAACGCTCCGATCAGTTTGTTGGCAAACAATCGGATCTCTTGCGGCTCAATCGCTTGGCCAACAACTAAAGTTGGCCAATGATCTTTCGCCAATGCGCGAGCCACAAAGCTAGAGTCGCGACTTAACGTGGGTTCAGTGACAATCCCATCTTCATTGGTTTTTTGCGGATCCGAATAGGCTTGAATTTCTACGCGCGCGTCGGCGATCGGAATTTTCTGATTGCCATGTGAATACCCAGAGATCGCATGAAAGCTCGCCCCACTTGCGGTCGGACGAAGTGCGATGCGCAGATTCGCAACCTTATCTTCTTTTGCCGGCAGAATTCCCAAGTCCAAAAGATTGATTTCTCCGCGACCCAAAATGCGGCCGTCGCTGGTGTGCAACTCGGCGACTAGAAATCCCGTCGGTTGCTTCACGCGAATCTCAAAGCGCCCCTCAGTCACCCAAATGCGGCCGGTCTCAAGAACTTGTCCGTTGAAGACTCGTTTTAAAACCATTTGAGTTTCGGGTCCGACAAAAGCTAAGCCGCCAGTCATCTCCACTTGTCCCATCAGCCACAGCGGACGCAAATCATCTGGCGAGGGATTATGTAAACTCATCATGCCGAAGGGGCTCGCGACATTAGGCGCCTTGTCGTCAGGTACGGGAACATCCGCGGGAGGCTTTGCCGGGGGAGTCGTGTTCATACTCACTTGTCGTGGCGGCGGAGCCGGCTCGTGATTGGCGCGAATAATGATCGGATTCCCAGTGCGCGACCGGATCACGCGTTCGTCGCGTTGAGGAGGAATCAACATTTCGCGCTCAGTGAGTTCTTGCGCCAATGCCGAAACTGTCGGGATACTCCAATCCTCTTGCTTCATCTCTTGGACCAATTGCTGCTTACGAGTGGCATAGGTTCGCACTTCACCCGCCACATAAAACGGCTTCGGTTGCAAACTCACCGGCGCGTGAATCGTCATGCCCCTCATTGCCACCTGGCGAACACTCATCGGGGTGTGCGAGGTTTTCACATTGAACGATTCACCGGCCGCAATCTGTTGCACTCTTTCCGGAACGCTCGGAACTTCGACGGTGTAGTTCTCACGCAGATCTTCAAGCGCGGCATAGGCCGGCGAAGCTTTGTGCGCAGAAACCGAAAGACCTAAGGAAAAAGTCGCGCGGAAATCAACATGATGAAGTGACAACGGAAATAGCACGATGGCGACGCCAAGAATTCGCGCCCAAAAGACATGATGATTTTTTCGCCGCGCATACTTGTGCACGAAACTTCCTTCATCCGTGAAGTGCTTGAGCATTCACCTGAACACTCATGAATAGTCTATTTAAAATACCCTGAAATCGTCAATAATGTTGCGATCTTCGCGACGTTTGGTTAGTTGCTCACGAAGCTGTGTGACAAGCTCTTTGGCTAGTCGCCGATCGTGACCCGTGACCACGTAGGTAAAGTCTTCTCCACGCAGCACGCGCTTTTCTCGAGTGGCCGAGATTTCTATATCATAGGGTCTACGATCACCCAGAACGATAATCTGGACGTAATAGCGATCAAGGGCATCATCGGCGGGTTTATATTCCTTCTCGCCGATGACAAAATACTTCGAGAGAAACTCACGCCCATTGGGACTGACCGTGCGCACGCCCACCGGTAAAAATCCAGAGACTATGTGCTGAAGACTAAGCAAGGGCGCGTCTATCCCATTGATACGCGAAGCATATACCGGGGAAGTCTCAATTGTTGCGCAGCTGAGGATTGTGCAAAAGGCGATTAAACAAAACGCTCTCAACATCCAACTACTTTGGCACGTTTTGCGCGTCTTTCAAGAACTGCGCGATACCTTTTTCGGTGAGCGGGTGATTGACGAGTTGTTGCATCACTTTGTACGGGCAAGTGACGATATCTGCGCCAACCATTGCCGATTGCATCACGTGGATGGGATGACGAATGCTCGCCACCAAAACTTGAGTACTCAAATCGTAGTTTTCAAAGATTTGAGTAATCTGAGTAATCACGTCCATGCCGTCAGTTGCAATATCGTCAAGGCGGCCCACAAAAGGACTAACCAAAGTGGCGCCGGCCTTAGCCACAAGCAAGGCTTGCAGGGGAGAGAACACCAACGTGACGTTGGTCTTGATACCTTCGGAAGCTAGGCGGCGAACCGCAATTAAACCTTCTTCACACATCGGGATTTTAACTACAACGTTATCCGCGATCTTCGCGAGGACCAAACCTTCGCGTACCATCTCGTTGGACTCAAGGCTCAAGACTTCGGCCGAAACCAGACCTTTCACCTCTTTGCAGATGTCCTTAATCACTTCTTCATGCCGGCGACCCGTTTTTGCAACGAGCGTGGGATTTGTCGTGACCCCATCGACCCAACCGCGTTTGTTAGCTTGGCGAATTTCTTCAATGTCGGCGGAGTCGATATAAAATTGCATGGGGTAAGGCTCCTTGTGCTTTAGGTCGTTCTGTAGAGATGGGATAAGTCATAGAGTCCAGGTTGTTTTTTGTCAAACAGCCAGCGCGCCGCCTGGAGCGCTCCCCGGGCGAAAACCGTACGATTGAAGGCGGTGTGCTGTAAAACTAGGGCCTCTTCGGGTCCCATAGCCCAAACCTGATGGATTCCAGGAATTCCGCCGCCGCGAACTGCGTTCGGAGGAGGCAGCTTGCGCTTGACGATAGCGGAGAGTTTTTCCTGTAAAAGCAGCGCCGTGCCGCTGGGTTTGTCCTTTTTCTGACTATGGTGCGCCTCTTCGATTTGAAAATCCCAATCCGGCAAAGCTTTAAACGCTTTAAGCATTTCGCCGAATACGGCGATGCCCAAACTCATATTCGCGGAGTAGAGCAGCGCGATCTTGGCGCTCGCTTTTTTAAGCTGGGCAAGATCCGCTGGCGCCAACCCCGTCGTTCCCGAAACTAACGGCTTGGAATTCGCCACACACCAAGCGATCGCCTCGTTCATTCCTTGCGGAAGAGAAAAGTCGACCACGATATCGACCATCGCAGGCTTTACCTTTTTCCAGTCGGCGGAACTATTGATTTGCGTCCCGATGCGCAAGCCCATGGCGTCGCCTTTTGCCAATTTTTGGATCTCTTGGCCCATGCGGCCCGAAGCTCCACTCAACGCAATTTTTAAGATATTTTTTTGAGATTTTTTAGACACGTTTTGAATTCCTCATGAAATTTTCGATCCAGTGCCACAAGTGGCAAGCGCAATTCCGGAGAATCAATCACGCCCATCCAATGCAGCGCCATCTTAACCGGAATCGGATTGGCCTCGATATAGAGCCATTTCATTAAATCTGCATATTTCTTTTTATATTCATCGCTCGCGGATGAGCTGGCGCGACTTAAATATTCACGCATCTCGGCCGCAATAATATGTGAGCTGACCGAAATCACACCGCTTCCGCCGCGCGCACAAAAATCCACACAGCTGACGTCGTCACCAGACAACAGTACAAATCCGGGCCGTACGGACCTCTTGAGTGTGGCAGTAACCTCCATATTTCCAGTCGCATCTTTAATTCCGTTTATGTTCTCCACGGCGCTCAGCTCGGCAGTCGTCTCTGGATCAAGGCTGGCGACGGTGCGCGAGGGAACGTTGTAAAGATAGACGGGGACCGTGGATGCACGCGCCACCTGTTTGAAATGCTCGCTTAAACCCCGCTGCGGGGGGCGATTGTAATAGGGGACCACGACAAGAAGTGCGTCGGGCTGCCACTTGCAAACCTCTACACTCATTTCACAGGTGCGCGCCGTCGAGTTGCCGCCCGTGCCAACGATCAGTGGAACTTTCCCTGCCGTTTCAGTTTTTGCGATCTGTACTAATTGGCGAACTTCATCAAGAAGAAGACTCGGGCTCTCGCCCGTCGTACCGTTGATGACGAATCCGTCTACGCCCTGATCCAGCTGTTGATGCAGAAGGCGAACAAATGATTTCTTGTCGAGCTCCCCATTTTTAAATGGCGTGACGAGGGCGGTAATAACTCCGCGCAGATTATTCCCTTTCGTCATCGTCCGAGTCCTCTTTTTCGTTTTCAGGCATGGTGTCTCGTCCGCGATTTTTTTCGATTTTGATTTCTTCCGTGGCGCGACGATAGGTTGGACGCCCACGACCGATTTCCGGTGGGCGCTCGGGGGGCAAAGGGTCGCCCCTAACTCCGCATCCCAGCAGAACAAACAAGTTCGCCAAAAATAGAGCGCTACAGGTCAGTTGTTTTTTTGGCCAAGTCATCTTCTACTTCCTTCGCATTCACGCAGAGGCGTGGTTCAAGCGAAAACTGTTTGCGATCGCGAATCGTCAGACCTTTACACAAGGAAACATATTTTTGCGCCGAGTTGTCGGCCTCGCGATCTAATGCCGTCGCCGTCTTCGTCAATAAATAGTAGGCCTCGGGAAATCTCGGCTGCTCCTCGCTGACCCTGGTTAGAATGTCATTCGCCTTGCGCCACATTTTCTGTTGGATAAAATCTTGTGCGATTAAATATTGTACAATCGACTCCTGGTTCTTTACTAGGGCGGGTAAGAGCTTGAGCTTTTCACGAAATGCCTCAAAACTTTTCTGACAAATCAGGGCGCGCAACTCAAGCACGGCCGGCTCCGCAAGAAATGGGTTGAGCGTGCGCGCTTTTTTTACCGTGACCAGCGCGCCATCGCAATCGGCTTTGCCAATCTGAATGCGGGCAATATTCTCGAGAATCAATATGTTGCCATCCTCGAACTCCAAGGCCGCACGATACTGAGTGAGCGCGACGTCGGGATTTTCAAACATGGTCGACTGCCCAGCCTCATAAAGTTTTTGTCCCTTGTCGGTAAAAAAAACTTCGGCAATCCCATTGAGTGCATCGATCTGTTTGGCGCGAGTTTTACCAAATGGCGAAGAGCTCTCGATGGCTTTAACTAAAAGGAGGGCGGCCTCTTGCCGATTTTTTTTTAAAGCCAAGCTCTGGGCTTGCTCAATCGCGCTGACGGGCGGTTCTGCGGCCCAACTGTTTACATAAATAAAGAGCGTCAATAGCCACATGATTTGAGTAATTCATCAGGAGCCAGGGGCAAATGCAACTATTTTTGGCCCTCAAGAGAGCGCAACAGCTCAATCGCCTGGCGACTTTTGTGAAAGCGAAAGACCTGCACCTGTGGAAACTCACTCAAGAGCACCGGAGTCTGTCGGCGGCGACGATAAAATGTCTGGAGTAGCCACAATAGAATGGAGTCTTTGGTAAAGAAAGCCATGTAAAGGGATTCGCGATTGCCGTTCCACAGCACCTCTCCCTTAAGACTGCGCATAAGAGTGCGTTTGAGAGCGCGCCAAAATACGACAGGAAACGAATAGTCGAGCCAAATCACCGCGTCCGCATTTGCCCACGTCAGCGCGCGTACATTGTGATAGTGTCCCGCGACGACCCAGCCTCCGGGTCGCTCAATGGCCGCTCGCACGCGTTCACGAAAAACTTGGTCGCTCACTTGCCTCCAGTCGGCCTCCCAGTTGAGCGCATCCAAATCGATCTGTGGGATAGTGAGAATGTGACTGAGTCGGCGAGCTAAAGTGCTTTTGCCCGCGCCACTCGAGCCGATGACGACGATTCGTGTGTGCGGCCCCCACGGTTTACTCACCGCGGAAGTTCACGCACAAGTACGACTCGGGGTTTTGATCCATTGGTAGGTCCAACGACGCCCTCGGATTCGAATATTTCAATCATGCGAGCGGCGCGAGGATATCCTAAACGAAATTTTCTTTGTAAGAGCGACGCACTTACTTCTTTTTGTGAGGCCACCCAAGCGATGATTTCATCGTAGCGCTCGTCTTTAATTTCATCGTCGCCAAAACCATCAAGACCTTCGTTGCCGCCGCCACCAGAAGATCCTCCGTCCACGTCAAATCCGCCGCCCGAGCCTTCGATCGCCTTCATGGCGAGGGCATCGTATTCCGGCTCACCCTGAATTTTCCACGTCTCGATCACGCGATGAATCTCATCTTCCGATAGAAACGGTCCATGATGTCGTTCAGGTTTTGAAACTCCTGGAGCTAAAAAGAGCATATCCCCGCGGGCCAGCAAGCGCTCGGCGCCACCCTCGTCCAAAATAATTCGCGAATCCATTTTGCTGGCGACTTTAAAACTAATTCGTCCGGGAATATTCGTTTTGATTAGTCCCGTGACCACATCGCGGCGCGGACTCTGCATGGCGAGCACAAGGTGAATCCCGCAGGCGCGGGCCATTTGCGCCAAACGCACAACCGCTTGCTCCACGTTCACTTTGTCGACGGACATTAAGTCGCCAAATTCTTCGACGACAATCACGATGTACGGCAATTCTTGAAAATAATAGGACTCGGGGTGATATGCGCCCTCAAGCGCTTCATTGGTGGTGACGTGCTCTTGAGTATTCTCCTCACTCAATCCCGTCACCATTTCATTGAACGATTCCAGCCCGCGCGCGCCGAATTTCGACATCGAACGGTAGCGCTTTTCCATTTCACGGATCGCCCAGCGCAAAGCGCCGACGGCCTTTTTTGCTTCGCGAATCGGAGGCATGATCAGGTGTGGAATTTCATTAAACGCCGCCAAATCCACCTGCTTAGGATCGACCAAAATTAAGCGTAACGTCTTGGGAGAATGGCGAAACAAAAGGCCCGTGATCATCGATACGATAAATACGGATTTTCCAGAGCCCGTCGAGCCGGCCACCAAAAGATGTGGCATCTTGCGCAGGTCGACAATCCTCGGCTCCCCATCGGCTTTGCGGCCAAGGGCGAGCGGGAGTTTGCACTCTTCATTCCAAAACGGCTCCTGCGAAATAATATCTTTCAGGAATACGGCCTCGCGTGATGAATTGGAGGTTTCAATCCCCACCACGTCGCGCCCGGGAATGGGCGCAATAATGCGCACGGATTCGCTACTCAGTGCGAGCGATAAGTCGTCGGCTAAATCCGTGATCCGACTGATCTTCACGTCCGGCGCAGGTTTAAATTCAAACATTGTTACCGCAGGTCCCGGTTTAATTCCCACGACTTCACCGCGCACCGAAAATTGCGCCAATTTTTCCACTAAGAGTCGCGCCTTGCCTTTGATTTCGCGCTCGTCCAGACGAGTGCGCGTGGAGGGCGGATCTTCGAGCAACGAAAGCTTCGGCAAGTGCCAATTTTCTACACGCCGGGGAATGCGCACGATCGCGCGTTTGGGGCGAGTGATTCGCGACTGGATTTGTTCCTTTAAAAAGCCGGTTATGGGGGCACGAAGAACCTCATCCTCATGTGGCTCTTCGGTCGACTGGGTTTTCCGGCCATCGGCCTCAACCTGTTCAATCCTTCGCCCGTCACTTTCAGAGTGGATTTTAAAAAAGGTTTGGTTTTGCGCGGGGCCCGCAGCCCCTTGCGCAAAGGCCGGGCTCGGACGCGTCGAACGAATCGCCGAGCTAAAATTAGTCAGCGTCGACCACCAGCTCGAGAGCATATCCTCCGCATTTTCGCGTGGCCGCTGAATCAGCTCGGACCAAGTGCGGTCGGTGTAAAAAACAAGAAGCGCCGCAAGACACGTCCACAGCAGTATCCCCAGCCCGACTTCGTTAAGAATCTTAACCAAACCCTTGGTGACAAAATATCCTACCCAGCCTCCTAAGCGAATCTGCTCGCCATAGATGCGGACGGCGCCGAAATGCAGGCTGATCAAACAAGTCACACTCAGCAGTAAAACGACATCAAGCCACCAGTGTGTTTTTTCTTTGCGTGGCTTTCGGTCCGAAAAATTCACGATCGCCTGGCGAAGAGAGCCAAACACCACCACCCACGCGGGCAAGCCAAACGCCTGCAATAACAAATCACTAAGAAATGAGCCCAAATAGCCACAGAGATTATGTGGTTTTGTATTTTGCACAAAAGAATTCAGAGACGGATCTTGCGGAGAATAACTCGCTAAGGCCACACCGACAAACACCGCGAGAAAGAGCCAGAACAGTCCGTTGAGGTCGCTGCGATACTTTTCGAATAAACGTTTCATTACAACAGTTTATGGGAGCATATATAGGATTGAAAGTCTGGATTTCCATGGCCCAGTGTAGTAAGCCTCTAGGACAAACGTATGGGTTTAAGCAAAGAAATTAAGATCAACGAGATCTTTTTTAGTATTCAGGGCGAATCTTCATGGGCCGGTTTCCCAACCGTCTTCGTGCGCACGTCGGGCTGCCATTTGCGTTGCACTTATTGCGACACCACCTATGCCTATCATGAGGGCCAGTTTATGGACCTGAGTGATATTATTGAAAAGATACAGAGCTATCCCGCGCGCTATATTTGTATCACCGGTGGCGAGCCGCTGCTTCAGCAAAATATTCATGAATTGATGTCCACACTCTGCGATCTTGGTTACAACGTTTCGCTGGAAACCAGCGGCGACAAAGACTGTGCGCTAGTAGATGTGCGCGTTAAAAAAATAATTGATGTTAAAACTCCGGACAGTGGCGCGCCTGGAGCATTTACAATTGCAAATTTAAATTTTGCGAACGGCCATACGGAATTTAAGTTCGTCATCTGCTCCGAGAACGATTTCACCTGGGCAGAAAACTTTGCTCGTGAAAAGAACCTTTTTGAAAAATCAAACGTTTTATACAGCCCATCATTTAAAATGGTCACTGAGCAATGGCTCGCAGAAAAAATTCTGCACGAAAATTCGCGAGCGCGACTCCAATTGCAGATGCACAAATATATTTGGCCGAGCACCGCGCGCGGAGTTTGACCGCAGCTTCCTTTTCATTTAGAACCTTGAATCTCGTCGCCAATGGGGGTTTCCTTTACATGTCTTCGACCGTAACAAACTCAGACAGTCTTCTCGTCGCAAATCTGCAAACCATCAGTTTAGAAAAATTGGTGCGCAGTAAGTTGGAAGTCCTTTTTCAACAGCAGCACGAGGCTCAAGTTGAACTCGATGGCCTTCATAAAATCGTTCTTGAGCAGGTCGAAAAGCCCCTGATCGAGCTGGCGTTGCGTGTCTATAACGGCAACCAGGTCAAGACTGCGAAAATGCTCGGGATCAACCGAAATACTCTTAAGAAAAAGATTGATAGTTATAAAATCCGCGTTAGAAGTGGATCCAACTAAATTACGCGCTTAAAGTCGTAAAATATCAGCATCCGCGGGCCACCTCGATTTTCATCACTTGATAGGTCCCGCAAACATTCTTACACAATGTAGGGTATGCATGGACAGTCGTTTACCACCACAGAATATGGAAGCCGAGAAATCGATTCTCGGTGGGCTGATGCTTGAGCAAGAGGCCTGGGACGACGTCTCTGAAATTCTCGTTGAAGACGACTTCTACAAGCCCTCACATAAAAGAATCTATGCTGCGATTCGCGAGCTGCATCGCCGCGAGATGCCTGCTGATTTAGTGACCGTTTCCAATTTAATGATGGAAAAAGGTGAGCTGGAAAGCATTGGCGGCGCGGCTTATTTGGCAGAGATGAGTGATCAGACTCCCTCTACCGCGAATATTTCTTCTTACGCCAAAATTGTGCAGGAAAAATCATTGCTTCGAAAAGTCATCAACTCGAGCCAAGACTTTGTCGATAAAGCCTATACACAAGAGTTTGAAAATATGGATTCGTTCCTCGATTCGATCGAGGCCCGCGTTTTCCAACTGACTGAGAGCAAAACGACAAACGGTTTAACTGACGCCTCTGAGTTGGTGAAAGTCAGCTTAGAAAAGATCGAAAGCCTTTACGCCAGCCAGATGATGATCACGGGCGTGCCCAGTGGTTTTACTGAACTCGACGAAATGACCGCCGGCTTTCATCCTGGCGAGTTAACGATTCTTGCGGCCCGGCCGTCCATGGGGAAAACCGCACTCTCGCTCAATATCGCTCTGCACGCCGCTCTTCGCGAAAAGAAAAAAGTTGCATACTTCTCGGTGGAAATGGGCAAAGAGCAAGTGATGATTCGTATGCTCGCCTCGAGCGCCAAAATTCGCCTTTCTGATTTGCGCGTGGGAAAAATTGACGATCAGGCCTGGCCACGATTGATCAACACCGCAGCCGCTCTGAGCGAAACCGGATTGTTTATCGATGATTCGTCGGGGGTGAGCCCTTTCGAGATTCGCGCCAAAGCTCGCCGAATGAAGGCAAAACACGGGCTCGACATGATCGTGATCGATTACTTGCAGTTGATGAGTATGAAGAACCGAATGGAGAGTCGCGAACGCGAAGTCTCAGAAATTTCTAAACTACTAAAATCCGTCGCCAAGGAATTACAAGTCCCCGTCATCGCACTCGCCCAGCTCAATCGAGGCGTGGAAGGCCGCGCCGACCGCCGCCCGATGCTCTCCGATCTGCGTGAGTCCGGATCCATCGAACAAGACGCGGACGTCATCATGATGATCTACCGCGAAGACTATTACGACCGCGATAAAACTGAAATCAAAGGCGTCGCCGAAATCATCATCGCCAAACAACGTAACGGCCCCACCGGAACAGCCAAACTCCGCTGGATCCCCGAGTACGGAATCTTCGACAATTTGATTCGCGGCCCAGAGGCTCCGATGCCAGAAGCTCCGCCGCCGACGTCAATCAACTCGCGCAAACCAGGCGGCCGTCCACTGAATTTCGCTCCGGGATCAGGAAACGCTTAAATTATTCCGGTTCGAGTTCATTCACTTTGCGTATTTCTGAATGGAGAGAATGAAATCCACCGAGCGGGGACTCGGGCTCCTTGCCCTCGCCGGCATCGCGTCTGGTGGCGCGAACGCATCCTGCTTGCCGGAGGTCCCCCGCAAGAGAGCAAGTGGAGTCCATCTCCCGGAATACGTAAGAGTGAGAAAGTGACCAGACTATAGGCCGGGCCCCGCGCAAAGAAATTCCTTTTTGCTAACCGCTTTGGTCTGATTGAGCTGTCCAAGACATGTGTACCCATGGAGGGGTGAATGCGGGGATCGGGTCTTCTTAAAGTTTTAGTCGATGCCACGGGACTGCCGGCAGAAGCGGTGGAGCGGGAGATCGCTAAGATTCTTGCGAAGAGAAATTTGTCGGCAGAAACTTTGACGATTGAAGATGTGCGCGAGGTTTTATCCTCTTACTTGCAAGACGTTCTCGTCGAGGCAAAGTCGTCCATCGACGACTTCGACCTCTAATTCTTGAATTAATTTAAAAACGGAAACAAATGAACAACATTGGGCACGTGCGGCGCTAAGAAATTTTGCACGGCTTGTTCTGTCGCAAATGCATACGTCAGCTGCATGCCCAAAAGCCACATGTACGGGCCTATCTGAGGTTGATAGATCAGCGGAATTCCCTTTAGAACTCCCGCGCGAACCTCTGCGGCCGTCATGCGATCCAAAAATATTTTGTCGATATTCGTCGTACTGAGGGTTCCTTGAACGCGATTGTTGAGTGTGGTTTTTTTCGCGACGTGATTTTTAATGTTGC
The DNA here is from genome assembly GCA_043757545.1 of Pseudobdellovibrionaceae bacterium. Taxonomy (GTDB): domain Bacteria; phylum Bdellovibrionota; class Bdellovibrionia; order Bdellovibrionales; family UBA1609; genus JALHOQ01. The sequence continues at coordinate 47,688 of JAYVPG010000084.1, forward strand.
TCCAAGTTGAGCTGTGAAATGAAAGCCGCGCAAAAGTGATCAGCATGTCATCGCCCGTCGCATTTGAGCTAAACTCCCTTAGCGTTTGATATTGCAGGTCCAACATCTCATCCGTGGTCATCAAAATAAGATTTCCAGCGTCATTGCGCACGCGTGAAACCTGCACAACTTTAAGGATCTTGCCCAAATAGCGTTCGAGCATCAGGCGATCATATTGAATGCCCGCAAATTTCAGCAAAACTCGACGATACCGCTCAGGAATATAGTCGTAAGAGGTCATATTTAGATAGAAGTCAGACAACAAGTTGACCACTTTGCGAAAACCCTTCTCCGTCTTCTGTTGCTCTCTCCAGTCACGCCGTAACTTCGCCAACATTGCATAAATGTTGCGATTGAACATCGTCGACATCTCGTTCAGCGACGGAGGAGGAGTTGCGGGGGGGCTGTTGAGGAACCATCTCGCCTCAAGCTGCGGATTCAGAAGCTTAAGTACCTGGGTTGCAGCATTGATGGCTCTCGCGGTGGTGAGCGCATACACAACTGAGTTCACCTGTTGGACCGCGATCGGCAGCGCGGGCGTAGTCGGCTCGGGCTTTTTGCCATCGCCCACCGCGCCGTCGCCCGTGTCCGCAGTCGTACCGTTGATAGTGATAACGATGTTCGGATTGCCAGAAACTGCCGCTGCCGCGGGGGCGGTCGGTTCATGATGGTCGACCACTGATTCAACCATCGCCGACGGAAGCTCAGATTCGCGCGCAGCTTCTACTGCCTTTTCGACCTCTCCCGGGGCGGGAGGTGCAGGGGCCGCGCCCGGAGGCTGAAACAACGTGATCGCGCCATAAGGATTCGCAACCCCTTTGCCATTGGCGACGGATTCCAAAAGCTCCATTGCCGCAATATAGCTCCCGTAATTTTCACCATACGTGACGCTTTCAATTTTAAACGCTTCTTCTAAATAGGCGAGCTTTTCGAGCTCTTCATGCGACAGCGCTTCACGCTTTTTAAGTTCTGCGATCTGCTTAGCGAGTCCGCTTAAGGTACGATATGAATCGATCATAATGTAGCTGACCGGACGAACGATTTTTAGAATCTCATTGCCGTCCCCGCGCGCCAGCGCGAGCAGAACGTTTTCGTAAGCGATCAATCCCTTGAGCTCAGTTTCACGGGAAATCGACCCGTGCCTAAGAACCTGCTCATCGATCTTTAGATCGAGGCCTCGCTTTTCTCTAAGCAACTGCGCCTCGACATCTGCCGAAGGGGCGGTCGCGCGCAAATCCAAGAGCAGCGCCTGACACTCAGGACTTTGCTCTTTTGTATTCGAGGGGGCGTAGGGATCGGAGACGCTAACTGCAGACGCAGTCATAGAAAAAGCCATGGCCAAAAGCAGAGCGCGCATACGTACCTCGTTTAAGGAAAGAGGGTAATATTTACCAGGTGTCTCATAATGCGTCAAGTCATATTTATAAGTACCTGTTTTCCCTTATAATTAATGGGGCCGGGGAGGACCTTAAAACGCAAAGAGGCCGCCCGCAGGCAGCCCCCTTTTACCCCCGTTGAGCCTCGATATATCTAGAGTTTTTCAACCACGATCGTTAGCTCAGCCTCAAGGCCATCGCCCATACGGACAAACGCTTTGTGCTGACCCAGTTGCCGGATCGGCTCTTCCAGATGAATGTCGCGACGATCGATTTGATATTTGTGCTTCTCAAGTTCCTTTGAAATGTCCATCGTCGTTACCGATCCGAACAATTTTTCGGATTCAGTGGCGGCCTCAAGTTTAAAATTCAGGGTGAGGCCCTTCATCTTGGTGACAACTTCTTGGCGGCCGGCAACGGCCTTCTTCTTTTTAATTTCGGACATCTTTTTCAGATGTGTCCACTCGGTCAGCTTTTTTTCAGTTGCGACCAGTGCGAGTTTGCGTGGAAAGAGAAAGTTGCGTGCATAGCCGACTTTCACGTTAACCATGTCGCCCACTTTGCCGAGGTCTTTCACGTCTTTTTGCAGAATCACTTTCATAATATCCTCACTTAAGTTTCCCGTTTAAATTCTTTTTCTTTTTGTTCACTGCGTTTCGCCAAACGTGCGCGAATATCGACCCAGTAGTCTACTAGGCCCAACAAACTGACGAATAAAAAAAGCTGAATCACAATCAGAGCCATAAACAGCGTTTGCCAAAAAGAATTCATGCGCACACTTTCAAAAAATTTCGCGACAACCGCGATTCCCTGAAAGAAAAAGAGCATCAAACAAACGTTCAGCGTGTTCACCGCTATCGCCTCGAGCACCTGCACATGAATTCCGCCAAACGCTCCTAAAAGCGAGGCGATGAATACCCAAATGCACATATCCGGCAATCTCAATGTGGCTAGCTGAGGCCGCATCGCCGGTGCTGGGCGCCTATCGTCCGCACCCGCAGCGCCGAGCATTCGACTCTCAAGAAGAATCGCCACATAGAGCGCGGCCATCCACGATATGATCGCAATCGAAGGCAGCTGCAACATCAGGTCAAAGTAGCTGATCTGAATCCGTGGATTCAACTCAACGACCGGCTTCAACACCGCTTCGATCGAAGTCAAAATCGTCTGACTCCATTTTGGTCCGCTATAAAAGACCCAGAGTGCAAACGCACCACCCGAAAGCAGAGAGTTGATGAGCAGGGTAAAAAAGGCGCTCAATGAAAAGCTAAAGCCCATCTCCTCGAACTCATCAAATACACCAATCAAAACCACCAAACTAAAAAACGCCACCGCCAACATCTTCGCCTGCAGAAAATAGATTCCGACACTCACTAGAGTCATCAAAGCCCAATATCCGACGCGTCCGACTTTGCGACGTACAACTTTAAGCGGCGGAGCCCCCAAAATATACGTCAGTGCCGTCATCAAGACGGCCCAGACACTAAAAAAAATGTAGCGTAACGAGTTTTGCGCGGTGGTCATCGGCGATTACATCCGCTGTCCGCGATCTCCACGATCGCCTCTGTCGCCACGGTCACCGCGATCGCCTCTATCACCACGATCACGTCCACCGCCGCCGCCTTCAGCGCGCATAGCTTTGCGCTGTTGGTTTTTGATTTCACGTTCACGTTCACGATTCGCTGTCTCAACCAAAGCTTCTTTGAATTTCTCAACAAACTTAGTCAGGCTGATACGGTCATCCAAGCGCGTGTGTTGAAAGCGCATAATTTTATCGTTGATGCGCATCGTACGCTCAAGCTCAGCGATGGCTCCGCCAGTGGCCTCAAAGGTCGTGTGGAAATAATTGCCGCGTACAACACGATTGATCGCATTGCCCAACTTACGCTTGCCCCAATTGTCTAGGTGATTCACGGTGCCGTCGAATGACTTCACGATCTCGGCATTCTTACGGAACAAGGCTTTTTGCTCGTCCTCAGTAGCATCGGGATGCATGATAACGACCAATTCATATTTACGACGGACTTTAGAGCTGCTTCCAGCCATTAGGATATCCTTTCGGGTTAAGCCCAGCCTTATGGCGGAGCAAGGATGAATAGAGAAGTCCAAGGCTGTAGCACGGGATACCCGGGTCGACAAGCGAAAGCCGGACTTATAAATGCTCTCAGGGTATGGGAAGATCTTAAAAATGAGCTGGGCTTTAAAGGGTTTAAGCGGACCCCTCGAAAACAAGATCTCTCCACTAAAAGACGGGCTGACCCTCGGCCGGCAGGGCGAGGTGAACATCCCGGATGCCAAGGCCTCTTCTATCCATGCACGCATCACTCAGGCACCAAGCGGGCAATGGCTCCTCCATGACAACAACTCGAAAAACGGAACTCGGGTCAAAGCGGAGCGGGTAGAGACGATCGCATTGATCGTTGGAATGGTCTTTTATATTGGTGATCAGGGCTTTGAAGTGGTTGATATGTCTCCTAAAAAGGCCGAGGCGCCGCGCCCAGAGCCTGTTCTGGCAGGGGGGCCGCCGCCGCCCATTGTTGTAGCGCCGCCGCTCCCGGCGCCCGAGGTCAAGACCGCTCGCTATTGGCATGAACTCCTGGCCGAATTTATGACCTTACAAAAAGACAAGTTCAGCGAAGAGAGACGGCCGGTGGCCAGCATGGAACCGGCGTTGGTTTTGGATTTTGTGCGCGGGCTTCAGGCGAATTCGCGCTGGGTGGTGGGCTATGGGCCGCGAAAAATCGGTTCGGCCTCGCTGGATCTTCCGATTTGGGAGCCCGGCGCACCCACTATATGTTTTGAAGTTTCGCCGACTAGCGACGGAATCCTATTTAAGACGACACATCCTGAGATCGTTCAGCTGAACGGACAAGGTGTAGACAGCCAAGTGCTTCGTGTGGGAGATACCATTCGAATACTTGAAACCATTATCGAAGTGGATTTTATCGAATGAGTCTAGTCCCAAAAGAAACTGGCACGTTCCGCAGTTTTGACGGAACAAAGATTTATTATGAAGTGCGTGGCGAGGGATTCCCGATCGTTTTGAACTATGGGATTGGCTGCGTGATCAATCATTGGCGCCATCAGATTCGTCACTTCTCTCAAGGTTACAAAGTGATCGCCTATGATTACCGCGGGCATCATCACTCTGAGGTTCCTGAAAATCGTGAAAATTTGAGTATGGATGCTATGGCTCACGATCTTAAGGGCTTGCTAGATCACCTTGAGATTCAAAAGGCCAGTCTTTGGGGCCACAGCTTTGGCGTGCAGATGTTGGCGCGTCACTATGATCTTTTCCCAGAGCTGACGCACAGCTTGGTATTTATTAACGGCTTTGCGCAAAATCCATTGCAGGGGATGTTCGGAAGCGATCTCACCGGCAAGTTTTTCCACGCGTTTAAATCGGGATATCAAACGATGCCCGAGACCCTTTCATTTTTATTTAAAACGGCCGTGCAGAATCCCCTCGCTGTGCAGCTCAGCGCGATGGCCGGAGGATTTAATCTCAAGCTCACCAGCCTAAAAGACATTGAAATCTACGCGCGTGGAATGGCTTCTATGGATTTGAGTGCGTTTATTGAGTTATTTGAAAGCATGCTTCAGTACGACGGCAAGCCGGTGCTCGAACGAATCGCTGTGCCGACGATAATTATTGGGGGCAAGCAAGATTCGGTCACGCCCCAGGCGCATCAAGAAGAAATGCACAATCTCGTGCGCGGCAGTGAGTTCTTCATGGTTCCCTATGGTTCGCACTGCACACAGCTGGATATGCCCGACTTAGTGAACTTGAAAATCGATCGTTTTCTCTCGCGCTACACCCACTCCAAATAAAAAACCCACTCTTGCGAATGGGTTTTACTAAAAAGTACGCCGTACCTTTTATCTACTATTTGTAAGCGATTCCGCCGACGTCAAAGCCGTAGAATGTTGCGCTGTCGTCAGAGGTGAAAGTCATTGTTACCGTGTCGCCGTCAATAACGGGGCTGTAAGCTTCGCCGAGTTGGCCGCTCAGAGTGCCAATGACTGTGCCTGCTGCGTTTTTAAACGTGACTTTGTCGTATCCACTTTCAGTTTCAAAACGTGAGAAATAAACTGCGATTTTCGTCGCGCCTGGAACTGTGAACGTGAAATCCTTTGTCGTTTTGTTCGCATATGGGTGGTCCGTTGCCGCAGTGTCTGCGCTCTTTGACCAGCTAAACGGATCATTCGGATCTTCTGGCGATTTTTGATTGGTCAACGCGTAGTACGCATTCACCATTCCCGCTTGGGTGCGTGTGCGCAGAGCGCCCGTCATCCGTGCAGAATCAATCATGCGTTGTTTGATCACAAGATAAGTCTGGGTCATGTCCTGCGACAAGAGCAATGCCGCGATACCGGAAACGTGCGGTGTCGCCATCGAAGTTCCTGACCAGCTCTCAAGACCTTTCATGGTGTGGCTCACAATGTCCACTCCAGGAGCCGCAACGTGCACTTTCGTTTTTCCGTAGTTCGAAAAGCTCGCCAGCGTTCCCGTGGGGTCATATGCGGCAACTGCAACAATGTTGTCTAGGTCATAGCCCGACGGATATGAAGCCGTGACGTCGTTATTGCTGCCATCATTGCCGGCTGCTGCAACAAACAAAATCCCAGCGGCTTTTGCTTTGTTGATCACATCATAGAGTGCTTGGCTGAAACCGCCGCCGCCCCATGAGTTGCTCATAATATTCGCTTTCATCGTGATCGCGTACTCGATCGAGGAAACTGCATCAGCAAGTGTGCCGCCGCCGTCATCGCCCAAGAAACGAACGGGGAGGATGCGCACGTTCCATGCGACTCCAACAACGCCAACACCATCATTGGGGCGCGCACCGATTGTTCCACTCACATGGGTGCCGTGGCCATAGACGTCCATCGGATCTGCATCTTTCCCAGTGAAATCATAGCCATGAATATCGTCCACAAATCCGTTGGCGTCGTCGTCCACGCCCGCTTTGCCGTCACGCTCAACCGTGTTGACGAAGATGTTTTCCATAAGATCGGGTTCCATATAGTTCACGCCCGTATCAATCACGGCAACGATAACGTCTTTTGAGCCCGTCTCAACTTGCCAAGCGCGAACGGCGTCGATGTCCATTCCGGGAACAGCTTTAAATGTGCCCGCGTCTCCAGTCACATCTTGTCCGGTATTGGACATGCCCCAAAGATTTTTAAATTCGGGATCCGTCGGAGCATCTGCAGCCCCGCCAACGACTCTGTATATATAGTTTGGCTCTGAGTACTCGACCATAGCGTTGTGTGCGAGTGCGTTCAGCGATGTTGCGCTGGTCTCGACGAGCGGACGCTGAACAAGTATCAAACCTAAACTTTTGGAAACCTGTTGTTTGACCGTGGCGCCGAGAGCTTGTTCTAAGTTCCCCGTGCTCATGATGCTAGTTGTGGATTTGAGCTTGACGATAAATTGTCCAGGCACTGCCGGAAAGCTCTTCGCATTTGCCGTCGCTGCGCAAAGTGCAAACAATAAGGTCGCCAGGGATCTTCCGTGAGTCATTTTTCCTCCGCTCGTCTTGAGCTTAGAATTGTTGGTTTGGAGGTAACAAAGCCCCTCATCCGTGAAGGGGATTGCTGAATCCTTCAGCGCTGTATCCCTACCAGTTCCAAAATGGTACCAGCTTGGAAAACTCCCGCAATGACTTTTATTTTTTTTAAGTTTTGTTTTGTAGCGTAAGTACTACCGGCGTGAGTTTGCTTTTTTAGGAAGCGGTTCAGTTTCGCGAATTCCAAGAATGTCGGGATCAAATGAAAGCTGGCCGGAACCCGACCTTTGTTCTGGAATCTGTAAAGAGTTTTGTGGAGATGTAGCGTTTGCTGAGCGGATCAGATGACGAACAAACGCCTTTTGCGATTCTATCGGCGCATCTTTGTTGAAACCAAGATCCTTCATGAGGTCACCAATTCGGCGCATATTTTCCCCTCCCTCAAAAGTTCTTATCGGCATGTGTCGAAGATTCAGTGATGTTTAATTCGAGATGAGCCCTAGGAGCGGCCACTAGGTTTAAGACACCCGAACCGGCAAAAACGGGAAAATTTCCCCCAAAATACAGGTCTTAGGTCGAGGGAACTATGGTTTGCTGCATTCTGTCTGTGGATAACTCTGGGGGTTAGTGTTCATAACTCGCTATGGGTGGTTGAGCCAAAGGTCTAGAACACTACATCTAGGGGGGTTGTCGAAACCTTGTGCAGAAAGCGTCCCTAGGGGTGCGATTTTACCGACGATTAAGCGATGCTTTTAGAAATTCTCGGTTCATTCGCGCGATCGTTTCTAGGCTGATTCCGACAGGGCACGCGGCTGAGCACGCGCCCGTGTTTGTACATGCGCCGAATCCCTCTTCTTCCATTTGCGCCACCATATTCAGCACGCGTTGCTCGCGCTCAGGCTGACCTTGAGGGAGCAATGCCAAATGAGAAATTTTCGCCGCCGTAAAAAGTGAAGCAGATGCATTTTTGCAAGAGGCGACGCACGCTCCACATCCTATGCACGTCGCTGCAGCAAATGCCGAGTCCGCATCTTTTTTTGCGACGGGTAAACTGTTGGCGTCTTGAGCCGCGCCCGCGTTGACGGAAATGTAGCCGCCCGCACGTTGAATGCGATCAAATGCCGAGCGATCCACAATTAAATCTTTCACGATGGGAAACGCCTTGGCGCGAAACGGCTCAACGACAATCGAGTCGCCATTTTTAAATCGACGCATATGTAGCTGACAGGTTGTCGTCGCGACGTCCGGACCGTGGGCATTGCCGTTAATCACCATCGAGCAAGAGCCGCAAATTCCCTCACGGCAATCATGGTCAAACTCTACGGGAAGTTTTCCGTCACGAATTAATTCTTCGTTCACGACGTCAAGCATTTCTAAAAAAGACATGTCGGGAGTCACGCCCGTCGCTTGATGCTCCATAAAGTTTCCTGGAGCCTGCGGGCCTGTTTGTCGCCAGATTTTCAATTTCAAGGTCATTGCGTTGTCTTCAGCCATGTTTCACCTATTTGTAACTGCGCTGTGACGGGTGCACGTATTCAAACTCGAGCGGCTCTTTAAACTCGATCCACTTCGTCTCATCAGCGCGGCCCGTAAATTCCCACGCCGCCACGTGCGAAAAATGTTCGTCGTCGCGCTTGGCCTCGTTATCGGGAGTCTGATGTTCCTCGCGAAAGTGGGCGCCGCAAGACTCTTCTCGCGCCAAAGCGTCTGTCGCCATCAATTCACCGAGCTCAAGAAAATCCGCTACACGTCCGGCCTTTTCCAACTCGCTATTTTTAAAATTCGGCTCGCCCGTAACCTTAACGTCCGCCCAAAACTGCGTGCGCAACGCGCGAATTTTTTCGATCGCTGATTTAAGACCCGTCGCAGTCCTCGACATCCCGACATAGTGCCACATGATCTCGCCCAATTGTTTATGAATATCATCGACCGTTTTCGTGCCGTTGATCGTCAGCAATATATTAAGGCGTTGCGACACTTCGATCTTGCTCGCCTTGAACGCATCGTGAGTAGCGTCAACGGGGGGAAGTGCGTTCGCGGCAATATAGTTGCCGAGCGTGTAGGGAATAACGAAATATCCGTCCGCCAAGCCCTGCATCAGCGCCGAAGCACCCAAACGATTGGCGCCGTGATCAGAAAAATTCGCCTCACCAAGCACATGCAAGCCGGGAATAGTGCTCATCAAATTGTAATCGACCCAAAGTCCGCCCATGGTGTAGTGAACTGCCGGATAAATGCGCATCGGCTGTTCAAAAGGATTTTCGCTGGTGATCTTTTCGTACATTTCAAACAGATTGCCGTACTTCTCGACAATTCCAGTTTTTCCGACTCGCCGAATGGCTTCCGAAAAATCTAAATATACGGCTTCGCCAGTCGGGCCGACTCCGCGCCCTTCATCGACGCGAAACTTTGCCTGTCGCGAGGCCACGTCGCGTGCAACCAGATTGCCGAAGCTCGGATAAATTCGCTCAAGGTAATAGTCTCGTTCACTCTCAGAAATTTCTTGAGGCTTGCGCCGGTCGCCTTTTTCTTTGGGTACCCAAACTCGGCCGTCGTTGCGCAGAGACTCGGACATCAGCGTGAGCTTAGATTGGTAATGGCCCGAGCGCGGAATGCACGTCGGGTGAATTTGCGTAAAACAAGGATTTGCAAAATACGCGCCCCGTCGGTGACAGCGCCATGATGCCGTCACATTGGAATTCATTGCATTGGTCGATAAAAAATAAACATTGCCATAGCCCCCGGTGCAAAGCACGACCGCGTCGGCCGCGTGGGATTCGATTTCGCCGGTGACGGTATTGCGCACGGTAATTCCGCGCGCAACTCCCCCCACCTGGACAAGATCAAGCATTTCGCGGCGAGGAAACATCTCTATATTTCCCTTGCTCACCTGACGATTCATCGAAGAATACGCACCCAGCAAAAGTTGCTGCCCGGTTTGCCCACGCGCATAGAACGTTCGCGAAACTTGTGAGCCTCCAAATGAGCGGTTGTCGAGCAATCCGCCATATTCCCTAGCAAAGGGAACTCCAAGGGCAACGCTATGATCGATAATCGCCGTCGAAACCTGGGCCAGGCGATAGACATTGCTCTCGCGAGATCTAAAGTCTCCGCCCTTGACCGTGTCGTAAAATAAGCGGTGAACCGAGTCGCCATCATTAGAATAGTTTTTCGCGGCGTTGATCCCACCCTGTGCGGCAATCGAATGTGCACGGCGCGGAGAATCCTGAATACAAAATGCTTTCACTTTATAACCCAGCTCCGCCAAGCTCGAAGCCGCAGAGGCTCCCGCAAGCCCGGTGCCGACAACAATTACTGTATGTTTGCGTTTGTTGGCCGGATTGACCAGTTTCATATTGAACTTGTGATCATCCCAGCGCTTTTCAATGGGCCCCTTGGGTGACTTAGAATCTAATTTTGGCGATACGGTAGCCATCACTATCCTCGGTGAATGAAATAAACATAAATCGGCTGCGAAACAAATCCGCAAATCACCATAACTGCATAGAATACACTAAAGCCTTTGATCAATGGATTATAGCGCGGATGATTCACACCCAAGGTCTGAAAGCTTGAGCCCACCCCGTGACTCAAGTGAAAACCTAAAACCACAAGGGCGACTAAATACCAAAGATCATAGATCGGGCTGTGAAAAACTTCGACCACGAGTTTATGCAAATCGCGAATCTCACCTTTGCCATAATTGACAAGATAGTGCGGTCCATATTTGAAGGTAATCAGGTGCAGGATCAGAAATGCCAAAATCAGCAGCCCTTGCGCCCATAGACTCCGCTGTGTCCAAGACGTTCCCTTGGCTCCACTCGACATCATCGCGTAGCGCGAATCGCGCGCCTTAAAATTAATCCAACTGAGCCACAAAGCAAACATCAGGTGTGACGCGAACATCGCGAGTAAGCCAACCTCGGCAACAATCAGCAGCGGATTCGACGTCAGCGCGTGGGCGTACTCATTATAGCTCTGTGCACTGACCAAGATAAGCATGTTGCCTGCCATGTGCGTCAGTAGAAATCCGCTCAAACCCAAGCCAGTAAAGGCGATGAGCTGCTTACGGCCGACGAGCGAGCCGATCCAACCGCACGATCCACAACGTTTTCCGCCACCATTTTGCATCTGTTAAGCCCTTGAGATTCTTATAGATTGACTTTCAATTGCTTACCTCGCAAAAAATCAAAGGTCTACCTACACGCCTCGTAACGCGGAGAGCATGGAATGAAGATTTTTGTATGTATCAAGCAAGTGCCCGACACCGAGTCGCGGATTCAACTCAAGGCCGACAAATCGGGAATCGAAGAAACCGGCATCAAGTGGATCATGAACCCCTATGATGAGATCGCCGTTGAAGAGGCGCTCAAGCTCAAAGAGGCAAAGGGCGCGGGACAAGTGACCGTAGTGAGCGTCGGGCCAAAAACCCGCGTGAGCGACGCGCTTAGGACCGCGATGGCGATGGGTGCAGAT
>JAYVPG010000085.1:0-5249 GCA_043757545.1 Pseudobdellovibrionaceae bacterium
CCCAGCCCACTCCTGGTCCTGCTCCAGCACCCTCACCCCAACCGGCCCCGGTTGGCCAATCTCCCCAACCAAAACAAATTTTAAAAACTTCGACGGGGAAATACTGTATTCTCAAGGACGGAAAATTTGCTTGTGTTGATCAGTATAGAGACTCCATTTGCTTGACGGCCCTTGACGGTGGACTCAATTTAATTCCGCTGAGCATCGACGATTCTGCCTTTTCCAAGCTCATGCACGTCGACGAAGATCGACACATCCTATGTGCCCAGTACGATCCCACGCTACTCGCCGTAGGCACACATGCGAACATGACCCGAGCGCTTAACTTGCGGGCAACTCCCGGCGGCGGACGTTTGGCGACGGTTACCTCGGGTGAGATCGTTGAAATTCTCGATTTCGAAGTCCGAAATTTTCCGACAAATGATCGCTACTACAAAATTCATTCGCTTGAGGGCGACGGCTATGTCTACGGCGGCACTAAGCAGAATTACGCCGACTGGCTCACTGCAGCTGTGCAATCGACGCAACCACCTACGCCAAATCCCGCTACAACGGCTGCGCCAGCGCTCGTGCAAAAAGGTGACAATATTCGAATCACAAATGTCGCAGGGATAAACTTGCGCTCCGACTACGACAACGGTGTTTTGATCAACATTGCAAACGGAACCAAAATTTTTGTCGAAGATGTAATTGTCACCGGATCGTCAAATTTTATGTTTTATCGAGTAGCGTATGCGGGCCATCACGGTCACATATACGGCGGCGAACTGCTGCCGCAAAATTCCACGGCTTCCTGGGCCATACGGTTGAGCAACTAAGAATATGAACATCAAGCTAAAAGTATTCTTGGTCGTTCTCATCGGATCGCTCGGACTAACTCTAATATTTCATAAATTTAATTCGGCAGAGCGGGCCCGACGAGAGCCTGCCGCCTTCACAAAAAAAATGCTTACCGATCAGTCTGCTTCACCAACAGTTCGTGCGTCGTCTCTTCTTGCGTCACCTAAATTTGTAAAAATCGAACCACCAGCCGCAAATGATGAAGAGTTGCAAAAAATCTACTCCCTACAGAGGTGTTACCAAATTCAAAACTGTAGCTTTCCTGAGACCGATCCCCGCTCCTATGAGCTTGCTCTTGGACACGCGATCAGCGCCGCCATGCTCAAGTACTGGGATAACAACAGAGGAGATCCCACGGCCCGCAACGAAATCTCGAAACTTGCCCGGGTCATGATTTTAAATCTAGACCCCTACGTTCAAGAGGCGTGTCTCAAAATATTCTCAGGTCTACCCCTGGATACAGAAAATTTGAAGGCGACAATCAAAGGCGTGCATGGCACTTCGGACCCGTTGCTCGTTAGTCAAACGATGTCTGAGTTCAAACGTTATTTGGGAACGCCTGCAGAGAACCTCGTTCATATTTTCCTCGCCGATCTAATTTCGAGAGGCGGGCAGTTCTCGTCCGAAGCAGCGGCACAAAATATTCTTCCGTTTTTGAATGAGAGCAGCTTATCGACGTACAAAATGAAGTTGCGTGCCATGAACGCAAATACCCAATCATACTCATATCTTGAAAATGCTCTGAACGAATATGCTAGAATTGCAAGCGGCGGCTAGTCGCGTTCAGAGCGTGGCGAACCATTTATATTCACATCGTCACGTCCTAGTGGTCATCGAGATGAAAAGCGCAGAGGTTAATAGAAAATTTTGGAAAGCGAGCCGGACATAGAGATCATGTCAATTCGACAATCTAATCCTTGCGTAAACGTAATGAATCTTCGATTCGCTGAACACGAATATGGTCAAAATCCCAACTCCGGTTGCAATTAAAATTTTTGTTGCGCCAAATAGTCAACAGGAGGGTTCTATGACCAAAAAAATTCTGTTCTTAGTAATTTCAATGTCCTGTTCTATGGTCTTTGCCACACAACCGAATTCCAATGTGACGCCTGGTGAGCTTTGCACGCCCAGCAATCCCGACTTCGTACAGTACCGGTATAAGGCGCATTTGGCTTATTGTAAGAGAAACGTCTCCCATTACAAAAAACTTCAAGTAGCTCAGGTCTATGGAATTGCAGAGTCCGACTGGCACAACTATGAATTTGACCACCTAATTCCTCTCAACTCCGGCGGCGACAGTAGTGTTGCCAATCTATGGCCGCAACCGATTGTCGAGGCGCACGACAAAGATAAGGTCGAACAACAGGCCTTTGACGGTCTCAATAGTGGCGCACTAACTCAAGCGCAGGCGATTCAGTTGATGTGGGATTGGCTTAGCCAACATTAGTAATAAATTAATTTTGTTTATAAAATTTCGATTGATTGTTTGAAAGCAGTTTCACAAAGCTGTGCGCAGGCGTCATCGATCAGCCAATGTTTTGCCTCAAATATTTGTTAAAAAAATAATCCGATGTGAAGATTCTCGCGCACGGCGAGTAGGTAAAGGGACATAGTGAAAAGAACAACTACCCATAAAGGCCTCAGTAAAGTAGCCGAGTTAAGCCTCGGCTTTTGGACTATTAAAATAATTGCGACCACCTTAGGCGAAGTCGGCGGCAACGCGGTGACGATGACCTTGGGTCTGGGCTATTTCATTGGCACAATAGTATTTCTCATCCCCCTTGTTGTGGCTGTAATCGCTCAAATCAAAGTTAAGCGTTTTCAGCCTTTCTTATATTGGACCGTCATAACTCTTACCACTCTAGTGGGGACGACGTTAGCCGACTTTTTCGACCGCTCACTTGGCATTGGATACCTAGGCGGGTCAATCTCACTTTTCGTTCTTACTATCCTTACGCTCTGGCTCTGGTACAGGTTTCTTGGTTCGGTCGACATAGCGACTGTCACTTCGCCGAGAGCCGAATTATTTTATTGAACGACCATTATGTTTTCCCAGACACTCGGGACCGCGCTGGGCGATTGGATGGCGGAGACGGGACTTGGCTTCAACGGCAGCGCTCTCTTGATAGCAGCTTCGTTAACCATTGTTGCCGGTCTCTACACTTTTACTAAGATGTCACACACCTTGCTGTTCTGGGCAGCTTTCATTCTTACACGTCCACTTGGCGCCACGATCGCCAACTCCATCGATAAACCCGTTGCTCAGGGCGGCCTCGCGATCAGCGATGTGTCTGCTTCTGCGGCCCTCACGCTGATATTGATCGGCTGCTTACTTGTGATTCCTCAGCGATCTGGCCAACACTAACCGAACTGCAGTGGCGCAGGAAGCCAAAAACTCAACGTTCATTTAGGTCGTCAACGCCTTCGCTTTCCCTAAGCTGGGCACGGTCATGTGAATCAGGTTCAGTGGAACATTTTAGCCGAGCCTTGCTTCGGCCTACGCGCAGGGCAATTGAGCAACAGAAATGCCGTTTACACCTTCTCTCGTTTAGAATATATTTTTAGACATATGGGACAAAATTTCTGGGATCATATCTACCGAAGCAAATCCGAAAACGCTGTAAGCTGGTTTCAAGAACTTCCAACAAAATCCCTGGAGTTAATTGCCGAAATGGGCTTGGCCCCAGACGACGGAATAATTGACATTGGAGGAGGAGATTCTCGTCTTGTTGACCATTTGCTGGCCAAGGGGCATCGAAATATTTCTGTGTTAGACATTTCTCCTGAGGCATTGGAAAAGACCAAGCTGAGACTTGCGGAGCGGGCAAATCAGATTACCTTTATTGCCTCTGATGTGACTAAATTTCGTCCGACAAAAGAGTACAAACTCTGGCACGACCGCGCGACATTTCATTTTCTTACCGATGCACGGGATGTTAACGCCTATCTTGATGTCGCCAATCGGAGCCTTAGTCCCGACGGCTTTTTGATTGTGAGTACATTTTCAAAGACTGGTCCAGAAAAGTGCAGCGGACTCCCGATCTCACAATACTCTGATGGCGATCTAAAGGCGCTATTCGTAAAACATTTCGATAACATTAGGTGTTTTGAAAGTACTCACACAACACCATGGGGTGTGACCCAAGACTTCGTGTTTTGCGGATTAAAAAGGCGCTCGGCTTAGCTTTAGTTTCCCAAATTCCGGTCAACGAAATTGTCAAACTTAAGTTAACTACCGAAAATCAAAACTAAGGGCTAACGTCAGTAGTGGTATCATTGGTCCTCGGCAATGGCTGTCTGCCTTTACCTCCGCTTGGGCGGCCGCGCCAATAACAACGGCTGCGGAAAACTAGATTAGTTTATCTAAGTTCATATTGGTCACCCTTTGGTATTAGACGTCCACTTTTGACTCTCTCAACAATGTTAGTGATGGAATTCCACGACCAACTGCGATTCATTGGAGATGCGATCCCTTTTCCATTGAGCCCGGTAGCTATGGAATTGGCGGGCTGACCCGACTTCCACCGACGGATGATGTTGAGGAGCACGGGATACTCCTTTGGATGCCGCGTGACCCGGCCTTCGAAGTAACAGAAACCGTATGGTGGTTTTGCATTTTTCTTACCGCGAGTTCCGCGAACTGCCGCCCGTACTTCATATCGCATCGGTCGCAGTGGAACTCTTGCGAGTATCAGAAGGTCTCTGATGGCAGTCTTCGACATCCCCACTCTTGTTTCGATCTCGCGCAGGGAGAGGCCTACCTTGTAGAAACGGACGATTTTTGAAGTGTACTCTCGACAATTAGGAATTTGTAAGTCTATGAAATCATGGGAAGCGGGCAACATTGCGCAACAGCGCCTTGTGGTCGCCATTATTTCACACTCAATTTCGTTCTCACCGCCTAGTAGAATCAATAAGTTAGTGTCTTCAATTTGGCATAAATATCTTGTAACCCACCACGACTCTAACAAAAAATGTGATTAACATTCAGAACCGAGGGCCCCAATGAAGAGAGAGTCAAAAACGTTAAACCAAATTCCAGCTGTCAAAATTTATTACATTAAGGATGATTCAATTCATTCGGAAAGAAGAACAAGCGCAGCCACGGACTTAATCTTTCAAATGCTTTTGCGGGCCGGCAAGCCCCAACAGCGGAGGCGCAGATATCAAAACTCTCGACTCGATTAACAGTATAGCCGTCTTGTCCTTAATCAAATAATTTTAGATTTCGACTTCACTAGGAACGGATCTTTTCCTGCTCTATACACAATCCGCGCTGGCAGACATCTTGATATTCCTGCTGAAGATCGGCGGCCGACCGATAAGGGCCGAAGAATTTATCACGGGGAACGGAAAACTGGACATGGCTCTCTATGGTATTGCGATCCATGAGCAAGGGTTGGAGGTCT
>JAYVPG010000086.1:0-19821 GCA_043757545.1 Pseudobdellovibrionaceae bacterium
GAGAGGGTGAGATTCGAACTCACGGTACTCTTTCGAGTACGTACGCGTTCCAGGCGTATGCCTTAAACCACTCGACCACCTCTCCGCGACGGTCAAAATATGCGAAGTGAGAAAGCTAGCACGGAGATCGCGCCGGTTGCAAAAGCTGTGTGGTTATTTGACTCGGTCGCGTCGACTTTGGAAAAACTGGCTTAAGATTTGGCCGCATTCTTCAGCTAAGACTCCACCCAAAACTTCGGGGCGATGGTTCAAGCGGGCGTCACTTAACACTTGATAGAGCGATTCGACGGCTCCGGCTTTTGGGTCGCGCGCGCCGTAAACCACGCGGTCGACTCGGGCCTGCACCAAGGCTCCGGCGCACATCACGCAGGGCTCGAGAGTCACAAAAAGAGTGCATCCACTGAGCCGCCATCGGCCGAGCTTTTCGCAAGCCGCGCGTAGAACTGTGATTTCGGCGTGAGCTAAGGCTGATGCTAGAGTCTCACGTTCATTGTAAGCCTCTGCAATTACTGAGTTTTCAAAGACAATCAAAGCGCCCACGGGCACTTCGCCCACGTCCGCCGCGCGGGCCGCGAGAGACAGCGCCTGACGCATATAGTTAGTATCTTGAGAATCGGTCACTTTTTAAGCTCCTCAAATGCTCAAGCCTTTGTTACACCTGGAAGACTTTCGAGTCCACAAGCAGGTTCAATAAGAACCGTTAGCCACATTGCAGAGGTAGGTGATTCCAGTGGCATTAGTAAGAATTCGCGACAATGAAGCTTTCGAGCAGGCCTTCCGTCGTTTTAAGAAGGCGTGTGAAAAATCTGGCATTTTGTCAGAGGTAAAAAAGCGCGAACACTATGAAAAGCCGAGCGTCCGTTTAAAGAAAAAATCGATCGCGGCACGCAAGCGTTTGTTAAAGAAAACCCGTAAAGGTCCCTACTAGTAAAAAATCTGTCAGGAGTTGAAGATGAGTTTGAGAGAGCAAATCCTCGAAGACATCAAAACGGCCATGAAGAGCAAAGAAGTGGACCGCTTAAGTGCGGTTCGCTTTCTTCAAGCCGCTATTAAAAATCGTGAGATTGAATTGCGTCCGAACGGAATAACCGAGCAGGACGTGATCGCCGTAATTAAAAAAATGGCCAAGCAGCGCAAAGATTCGATTTCGGAATTTGAAAAAGCCGGCCGCACCGATTTGGTCGACAAAGAAAAATATGAACTCACCGTTCTCGAGGCCTATTTGCCTCAGCAGATGTCTTCTGCAGACGTCGCAAAGATCGTCGATGAGGTGATTAAATCTCAAGGCGCCACTCAGCTTAAGCAAATGGGTGGAGTGATCAAAGAAGTGATGAGTAAAACCGACGGTCAAGCCGACGGCAAACTGATCAGCGACCTCGTCAAGAGCAAGCTCCAAGGTTAAAACGTTCGTCAAGTGGGGGGCTTGTCTTGAAATTTCCACAGGATTTTATTGATCGAGTTCGCGAGGCCACCGATTTGGTGCCGCTGATCTCTCAGTACGTCCAATTGCGCCGAACCGGTGGAAATTATCAAGGCCTTTGCCCGTTTCACGGCGAAAAGACACCGAGCTTTTCAGTTTCTGAAGAGAAACAAGTTTATTTTTGCTTCGGCTGCAAGGCTTCGGGAAACGTTTTTTCATTCGTCCAAAATTATCAGGGCATGACGTTTCCAGAGACCATCGAGTATCTCGCCAAGCGGGCCTCGATTGCACTTCCAGAAAAGCCCAACGATGCGGGCGCTGAGTTGCAAAATCAAAAGAGCACCTTTTATAAAATCAACGCACTAGCGGCTCAGTTTTATCATCAAGCGCTCAAAAATCTTCCAGCGAATCACCTGGTCAAAAAATATCTAGAAACGCGTGGTCTCGATGAGGAACTGGTGAATACCTACAAGCTGGGTTACGCGCCAGAGGCCTGGTCCGAGCTCGCGACCTACTTTGAAAACAAACGCGTGCCGGTCGCTCCCGCCGAGCAACTCGGACTGGTCAAGCGCCGCAATCAGGACAAAAATGGGCACTACGATCTGTTTCGTCACCGCGTGATGTTCCCGATTTTTTCTCCCACCAAAGAGTGCTTGGGATTTGGCGGCCGAGTTTTAAGCAAAGATCAGCAGCCGAAATATTTAAACAGTCCGGACTCGCCGGTGTTTCACAAAGGCAAAGTGTTTTACGGACTCGACACCGCGGCAAAATATATTCGCTCGGAAGATGAGGCGATTGTCGTTGAGGGCTATATGGATTGGCTCGCCCTCGCTAAAGTTTCAATCAACAATATGGTCGCCACACTCGGAACAGCGCTGACCCTTGAGCACGCGAAGCTGATCAAGCGCTACACCCACAATGTGCTTTTGCTTTTTGACGGTGATGAGGCTGGAAAATCAGCCGCTCGTCGCAGTCTCCCGATCTTGCTCGCCGAGGGCGTCAAAGTGCGCGGACTCTTCTTGCCCGATAAACTCGATCCCGATGAATTTATTCAAGCCAAAGGTGCGCCGGCGCTTCGTCAGCTGATTCAATCCGCGCCCGATCTTTTTGACCTTATTGCTTACGGACAGTGGACTGCAGCCAAGGGTTCACCCTCGGGCAAGATCCAGCTCCTTGATGAGTTCGCACCGGTGCTGGCGCAGATTGCCGATATCCGATTGCGCACACTTTACTCCCAGAACTTGGCCCGCATGATCGATGTAGATGTGGTCCTTGTTGAGCAAAGCGTCACTCGGGCGGCGGCCGGCCGACCCCACCCAGGCAGCGCGATCCGCGCCAAAGAAGCACCTCCGGGTATGCCCAGCCCGACTCCAGCTATGGATAAAATCGATCTCGCAAAAGGCTTACCTGCCGAGATCGAAATATTAAACCTTATGCTTATGAAAGAGGTCTACCTGAAGGAGGCTTTGCGCTCCGCTGTGGGGGACGAATTTAAGCATTCGGGATGCCGAGCCGTATTCCAACGAATTGCGGAAGTGTATAGACTAATGCCGAATAAATTTGATACCTTATCGGCTTCGCTCGCAGATGAGGTAACCCCGGTGGAAACAATTACAAGACATCTCTCGGAACCCTACGCGAGTTTGACCTCGGAAAACGGCGCAAAGTTTTTGCAGGATTGCATTGTGCGCGTGAAGAGAGATTTTTCGCGGGTCAAATCGAAAGAGTTGATTTCAAGCCTACGTGGAACGGGTGAGATAAACCCATCAGAGCAATTGGAACAAATTATGAATATTCACAAGAATCGGAAGTCACTCAACAGCGATTCCTAAACATCGTTTACCGCGAGGAGCGCATCGGCATGTCGAAAAATACGACCGTGAAAGAGTCGGAATCTCAGCTCAAAGAACTCTCTCTTGAACAACAACAAGAGATGATTCGAGAGGAAATTCAGAGGTTTGTACGCTTATCCAAAGAGCGGGTCTCGATCGCTATCGAAGAGATCAATGAACTGTTACCCCCAGAGATCATCGCGCCGAGTGTGTTGGACACATTCATGCAAGCGCTTGAAGTCAACGGTGTAACAATTACTGAAACGTTAGAAAATAAGGAGAAAGACGAAGACGACCAATTCTTCCTTTCCGATCCCGATAAAGAGGAAAAAGAAGAGGAAGAAGAAGAGGAAGTCGAGAGCGACACCAAGTCGAACGATCCCGTTCGCTTGTACTTGCGCAAGATGGGTAGCGTTTCGCTGCTCACGCGTGAGGGTGAAGTCGAAATCGCTCGTCGTATCGAGGCTGGGGAGCGCGAGATCGTGCGCGCCATCACCATGTCTCCCATTGGAACCAATGAAATCATTTTGCTCGGCAAACGCTTGGACGAGGGCCGCATTAAGGTCAAAGCCATCTTTCGTGGTTTGGAAGACGAAGAGACTCAGTACGACGAGCAAGAGTACATTCAAAAAATTCATGAGTTGATCGGTCATGTGAAGCGCTATCAAAAGCGCTCGGCTAAGGCTTTTACGATTTTGAAAGAGTCGCCGCACAATTCACCGGCGTCTTTGGCGGCCGGCAAAGAATTAGAGAAAATCAACGTTGAGTTGATGGAAAACTTTGAGAGCATCAACTTCAATCGTAAGACCATCAATCGCATCGTCATTAAATTCAAAAATCTAGTCAGTCGCTTTTCGACTCTGCGTAAACGCGTACGAGTTGCGGTTGAGAAAACTTTCACTAAAGATCTGACCGGATTGTCGGCACGCTTTAAACTCATCGAGACTTCGGATCAAGAAGTTCTCAAGATGACCAAAGAGACCGGCATGAGTTTTAATCAGTTCCGCAATCACTTTGTTCAAGCCGTCGACGCGCAAAAGCGTTTGGACCGTTTGCATATTGAAACAGAAATGACCTTCGAATGGATCCGCGACACCTACACGGCCATTTGGAAAGGTGAGCGCGAAGCTGACAAAGCGAAGTCTGAGTTGGTCGAAGCCAACTTGCGTTTGGTGGTCTCGATCGCTAAGAAGTACACCAACCGTGGTTTGCAGTTCTTGGATCTGATTCAAGAGGGCAATATCGGCTTGATGAAAGCCGTTGATAAATTTGAGTATCGTCGTGGTTATAAATTTTCGACCTATGCGACTTGGTGGATTCGTCAGGCGATCACGCGTGCGATTGCCGATCAGGCGCGTACGATTCGTATTCCTGTGCACATGATCGAGACCATTAACAAGTTAGTGCGCACGTCGCGCTACTTGGTGCAGGAGCTTGGCCGCGAACCCACTCCGGAAGAAATTGCCGCGAAGATGGATATGGCCGTTGATAAAGTGCGTAAGGTTTTAAAGATTGCGAAAGAGCCGATCTCTCTCGAGACCCCAGTGGGCGAAGAGGAAGATTCGCACTTGGGCGACTTTATTGAAGACAAAAAGGTTATCAATCCCGCAGAAGCGATTGTGAACTTGAACTTGGCCGAGCAAACTCGCCGCGTTCTGGCCACTCTCACTGCGCGTGAAGAAAAAGTATTGCGCATGCGTTTTGGTATCGGCGAAGAGAGCGATCACACGCTTGAGGAAGTTGGACAAGATTTCAACGTGACTCGTGAGCGGATTCGTCAGATCGAAGCCAAAGCTTTGCGTAAACTGCGTCACCCCAGCCGGAGCAACAAGCTTAAAGCTTTCATAGAGTGAGCTTCGAGCGACATCCCAGGGATGTCGGCGTCGCTAAGCGCGACAGTCACCGGAGGCAAGCTACCGAAATCTCAATCGGCGGCGAAGGCTCCCCAGGTTGGTTGGAACGATGTGCATGTCCGCCCATTTTCATGGAACGACATTGATCGCATGGTCGATTACATGTTCCGCAGCCCACGTGACTTGCCATTCTTGCGCACTATTGATTTTGAAAAGTTCCCGCGTGAAAACGATTATCGCGCGATGCTGAATGACATTGCCTCAAGCTTCGAACAAAAGCCGTGGCTGACCATTGAGTACAAGGGACAGCCCATCGGAGTGCATCCATTGACCGGCTATGAAAATGGTCAGGCGGACTTTCATGCACATATTTGGAATTCGCAGCTCTGGGGTAAGGGTATTGGTGCAGTCTCGTGGTTTAAGGCCTGCGCTTACTTTTTTGAACAACTCGAATCATTAGAGATACTTTTTTTCCGCGTGCCGAAAGACAATCCGATGCCGACGGGTTGGGCTAAGAAATTGCCGTTAAAATCTGGAAGCGAAGAAGTGACAAACCTGCCTTATTTTAAACAACCCGTTTTGGTCAAAACTTATAAAATCACCCGCTCGGAGTTTGATAGCTTAGCTTCACCCGATATCGACGAAGACGAATCCGATCTTTAAACTCTAGAAATCAATCCGGACCTAGGTCCAGATGACAGGCCATTAGGCCGGGCTCATAATCCTCTCAAGGCACTTACATTTCCTTGGGGGAAAAATGAACCGGATTATTTTTGGCTTGGTGTTGTTGGCATCTACAAGCGTGCACGCGATGGCGATGCATCCCGCGAGTCAGTTGGTTCAAGCGACACTGGTGAGGGGCCAAAGAGTCACGCGATTGAAAACCGAAACTGCAAAAGTCCGTCCGCTTTGCGCTCTGATTAAACAAAATGTAAACACGAATCACATTGCGGCAGTTTGGTTGGGGCAGTATGCAGGCCTAGCGAGCGATAAAGCTGGTGCGCGTGCTTTTTTGAATTTGATTTCTTCGATCGTCGTGACTCGTGCGATGCCGTCGTTGGGCGGTGCTGGTGGTGGAAGGTTCGTGGTGGATCCAAATCCCACGGAGCGTGCCAAAGGGGTTTTCGCAGTCGGCGTGACTGTGTATAACTCTGCGGGAAACCCGTATAGCGGAAGAGTGATCGTGGCGAGAACGGGCGGTAAATATCGCATCATCGATGGTGAGTATTTGGTCTTTAGCGCGGTTAATTATACCGCACGTGATTTCCAAAAGCGTTTGGATCGCGCCTCGGCGACGAATCCGTCGCATCCGATTAGCGCGATGGTGCATGATCTAATGGCTGAGGATGGTTTTATTTCTTGTCTCTAGTGTGATCGTTAAGCGGCGGGGCGGGCCTGCTCGGGAGTGGGCCGTGGAGTCGCGAAGAGTTCATCGTGGTTTTTGATCGCAAAGCTGGTCGCGAGTACAAGTGAGACTGCGAGCGGATCAAAAACAAAGACGAAAAGAATAATTAACCAGGTCGCAACGTCGTCCATATTCTTGTTGAACAATTGAGCGACGTAGACCACAGGTCCGATTTCGATTTGAAATGAGAGCTTCTTTAAATTTTCTTCACGCATCTTCATCTGCAACTCGATGCTTTGGCGCTTGAGTTGCTCAAAGCGGGGCTCAAGCTCTTTTTGCGTTTCCATGCGGCGAGAGATGCGGCTCTCTGGAATTTGATCGACTTCTTTTTGTAAACGCTGAATTTCTTCTTGAACTTTGCGATCTTCAGAATTCATGTACTCGAGTTTAACGATGGTGTTCTTGAGCTCGCTGGAAGTCTTTTGATAGGCATAGGAAAGATAGCCGAAGATTCCAAGGCTGGTGATACTCATTAAAATCGCAACTGCGCAGCAGAGATAGAAGCGCAGAAGTACGTTCAATTTCTTCCAGTTGCTGTGTAAAAAACTTGCGGAAACCATTTTGGCAAACTCAAGAGCTCCGGCCATCACCATGACCGCAAGGGGAGCGCCAGAAAACAGCTTTGCCAATCCCGAAATAGAGAACGTCGCGCCGACGATAGAGACTGTTGCGGCGGTGAATCCCAGAAGGTAAATGTAAGCTTTGCTCATACAAGACTCTATCGGAACAAAGCTTACCAACTTGAAGGTTATCCAGCCCTAAGGCTAGGGCTTATTTCTCTTCGATCTTAACGTGTTTGAGAACGACGGGTTCAAGTGGTCGGTCTCCGGGAGCTGTCTTTACCTTAGAGATATTCATAACGACATCCATGCCCTCGACAACTTCACCGAAAACCGAATATCCACCGTCTAGACTAGGGTAGGCTGCGACGGTCACATAAAACTGACTGCCGTTGGTGTTCGGGCCGGCATTTGCCATTGCCAAAATCCCTGGCTTGTTGTGTTTCAATTCGGGGCTGGTCTCGTTGTCAAACTTGTAGCCCGGTCCGCCCATTCCCGTGCCCATCGGGTCACCACCTTGAATCATAAAATCTTTGATGATTCGGTGAAAGACAGTCCCGTCATAAAGCGGTTTCTTTTGTTTTTTGCCAGTTTTAGGATCGGTCCACTCTTTAGTGCCCTTAGCTAAGCCGACGAAATTCTCGACAGTCTTGGGAGCTTTGTCAGCGAAGAGTTGAACTTTGAAATTACCCATAGATGTTTCAAGTACGGCGAACATTTTTTTTCCTTTAGCTGGAGTGGTTGTGGCGGGCGCAGGTGGGGCGGCGAATGCGAAGCTGGAAAACAATAAGAAACTGGCTAAAATAGTGCGGTTCATTGGGAGCCTCCTTAAGAATTGATCCATTGATCTCACTTTTCCGTAGGGCCGTCTGCCCATGATGCGAGGCGCGTAAGGGCCGTACCGATGATTCTGTAGATGATCCAGTCGGAAAGTGGCTTGGCGCCGAGCTTTTCGTAAAAGGAGATCGCATTCGTGTTCCAGTCAAGGACCGACCATTCGAGCCGCCCGCAGCCGCGCTCTTCGGCGAGCGTAGCAAGGTGGCTGAGAAGCCGTTGTCCGATGCCCAGGCTCCGATGTTTTGGGCTGACATAAAGATCTTCTAAGTAAATTCCCGGCCGACCCAGAAAGGTCGAAAAGTTATGGAAAAAAAGTGCGAATGCGACAGGCGCTCCATCGCGTTCGGCGAGTAAGACCTCGGCATATTTTTTTTCTGAGAAAAGATTTTTCGTCAACTGCTCTTCGGTGGCGACGACTTGATGAGAGAGCTTTTCAAATTCGGCGAGTTCGCGGATGAATCTTAGGATCTGCCCAGCATCGGTAGCGACGGCTGGGCGAATCTTAAGACTCGATCCATCACTCAGGGTCATTACTGTTTTACGCTAGTATCGGGTGTTGTCTTTTTGTCTTCACCGCGAGCTTTGGCTTCGCGTTTGCCGGGCTTTTGTTTTACAGCGACAGGAGTTGTCGTCTCATCTCCCGTGTTCATGCCTTCGGCTTCCATCATTTCCATGATCTCGTTGCGGAATTCGCTTTCATCGAGGGTCGTTGCCGCTGCATCGGTGGTCGTCTTATCCGTGGGCTCAGTGACGGTGTCCATGGCAAATACCGAGAATGTGAATAGGCTCACTAAAGCTAAGGTCAAATTTTTCATAAGGGTTCTCCTCTAGGGGCTGAGAATACGAGACTCATAGAAAATTGCAAGTGCCCTTTCTAGAACTCGCCCATAAGGCCCCAATAGGTGGCGAAGCGAGAGGAACCATAGCCCGCAATACCTTCGTACTGGCGGTCCAACAGGTTCTCGGCTCGAGAAAAAATTTTAAGAATAGGCAGTAGCCGATAGCTGACCGCTGCGCTGACGATGTCATAGCTGGCGAGCTTGGTGCGGCGAAATGAAATCGGATCGATGTCTTCGCGTGAGCCCATATTGAAATAATCGAATGAGACCTCGGCACGCCCTTGGGTCAATACGATCCCGAGAGACCAGGTGTAGATCGGCCGCCGCAGCAGACTTAAGCCAGTGGCCTCGTCCCGGGAGGCAAGGGCTGCGTAAGTTCCGCGCAGTTGAATGCCCTGATTTATTTCTGAGACGGCTTTGAGCTCATAGCCGTACGAAGAAGCTTTTGCAGTATTGCTATAATGTAGAGTGATGGGATTGAAATCGATCAGGTCGTAGTATGTGTTTTTAAAATAGACGATCGAGACTTCACTTTTCGCGGCTAGCTTTTTCTCCAATGAAATCTGACCCGAGCGACTTCGCTCGGCGCGTAGATCATGCGAGCCGTAGGAAGAATAGATTTGGTATAAGCTAGGCGTTTTAAAGCCGGTTCCATAGCGTACCCGTAGAGTCGTTTCGATGGCAGGGACAAGGTACGCGGGAGAAAAAGAAAAATTTGTCAGTGAGCTAAACTGGGATTGCCAGTCTTCGCGAACACCCATTTCGCTCGACCAGCGATCCCTTTGATATTTGTGCTTGAGCGCCGCACCAAGATCGGATTGAACGTTTTCCGAAAGGTCGCTGGACACCCCGTTGTAAAAGCTGCTTTCGCGGGCGCGCTCTTGTCGCCATTGCACAAGAGCCTCGACCGTAGAGTCACTAGAAACCAAATACTCATGGCGGGTTTCGATTTTCAGTCGATCGCTAAAAAAATGTTCTTTTAAAACATCGACATGCTTGGCATCGGGAAGATTTTCATCGGCTCGGTCAGTATAAACAAAATAGACGCCCAGTGAAGAAGCTAAGTGGTCGTCTAAATTTCGCGTGCGAAAGGTCGTGCCGAGTAAAGTTTGGCGCACATGTAAATCATAGTTGGGGTCGTCGCCGTTCGGGCCGCCCGAAATATCGAGCTGGGATTTTGAGTCAAGAGTTCGCATCGTGAAATCGATGTTGCTGCGCGGGGAAAAATCCCAACCGAGGCGTGAGCTTAAAGAGTAGCGGCGATAGGAGTCAGGCTCGGTATTTCCCAGTTTTTCATCGGCGGCTGAAAAGCCCTGATTTTGAAAGACACTGCCCGCGAACGAGTATTTCAGACGGTTTTTCCCGCCGAGCAGCGAGGCCGCGACCTGCCGGCTACGATATTTTCCAGCCTCTAAGAGGTAAGTTCCCGAAGGCGAGCCGTGGCCGCTGTTTGTGATCACATTGACCACGCCGCCAACCGCGTCTGAGCCGAAGCGCACACTCTGCGGCCCCTCATAGATTTCAATGCGCTCGATATTTTCAGTGCTGAATGAAGAGAAATCAAAGCCGCGTGAAGGATTTGAAGGCTCGTTCATTTCAATTCCGTCGACAATGACCAACGTGTGATGGGATTCGGCACCGCGGATAAAGAATGAACTCGATTGGCCGGGGCCTCCACCTTGGACAATCGTGGCTCCCATTTCAGTTTTTAATAGCTCGCCAAGCGTGCTAGTCCCACGCCGCCGAATTTCATCCGCACGAATCACAGTGATCGACGCTTCGGGCTCCGGCTCTTCCGCATCTAAGTGAGTCCCAGTTACAACGACGGTTTCGTCCGCAGGCGCATGCGTGGAATAAATGAGAAGTGAAAAAAGTAGATTCAGCAGGGACGGCACAGTGCCGAGGTTTAGCAGTTCACACGTGAATTGCAAGTCTGCACAAAAAGAAAAGGCCCCGCAGTTACGCGAGGCCCAATATAAGGTTGGATGGATGAACTATTCGCCTTTGAGATAGCGAACACAAGAAACCGGAAATGAAGTTTGATCACCATTACGTTTCTGGAGAGTGACTTGGCCCGCGACTTCAGTGCCGGCTTCGACGGGCTCGTTGTAGGAGAACGCGACGTCCAAAATGACGTTTTTCAATTCGCCGAGTTTGGTGCCGCCGATATTTTCACCTTTGCGGCCCGAGTTGTTGAAGCGAAGGTCAACTTTAGCCGAGTATGACGCTCCGTCGTTGGTTAGTAGTGCGTCAGTAGCGTTAAACGTAGCGATCGTTTTGCGACCGACCTGTACGCTGGTATCCGACAAAATCATGATTGCAGCAGAGCGCGTACCGAGCTCGGGTTGAACTTGATTGTAAACATGAACTTTCAAATTTTGCTCAGCGCTTTCACAGATAAAACCATCGGCAAAAGCTGTTGTGCTGAGAAGAGTGGCGAGAAGGACGATTGCGTTTTTCATTTTAGAACCCCTATTTAGTTTTGGTTAATGTCGTTCTGACAAAAAGAGTTCTAGGCCTTGGTCCAGTATTTGTAAAATGAATGTCATGGAGTTAAATATACATATTATACATATCAAATCATGACGGGCTTAAGTTGGAATCTCGATGTGTTGGTGAAGGCGGTTCACTATAAGAACCTTAGCGCGGCCTCGTCTCATGTGGGTCTAAGCCAGCCGCAACTCTCGCGCATTGTGCAACGGCTCGAGGACGACTTGTCCATGAAACTTCTGGATCGCAGCGTACGGCGGAAGTCTGCGTGGACACTGGCGGCCCATCAACTCGCCGAAATACATCTGGATAGCCAACGGCGCCTTGAGCACTCGATCCGCTCGTTGCAAGAGAGCGGTCATGCCCACTTACTTCACATGGGAACTCTTGAAGGCTTGATCGATACTGCCCTTCCCCTAGCGAAAGCGGTCTTTGATCTGCCCGCGGTCCATTTGGTCCATTTGAATGTTTATGATCAAAATGAGCTCGATGAGAAGTATTTGGCCGGTGATCTTGAAGTCATCTTGACCTCAAGGGTTCCGAATAAGGCAAAGCCGAAACTGATCAAAACTCTAGGCTATCAGTCGTTAGATTGGAATCGCTCCAATCCGTCATTTAAGGTGCAAAGTTCCTGGGAGTTTGGTCGCGAGAAAAAGGCTCAGGGGAAACAGGCGGTCTCAGCGAAGGCTCTGGTGAGCAATTCGCTTCATACGCGCAGGGCTTGGCTTGAGCAATATGGTGGTGAAGGGCAGATTCCCTCTACGTTGCAACGCCGCTCGCAAAAGGGTATGGAAGAGGTATTGCTAGTCGGAGCCGATGGTCTGGACGGGGCGATTTGGTCGGCGCTCGATTCGGTGAAGTAACGGCCGCGAGCCTTAGAGGAGTCAAAAAGAATGTCGCTCAGTCGCTTAGATCATCTGGGAAGTTTAAAGCTCAAAGAGCTCGAGATTTTCTATATGGCCGCGAAAACAAAATCCATTCGTGAGGTGGCGCGTCGTCTTGGCACTACTCCGGGTCAGGTTTCTAAGGCTATAAAAATGGTTGAGCGTAAAATGCAGACGACGCTTTTTAAGCGCTCGAACTCTGGGATTGTATTGTCGGAAACCGGAGCGCAGCTGGTTTTGTTTTCCGAAGGTATTCTAGAGAGCGCCTATAAAATGGAGTCTTTGCATCGTAAGGACGAAAAAAAGACTCTGGCGATTGCCGCCACTTCATTTCTCATTAATCACTTAGTTGCGGCGAGTGCCGTGCAAATGTTTGAGGGTCAAGAAGACTACACTTTGCGCTTTCTCGATTTGCCTCCGGATCAAATGGTGACTTCGGGATTGCGGGGTGCGTTTGAGGTCGCCTTCCACTTTGGAAAATTGGATTGGCCGCAAACTTGGCATTCGCAGAAAGTCGGCGCGGTCGAATGGGTGCTATGTATGCGCGCGAAACATCCACTGAAAAAAGATGCGCTGAGGGCGGATGTTTTAAAATATCCATTTATCTTACCAACCTATTGGTCCAACGAAGGTCTCGCAAAGGGCAACGATTTTTTCGAGGTGCCGGTGACCAAACGTATCCAAGGATACGAGACCTCGACGGCCGATGCGGCAATTCCCATTCTGCTGCAAACCAATCACGTGGCGTGTTTGCCAAGCCTTTTGGTGCGCTCGTTGGTGCAAGAAGGCGCCTTGAAAATCGTTCGCATGAAAGATTCTAAGCCGACGGAGCGCGAATTGTTTGTGAGTGTAAAATCCGACGCGCTCAAGGCCTCGGTGTTTGAAGCCTTGAAAGAGAATATTGTCTCTCGCCTTTAATGCGGTGACGTGGCTTAACGTGATGGCGCGAGTAGGTAGTTGACCGCGCCGCACTTCATCTTGCGACTCAGTGCCACTCCGCCATCGTTGTCATCGTAGCTGAGCTGCGCCTCGAATTGTCCAGTCGTGGACTCTTTCACAGTGAGCTCGATGTCTTCATCAACCGTGGCGCCCGGACGCGTGCCGTAGAAGCGAGTTTGGTCTGTAGACTCGATGATCTTTAGGCCACCGACGTCTTTGTCTGAAAATAAAAGTACAATTAGCGATTCCGCCGGAGCCAAGCTCACAATCTTGAGAGCCGTGACGGCCTTGTCTTTCACCTCGAGGTAAATGGCGGCTTGGATATCTTGAGGCTCGGCGTCCGAACAGGTGAGGCGGTAAAATCCGGAGGCCGACGCCTCGTTCATTGATTTGAATTTTACGGCGCCTTTGCTAGCCCAGGACTGGGCTCCGATAAGAATCAGAAGACCGAGTGTCAGTTGTTTCATTTTGCCTCTTTGCGAGTCAGCGAACGACATTGCGACTGAAAAAGGCCTGTCTCTGCACTCTTCGTTTGAAATACAAAGCTAGAAATCAAGTCCAAGGATGCCTTTGCAGCGTTATCGAAAGTGATCGCAATGCGATCCATTGTCGTCAGACTACGTCCGTAATAGGTAAATGGCGTCGGCGAAGGAGTTGCTTTGATGGCGTCGGCTCCGAGCTGCCAGCGGGTTGAGACTAGGATTTCAAACGTGCCCCAATCTCCCGTGACATTTTCAGCGTTGTGGATGGTCATTGAGCAAGCAGCGCCCTGAGGGTCGATACCGGTGAATGTCGCAGTTTCAGCAAAAGCTGACAGGCCGACGGTTGTAGTCAATAAAGCCAAGATCGTATTCAACATAATGCCTCCGATTGAATTGGCCGTACAATATGCATAGGGGGGTCATTTGTGAAAGGTAGACTGCAATTGGAAAAACTTTCTCAATCGAGCTACAGCGCAGCGTCTTCTGGCACCTCGGGTAGAATAAACAGTGCAAATAGGACGGGCAGGTTCCACGGAAAATAGAGCCCCATCGCTAGCTTTGTCATGATGTGAAAGCTGATAAAGAGCAGGCCGATCCAGCGAAAATATTTCGGGAAAAATATAAATACCGGCGCCATGGCTTCAATCACATGAGTAAAGAGGGCACCGAGAAAGCCAAAAAATGGATGGTCGAGCAAAAAATCACGCCAACAAGAGACGTGATTGCTCGAGAGGTACTCCTGAGCGATGGCATACTGGGCATATTCAAAAAAGGATACAGTATTGCTGTCTGCAAGGATGTGTCCACGGGCTTTCCAAAAACCGGAGATAAAATATATTGTAAGAACTTGGATCTGCGCGAAGCGAAGGCCACTCCATTTTCCAAATGGAGTGTTCGGGGCCAAAGTGAGTGTCAATAGTGGCCAAAATAAAAAGTGTCCAGAGTATCCCTCGATATAGGTGAATTGAGTGGCGAAGTTAAAAAAGGTGAGAGCTAAAATTAAAAATCGGGCAGACCGATGTCGGTATCCCAAACAAATCATCGGAAATAAAAGCATTTGAATAGGCGCGAGACACTTTAGATACCAATCGACATTCATTGTTTGCGGAATCCAAAAGTGAGTCCAAATGAAATCTGAACCTAAATTTGTCCAGGGCTCTTCTAAGAACCGCAGGCTAGAGTTCACGACAAAAGCATAGGCGGTGGCCAAAAGCAGAAGTTCAGCAAGAGTCGCCGCATGGGCCCTCTTTGCCAGTTCATCTGGATCCCTAGTCACATTTAGACCAAGGCGCGATAAAATTTTAGGGGCGAGACTCATAGTTAAACATCCCCATCGATTTTTCAGCGACGACTTTGTGGTTCTTTAAAAACTCCAGTTGATCGACGTCAGTAAAGCGAATTTCAAACTTGGCGTGTTGAGCTCCCTTAAACCAAAGCCGTTCGGCGTTTCTTAAACTTTCACCCTCAAGTGAGCCTGTTTTCCAATATTGATATTGCGCCGAAATCAAATGATCGCGGGCGCGCAGAAAATCTTCCGGCCCCGGCGTAAAATAATCGTACATCGAGACGGGCGGATCAAATATTTTATCATCCACTTGATAAATATAAATAAATGGGCAGGTTTTAATCCGGGCAATTTTGGAAAATAAATCATATCGCGAGAAAGGCAGAAGATCTCGCTTGTGCGTCGGCCAAAGCACGCCAAGCGCGACAACAATCTGCGCTAAAATCAACGAAACTCCAAGGCGAAGATATCGCCGCTCACCGTCTGTCATTTGTCCCGTTTTCGAAATATCGGCAGGAAACTGAGTGATGCTATCATAATTACGGCGAATTCCAAATACAACGCGGTGACGGCTTTTGACGCTCAATACACTTCCAATATAGGCCGACGGGTCGGGCTTATGTCAGAGCTAGAAGATTTTTCTCTCGCAAATTCCTCTAGAGGATGAGATCTGCCAACACTTTTCCGTAACCGCGAAATAGATTCTGCGGTGGAATGAGTCCCTCAGCCATCATGAGGCGATGTAATTTTCGTAGATTGTAAAAGGGAACCGCCGGATAAACATGATGCTCGATATGAAACGCCACGTTGTGGGGAGCGAATAGAAAAGTCTGGAGAGGATTGAGCACGGTGCGTGCGTTCATCCGCTGATCTATATTGGACTGATAGCCCGCATCTTCGGCGATACCCCGGATGCGCAAAAGAACCTGCAGAGCGGTGACTGCCGGCAAAACCCAGAAGATCAAATAGAGCCAGCCATGGCCGGAAAAAAATAGAGCGCCCCACAAAACAATATTCATCGCTAAAATAGAAAAAACGATCATCGTGAGTCCCATGCGGTTGCCACTGGCTTGTGCCTTGAGCTCTATCGGTCCCGCGTCGGCTTCGATCTTGGCGATCTTCGCCTGTGGACGTCGGGCCATATGAATGAAATAGCGGATGAACTTAAGGTAGGAGATCCCAAATGCATCGCGCGCGAGCTTACGCACTAAGCTGCCCTTGGAAATGGGATAGCCGCCGATCAAACTCAGGTCCGGGTCATCCGGTGCGAGCGGAGCTCGGTGGTGTTTTAAGTGTAGCTTTTGATAGGAGTACATCGAAAAAAATAAGGGCGCGGCACAAAAGAACTGACAGACATAATCATTCCACCTCGCCGACTTAAAAAGGCGGCGATGAGCACCGTCGTGCATAATAATCGCTAAAGCTAGCTGTTGCCGAGCCACAAAAACATAGCAAAAAATCCATACCAAGGGATTTGCGAAATGGGAGGCAAGGGCAAAGCATCCGACGATGAAAATCCAATCCGTGACAATAGCGAGAATCGAATGTGTTCCTGAAGGTCGACTCAGCTCACGGATATCTTCTATGCGCAACATGACGCCGCCTTCAGCAGGTGAGATCGTAGGAGCTGCGCCAAGCTGGTCGAACCAGCGGGGCTCAGCGTTTTAAGAGAATACGAAATCCCCTGGAAAAAGCAATCCTACGCTATTGCGAAGCAGGCAGTTTTGCGATTCGAGCAAGGATTAGGATCGTCTTACAACGCAATTTCCAGGGAAGCCGATGCCGTCTCCTTCCCAGTACCGTGGCCTGCGAGGTCGCCGAGTGAGTTTAGCGTTTGAGGAGCATCATTCACTGTCCAAATCACACTCAGCGCTAAAGTTGCGCGGCGCCAGTGCCATTTCAGCTTTGGACCCGCTCGCACAATTGTGAAAGGGTCGTCATTGTCCACACCTTTGCAGTGGTGAAATTCAAAGCCGCCGCCGAGTG
The DNA here is from genome assembly GCA_043757545.1 of Pseudobdellovibrionaceae bacterium. Classification (GTDB taxonomy): domain Bacteria; phylum Bdellovibrionota; class Bdellovibrionia; order Bdellovibrionales; family UBA1609; genus JALHOQ01. The sequence goes on from JAYVPG010000086.1 coordinate 16,813, forward strand.
TGAACTGTCGAAACTTAACGCCGTCGTAAGCGGTCAGCGACCAGATTCCTCCTATGGGCCGACTATGGCTCCAACTGACTTTATTGGTCACCTGATCTACGGACTGCCCGGTGACGTTTCCCGGTAATGTATAGGTCAGCTGCACCTGATTTTCGTTGTTCGGACTGTGGTTTTCGACAAATGCACCCACCGTGTAAACATCGCGGTCCGCAGGCAACTGATGTGAATCAGTCTGCGTTTGACTGAGGTACGAGTCGTCCAATGCTTTCAAATTCATCTGTAGAAGAGGCCCAACTTTGGAGGTTCCTGACGTGACTGGCGCGCGGACCGCGAGACCGATTGGACCTACGGAAAAGCCATTGGCTGAGCGATCCCCCAACGCAAACAGATCCAGCGAAAAAATCGGCTCCACTGAGGAACTTCCAAGTCCATACACTCCTATGGGCGAACCCGACGCCCCGATTTTTCCCATGTTAGAAGAAGGTTGATACCGCCCCACGAAACTCAAGAATTCAAAATGAACGTCCGTCTTCGTGGGTGGCGGCAGAATCCGTTCCGTCTCAAGCGCTGGTGCGGTAGAACTCCCGATCATCGGGAAATATTTTTTCTCGGGGTTCGGATGCATTGTCGTCGCCGCGATACGGTTCACGCGGTCAAACGTCGCCGAGGGACTCGTGATCGCCATCGTGAGGTAAGCTACCCTACTTTCATCCTCGCGAACTCCAGCGGGGAGCGCGCGGTGAAGTGCTTCATGAGTGTGCAGAGCCACCAGCTGAGCTCGCGTGAGCTTGAGTGCCGCCGGAAAAAATCGCGTAGGGGCATGTGGCTCGGCAAAAGTTCGGGCGTAAACAGTTTGCCGGTCGTCGGAAGTGTCCCATTCTCCCTCACCGGAGATGGGGTGCACGTCTTGTTTTGCCATCAGCAGCTCGGAATGCTGAAGTTCTGGGAGCACCTGGCCGAGATCCTGAATGCCTTGAATGTTGAGCGCTTTCAAATGTTCAAGAGCTTCGCGCCGGGTTTCAAGAATAATCCCTGATGTTATTCTATCGACGCCTTCCAAATCGGAGCCGTCATCGCCATTGCCAACTTTCGTGGTCGACGCAAAAGCGAGACTACTAACCAGACACATTGTCGAAAAAATCCATTTCTTCGAATTCATTTGGGACTCCCATGGGTGAGTTTAAATAAAGCTATTTCTAAAAAGTAAACTTCGGTTTTTTTGCCTTTTGAGTATTTGTCCAGAATCCGGTCTTGAAAGTCACTTAGTTCTTTTTTTAGGGCCGGCAGGCGCGCGACATCAAGCGCCAAGCCGGAGCCGGAAATTTCGCGTTCGTCGACGGTTTGCGCCTCTAAGGCCTGCGCCGCTTTTTCCAAAATTTGACGGTGGTAATCGCGGATGGCCGCCGACGGTACATCGCTTGTCGACGCAAACTCGGAACTTGAGCCTTCAAATTGCCGACCTTTCCTAACGATAAGGCCGAGTCGTAAAAGAAGATCCATCGCCATTTTGGCTTGAATGCGTGTAATATTCAAGCGCCGCGAGATCCATTGATCCTGCCACTCGAAACCCTCACATTCCAAAAGATTGAGAAGCGCAAAGTGGTACCAGTCGGCGATTAAATTAAACATATCTTCATTGACGGTTTTCCGCTCACGCGATTTATCCTCGGCCGTTTGAGCCAAGATTTCCTTGGCTTTTGCGAGCTGCGCTATTTGCATTAGGTGAGCGGTCTCAGATGAATTCAGGCCAATCGCCTTTGCGACGCTCGGGACCGATTTTAAGCTAAGGTCCCGCCGCCCGCGCAGGATTTCACTTAGGGCCCCGGGACTCAGGCGCAGGTGTTTCGCAAATGAGCGTAAAGAATAGCGCGGGTTCAATCTGACGCGCCGGCGAAGCTCTTCGGATAGAAATTCAGTTACGGAATTCGAGCTGTAAATCATGTAGCTCTAATTTAGGCGGAGCCTGATTATAAATTCAACTGGTTTTGGTACAATGTGTTCCAAAAAATGGATCAGGACTCCTACCGTGAAAGCGGTAATGTATCCACTAAACCGGAGCAACTTCAACTTCGCTGGATATCGATTAATAATCTATCCATTATATCTTAATTACGCACCTTAGCCGCTACAGGGATCAAAGACGCAAATCGCGCACGGACCTCTTTATATTCAGGTTCTGCTTCATAACCGTTTGGATAAAGCACAACATCAGGGCTTAGGCCCATGAAGGCTGCGAGCTTTAAGGCTATACGAGGACCAACCTCACGACGATTTTTTTCGATAGCAGAAAAGTTACCTTGAGAAATCTTACACGCGTGGGCCATGTCATCTTGTTTAATATTAAAATTAGCACGAAAGGCTTTGATAAGGTCACCCGTAGTCTTAGCGGCTTTAAAAATATCGATAGGTTTTTTAGTTAGCTTCTTCATTTCTTACGACCTTTCTTATAATCATGCTCATCAGTAATTCGAGCAATTTTAATAACTATTTTTTTATTTACAATACGATAAATAATTCTGCCACGATTGGAAAATGCTGAAGACCTATAGCCCGCCCAATCGCCAACTAAACCATGATCAGCCCACTTAAAGTCTCCACGAATAGACTCGGGCCCGTGTGCAGAGATTTGTTGAATCCATGCATGAATAATTGCCTGATCATCAGCGGTTAGTTTTTTAGATTTAATAAGTGCAGCAACTTCTTTTTCAACTGCAGAGCTTTCGAATTCAACCAACCACATATCTACAATATGACATGTCAATTTTTACATGTCAATTAAAATATGCAAAAATGTATCGTTTTAAGATTCTAATTTTAGAAATTCACTAATAATTTCGATTATTTTGATATCTTATTTGAATTTGGTAGGAGCTGCGCCAAGGTGATCGAACCAGCGGGGCTCAGCGTTTGGAGAGAATACAAAATCCCCTGGAAAAAGCAATCCTACGATATCGCGAAGCTGGCAGTTTTGCGATTCGAGGAAGGTTTGGGTTCACGGCAGATCTCCGC
>JAYVPG010000087.1:0-19620 GCA_043757545.1 Pseudobdellovibrionaceae bacterium
TCTTCCGTGAACCGTTTTTTCATCTGCTCTCCTTTTGTCTAGCTTGACACGGCGAGAGAGAAAGTCAAATTGGCTCAGTTTTTCCGGGTAGGCTCAAAAGAGCTGAAATATTCTGAATCTCAAGCTATTCGTCGAATTTCGGCAATGCGGCTTTTACGAGATATTCCACAGATAGAAAAGAAGATTGAATCCGGGGAGTTGTCCCTAACCAATCTCAATCTTGCGCAAAGTTTGTTCTCTAAGGAGAAGCACGAAGGTCGACCGCTAACTGTAACCCAAAAGTCTCAGGTGCTGGTGAAGCTCGAAGGTCAGTCTACGAGGGAGGCGGAAAAGATTGTTTTTGAGATTTCCCCTAAAATGAAGAAAGGGACGAAGTCCCTAAGCATTGACATGATTGAAGATCAAAACCTTAGAGCTAAGCTTCTTAAACTTAAAGGCAAGTTTGCACATACCAATCCGAATATCAGTCTTGAGGAATTGATGCATAAGCTTTGTGATCAAGCGCTTGCCGAGAAGTTACCTTCGGCGCCGAAGGTAACTTCATTGGCCGAGCTGCGCCGTAGTGTTTGGAAAAGAGATCAAAGTCGATGCACTCACTGTAAATCAACCTATGCGCTTGAGATCGATCATATTGTCCCAAGGGCTCTCGGCGGAGGTTCAACGTTTGAAAATATGCGGCTGCTTTGTCGAAACTGTAACCAGAGGTCGGCGATTGAGCATTTTGGGGTTAAGAAAATGGAAAGACACATTCATCGAAACGCTGAGTCACACTAAGGCGCACCATATCTTGAGGTCTTAATTTCTTCCCATTCGCGGATGTACTGATCAATATCCATCGGCGGTCGCTGCTGTTCGGCGCTGGGATTTTTATAAACGCCTTCGACTCCATCCCAGCCACGGAAGGCGCGCACGCCGTCACTTTCGCCGACCTTAAAATCCGGCACAAGGCCAACTTTCCCGCCACCGCCTGGAATATCCAGTGAAAGATTCGGCATCGCTAAGCCAGAAAGCGTTCCCCAAAGTTCACGCTGAATCGCCAGCGACTCATCCACCGATGTGCGAAAGTGCTCAGTGCCCGGCGAAGGATCACATTGAAACATGTAGTAGGGTTTCACCCGTAAATAAAGCAAACGACGTGAGAGTGCCTGCACGACGGCCGCATGATTGTTGATTCCGTTAAGCAAAACCATCTGATTAAAAACAGGAACTCCGTGATCGACCAAACGTTCCAAAGCTTCCGCGGCTTCAAACGACAACTCACGCGGATGGTTGAAGTGAGTCATAAAATAGACTGGCTTAAACTTCCGCAAAAGTTTGACCGTGTCTTCACCTAAGCGCATCGGACAAACCACGGGCATGCGCGATCCGACCCGGATAATTTCGATGTGATCTATGGCGCGCAAATCAAAGAGCACGCGCTCCAAGCGACCATCGGAAATGGTCAACGGATCGCCACCCGATAAAATCACCTCGCGCACACCCGTCGCCCCACGTAGATAATCTAACGCCGCGGTGTAGTCCGCAGAACCAACAAACGCTTGATCCTGTCCGGTGAAATGCTTGCGCAAACAGTAACGGCAATAAAGCGAGCATTGGTCGGTCACCAGAAATAAAACTCGATCGGGATAACGATGGATCAAGCGCTCACGCGGCGAATGCTTTTTTTCACCGAGCGGATCAGACACCTGCTGCCCCCCAGATGAAAGTTCAGCCAGCTTCGGCAAAATCACTTGGCGAATGGGATCATGCAAATTCAGGCGATCTGCCAGCGCCACGTAGTAAGGCGTCGAGCGCACCTGAAAGTCGGGCAGCTGTGCAAATGCCGCGCGCTCTTCTGCACTCAAATCAAAGTGAGGAGCAAAATCCGCAAGGCGACTCAATCCATTCTTGAACTGCCAAGTCCATGAATTCCAATCGCTCGCAACGACTCCCGGAACCGGTTCGGTTTTAGAAAAGTGAAATTTCATACAAAAATGGGCTTCCTACCAGGAAACCCATTTAGCTGACTAATTAGGCAGGCTCAACTATTTAATATTGACCGTGCCACCAGCTGCCGCTGCACCGCTGCGGCCATTTGTTTGCTGTCCAGGAAACGCAACAGCCGCTCCAGGAGCCGGAATCGTAGAACCATTCCAAACTGCTCCCGATCGAACTGCGATGCGCGGGTCCAACTCTGAGTTATTCTGCGTGCTAGTCGCCGCTTGAGCGCTGAAAACGCCTGAATAAATCTGATCAATACGGTTATTGTACGAGGTCAGATCTGCAGACAACGAAGGTGCGTAGTTGCCATAAGCATCCGTCGTAATCCCGGCAATCTGAGTCTTATATGCCTGATCGATCGCCGTATTCGACGGGAGGTTCAGCGCGGCCAATTGCAATCGCTTTTGATCGGCAGTCAAATTCTGGTTCGACTGAATCGCATTGGCCTGAGCCAATTTGGTTTGCAAAGCCCAATAATCCGAAATGCCAGTCAACGACGTTTTGATAACACTGCTATCCGCGCTGAAATTCTTGTCTAGGGTGTTGAGCATCGACAATCCTTTGGCCTGATCATCTGAGTTCGACGAAGACATCAGTTTTTCCAAGCGGCTCTTCAAGTTCTCGTTGTAATAAGCCTCGGCATCGCTGGTTTTCAATTTATCGATGTTCTTCATGTAGCAAGCGTTGAGATTCTTCTCTTTGACGTCTGCACCACTCGGTGTTTTCACACAGTTCTGGATATCGAGCGCACGTTGCGCTTTCGTAGCAATCTTTTGATTGTCCTTGTCCACCAAATCCTGAACTTTCTCTGATAAATTGTCTATTTCTGTAACGTCGATATTGTGGGAACTCTTTGCCGAAAGCTTGGTTCCGGCCTCGGTATCCGCACTTGAACTCGAAGTGATTTTAAAGAATTTAGAAGTCGTCGACTCTTGTTTAGTAAAGTCATCGTTGTATTCTTTGTTGGTTTCTTCAACAAGTTCAGCGTGGATCTTCGTATAAGAAGAAAGGCTATCATCAATATCTGAATGAATCGTGCAATCGCCAGATCCGTTTCTTTTCAATTGCTTACTCAAATCCGAACAATCCGCCACTTCGTCGTCCGTCGCCGCAACCTCATTGTGAGAAGCCAACGAGCGCGAACCCGATTGAATCCCGTGACGACCACTTGGAAGCGTAGAGAGGTTAAACGCCAAAGTCCCAAGCAACACCATAAACAGAGGTCCTGCGACCGCCTTCGGTTGGTTCTGATTCTTCAAAAACGACATAGCGCTCTCCTTCAAAAAGAAAAAATAGATTCCTACCCCTCTCCTATTCCAATAACCACTCCAGCCCACCGCCAACGTCCTAACCCACTGATTCAACTAAATATTTTAACAAATTCCCCGCCCTCTATCCCGATCCCCAAACTGTCAAACCCCAACGCACAAAACCCACCCTCACCCAAATTCCCAAAAAAAATCGCAGCCTTACAACCGTAAATTCCCCTAACACCCCAAAAGCCCACCCACGCCCAAAAAGTAGTTCCCCCCATCCAATCAAAGGGTTTCCATTCGCCTCTATATATATCTATCCCTCGGCCCCTTTCAGGCTTCCTCCCATTAACCCTGGCCGAACTCCACCTCCTTAACATCTTCGTTTTGGGACCTCCGGCAAGCGTGAAGCGTTCGCACACCAGTGCGATGCCGGCGAGGGCATGGAGCCCGAGTCCCAAAACGAAGATGTTAAGGAGGTGGAGTTCGGCCCGGCGTAAGGTGCAGGAATTCGAAAGGCGCCCAGGAAAAGAGACGAAAAAAACCCAGGGGTTGCCCCCTGGGCCTTGCCACCACCATCGCAGGTTGCTGGCAAAATGTAATCGTGATGTCGTACTAAGATGCAATCAAGCTGTTAACTAGAAGCTGATGGCGGCTTTCGTCGCAAAACCAAAAGTAAAATTATTTGTAAATGTATTGTCGGCTTTCCAAGTAGCACCGGGGAAGAGCATGCCGATTTGATTGATCCACGCAACACCTTTGCGCGGAACAAAATTCAGACTGGCGTCCCACTCATAGCCGAGTTGTTTCGAGGCCGATGTGCCAACGATCGGATTGGTGCTCACCCACCCAGTGATCAATGTATTGTCTAAAGACCAACGATCACTGATTGCGTACTTCGCCATCGGCGCCACATAAACGACGTTACTGACCGCCTCAACATCCGTCTTATCAATGTCATTGGTGGTCGCATCGCGAACCGCGCCCGTCACCAGCTTCGTGCGCAAAAAATCCGCTTGGCCGAGTGGATGATTAAACATCAACATCGCCACGTCGTAGTTGCGATTGAAAGTAAATCCTTCGAACTTGGTGTCTGACAAAGGATCATCGCCAGAAGCGCTACCCGCTTTCAATCCCCACTTCCACTTGGAAGCTTCGGGACGATACTCAAATTCGCCAGCCAAGCCGAATCCAGACCAAGTTACCTTTTCATTGCCCGCAGTGAGCACGCCGACTTCACCGCTCATAAACGAAGCTTCCATTCCCAAACGAAAGCGGGCGGTGTCCTTCAATGCGTACAGATTTACTGTTTTGGAATTCACGCCCGTCGCATTCGTCGCGCCCGCACCGCCAAGGACAGATCCATCACCAGCAACCGCAGTTCCGGTGGGAATCACTGCATCGCTACCTTGATCGCCGCCCTTGCGTAGTTGATAGAACACGCCGAGCTCAAGATCAGTTTCAGGATTTTCATACTGCACTTGAATCATATAGTCGTCGATATCGTCAGACTGATTGACGTGGGCCTCGCTCGATTTACCAAACATCGGGAGGAAATAAAGATTTCCCATCACAAACTTGTAACCGACCATGTCTCGAGTGTCATAAAAGTGATCGAACAATCCGCGGCCCGCATTGTGCGTGATGCCCAATCCAAAGTGCAACGGCGCACGTCCGACGATCAATTGGCCAAATTCATGATTCAAAGTCATATAAAGTTGGCTGACTTCAATCGTTTCAGCTTTTTGATTGTGCGAAAGCGTATTCGAGTCGTCTTGCGAGGTCGAAGGCGCAGCTCCACGCACTCCGCTGCCGAACGTCTGACCCATTTGCGAGTTCGGATAGTTCGCATTGTTGAAGATATCGAATTGTCCGTAGATGGTGACGCCATCGCCGGCGGTGATCTTTGGTCGCAACACCAAATGACTTAGACCATAGGCTAGTTCTTTTTTGTTTGAACTGCGCATCTCCGTGTTGTGGAGATCGTAACCTTCGATCCGATAAACTCCGCTCCACTCGATGTCGCCCGCAAAGACGGTTGAATTTATAAACAGAGTGGAGAGTAGAACGCTGAGAGTGCTGAAAATGACTAGACTATTTCGCATCACAACCGCCTGTGCAAATTTTCCCCAGACTAGCACTGGCCTCTTTTCAGTCAATTAAAACATCAGATTGCCATACATTACAACAGGTCACTCGCAGAGAACCTGCGAGTGTGTGCACAAGAATTGAGCAGATTAAAAAATTAAAATTATGTCACAATGCCGAGGACGTCTTCTTCGCGCAGAATCAAAACGTCTTGGCCAAGAATAGAAATTTTAGTTCCGGAATATTGCGCAAACAAAACTTCATCGCCAACGTTCACATCCAGTGGACGCAATTTACCTTTTTTGTTTCGCCGGCCAGCACCCTTGACCAAAACTACACCCCGAGAAGGGCGATCGTTCGCAGTGGTGGGAATAAACAATCCACCGGCCGTTTTTTCGGCGGGCACTTCGGGAGATACGATAATTCGATCATCAAGCGGAGTAATCGCGCGCGGTAAGTTTTTAGCAATTTCCAAACTCAACGACGCTGTTTTGCTCTTTGGCGTGCTGGTTTTCGAAGCGGCCTTCTTGGCCATGACTTTTTTAGGTGTGGCTTTTTTAATGACGATCTTTTTCTTGGCCGGTGCTTTTTTCGCGCTGGCTTTCTTAATAGACTTTTTCTTCTTAGCCGCCATGGCGTTGGATCTCCTCTTCAAAGTACTTTCCGTAGAGAATATCCCACTCGGGAGTTCCCTCAGCCACTCCTCGCTTAAGCGAGGCAATCTTGGCTTGGACCTTCTTATCCACGTCATCCACTGTCTTTACAAATAGATTCAAACCTTTTTTAGCTGCACGCAGGGCCGCGTCTTCGTCGACATAGTCGACCACGTCGGCATCCCAGATACCGTCGATCACTAGGCGGGCCAAATGACTGACTCTTTCTTCACTGAGAATCATAGAATGATCCCCTTTTCTTTGGCTAAGCGCTTTTTAAGCATCGGAAACATCTTATAACGCTCAAATTCACCGGCGTTTTTCCGCTCGAGGTCATCCATCATGCGATTCACTTCATTGTTGAGCTCTTGCTCGCGGTGAAAATCGGCCCGAATGATCGCCGTCGCACGTTCGAGCACCGCATCTTCGGGTTCCTTAAACTCAACGACCTTTTGTTCTTTAAGACCTTTGAAGATCGCTTCAGCCATCCGCTTCATTTGTTTTTCTGTAACTTTCATGGCTTTGACTAAAGACAGTGACCCACCTAATGTCAAGCGACGATGAGCCGACGAAACAAGATTCTAGCATTACTCATTTTCATTCTTATCAGCGTTCTGGCTGTGTCGTTTACCGCCTACACTTCCCTCGAGGATAAAATCGGCAAGCGCCTTGAAAAAGGTTGGGTCATTCCCCCGCTCGAGCTGTACTCGCAGGGATTTAGCTTGAGTATCGGTCGGCAAATTCCACTCGAGGCGCTACGGGCTGAACTCATGCGTCGGGATTTGCGCAGCGAGCGCGATTACCTTTTCACCGACGCCGACGCATGCATGCGATTGACCGCACTCACCCTAAAAAATACGTCCCAGCAATGTCTATGGATTAAAAAAACAGAGTCCGGCCCGCTGATGGTGGCTTGGGATGAAAAAGGTTTCATCCAAGAGCTGTGGAGGGGTGAGCCGTGGGCACCGATCACCGCGACCTCGCTATTTCCGCGTTTGATCACCCAGTTTTTTGATGGCCAGCCTATTTTGCAGCAAAACACTCCCTTAAGCGAGGCGCCGCTCGCCTGCCTTCAAGGTGTCACGGCCATCGAAGACGTTCAGTTTTTAGAGCACTCCGGCGTCAGCGCCACCGGGATTTTGCGCGCGGTGTTTCGCAACTTAAAGGCGGGGCGGTGGGCCGAGGGTGGCAGCACGATCACGCAACAGCTGGTTAAAAACTTCTTTCTCAATAGCAAAAAAACCATTCGCCGCAAAATCGAAGAGCAACTTCTGGCTCTGATGCTCGAAGCTCAGCTGAGTAAAGATCAAATTCTAGAAATGTATTTGAATGTGATTTACATGGGACAAAGTGGCCCCTATCAAGTGCGCGGCTTTGGCAGCGCCTCGCAATATTATTTTGAGAAGCCACTCTCGCGACTCAGCACTGCAGAGTGTGCACTGCTGGCCGCGATCATCAATAATCCGGGCCGCTATTCTCCGTTCAATCACCCCGATCAAGCCAAGGCACGTCGTGAGTTGGTGTTAACTAAGATGCTTGGCGCCAAGATGCTCGATGAAAATGAAGTCGCGCAAAACAAGGATTTGCCTCTGCCGGTTGCGGGAAAAGCTGAGTACCGTGCGCACGCGCCCTATTTTGTGATGAGCGCGTTGCGAGAATTTAGCGAGCTGAAACTCGACGCCGAAGAAGGCGCGCGACTCTTCACCACCATGGATCCTGAACTTCAAGGCTCAATGGTTTCAGCCGTCCAAGCGCAATTGCCCGGTGTGGAAAAACGCATCAAAAAACCCGGCAAAGAACCGCTGCAGGTCGCCGCGATTTCGATCGATCTGGACAGTGCACAGGTGCTGGCCGTGGTGGGCGGACGTGACTTCCGCATGACTCAGTTCAATCGCGCGACCGATAGTCGACGCCAAATCGGCTCAACCGTGAAGCCGTTTGTGTATCTTCCGGCAATGAAATCTCATGATCCGCTAACTGAAGTTTTAGACGAACCGTTTGAATGGAAAACGGGCAAACAAATCTGGAAACCTAAAAATTATGACGGCAAAAGTTTTGGCTCGGTTCCCTATTTCTTCGCGCTAGCTGAATCCTTGAATGTGCCCGCTGCCAAGGTCGGCCAAGAGGTCGGCCTAGATGAGATCGCCGACACGTTGGCGAGCGCGGGCGTGCGCGAAGACATTCCTCGCTTACCCTCACTTACGCTGGGCGCCCTCGAAATTTCTCCGATGCAAGTGGCACAGGCCTACACCACCCTCGCACGCTTTGGCGCCGGCGATCAGGTGCACACCTTGCTCCGAGTGGAGGATCACAGCGGCAAGATTTTGTTTACCCACGCACCCGCTCCCGAATTCAATCTCGATCCCAAAGCTTCAGCGGTGATCGTCGGCATGCTTGAGCAATCACTCACCATGGGCACCGCGCGTTCTGCTCGAGCCGCCGGCCTAGAGGGAGTTTTTGCGGGTAAAACCGGAACCACCAGCGACACCAAGGACGCGTGGTTCGCAGGCTTTAGCCCGCGCATTCTGACCGTGGTGTGGGTCGGCTATGACGACAACACAGTGATGGGGCTAACCGGCGCAGGAGCCGCGCTACCCGTATGGATTGAGATCAGCAAGGCCAGTCAGAAGCTGTTCGCGCAAGAGGACTTCCATTGGCCAGAGGGTGTGCACATTCGCAAAATAGCTCGCGACTTCCTGACCGATCAGTACCCCGCCCTCAAAAACGACATGCCCGAAGAGATTCAGCTGATTTTTTCTAAGTAGCCCTATTGACACATTCGACACATCCCGTTATATTAGCTTTGGTTATAGTCGCTATAAGGAGTGGCCTTGAAGAGTCTGATGTCCCTAATACTGCTCATATATATGGTGCCGGCGATGGCATCGAGGGCGGATTTTGACCACTCTCAGAGCTCCAATGAGGACCGCCGAACGCTCTCTTCGATTTCCGATTTGCTACCTGATTTAGAGGCCTTAGATTGCACTCCCAAGTGTGAAGGCAAGCGTAAATCCTGCGCCGGTCATAAGGACCTCGATAGTTGTTTGAATGATTCCGTTTCCAAAGGCTGTTTTTGGTCCTGCAACTAGAGATTTGCCAGTTTTTGTCATCGCTTAACCCTTAAAACCGATTCGCCTCCCCTTTAATCCGATCTGAACACCGGCACGAACCTTGTATTTTTTACCCTCGAGGCCGTGCGCCCAGGGAGTACTTTATGTTCATTTCAAAGAAAAACACTCTGATCTGTTTAATGGTATTGGCTGTCGTCTCGCTAGAGATCGGCTGCGGACCCCAAGGCCACAAAGCTCGCCAACGCATCGGCGGCGGATTGCCCGCAGATAAAGCCAAGAAACCTGCCGACGGCACAAACCCGGATACAACAGATACGACTAAAGACAAAACCGGAAAAACCGTGGTGAATCGCTCAGAAAAAATCAAAGCTCACGACGCCGCATTGGCCACCTTAAATAAAGGAACTGCATTGAAGCGTTCGTCTAAGGAGCTCCTTGCTGGAGACTACACTCTCTCTGAAGTAACCACATTCGTTCACTACATGGACACAGCGATTGTGGACATGGACTACTCTACGCTGCACGAAACGAAAGTCAGCGGAAACGATCTTGTGGAGGTCTCAACTGACGTTGGCGGCACCAATATCGATGGTCCCTTTACCCAAAAACTGGATATCGCAAAGAGTTTCACCATTAAAAAAGGTGGAACTTTAGGCGCTTGGGCGGCTGGGCGTGAGTCAGGAACTAATGTCACTTTGATTTCTACGGCAGAAAACCAAACCCTCACCGATAAATTGGATGCCGAAGACAAGAGCCTGTCTATTTCAGTACTAGGAATGTTGGCCTCTGCGGACTCCGGATGGAATATCGAAGATGACAAAAAATCAAAGGTCACCCTCGCGCTCTTAAAATCGGAAGACGATCAAAAATACCGCATCATCGTGACCATTGAAGAAAAATCGGCAAAAACCACCGAGCACTTCGTTCGCAATATCGTCCTTGATTACGATGGTCCGAAGGCAGAAGCAGCAGGAACTCCGACTGCACCGGCACCTAAGGCTGCCGCTGAAACGCCGGCCGAGTAAAACGTAACAGTTCCCTATCTGGAGTCCGGGGTCCTCAGTCCTGAGGCTCCGTCCGGTAACCGTCCCGGTAACACAGGTCAGGGCCTCAGGACTGAGGACCCCGGACAGACGCTTCAACACCCGCCGATCTTTACGACAGCCTGTAGCCCCACTATACACTCCTGAAATCTTTATAGCAGCCGTGCGGATTCTTGGCATAGTGGTGTCACTCTGACACTGTACGTTTGAGCTGAGCTCAACGACTATGGCCGTCCGATTGCTTAAGGGTCTTAGTAGGGTTCTCGAGCTCAAGGAGAAGAGCGCATGGCCGTCACCTGGATAGAGGGTTGGCTTAAAAATAAATGGGTGCATCATTCGTTAAAGCTCGCGCTTGCGCTGCTGATCACGATGCTTCTTGCGCCCTTCAAAATTTCCTCATTTGAATATATGGCCTATGACCTGCGGATGCAGATGAGCCCTCGGCCCGAAACTTCGGGTGAAGTCGTGCTGTTGCCGATTGAGTTTTCAACTCTAAAGAAATTGGCGCGTGATCCTGAAGCTTTGGATTGGGCCGTCGTTTTGCAAAAACTTGGGCAAGCCGGAGCCGCGCAGATTGTTTCGTTTGTTAATCCAACCTTGATTCAAGGGTCCTATGAAGATCTCAGCTTTTTAGCTGAGATCGCGGGACGCTTACCGTTTCAATTTGCCGAAGACGATCTGCCGAAAACCGGGACTGCACGCATGGATCCTCTGGCTCCGCCGTTCGAAAACATCCCCGTAGAATCGGCGCCCACTACCGCCGATCGCAATGTCCTGGCAAAAGATGGTGTCACCCGCCGCATGATTTTGGCGTCGGATAGTCAGTTCACTATGCATCCGAAATTGGCGAGAGCGTACAACGCTATTCAGTCGGCGGACGGATACTCCGGCAACTTTACGTTTTTGGATTCGACTCAGGCGATGATTCGTTATCGCGAAAAGGGTGCCTATCCCACGGTGAAGTTTGTCGATGTGATCGAGGGCAAGCTGGATCCCGCGATGATCAAAGGTAAAATCGTCTTGATCGGCAAAGACACTCTTGAGGCCGGCAGCGATTACGTAACGACGCCCATGATGAAAAACATGATGGCCATGAGCAAGATCGAAATGCACGCCAATATTCTGGACACTTTAATCTTGAATCAAGCTCCGCGCTTTTCACCCGACTGGGTCAAGCTGCTGTTTACCTTTTTGATCACGCTACTCACAATTTATATAGTTCTCGGCGTGAGACCTGGCAAAGGTCTATTGATTCTAGGAACCTCAGTCCTCACCTTTCTGACTCTGTCTCTGTTACTTTTCTCATTCACCGGCTGGGTGATCCCAGTCGCGCACCCTCTGGTCGCAGTGTTCATCTGTTACTACTTCGTGATCCCTTACCGTTTGATTATGGAGAACCGACGCAGCTGGGAGTACTACCAGAAGAATCGCCTGCTCACTCAGGTGGAAGAACTCAAGAGCAATTTTATGCGTATGATGTCCCATGATTTAAAAACTCCCTTAGCGCGCATTCAGGGAATGGCTGACGTGATCAAGGAGAATTCGGAATTGAGCGACACTCAACGTGTGGCGCTGGATACGATCTCGGAGTCGAGCGAAGAACTCACTGAGTTTATCGCCTCGATTCTATCGCTCTCGCGCATTGAGAGCAAAGAGATGAAACTCGACTTGCACAGTCGCGATGTGAATCAGATTTTACGTCTAGTGATTCGCAAATGTGAATATCTGGCCAAGCGCAAAGACATTGAAATCGTCACCGAATTGGAGCCTTTGTTCAGTATTAAAGTGGACGAGGAGTTGTTAAAGACTGTTTTCACGAACTTGGTCGAAAACGCGATCAAGTATTCTCCCGAAGGCAGTCGAATTTTAATCAGTACCGAAGAGATCAACAACGAAGTCGTCGTGCAGGTGGCCGATCAGGGCCGCGGAATTCCACAAGAAGAATTGGCGCAGGTATTTGACCGCTTTTATCGCGCGCGCAATTCGCGCAGCAGCACTCCGGGCAATGGGCTTGGTCTTTACCTAGCAAGATACGTGATTGAGTTGCACAACGGCCGCGTCGATGTCGAGAGCGAACTCAACAAAGGCTCGACGTTCACTGTTCGCTTACCCATGAATTTAGATTTAGAAATGCATCAACCCGAAAACCCCGGAGGACTCTATGTTTAAGGTGCTAGTCTGCGACGACGATGCAGGATTACGCCTATCTGTGCAAGCGGCGCTCACTTCAACCGGACGGTTTGAAGTCGACGAGGCGTTTGACGGGGTGAATGCAGTTGAGAAGATCAAAGCCAAAACTTACAACATCGTTTTGCTCGACGTCGATATGCCACGCATGACCGGGCTTGAGGCATTGAAGATGATCAAGGAGCATGATCCCTCGATCATCGTTTTAATTCTGACGGCCTATGCGAATATTGACGATGCGGTTCGCGCCGTGAAAGAAGGCGCGTTCAATTACGTCTCAAAGCCGATTAAGAGCGAAGATCTAGTGGCGATGGTGGATCGCGCGATCAATGCGTTTAGCTTAATCTCGCAAGCTTCCGTATCGTTTCCCATGGCCGTTGAGCCTGGGCGTGAAATTATTGGGCACACTTCGCAAATGAAGAAAGTGTTCAACGTCATTATGCGCTTGAGCAAGGTCGACACACCCGTGTTGATTCGCGGAGCTTCGGGAACTGGTAAAGAGTTGGTGGCGCGTGCGATTCACTCGAACTCGTCTTTTAAAGATGGCAAGTTTGTGGCCATCAACTGCTCGGCGATTCCCGAGAATCTGTTTGAGAGTGAGTTATTTGGTCACGAAAAGGGCTCGTTTACGGGCGCCGATCAACGCAAGATCGGGAAATTTCAATACGCAGAGGGCGGAACGCTATTTTTGGATGAGATTGGCGACCTGCCGTTGCTGATGCAAGTGAAGTTGCTGCGCGTGTTGCAAGAGAAGGTTTTTACTCCCGTCGGCGCCAATCGCGAGATCGAGTCGAATGTGCGCATCATTGCCGCGACCAATCGTCCGCTAGAAGAAATGAATAAAAAAGGCGGATTCCGCGAGGATCTCTACTACCGCTTAAATGTCATGCCGATCAATCTGCCTTCTTTGTCTGAGCGACGCGCCGATATTCATCAGCTGGTGCACTTGTTCATTCAGAAGTTCAATCGCGCGCAGGGCAAAAAAATCGTCGGCGTCTCGCCAGAAGCGTTGAACGTGCTTAAGAAATATGATTGGCCAGGAAACATTCGTGAGCTCGAGAATATTATCGAGCACGCGTTTATTTTGGAAGAGTCCAATATGTTGCAAGTGAGCTCACTCCCTGAGTCCATCTTGGGTGCGACGGGAACTGAGTTGTCGGCTGCGCAGTTGAAAGTGCGTGAGGACGTGCTGGCTCAGGGTACTCCGCTCGAGCCTTTGGGTGACCAAGATGACATGGACAGTGACGACCTGACAGGCGAGCCCCTTGAGCAAATGGTCAAGGTTTCGGGCGAAGCACTGGATTTCAACAAACATAAAGAGGCGTTCGAGCGCGAGTTTATCGTCAAGGCGCTCACCATGTTCAAAGGGCGCATCAATCAGACGGCTTTGCACGCCAATATTCCTAAGAAAACTCTACTGCGTAAGATCGAGAAGTACGGAATCGTCGCACGCGACTACGCGGAGTAAGACACTCGCTTAAAATCCGGCTCTAGAAATGCAAAAGCGGATATTGCTCTCGCAAGACCCGCTTTTGGATGGATCTCACGTCCGAATAGTCCGGGAGGTCCGAAATGCGTATTTCACAATTACGATATCGGCGAGTCTTGAAGATGATTGAAGCGATTCTTAGGATTATTCTGATCTTGGCCAAAATAATTGAGGAGTTGTGGAGGTAGTTTGAGGAATTGGTGAGTTGATCTCCAACGTGTTCACGAACAATGGATTGTTCGACCAACCCTCAGATGTCGGGTCCAGACGGGCGGCTTGCGAGAGCACCTTCTTTGGTCCGGACGAATGCCGGACTTTTGATGTGGATAACTCTGTTGATAAGCAGTGGATGCAAATGTATTTAAAAAGTCCGTCAAAGAAAATCTGCAAATGCGACCGATAACGTCGGCGAAAAAATAAAATTTTCAAAATCTGTTGTCGTCGGCGCGATCCGTCCTTAGGATTTTTTATTCATGGCGATGACAACTAAATTACCACCTCAGGCGTATACTCGTGAAACTTTAGTGAAAGCTATCGAATGGCTTTCGCGTCAGCCCCAGGCCGTGAGAGAGAGAGCGACTTCTGCCGATCTGATCGTGAGCCACTTTTTGGGAGCCTGCCGCAGGGCAGAGGTACTCAATGAAGCTCCGGTGAGCGGTGAAGTTTTTCGTGAGGATCTAAAACACCTTGCCGAAGACTTGAAGAAATTCGAGGACCCATTCGCCCCCCCACAGGCTGCGAATCGCTCTCCCTCTCTCGGCCAAATCTTGCAGCAGGTTCCGGAACCGATTTATTTGCGGCCGGAGCCGAAACCAGAGCCGCGGATCGAGGCGGCCCCGCCACCACAGCCGCATCATTCGCCGAGTGGAACGAACTTCCACGTCGACGCACGCTCCCTCACGGCGGCGCGCGACCTACAGCAGCGGTTGAATCTGAGTAACGAGATCGAAGCCCTCCGTATGCTGATCACGCTTGGCGCTGAGCGTGCGAGCGAGCTCTTCCGCTGAAATCTTGACAGATTCCGGCCCCTGTAGAATGGTGTTGCGATGCAAGATCAGCCCCAGCAGAATATCCAACTGCCCAAAACCGATTTCCCCATGAAGGGCAACCTGGCGCAAACGGAACCGGCGCGAATTGCGCTCTGGAAATCCACAGACATTTATAAAAAAATGATGGCTCGTCCCGCCCCCAAGGGTAAATTCGTGATGCCCGATGGTCCGCCTTACGCCAATGGGTCCATTCACGTGGGCACGGCATTGAATAAAATCTTGAAAGATATCGTCATTAAGTATCGTAATATGGCGGGCTATCATGCGGCCTTTATCCCCGGTTGGGATTGTCACGGTTTGCCGATTGAATTGAACGTCACGAAAAAACTTGGGCCCAAACGCAAAGAAATGACCGATGCGCAGATCCGTCAGATGTGTCGCGAAGAAGCGATGACTTGGGTCGGTAAGCAAATGGGTCAGTTCGTGCGGCTAGGCATAATTGCCGATTGGGAAAATCCCTACCTCACTATGCATGCGAGCTACGAAGCCGATGAAGTGCGGGTGCTCGCGAAGATTTTGAACAATGGAGTTTTTTATCGAGGCGAAAAACCAGTGTACTGGTGTCCCACTCTGCAAACCGCGTTGGCCGCGGCCGAGGTCGAGTACCGAGATCATAAAAGTCTTTCGATCTATGTAAAATTCGCGGCTAGTCAGCCTTTTCATGGCTTGGGCTTACCCGCCAATAAGAAAGTTTCGTTTCTCATTTGGACAACGACGCCATGGACCCTACCGGCCAATTACGGTCTGGCGCTGAATGCCCACTATAAATATGGATTTTTCGACACTGGCACTGAAATTTTAATTTTGGCCGAAGATCTGAAGGCCTCAGTCGAAAAAGAAACCGGACTGACGCTGACTTCGCTGGCGACAAAAATGGGGTCGGAGTTTGAGCGCACGCATGCACATCATCCATTTATTCAGCGCGAATCTTTAGTGGTTCTTGGTGATCACGTGACACTCGAGGCCGGTAGCGGCGTCGTGCACACTGCTCCAGGCCACGGCTTAGAGGATTATGTTACGGGCATTAAATATGATTTGCCCGTGCATAGCCCGGTGAACGAGGCCGGACGCTTTACCAAAGATGTTCCCGATTTTGAGGGACAAACGATTTGGGAGGCGAATCCGAAAATCGTTGAACAGTTGCGTACACTCGGCGCACTCGTCGCTATGAAAGAGATCGTGCATTCTTATCCGCACAATCCACGCACCAAAACTCCGCTGATCTTTCGCGCGACCCCGCAATGGTTTATCCGCATGGAGGGCGATGATTACGATTTACGTAAGCGCTGCCTGCAGGCTGCCGAAAAAGACATTCACTTTATTCCGAAATGGGGAGCTCCCCGCCTGCAGTCGATGATTGGCAATTCACCCGACTGGTGTTTGAGCCGCCAGCGCATCTGGGGCGTACCAGTTCCCGTATTCTACTGTCAGAAATGTAAAACGCCGTTGGTGAATAGCGAAGTCATGAATCGACTGGCCGATCGCATGGAGAGCTCCGGCGACGGCATCGAAGTCTATCACCGCGATCCTTCGGAAGAGTTCACTCACGGCCACAAGTGCAGCGAGTGTGGCTATGACAAGTTCAATCCCGGCAAAGACATATTAGATGTGTGGTTTGACTCTGGCATTTGTCACACGGCTGTGCAAAGACGGCGCGAGGATCTCGCCTTTCCGGCCGATATTTATTTAGAGGGCAGCGATCAACATCGTGGCTGGTTTCAAACCAGTCTGGTCTCCGCCATCGCGAGCGACGGACAGCCTCCATTTAAAACATTGATCACCCATGGTTTTGTGACCGACGTTCAAGGCTATAAAATGTCGAAAAGTGTCGGCAACACGGTCGACCCGGAAGACATTATTAAAGAGAGCGGAGCCGAAATCTTGCGGATCTGGGCCTCACATGAGGACTACGGCCAAGATTTGACCATCAGCAAAGAGATGATTTCAAGGATCAGCGACACCTATCGCCGATTTCGCAATACGATTCGTTTTATGCTCGGCAATTTAAATGACTTCGATCCGGAAAAAGATCGAGTCGCGGTTAAGGACATGTCGCCACTGGATCACTGGGCTCTTCATCAGCTGCAAGAATTGATCGATAAGTGTACGGTCGCGTACGATGCCTTCGAATTTTTTAAAGTCTATCACGGCCTCAATACTTTCTTCGCCCATCAGCTCTCAGCGACCTATTTGGATATATTGAAAGATCGGCTCTACACCGGTAAGGTCAACGGAGTGAAACGACGAGCCGCACAGACTGTTTTGTTTGAAATCACCCGTGCGCTGACGGGGCTTATGGCTCCGATCGCGTCATTTTTGGCCGAGGAAACCTACTCCTACCTTCCGGGCGAGCGTAAAGAGAGTGTGTTTTTAACCACGTTCCCCGCGGGCCGACCCGAGTGGAAGGTTCCGCCCATCAACGATGATTTCACTCAGTTGCTCGAAGTCCGTGCGGCGATGAGCAAAGAGCTCGAGGAGCTGCGCCGGCAAAAGAGCATAGGCTCAAGTCTAGATGCAAAGGTTAAGATCATCGTGCCGCCAGCTCTGCGGAAAGTGCTTGAAGCCTATACACCCCATCTGCGAGAATTTTTTATGGTGTCTCAGCTGGCGATAGCCGATGGACCTGCGCTCAAAATCGAGGCCGCCAAGGCCGATGGTGTGAAATGTGAGCGCTGCTGGTACTATGACGAGGACACCAACAAGGATTCTCGCTTTCCGGGAGTCTGCCCTAAGTGTGTTGAGGCGCTATCATGAAGGTCGAAAGCAAATTTCTGATTCTCGCCACAGTGGCAAGTTGCATCGTGGCGCTGGATCAACTAACCAAGCTCTACATTCATGCAAATTTTGGCCTCGGTGAATCGGTCCCGGTGATTCGCGATCTTTTTCACATCACCTATGTGCGCAATACGGGCGCCGCCTTCGGAATTTTTCGTGAGGTTTCTGAGCTTTTTCGCCGATTGTTCTTTTTGTCCATGCCGCCGATCGCGTTGGTCATTATTTTAGTCATGTTACGCAGTGTAGACGACAAAGACCGTTGGCAGATTTTCTCACTTTCACTTATTTTCGGCGGAGCCATTGGCAATTACATTGATCGCTTGCGCTTTGGTTATGTGATCGACTTTTTGGATTTTCACTACAAAGAAGTTTGGTCGTACCCGGCGTTCAACGTCGCAGACTCTGGCATTGTCAGCGGAGTTTGCATCTTGCTGCTGCTCATGACCCTGCGTGATCGAGCAGCCAAGCGCGCTCGGCGAGCGCAGAAAGCTTAAGTGTTCCCTTACATCCAATTGACGCCGACTTTTGCCATCTCCACTTACTATGCGATGATTAGTCTTGCAGTCACACTGGCCTCGCTCTGGTTTTTGCGCCGAGCGCGGCAGAACCGTCTTGCCCAGACCTTTGCCATCGACCTGACTCTCGCTATTTTTGTCGGTGGTTTTTTAGGTGCGCGGCTGTTGCACGTCTTTTTTGAGGAACCTGAATTCTATCGCGTCACACCCTTGCGCATTCTGCAAATTTGGAACGGCGGTTTTGTTTATTTGGGCGGAGTCGCAGGCGCGACGTTTGCGGCTTGGCTATTTTGTGACTGGAAAAAGCAGCCCTTTTTATTATGGGCGGATATTGCAGCACCCGCGGCCGCATTTTCTTACGCCCTGGGACGCTGGGCATGTTTTCTCAACGGCTGCTGCTATGGAAAATATTGTGAGTTGCCGTGGGCGGTATTTATGCAGGGTGGACATCGCCATCCCACGCAGATTTATGCGAGTTTAACGGAGTCGCTGACGATTTTGATTCTGCTGAAAATGGAATCACGCTTGAAAAAAGCGGCAGGAGCCCTTTTTGCCCTATGGCTCGTGTTGCATGGGTTGGGGCGAATCGTAATGGAGTGCTTTCGTGACGACCCTCGCGGTCAGCTGATATGGGGATTCAGTTTAGGCACGTGGATGAGCTTGGGACTGATTCTGTGCGGACTGGGACTGTTCTTGACGCGACCGTGGCCCAAAAGGGTTGGTCCTTGAGTTGCAATGTTAAATGGTAACAGCCCATATTGAAGGAGCTAAATATATGAAAAGCCTGTTGGTTCGAAGCCTTGCCTCTGCGTCAGTTATGATCAGCGTTTTGACAGCTGTACAACCTGTTTTGGCAGATGAGACCAGCACCTCCCGCGCCGCGGTCGGTGAAGAGCAAGGGCCTAATAGCCTAAGCGATCTGGGAATGCGGATAAATCCACAGCTCGGAATTTCGTCATTTGAGTACTCGGGAACTTCGAGCGCCGCGAAGGAGAAATTTTCAGGCGGGGCAACCGTTGAATTTGGCCAGGGAATGCGCAAACTCGAAACCGGTCTTTTATTGATTCAAGCGGGCGGACAAACGACTGTCGGAAAAACACGTACGGATATTCGCTCCTCCTGGCTGACTTTACCGATGCTTGCTAAAATTCGCGTCATGCAAATGCAATCGCAAAGCTGGTACGCGAAACTCGGGTTTATGAGCGCATTTGAGGTCGGCAGCAATAACAATGCGGCGACTAACAATATTGACGTTCTAGGCACGATTGGGGCCGGCGGACGTTTCGTGTTCTCGAAGAATGCGGACTTTATCGTTGAGGCGACCTACAATCGCGGTTTACTCGATGCCCTGAGCTCCCAAAGCGACACTTATAGTCAGGGGTTCCTGGTTATGGCCGGTTTAAGCTTTAAGATCTAAACGGTTCTCCGGTTTTTAGCGGGGTGACTCCGGGTAGTTAGTACAAATTGTCCATCCATTGGTCCTGTGTTCTGATTTTGTTGCGAAGCAAAACCAACAC
>JAYVPG010000088.1:0-4938 GCA_043757545.1 Pseudobdellovibrionaceae bacterium
CTGCTGCCTAAACTCCGGCGCGTACGCCGGTTGTGTCTTTCCATTCATGTCGGACTCCTTGATTTCTAATCATAGAAAAGTGTCCGTCAATTCGGGGGAGATCCAGAGCTACGCTAGAAGCGGCGCTCTTTACGTCGTTTAGACCAGTCTCTCCAACGTTTCTTCTGGGAGAAATACTGCCTCAACTTCTAAAAACTCGCGGCAACGAAGACGATGCGCCGGCACGCGACTGGCTTATTGGAGAGGCAATAAATGCGTTAGACGGGCTGCGCGGAAAGTTGACCTTGATCACATCGGGACCGACAGACGAAGTCCGGAATATGCAGGACACGTGGCTTAATCGTTACGTCACGCCGTATACAGTGGGAGCAAAGAATGACTGCATCCAACACGCGAAACTTTGGCTGTGCCATTGGCAAACGGAAAATGGAGAATTTTTACAGGTGACCGTTTCGTCCACGAATCTGACGCCGGATGCCTTCGCTGGACAGGTTCAATCGGGATGGACCGTGACCCTGCCGATTGAGCAATCAGCGGTCTTGCCGCACAGTAAAAGTCTCTATGCTGAAATTGGTCTGTTCTTGGGCGAACTTGGAAACGAAGCAGAATGCGAAGATCGGACGTCCTATTTTTACGAAATATTGAAGCGCTGCAGACAAGTTGAGGGCAGTCACTTTGTTGCCAGCATCCCGCGTTCGAAAGCACCATCGCCATTCGTCGCACTAAAGTCGGCGCGAGGTCAAAGGGCTTCCTCAAAGCTGAGAATACTCACACCGTCGATTGGCCATTGGCACTCTAAGGAACTTTCAGAGCTCCGCGGTTGGTGTTCAGCTTTGGGCATTCTGCCGTCAGACATACAAGTGATCTGGCCAGCCAAAGGTCATGACTGGATAAGCCGACCAACGGGAAGTGATGCCGGAGCGTGGAAAATGCCGCACCAAACATTACCTGCTCTCATTGCTTGCAAAATTAGCATTTTGGAAATGCCAAGCACTCCAAATGACGAAGCTTTTGGTAACGGAACAAGCGGTCGCGATGAACGCTGGTGGCATACAAAATTTTATGAGTTCGATGAAGGCTTACTTTTAGGTTCGCACAATTGGTCAAAGTCCGCATGGGGCACGCCAAGAAAACAGCCGCCAAAGAATTTTGAATTGTCAGTTTTTGTAGCTAAATGCCGCATACCGCTACCAAAATTACTGGCCGTGTTGTCGACTGATGAGGTGCCCACGATGGAAACCAAGAATGACTTGAATGGCTTCTGGCTGCGTTGGGCTTGCGCAACTTGGGACGGCGAACGACTTGTGTTTAAGTTCCGCGTCAGTGCAGGGACGAAAACCAACGCGCATTGGCTTTATGATCAAACTTGGCGCAAATTTGCTTCGATAATTCCCGAGGGCAAACAAGTAAAAGCAACTGTGAAGTGCAAAGCCGCTCAACCCGGTTTTGTTTTACTTTCAAAGTCGGGTTCAGGTTCCTCAATAAAAATTGCTGTGCTCGACATTCGCGAGGGCGATGCATTGCCATACGGTCTTAGCGAGTCGATACAGCAATCGGCTGACCTTTTACTACTCGAATCTTACGGAGGCCCAATAGCAGTCGATCTGCCGCGAGGACGACCTCGAAAGAAGTTGAACAGCGAAGTAGGCAATTGGGATGCAGCTGCGGCGGACTATCGGCCAGACTGGCTCGTCGCTGCCCGGTACTGGACTTCCATAGTGGATAAGTGGCGGGAAAAATGGAAGGAGCATCCGTGTGCAGCGAGGTTGCGTGATGCCAAACGTCTGGCGAACGCAATACAGATCAAATTAAGTGAGGCGGAACTTTTGGGGAGCGCCGAACTTCTTACAGACAACGACTTAAATGTCGGAGCGAAGATCGCGATAGAAGAATTTCTTAGTTTGAGCGAGTCAAAAATTGATCGCTAAAAAATATCTGAACGCGAAATCAATTGCAAAAATTGAACGCCACAAAGGGGATTTGACTAACGCCGCTGCGCTAGTCCGCCAGCGTCGTGTTGCTCAAGAAATATTGACTTTATTTCAAAGGCAAAAAGGCGTTCTACTAGCCGATGACACGGGTCTGGGTAAGACTTGGACTGCCGCTCTTGTAGCGCTAACTATCGCCCGTAATGGAGGTCAGGTATTGATTTTGGTTCCTAACAATGCCTTGCTTGACAAGTGGGAAAAAGATATTTCGATGGTCCGAGGGCTTACATCAAGCTTCGAAAGCGTGCGCGTTCGAATTCAGTCGCGAGATCACGACAAGTGGAACGTTAGCCGGATCGCAGCACAATCAATTGTTATCGCTACGCACTCATATTTTGGAAAGAATGAACGCCCGAACCATAGAGCGCATTTGCTGATAGTGGATGAAGCCCATAGATCTAAAGGGGATCAAAGCAAATTTAAGGAAAGCGTACATGGACAGGCGGATTCTTACAAGTGGTTCCTATTTTTGACGGCCACACCTTTTTCTATAAATGTTCAGGATTTGTGCAGGTTGATTGACTTGGTTTCGGGAGCATCATGCGAAGTACGATCTCGCGCGCTAAGGACGTTTGCAGATTACACCAAAGCGCCCTCTGATTTCGTTGGTACTAAATATGTGGGGGACCCTCCCCAGATCGTCTGGAAAAATGCAGTAAAGCAGTTGAAACCATGGGTTATCCGACACACCATCAAAGACCTTAAGCGCGTCGAGCGGCGTGCATTCGGAGACGGAGAGCCAGTCCCGTGGATTATTGATGTTGGTGCCGCTGATACAAAAGTATTGGAGATACTCGCGCGAACCGACAGGCTCCTAAATCTGAAGGGCGCACCTATTGGCGTCAGGGGGAGCGATCCTCGATTTCACGTAGGTTGGAATTACCTTTCCACGTTGATGGCTTCGCAACCAAACGCCGAATGGACTGAAGACCAACAAAACAGAAATACTGAACTTGATAGTTTCATAAAAACGTCTCCGCCCTTCGTCAAGGAACACGCACTGCAGATTAGAAACTTTTTGCGACATGCAAAGCACCACAAGATTGCGAGGGTTGCACTGGCGATTATGGATAGAGTCGCAGAGAACGAGAAAGTCGTCGTTTTTTGTCATCACCACGCCACTATGCTAGAGCTATCTGAGGCGCTTTACGCATTAGAAAAAAATACTGCAATTAAGAAAACTAACGCTATTGCGCCTGAACTTTGGCGGGAGACTTGGGTTGCCCTACTTACAAAAAAATTACCCGATGATCCAGACTTGCTTGCTTGTGCGTCAACGTTTGTATGCGCAGACAGTTTCCGAACGCAGGCTTCGTCATGGCTTGACGAAAGCCGCGACTTCACTGAAAGGGCGGACTTGACTAAAGCGCTGTCCGAAACGCGTGTGCGAAGATACGCACGAGCTATTGTCGGCGTCCCTACGATACTTCAAGCAGTTCTGTCTATACTCAAATGGGAAAGTCACGACGTCGGAAACGATAGAGAAGCGCGGGTCAAAACAAGCGTGCCGTCTGCTCTTAGGCAACATGAGTGGCCTTCTACCGTTACTTCAGTGGGCGATGATCTGAACGCCACTTTAGCGTTGTTTAATACACCGTTTGGCCCTGATGTGCTTGTCGCGACAGACAAACTTTCTGAGGGCATCGACTTACATGGGTGCTGTCGGATCCTTGTGCATTATGAGTTGGATCCTAGCCCAGTTAGGGTTCGTCAACGAGAAGGTCGCATTCGTCGTATCGGAAGCTGGGCTGGAAAGACTGGAAGCGCAGTTGAATACGCCTATCCCGCATACATGGGCACGCGGGATGAAACATTGGTTCGCATTGTCAAAAAAAGACTGGCCCAATTTGATCTGCTTCTAGGCGGCGCACCGGATGTCGATGATCACGATTCTCGCACCAAAGAGAATGCCATGTTCAACAGTTTGGAAGAATTGAAGAAACTCGTAGAAGCTGACATACGCGGTTGTTTGATATCTCCCTTGGGAATTTGACGCAAATATCGCAGCCATTTACCGAACGGCAATCCGCATTCAACAGCCTCTTGTCCGAGCGAGAGTCCGCTGTCTAGTCCAAACATTCGTCGGCAGCGCCTGCACAGCCGCCGCTGGCGTATTGTGATCAGACGGTCGTTCTTTATGCAATTCAATGCTCGCGCGAATTTTTCCGATTAGCATCGTGTCGGTGTCATTGATCGCGTTGCGTAGCAATTCAAAAAGCCGCCCACCGTTAGTGTCCCAACGTCGGGGCCGTGACTGATCTCGCGGAACGCGACCCACCGCAGTTAGACCGTTGCGCCCGCACGCCGCGCGTGCGATGTCATTGGGCAGCGCGTTGCTAAATCGATAAAAAACGTTATCGTGTCGGGCACCAAATCAAAAACGTCGTCAATCAACAAGAAATCAACGTGTGCGGCGACTATGGGCGGCGGCGCTTCGAGTCTCGCCGGTCGAACGGCCCGCTGTGACAAGGCGTGTATAGATGGAACTCGCAGCGCCCATTGCGGATGAGCGCGACCACACCATTCGATGAACGCGGTGCAGGCGACGATGAGCGCGTCCAACTTGGCTGGCAGATTGAAACTCACATTGATTTACAGGTCGTGGCTAGTCGTCGCCCAAAAGCTCGGGGTCGATTGCAACTTAGGATTCGTTTTTTCGTTTGCTTGTAGTGGCGCCACAATCGGCACCATGCGGAAGATGCAGTAGGGACATATACGCCGGGTCGTTTCGCCACTTCCCTCGCTGTTACAAGCGTAACGCTTAGCGGTACAATACTGCTGTGATTGAATCGTATAAATGTTCCGATACTCAGGCCCTGTTCGCTGGCAAACGAGTGCGGCGTTTCGTCAATATCGAGATTGTTGCCATGCGCAAACTGCAACTACTCAATGCTGCCGGAACGCTTGATTTTTTGCGGGTTCCGCCGGGAAACCGGCTTGAGGCGTTGCT
>JAYVPG010000089.1:0-4908 GCA_043757545.1 Pseudobdellovibrionaceae bacterium
AAAGACGACACTCCGGCATCGATTACCTGAGTCCGGAGCAGTGCGAGAAGTTAGCATTAGCAAGCTGATTTTCGTGTCCACTTTTTCGGGGGAAGATCATTCACCATTCGGAAGAGAAAAGGTCGAAGTCTTTCCGATTACATCTCTGTAATCTAGGAGTGACGCGAGATGATTGGCCCAAAGAATTAGGTGCAAAGTGCGTTAGGATTCGAACAGCTTTTAAGCCGTTAAGTTTCCGCCCGCGAATTCTTCTCTCGATCTATTTCCCGCTCAAGCGATCTATTGAAATGCGCAAGTCAGCCAGAAGCTTTTTGCAAATACTTACATCTGGAGAATCCGCCCTAAGGGCTGACAGAGAGCGATCAATGGCCTTGTCGACAATGTGCCAATCGGATGAGGCCCTGGGTTTCAGGGACGGTTCCACTTCATCCCAGGATGTTTCGAGATCCTTGATCCGCGTCTTCGCTCCCGAGAGATTTCCTTTCTCAACGAGCGCCTCTGTATCTACGACAATCTTTTTGAATTTTGAAAGATCACCTAATTTTGAAGCGGCCATCGCGGACGTCATGAAAGGTGGCAATGACGTTATGCTTATCACCCCCATCGCAATGAGGGCGGGCAGTACCCAGCCGACGGTCGATTTTATTTTTCGATTGCTCATATAGACTCCTTACCTGCAGTTGCTGAGGAAAAACCACTGGAAAATGAGTTCGAATCGAACTCAGGCTTTCACTTTCCGGTATTTGGTACGATCTCGACTAACGCTCAAGAAGGCGACGAGAGAAATAATTATGACAAGAAATGCAGCGCTCGTTTTCACATTGCCCAATCCCATGCCGCCGTACTCTTGTGATTGGGAAAGCAGGTCGCCTAGCGAAGCGCCCAGTGGGCGCGTGAGAATATAAGCAATCCAAAACGTAAAAACTGCGTTCGCGCCGAAGTAGTATGCTCCCGTTGTCGCGGCTATCGAAATCCCGAAGATCACAACTCCAACTTTAAATCCGAGGCCCAGGGCCTCGGTCGCAAGGTCGCCCGCTGCGGTACCTAAAGCAAACGCGCACAAAATCGCCAACCAGTAGAATAGCTCTCGCCGCTTGGTGATGATGGACCGGATGGAAAGCGTTTTTTCAGTTCGGTACCAGAGAGCAAAAATAGCTGCGAGGGCTAAGGTAAAAAAAGCTGTGCTTGCATAGAGGCTCACTTCAAGCTTGTCCGTCAAGGCGTCGGTTATTTGAGTTCCAACGACACTAACGAGAACAACAGTTAGCCAATAAATTGAAGGCATATACTTACTCATTCGAAACTGAATGAAGAGTGCAGCAATCAGCAAGGAAGACATCATTGCGCCAGTCAGTGCCGTGCCCCAGCCTACATTGACGGCCAAATAGTCTGCGCCGGTTTCACCCACGGTAGTTGACATGATCTTGATGACCCAGAATCCGAGCGTTACTTCTGGTACTTTATTGAGCCCATGTGTTACGCGCTGAAATGTGGCTTGGCTCATTTTGGTCACTCCCATAATCTGGCGAAGTGTTCTCAATTGAACATTCCCAAGCGAGAAGGTCCAATTTTCTTCGATTACATCTTTGCAATTCGAATTTTTTCTTATTTATGTTTAGAAGGGCGCGAACGCTCCTTATGCTCGCGCCCTGAAGGTCAACTTTTGGGCTAGCTCAGAGAAATGAGCGCAAAGAAGATCAGAATCAAGACTCCAATCCAAAATGCCGTCGCAAATATTTTGGAGACAACTCTCTTCAAGCTGAATTTCCCAAACAGCTAATTTAGTCGTCGTCCTTTTCACCATCTTCTCCGTCGTCCTCATTTCGGCTTCCGTTCTTTGCGATAGCTGAAATGACTTTGCCATTGCCCGCGTCAACGATCACTTCATGGTGATCCGACCGAGTGCCTGCTACTTCAACGGCGTAAATCAGAAAACCATCTTCGTTTTCGAGACCGACGGAGAGAACGCTTCCGGGAACTTCGGCGTTGGCGATTCGACTCGCCTCCGACGCAGATATTTTGGCGAGTTTGGGGTGGTCAACTTGGCTTGCACCCCTTAAGGGAAGGGAGCCATTTACCTTTGGTTCAGGATGACCCTTTGCCCAAACAATCGTGGATGCGCTTAGGACTAGCATTGCTCCAAGTGTAACTCTAAGTGGTCGTAGCTTTTTCATCGTGAACTCCTACTTTTATTGATGCGGGTCAGGTTCATTTCTGGCCTTTCAATAATTCTGTGCCCGCAAGATTGCGGGAACCTTGCGGTGGGGTGACAGATGGGAAATTTAGCAATTACGTAACCGACTAAATGCGGGT
Source organism: Pseudobdellovibrionaceae bacterium (assembly GCA_043757545.1). Classification (GTDB taxonomy): domain Bacteria; phylum Bdellovibrionota; class Bdellovibrionia; order Bdellovibrionales; family UBA1609; genus JALHOQ01. The sequence continues at coordinate 2,314 of JAYVPG010000089.1, forward strand.
GGAGAGTGCCGCCCTCGGAATGGCGACGCGAAATACGGTTCCGCCTTCACTTTTTGGGTCGGCACTAACCGAACCCCTATGCGCAAGCACAATAGAGCGAACAAGCGCGAGTCCGATTCCCATGCCCTTCGTAGAGCGACTTTTATCGCCCCGAAACAAGCGATCCCAAATTCTAGGAAGCTCACTTTCAGAGATGCCTATTCCCTGATCCTCTACCGATATGACCAAACTATTTTCGCTCTCTGCCGCACTTAAGATGATTCCAGTTTGGCTTGGCGAAAACTTGATTGCGTTATCTAAGAGATTGCCGACAACTTGCTTTATGCGCTTTCGATCAACGGTCCACTTAAGGCCATCTTGAACGTCGATATGAACCTCGACTCCCGATTCCTCGGCCACAAACTCATAGATTTCAACCACATCTCGCAGCAGTGCAAGGACATCGACCAATTCGAGCTTGAGCTGCATGGCGCCAGCTTCTCCCTCAGATATGTCTAGAAGCTGCGCCACGAGACCAGAAATCTCTGCTACGTTTTCGGCGCACTCTTCGAGAGCCACAGTTTTCGCCACAGGGTCATTCGTGAGAAGCGCCCCTTCGGCCCTTACACGGATGCGTGTAAGCGGCGTCTGAATGTCGTGGGCGACATTATCGAGAGATTCCCTCATGCCGAGAATGAGGCGCTCCATTCGAGCGATCATTCTATTGAATGTTTCCCCTAAATCGCGAAGCTCATCCTGGGAGTTCGCCAGCAAAACCCGCTGCTTAAGATCACCAGCTTCGATAAATTGAATAGTTTCGGTCAGGGTGTGGATTGGCTTCAGGGATCTTCTCGCGTACCAAAAGCCAAAGACGGCGCTGACCATCACCAAAAGCCCGGCCATGGTTAGAAATCCAAATTCAATGCTTTCCAGAATATCTTCTCGGTCCTCACTGCTCCGCCCGAGTTGAAGAAATATTCCATCTGAAATTTGTTCGGTGAAAATATCGAATCGGTCTTCATCATCTATGGCCTTTAGAAAATGCCACCCCCGAATCTTCTCGGGCTGGCTAAGGCGATTCGAGGCCTTTTCAAAATCAAAAGCTCCATCCTGAACGGCGGGTTTTAAAAAAAGCGTTTCACCATTTTTTGTGAGAACTCGCACAAGAAACGGAGAATTGCGCAACCTATTCTCCTCGGTTGATAAAAATTCGTTCAAGCCCGCTTGCCCTTTGCTTGAAAAAACGGTCGCGATTTCCCGCCATTTTGCCGAAATCACTTCCCGGCTCGATTTTTCGAGAGAATATGACACTTCAAAATAGGTGAAGGTAAACGCGAGAACGAGGCAGACGGAAAAAAATGCGCAAAATAAAATCGCTAGTCTAAGCGAAATTGATCTCTGAATCTTTTTAGTCAGCTCTGAGAACATAGCCAACTCCACGAATCGTTTTTATCAATTTTTGCCCGAACTCACGATCCACCTTGTTGCGAAGTCGGCAAACCAAAACGTCTACGACATTTGTTTGCGGATCGAAATCGCATTTCCAAACGGTCTCAAGAATTTGCGTTTTCGTAAGCACGCGGTCCTGATTTCTAAGAAAATACTCCAACAGGCTGAATTCCTTCTGCTGAAGATCGAGCGAAACGCGCCCCCGGTGTACTGTGCGCGTGAGTAGATTCATCTCTAGATCGCAGTATTTCAGCTTGCTCGATTCGGCCTGTTTCATAGAGCGCCGAAGGAGGGCCTGGCAACGAGCAAGAAGCTCTGAAAAAGAAAATGGCTTAGTTAAATAATCGTCCCCGCCGCGCTGAAGCCCTTCTACTCGGTCTTCAATTGACCGCTTGGCGGTGAGAAAAAGTGCAGGGGTATCATTTCCGCGCTTTCTCAAATCTTCGATAATTGAAAGCCCATCTTTGCCTGGAACCATGACATCCACTATCAGGAGATCGTAGTGTTCGAGCACGGCAAGATCGAAAGCATCACGCCCATTTGCTCGTGAATCAACATTGAAACCAGCCTCGGTTAGCCCTTTATTAAGCACTTCGAGAATAGTTGTATCGTCTTCGATGACTAGAACTTTCATGCCGCTCCCTCCGAACTATTTCTTCGCTCACAGTAATCGTCGAAAGCGATGGATAGAAGTAAAATGGAAAACCCGAGCAGAAAACCTCCCAGAACGTCCGTTGGGAAATGCACCCCAAGATAGATTCGCGAAAAACCGATCATGAAGACGACCATGGCGCCGAGTGCCCAAACGAGAAACCGCTGGTCTGGCTTTTTACAGCCGCGCCCTAAGATAAAAAAAAGTGCGCCGAGCACGGCGAACGATCCAGCAGAGTGACCGCTCGGAAAAGAAAGGCCGCTTACGGGCGTTAGCCAGTTATCGGGATTTGGTCTTTCTCTTCCAAAAAAAAGTTTTAAGCTCCGAATCAGGAGAATACTTGCAAGGCCCGAGCAAAAGAGGATGCGCCGTTCAGATTTGAGACGCTTAAATTGGCTCAAGAGGAGTGCGACGGTCGCAATCACTACAACCGAGAGAGTCGAGCCTAAGTACGTAAACGCCAACATCACCCTCGTCAGTGAATCTGATCGGAATTCCGCGATCACCTTCATTAT
>JAYVPG010000090.1:0-55563 GCA_043757545.1 Pseudobdellovibrionaceae bacterium
CGAGACGCTCCGGTGGACTTGCGCGTCTGAAAATACTGTTTAGCCTTTTCTTTACCGGTACTCGGCGCCGGCGAAATCTCGGTGGGAGCCTCGCTACCGTCTCTGACCTCAACGGCCTGAGCCAGCGCGCGTATAGGAACCGTTAAAACCGGCGCAAAACTGATTAAAAACAACCATGTCGAAAACGTGTGCTTCATGAGCGACCTCCAAGCGAGAGTCCTCAACGTAAATCATCCTTTTGCATCGTGACAACTGTTCTTTTATTTTATAGATCTTGTGGGCCATGAAAGACCCCCAATCATGAAATGCCCTCAATGCGGACATCTCGAACATCGCGTGCTCGAGACCCGAGTTCATCGCGAGGAGGAGATCCGCCGCCGCCGCGAATGCCTAGATTGCAAGCTGCGCTTTACGACCGTTGAGACCCTTTTTACGCACTATCCGCATGTGATTAAAAAAGATGGCCGCCGCGAGCCCTTTTCCAAGGAAAAACTACGTCGGGGCCTACAAATTGCCTGTAAAAAGCGCCCGGTTAGCGTCGGTCAGATCGAAAACCTGGTCAATCTGATCGCCCGCTGGGTGCAGAGCTCTCCCGATAAGGAAATGTCCGCCCAAAAGATCGGCCAAGCTGTGGTCAAAGAGCTCAAAGTTCTAGATGACGTGGCCTATGTGCGCTTTGCCAGCGTCTATAAAACCTTTCGCGATGTGAATGAATTTATGGCAAGCCTTGAGGCCGAAACCAAGCCCCCTGGCGGAGCGGACCTATGAGCGGCTCACGTCGCCTAAGTCGCGAACTGGCACTGCAAGTGCTCTTTCAACAGGAATTTTCGCCCAAACAGACTGTCGAGTCCGGCCTTGAAACCTTTCGCAAGAGCTTCGATGTGGAGCCGGACGTGTGGAGTTACGCGCTCGAATTGCTCAAGAGTTTTGAAAAGAGCCATAAAGACGTCGATGCTCTGATCCAAAAGAGCAGCGCCCATTGGACTCTCAAACGCATGGCCCTGGTGGATCTAAACATCATGCGAATAGCAACCGTGGAGCTTAAGTTTTCTGGTGATGCGGTCCCCGCGGCCGTTGTGTTGAATGAAGCCATCGAAATTTCTAAAAAATATGGCACAGTCGATTCCGCCGCATTTGTGAATGGCATCCTCGATCAAATCGTGAAACAATAATTTCCATATGGACCTATGGGTGCTGCCCCCGCCGACCAAGAGCGCTTGGTTTGCAAAAATTGATTGGTATCTAAATTGGCAGATGTCCAAGGGACTCTCTCACGTCTCGCCTCGCGCCTCCGCGGAATTGCTCCAACTCACCAGCGAAAATGGCATGGACTTCATTGAGCCGCCGATGGACAAAACTGCTCCTCTGATGGTGATTTCCAACGGTCGTATTCCCGCACAGAAATGCGTGGTCATTGATTTCACAAAATCTTTAAAAGCCTGGCTGACGAGCGTGCACCGTTTGAGTGAGTTGCTGCAAGTCGAAAATCTGCGCGTGTTTTTGCCCCCGGGCTCAACTCCGACTGAGGCCCAAGAAATCTGGCGAAGTTGCTCAACCAAGAATATCAACATTGAATTTTCACCAGATGAGGACGCCGCAAAATGAAAGAAGAAATTCGCGAAAAGATCGGCCGCTGGAGTTTAGAGCGTGTGCGCTTTTTGCTCTCTCATATCGAAGGCTTTATTGAAGACGAGGAGAAAGAGCTCCGTGCCCGCGCCAGCGCCTTTGTCGCTGAGTCCGGCATCGAAAAAATCGAGCGCCTGTTTGACTCGGACCCCAACGATCCCGGCCTTCCCGGCCACGTTCTGAAAAGCATGTCAGCATTTTTCGAGTCTGGACTTTTGATTCAACGTGGCCCTGGACAAGACACTGGCAATTGGTGGGCAACGGATCTATTTTGGCGCGGCAATATCTTTCATCTCGATTTAAAAGATCAAGTTTTGACTGAGCGCTTGATCCCCGAAATGACCCCGCTACAAGTGCATAAGGCTCCGGCCCATAAAATGCTCGAGTCGCTGAAACTCCAGTTTCTGGTGCCCAACCAAGAGAGTATGGCGTACTTGCTGCGCCCCACTCCGACCATCGCCTATATTTTAACCGCGAATTTGGGCGCGCCTTGGAGTGTCGATCATCTCAGTCACGCACAAAGGTTGATCAACAAATGTTTCATCTATTGATGTGCCAATGAGTGACACTCAAGCCACGATCTTTATTCTCTCGGACGGCACCGGCGAAACCGCCAGCACCATGATTCGTGCGGCACTCGTCCAGTATAGCGATCAAGAGATCAATATCGTGCGCAGCAAAAACGTGCGCACCGAAAGCCAAATCGAAGCCTTGATGGAGGAAGTCCACGCGCGCAAGGGCATCATCGTCTTCACCATGGTCAGCCCGCAGATGAGCAAAAAAGTCATCGAAACCGCTGCCGCAAAAGGTTTAGCCGCGGTCGATTTGATGGGTCCGTTGCTCGCTTCGCTCGATCATTATTTGGGCCACACCTCAAGCGGCCACACCGCAGGCCTTCTCCGGGCCGTGGACGAGCAGTACTTCAAGCGCATCGAGGCCATCGAATTCACCGTCAAACATGATGATGGCAAAACTCTGACCCATATCGATCAAGCCGATATTGTTTTAGTTGGGATTAGTCGCACCAGCAAAACTCCACTCTCGATTTTTTTAAGTCACAAGGGATGGAAGGTCGCCAACATCCCCATGGTGCTCAACACGCCACTGCCGCAAGAGCTTTTTAAGATCGATCAACGCCGAATCATCGGCTTGACCATTGATCCCGAATCTCTGACTCGCATTCGTAAAAAACGCCTAGAGAAGTTTGGCCAAGATCCGGGCGGCGAGTACGCCAATATGGCCCACGTGCAAAAAGAAATCGAATTCGCCTCACAGATTTTCAAACAAAATCGTCGTTGGCCAGTCTTCGATGTGACCGATCGAGCGCTAGAAGAGACCGCCGCCGAAATTGTCCGTGTGGTGGCTTCACGCCTCGACATCCCCTACTCCGCGATTCTATAGGCCATGGCGGTGGGTAAAATATACCTGAAGTCGGGGCAGAAATCCGGCGCACCGGACGTCAATCCGCATATTGAGCTCCCTTTCCCTGACTCGAATCCCTTGGGCGGTTTGCTCTAGCCAATTTCCAGGTTTCAAACTACAAATCACCGCAATCGAATTTAATTCTTACAGAGGGTGTAATTTATGAAAGCAAATATTTTTGTATGCCTACTCGGAGTCGCCTTGATCACTGGTTGCGGCGACAAGGGCAGCAGTAACGGCGGCGGAGGCAAAGCGAATCCTAAAACCAAGGATTTGACCAATACCAAAGAGTGCGTCGGCGCGCCCTACAACGGAAACTTAATTAGCGACAATTGGCAGGCGGCACAAGAAGACAATGGCGTTCAATTGACGACAACTCTGACGCCGGATCCGGCTGGAAACGCAGTGACGCTCTCAACCGTTTGTGAACAGAACGGTGAAGCGGCACAGGTATTCGTACGAGTTGCTGCAAATATCACTGACAAACAGATCGAAATTCTCGAGGAAAAAAAGGATGAGCAGACGAACGGAAAAGTGACGTGTTCGATCGCTCTTCCTAAAATGACACTCGACTATGTCATGGTTGGAAATTGCCTAAAGGTATCTGCAAAAGGCGAAACTCACTTTTTTGTTAAGACTCGCTAAGTAAAAGTTCAACTGGGCGCCCCTCGGTGCCCAGTTTTCACTTCACGGACGCGGACTACCCGCCACCCAAAGATTGCTGCTGCAACGCCTTGTAGAACGTTTCAAATAGATCGACGTTCTTGTTGTCGCGACGATAGTACAAATTCACATTGGTCATGTATTTCAAATCTTCCACTTGAATCTGCAACATCCGCCCCGCGCGCACCTGTTTGCGAATTGCATGTGAGGGTAAGAATCCCCAACCCAGTCCAGACTCGATCACCCGTTTCAGAGTTCCCACGTTGTCGGTCTCAAACACCGGATCGATTTCCATTTTGAGCTCTTGCAGTTTGCGCTCAATGGCCGTGCGAAATCCGGGATAGCGATCGGAGTACGAAATGACCGGCTTAGAATTGTAAAACTTCATTTCCATCGAGGTCGGCAAACTGGTGTCACGGCCCGAACCCACCAACCAGATCTCATCGCGGAAAAGAAACTTCTTCTCGAAGTCCGGGAACTCAATACCGTACTCCGTCTTAAGGTCAGGCAAGATCACCACATCGACCAGATTGTTACGCATGTCGCTGATGACTTTTTCGCCCGTTCCATAAACAAGTTTTATATGTAACTTGGCATTATGTTTCAAAAACATTCCGATAATCGGCGAAACCAAGTACAGACCGATCGAGCTGAGAGTTCCGATGCGCAGATGGCCGGAAACTTCCTGCGACATGGTTTGCACGGCCACTTGTGCCTGTTGGGTCAAATGTAAAATCCGCTTGGCGTAATCGTAGAGAATCTGTCCTTGCAGAGTCGGCTTCACTTGGCGCACTCCGCGCACCAAGAGATCGACGCCCATCTCTTCTTCCAGATTGCGAATTTGTTGGCTCACCGCAGGTTGGGTGAGAAAAAGCTTTTCCGCCGCGGCCGTCATGCTGCCTTCGGAAAGGACCGTACAAAATGTGGTGAGCTGCTGAAGATTCATCACTCGACTCCTCAATGGGGTATGGGAGAGATTCTTACCAGAGGTCGGGCAAAAAAACACCGGCGACATAAAGATTTCTTATGCACCCAGCTGGACCGTGGTCTAGCCCCTTAAGACCAGGGCTCAGTTTTCACTTTCCTCTGTCCTACGTTTAGCGGCTATAATGCAGTAACTACTCGTTTTTTTCGGAGTGTGGACATGGTGTTTCGTAGCCTCCTGGTATTTTTGCTTATCTTCTGCGGCGCCGCTCACGCGAAGCGCTTTCGCAATGCCTATGTCAGCTTTGAACTCCCGCCCAATTGGAACTGCAAGCTCGAAGGCTCGGAATGGGTTTGCGAGAACGACTTCGCCGGCAAAACCAAAGAGGCCATCATTATCCTCACGGCCAAAGAGGTCGGACCCACCGACACCCTCGCGGCCTACTTGGCGCATTTGCAAACTCCGCGAGTGATCCCGGGGCGCGGCGGCCAGCCAACCAAGTCACAAGTCATTCACGTCAAAGAGCGCATGATCGGAAATCAAATGTGGATCGACGGGATGCATCTCGGTAGTGAGGTCGGCCCCTACTTCACGCGCTATCTCTCTACCATCAAAGAAAAGATCGCAATCCTTGTGACCTTCAGTGCTCACAAAGAGCACTACACCAAATACAGCGGTGACTTTATCAAAGCAGTCGAAAGTTTAAGAGTCGTCGCCACCAAAGATTCACTTGGCGAGCGTGGCGGCGGTATGGCGGGAAGCCCAGGAAGCGTTGAGACGATTGGCGCTCCGATCGGCCAAGGTATTTCGCCCTATAGCAACGACGGGTTGCCCGAAGAAGGTAGCGGAAAGAAAAAAGGCGGACTGCTCAAGTGGCTCTTTCTCGCCGCTGTGCTAGCCGGAGTCGGTGCATATTTCTATATGAAAAATAACAAGCCACCTGCGAAAAAGACAAAGAAATGATGATGAAGTTCCTTCGTCTTTTTCCATTCCTGATTTTTATTTCACTCAGCGCCCACGGCAAAACCTTTAAAAATTCCTATGTCTCGTTTGATGTCCCCGACAATTGGACCTGCATTCAAGAAGGCGTCGCATGGACCTGCACTCCGCAAGGCGCAGTCGAAGCGAAAGAAGCCGTCATCGTCATGGCCGCAAAAGTTGCCGGCCCCGAAGATAACTTAGGCACATTTATAAATTTTCTGAAGCAGCCTAAAAAAATAACCACCAAAGTCGGCACTCCGATGCCGTCGACCGTGATGTATGCACAGCAGCGCCTTCTGGCCGGTCACAATTGGGTACAAGCGCAACACCTCGGCAGTGAGATTCAAGAGTTCTACACGCTTTATTTAGCAACCGTAAAAGATCAACTCGCGATTCTGGTGAGTTTTTCCAGTGAGCGCAATCAGTACACCAAATACAATGCGATTTTCGACAAGGCGATTAAGTCACTAAAAATTGTCGCCAATCAGCAGCTGCTATTTCCCAAGAATACCCAAGTTGCGTCGTCCGATGTCATCGGCATTCAGGTGCCGGGTGCCGCAGTGGCTGCAGAGGATATGATGCCACCCCCTGAGCGCAGCAGTAACTCCGGTAAATTCATCTTCGTCTTATTGGCTCTGGGGCTGGTGATCGCGGGAGTAGCGTATATCTTTTCGACGAAACGTAAAAAGATTTCCCATGGTAAAACTACGAAAGCTAAGCCAAAATGATCAACATGAATATTGATGAAATACTCCAGACCGTACAGGATTTCCGTTCACAACTCGAAGCATGGGGAGTGACCAACGAAGGGCTCTGGGCTGCAGGTGCGTTTGCAGTTTTGCTATTTATTCTCTCCCTGCGCGAAGTGCTGACTTGGTATATGCGAGTTCCGCAAGTGCGTGATGAGGTCCGTCAGCTGCGCGTGCAAATGGCTCTGATGCAAAAGACGATGCTTGAGACTCAAGACCTTCTTGCTCGACAGTTTGGCGAAGAGATCGCAAAGCCACTCACTTCGGATGAGTTGCTCTCGTCCGCCAAAACAAGCAAAGGGCAAGATTCAAAAAATGAATCCAGCCCAACGAAGTTTCGCTTCGATCACTGAAGAAATTCTTTATAATTTTTGATTTCCACTTTACCCAGCTTCTTCATGCTGGGCTCGGCCTTTTCTTTTGGTGCATACACTAAGATTCGCAAGTTATCCGGATCAAAGTATTTCTTAATCGTGGCATTGATCGAATCTTTAGTCATGGCATCCAGATTCACCAAGTAATCCTTCAGATAGTCGGGTGAAACTCCATAACGCTCAAGCAACAGCAATTGCTTTGCCAAAGCCTCAGGCGTTTCAAACGTGCGGGGGAATTGTCCACGCATCAGTGCCTTCACCACACTCACCTCGGCATCCGTGACCCCGTCATCGACAAACTTCTTATAAGTTTTCAGAGTTTCTTCCACCGTCTCGCCGATCTTATCGACGCGAGTGAAAGTATAGATTCCCATCGGACCGGGCTTTAAGCGCGGATCAAACCACACGCTAATATGGTAAGTCAGACCACGCTTCACGCGAATCTCTTCAAACAACCGACTGCCAAACGATTCGCCTAGGATTTTCAAAGCGGCACGTAACTCGAGGTACTGCGGCATATTGCGCGGAACACCTTTAAAGCCAATCTGGATCTGGGCCTGATTCAGATCACTGCGGTCCACAAGTAAAAGCTCCTTGCCTTTCCACGTCGGAAAATCAGGAATTTCATTGTTCACAGTGGCACCGCTTTTCCAGCTCTCAAACATTTTGACGACCGAGCTTTTCCAGGCGTCGTCGTACTGACCGACAATCGCTAGCACGGAATTATTGGGAGTGTAGTTTGCCGCATAGAACTTTTGCAGATCGGTACGTTTGATGCCCTTCACTGATTTCGGATATCCCCCAGCCTGATGGCCATAGGGATGATTGCCGAATAGAAATTTAGGCATTAAAAATTCGCTAAATTCCTCTGGGTGATCCGCAACCTTTTGCAGCCCGCCCAAGACTTGCTTACGGTACCGTTCAATTTCCGCATTGGTAAACGAGGGCTGCATAAGAATCTCACCAAACTGTTTTAGCATACTGTCGCGATGAAATGAGAGCGCCGACGCCGTCACCATTGAATAGTCAGGCTCTGCTCCCACGTCAAAGGCACTACCCGTTTGCTCCAGGTCTTCAGAGATCTGCAGCGCCGTTCGCTTTGTTGTCCCCTTTTCCAGCATACTGGCAGTAAAACTCGCCACGCCATCTTTCCCCTTAGGATCTTGGCTTGAGCCCGAGTTGATCATCAGCTGCATCGACACGTAGGGCAGAGCGGGATCAGGAATCCACAATATCTTAAGGCCATTCTTCAACATCTGAGTTTCATAGGGACGGATCTTAAACGCCTCTACCCTTAAATCGGTCGAGGCCAGCGCGACCGTGGAAAGCGAAGAACTAAAAATAAAGAGCGCGAGAACTACAGATTTCATGTGGCACCTCCTGGCTTGCGCGGATGCACGATGACGATGTTACGTTGATTCGGTTGCAAATAGGCTTTGGCCACACGACGCAAATCTTCGGGCGTCACCTTTTGATATTCTTTTAGATCAGAAAAAATTCGCGTGTAGTCCCCGTAAACGATTTCATAATTCGCGAGCGAATGCGCACGACCTGAAACCCGTTTAAGCCCATCCACATATTGTTTCATAAATATATTGCGAGCTTTATCCAGTTCCTTTTGTGAGACCAACTTTTCACGCATCGTGCGCACTTGCTCTTCCATCAAGGTCAGCGCCTTCTCAGGGTCCGCTTTGGGTTTAAGGCTTGCGCCCACGTCAAATTGTCCAGCCAATGCCTGTCCCCATGAACTCGCATAGGCGCCGAGCGCAATTTCGCTCTTGTACACAAGCTGTTTGTGCAAACGGCTCGATTCCCCTTGGCCAAGTAAAATGGAAAGCAAGTCGAGTGCGAAGTGATCGTTACTGCTGGCGTCGGGCAAGCGATAACCCACCACCACCGTTGGAGCCTGAGCTTCGCGATCAATGCTGGCACGTCGCTCTTTGGTTTGCGCGACCTCAGGAACAATTACAGGGCGCACGATCTCCTCTTTGGCAATTCCAGCATAGTATTTCTCAATGATCTTCTTCGCCTGTTCCGGACGGAAGGATCCCGCCACCACCAGCACCGCATTGCCGGGACTATAGAAGGTCTTATAGAACTTATGCAGATCCTCCATAGAGGCCGCATTTAAATCCACCATCGAGCCAATCGGCAGCCAATGATAAGGAAGAGTCGTAAACATCATTTCCATCATCTTTTCACGAATTCCACCCTCGATGCTGTCGTCATAGCGCATACGGCGTTCTTCTTTGACGACTTCACGCTCGCTATTCACATCCTTTGGATCCAGATTCAGATTACGCATGCGATCGGATTCGATTTGCAGTAAAAGATCTAAACTCTCACTCGGCGCATTTATGTAGTAGCCGGTGTAATCGTTGGAGGTGAAAGCATTCATCTCCGCACCTTTGCTATTTAAAAATTTACCCCAAGTGTCTTTGTCGAATTTCTTAGTTCCCTTGAACATCATATGTTCAAAGAAATGGGCCAGACCCGTGCGTCCCGGAAATTCATCCTTTGAGCCAACACGAAACCACTGCTGTACGCTCACTGCAGGAATCGAAGAATCCGGATGCAGCAAAACAGTGAGTCCATTTTTCAGTTGATACTTCTCAACCGGAAACTGAATCGCTTTTTCAAGTTCCTGTGGAGTCACCGCTCCACAGACAAGAGAGTAAACGAAGAACAAGGGTAGTGTGAAACGCATAGGTGTGACCTCCAGCCTCTTTAGATTCTGGCGACGGCCACGGTCCCGGTCAATTTATCATTTGTTTTCGCTTACTGGACGACGAGTTCGTTAAAATACACGTTTTTAACGACACCCTTTTTGAGCGAGGTATTGAGCTCGGCAATGATCTGATTTTTTAATTGCAACTTGCCCTGCACGGTCTCTACATCGCCAAACGTCTTGCTATTTAAAATTCGCATCACCGAATCACGCGCTTGGGGCTGAATCCCAATCACTTCTTCGTAACCCTCTTCATCCATCATTTCTAAGCTCAAATCGAGACGCACGAGCCGGCGGGGAAGGCCATCCAGATTTGTATTGAACGGAGTCATATTATAAATGACAGGATTTCCACGCAGCGATTCTTCGAAGGTCGCCAGATTACGCTCGGCTTGCTCATTGCTCAGCTTGCGATCCTGCACGCCGAGAGTAGCCATATAGACCAGGTAAACACCCACGCCTAAGACCGCCACATTAAAGCCGGCAAATATGAAGCTTAAAATCTTCTTCAGATTACGCGGTGGCGCTGCGGATGTGTTTGAGTCGATGTCAGCCATAGGTTCCTCTTAAAAACTTATCGGAGGATTACCCACAGACTAAAGTCCCGCAGTCGTATCGATGGAGATTCGTTTTGCCAGAGGCTCAATACGCCTCTAGCCCTTGGTGCAGGGCGTGTCATGTTTCAATTCAAGACATCGGATCATGAGAGAGTTAGAAAGATCCGCGAATCGTCAAACTCGTAGACTGAGCCTGGGATTTACTCGAAATCGCCTTTGTCCTCGAGAGTGACCTCTTCGCAATCGGCGGCACTGTCTTTCAGAGCTTTCAGATTCTTTTCAGATTCGTCTTTGGTCAAAGCGCCTTGCTTTAGATTCCAATCTTTCATGCGGGTGTCATATTTCAAATTTTCTAAGGCTTTGCTGAGATCCATTTAGACCCTCCGGGGGAGCTTAATTCCAGTATTTCGGTCCGTTTTCAGGCGGCTTCTTTTCGTTGTCTACCACCAATTTCAGGCGACGTCCACGCTTAGCGCTCGCTGAAGTCTGCCGAGAGCGCCAACGGGTGACAAAGGTCAAAAATATATAGCCAGAGATCAAGCCACCCAAATGCGCAAGATTGGCCACCTGAGAGCCTGTACCGGAGTCCATCATGGTGAAGAGCTCCACCGCTCCGATAATCATCACGAAAAAGCGCGCCTTCATCGGAAAGAGCATCATAAAGTAAATGACCCGATCACCAAACAGCAGGCCATAGGCTAGTAGCAGCCCATAGGTCGCTCCACTTGCACCTACTAGAGGCGCAGTCAGCGACAGCACGTGTCCCGTAACGAGCGAATAAGCCACCGTCCCGAGCAGATAAATAAATCCCGCACCCACTCCGCAGACCAAGTAATAGGTCACAAAAAATTTCGAGCCCCAACGTGCCTCGAGCTCCGCACCAAACCACCAGAGAATGAGCATGTTAAACAAGATATGAAACACGCCAGTCGTGTGCAGGAACATGTACGTGAAGGTCTGCCAAATCCAAAAATCGCTAATCACTCGCGCCGGAACCAATGCAAACCAATCAAAGACAAGACTGTTACCGAGAATCAAACCCTGAAGGACTAAGACCAAACCCACCCAAATCACCACATTGGTGATCACCAATGCCCTCACGGCCTTGGTGAATGGAACTACGGTTTGAAACTGCGGACCTTGGTTCATCGTTTCGATCCTTGATGTTCGCTCAGCTCAATTAATATTCCGCCGGTCGACTTGGGATGAATAAAAGCCACCAAACAATTATGCGCACCTTGGCGTGGCTCTTCATTGATCAGCTGCACACCCTGCATCTTTAAAGTCTTCAAAACCGAACGAATATCGCCGACCTTTAAACAAATATGGTGAATGCCCGGGCCCCGCTTCGCAATAAATTTCGCAACCGCACTCTCACTATCTGTGGCTTCAAGCAATTCGATGCGCGAGTCATTGTCGAGCTCAAAAAAACCAACTGTGACTTTCTCGGATTCGACCCGCTCTGTGGTCATGGGACCTAAACCGAGGGCCTCATAGAAGACCTTGCCCTTGGCCAAGCTCTCGACGGCGACTCCAATATGGTCCAACTCGAATTTAATGCTTCCCGAACTCATCGATTTGCCTTTTTCTGAAAATGCTCCTGCAGACGAGAATAGGTAGTTTCAAGAGCTTCGGGAAGAACTTTTGTCTCGGCAATCAGGGGAAAGAAATTGGTGTCCCCGCCCCAACGTGGCACGACATGCCAATGCAAATGGTCCGGTATCCCCGCTCCCGCAACCGCCCCGTGGTTCAATCCCAGATTAAACCCGTGACAGTTCAAAACTTCTTTGAGGATCGTCACAGTTTTCTTCATCCAAAGCGCAAGATCCGCTGTCGTTTCCTCATCCAAATCCCAAATATTACCGATGTGTTTGCGCGGCATGATCAGCAGGTGACCCGTATTGTACGGATATTTATTCATAACAATCAGGCAGTTCTTGTCACGCAACAACACGAGAGATTCAGAACCGATCTTGGCCTGCTCCGCCGCACAAAAAACACAACCTGTCGGTGGTAAAAGCTTTCGCACATAGCGATAGCGTTCTGGACGTTCAAAGAAATCCCGCTCCTGCGGCCATACGTCCTGTACAAGCCGAAGCGCCCAATTTTTCTTCGGCTTCTTCGTCTTAGAGGAGACCTTCTTTTTCTTCAAAAACGAACCGCTCCTGGCATCATAAATAAAGGACGCGCGTTGAGTTCCGTTTTCAAAAGTTCACGTGCCACATTTGAAAACTTCGACTCACTCGAAGCATCTTCAAATAGTTCCATAATTCCACGATGCTTTTTAGGTTTAAAAATTTCGGGATCCTCACCAAGTCCAGTCATCTCTCCCAGCAACTTACGGGCGTCGTCCCAAGTGCCCACTTGATCTGCAAACCCAAGCTTCACCGCTTGCGAACCCGTAAACACCCGGCCGTCCGCATACTGACTCAAAAAATCCGGCTTCATATGCCGACCTTCAACAATCGCCGCTTTAAATTGCGCCAGCACATCGTTGAGTAAATCTTGAAACAACGCCCGCTGTTCACCCGTCAATGGCTTATACTCAGCGCCCGCGTCTTTAAACTTGCCCGTGGTGATCGCGTAGCGTTCAACCTTGGCCCAGTCATAGAGCTTCTCGAGATTCATAAATTCCATGAGCGCACCAATCGAACCAATCATACAGCCCGGAGTGGTGACAATTTTATCGGCCCCAACGGCCGCATAGTACGCACCACTTGCCGCCACGGCCCCACAAAACGCGACTACCGGCTTTTTAAATTCGTCGCGCGTGCGTTTGATTTCGGAATAGAGCTCTTGGCTTGGCCCCACCACGCCACCGGGAGAATTGATGCGAATCAACACTCCCTTGATGCGTTTTTCTTTGCGATATTTACGGAGCGTATCCAAGAGGTCGTGATTGGTCATAATCACGCCGTCTAAATCGAGAGCGAGAATCGAAGCTTTGTCGACGCTCTCTTCACCAGGATTAAAGATGGCCACAAGGCCACCTACGCCCGCTAAAATGCTACCAAAAAATAGAATGGCTAACAGGACCAGTGAGATTTGGAGGAAGCGTTTCATAGCCAAAAGGCAAAGTCGGTTAAGACTTTGCCTTCTCTTTCTCAGAATCGGCAGTGGTCGCCGTAGATGCGGCTTTGAGTGCTTCACCGAAGAGATCACCTAAGCTGGTCTTCGAAGTTGCCGTGGCCTTCTTAACGTAGTCCTCGACATCCATTTTTTGCTCACGCAGCTTCACCAGCTTCGCGCTCAAACCAATCTTACGAGAATCTCTATCGATCGTGATGATCTCGGCTTTCATAACATCGCCAACTTTCACAACTTCTTCGACTTTATCAATACGTTTGGTCGAGAGTTCTGAAATATGGATCAAACCTTCGATATCGCTCTCAAGCTCAACGAAGACTCCGAAGTCAGCCATCTTAACGACTTTTACATCGTACTGAGAACCGATCTTATATTTGTCTTCGATATTCGCCCACGGATCCGACTCAAGCTGTTTAAGGCCTAAGCTGAAACGTTCGTTCTCGATGTCGACGCCCAAAACCACCGAGCGCACTTGGTCGCCCTTTTTGAACATCTCAGAGGGATGATTGATACGTTTGGTCCATGAGAAATCGCTGATATGAACCATTCCGTCGATTCCGTCGTCGACGCCAATGAACACACCAAAATCAGTGATCGATTTGACTTCGCCTTCGATGATCGTGCCCGGAGGATACGATTCTTTGAGCTCAACCCAAGGATTGGTCTCAAGCTGTTTCATACCGAGGCTGATACGGCGATTGGCACCGTCGATCTCGAGAACTTGTACGTCGACGTCGTCGCCGACTTTCAAGATCTGCGAGGGATGCTTCACGCGTTTCGTCCAGCTCATCTCGCTGACGTGAATCAAACCTTCAACTCCATCGGCGAGTTCAATAAAGGCTCCGTAATCAGTCAAGCTGACCACCTTACCTTTGACCTTACGGCCAACGGTGAACTCAGCGGCAACTGCTTCCCACGGATCTTCTTTCAACTGCTTAAGACCAAGGCTGACACGTTCTTTTTCGTTGTCGAATTTCAACACTTTGACTTCGATTTCGTCCGCCACATTCAGAATTTCTGAGGGATGCTTTACGCGGCCCCAGCTCATGTCTGTAATATGTAGAAGACCGTCCATGCCGCCGAGATCGATGAACGCACCGTAATCGGTGATGTTCTTAACCACTCCGCGAACAATAGAGCCCTCTTTCATCGCATCGAGAGTCTGCGTGCGCAGCGATTCGCGCTCTTGCTCGAGCAAGGCTCGGCGCGAGAGAACGATGTTGCCACGTTTTTTATTGAATTTAATGACTTTGAATTTATAGGTTTTGCCGATGTAAGCGTCGATGTTGCGAACCGGTCGCAAATCGATTTGGCTACCGGGCAAGAACGCTTTTACGCCGATGTCGACACTCAAACCGCCTTTAACTTTGGCGATAATCGTGCCTTCAATGACCTCTTCGTTTTCCGCCGCGCGAGAAATATCATTCCATGCGCGAAGCATGTCGGCTTTGTCTTTCGACAAAACAACCATGCCGTTTTCGTTTTCGATGCGATCAATATAGACTTCGACTTCTGACCCCACGGCGATATCACGTGTTCCATCGACCACGCGAAATTCCGATATCGGAATCAAACCTTCACTTTTATATTTAATATCAACCAGCACGTAGTCTTCTTGAACTTCGACCACACGACCCGTTACGACATCGCCGACTTTGTTGTCGCGTTCGCCTAGGGATTTTTCAAACAGATCTGAAAACGATTCGCCGGCCGCGGCCGTGATGTTGAACAGACCTGGATTTTGCGGGACCTCTTTGTCAGCGGCATCTAGTTGAGCCAGGATTTTTTCTCTCTCAGCCTGCGCTCTACTTTTGTTTTTGTTACCACCGGACGTGTCGACCATACGCAAAAATACCTCCTCTTGGGAAAACCGCATCAACGTAGGTTAACCCGTATAAATTTCTCACAAGTGCTTAGTTGAATTCATGAGATAAGGACTTGTTATAGATGGGTTAAAATTAAAGTCAAAAGGATTTTACACTGAGAGCCAAGGCCCAATTAGGCTTTCAGAGCCTCTTCGACCCAGGAATGGATACGGTCGACGACTTGAGAAAGCTGTAAGCCATTGGAATCAACGACCCGCGCGTGGAGTGGGATCTGCAAAGGCGCTGCAGCGCGACTCGAGTCTTGATGATCGCGAACCTTTTGTTGCGACTGAGTTTGCTCAAAGTTGAGGCCCTGTTCACGCGAACGGCGCATCGCTCGTTCCTCCTGGCTTGCGGTCAGATAGACTTTAAGCAGCGCTTTAGGAAAAACCACGGTTCCACAATCGCGTCCCTCAGCGACCAAGCCAGCGACGTTGCGCGCACAAGCTCTTTGGTTTTCCAGTAAGGCATCACGAACTTCAGGGATCTGACTGATCTGGCTAGCGCGAGTTCCATTGTCTTCGCTATGGGCTTCGACCGAGACGTCTTGATCGCGCCAAAAAACTCGCGTTTGGTCCTCGTCCATACGCACGCTCCAAACGCTCGAGCGGGCCAAAAGAACTAGTCCTTTGACGTCGTCGCTGGCCACCTTTTCCTTCATCGCGACAAAGGCAAGTCCACGATAGAAAGAGCCGGTAGAGACCCACTTCCAACCCAAACGGCGTGCGAGCTCGCGACTGACGGAGGATTTTCCGGAAGCCGAGGGTCCATCGATGGTGACAAGGTTTTGCTCAGAGGTTTTCACTTTTTTTAAATTCGTGAGTCGGAGGCCTATTCGTCAACAGTTTTGCAAGGCTGACACATCCGCTGTCACCGCTTGCCGCCGACGAATTTCTACCCTTCCAAGTAATTTTTGCCCGCTTTATAATCCCCATTGAGATCAGTCGGTTGAATGGCTATAACACCCCTCGTCATCTAACCCTTTAAAAAATAACGCTCTCGGAGGCTTCTTTTTATGAAAATGCTGAACACTGCTGTGTTTGCGGCCATCTTGTTTTCCAACCATGCGTTTGCGATAAATTTGCACTACGCCACATCCAACAATGTTTCGACCGCCGAGCAAGAGAGCGCGGAAGATTATAACACTCCGACGTTTATGGATGAGTTCGATCCGTCAGACCCGAACGCTGAAGCAATCTTGAATGCCTATGACATCTACTATGAGCAAGAGACCGGAATGAAAGCGCATGTCGATGGCGACATGATCAATCTCTTTCAACTCGCAGACACAGGTTGCGTACGCCTTGGTTGCCCAGTTTGGGTGCGCGTGAACAAAACAACACAATCACTTTCGCTTTATTTGAACGGCGATAGCAATCCCGTGAGCGTGTGGCCGGTATCCACCGGCTACAGACATAAAAATGGAACCGGTATTGAGACGCCAAACCTTGATACGCATCCGAACGGTCGCATCTACGACCGATACAGCTCTACGAAATTCCCCGGTGGCGATTACATGGGCCTAGGCAATATGCCCTATGTTGTGTTCATCAAGGGTGGCGTCGGCATTCATGGAACGCCCCAAGGAAACTGGAGCAAGCTTGGTAAAAAAGCTTCGCATGGTTGTATCCGCATTCACCCAGACAACGCGAAGTACTTTAACCAATTGGTCCGCAGTACGGGAATTCGCAATGTTTGGGTTACCGTCGAGTAGTTAGAACTTTATTTAGCGCATTAATGGCGGCGTCGTTCTCCTCTGGGAGACCGACGCTCATCCTGAGATGAGTCGGAAAGCCATAACCCTTCACTGGACGCAGAATAATCCCTTCACGCAAAAGGTCGTTGAACACAACCCCCGCGTCTTTTCCCGTATCGAAGAACACGAAATTTCCCTGCGACGGACAGTAGTCCAAACCCATCTTCGTTAATTGCTCATAGTAGAAATCGACGCCGTCCCAGGTGAGCTTTTTGACTCGCTGGATGTAATCTAGATCTTCAACTGCCGCGCAGACCGCGACTTGCGCCAGAGAATTGATGTTGAACGGCTTGCGAATGCGGTTAACCACGTCGCAGACTTCGGGAGGAGCAATCAATACGCCCACCCGGCAGCCGGCCAGTCCAAAGACTTTGCTCATCGTTCTGAGTAGCAAAACATTCTTAAACTTTTTTTGATAGTCGCGGCCAACCGGATAGTCCTTCGCGCGCACAAATTCCAAATAAGCCTCATCGAGCACTACGAAAATATCTTTTTCGCTCGCCACCTTCATAAAGGCATCAAACTCACTCGCGGTGAAATAAGTGCCGGTCGGATTATTGGGATTGGGCAGAAAAACCAGGCGAATCGAAGGGTCGCCGGAAAGAGTTTCCGCCATGGCCTCAAGATCGAAGCGAAATCCCTTAGCGAGAGGTGTATGGATCGCACGTGCGCAAACGCTTTTGGCGGAAATTTCATAGGCGGAAAACGCCCCTTGCGAAGTCAAGATGGCCTCACCCGGACGGCAGTAGATCTGCACCAACATATCCACAAGTTCGTCCGAGCCATTGCCGAAGATCAGCCAATCGGCGGGCACCGAAAAATACTTCGCCAAGGCCTCACGCATTTCAAAGCACGCACCATCGGGATAGCGATGCAGCTCGGGAAGGGCGCGAGTGATGGCCTCCACCACTTTGCGCGACGGGCCCAGCGGAGATTCGTTGCTCGCCAATTTATAGACATGCTTTAGGCCAAGCTCACGTTTGGTTTCGGAAATCGGTTTACCCGGTTGATAAGGAATCAGTGAAGCGATCTCTGGTGGTACTTTCACTGAGCCATCCCTTAGGTGATTCGCGCGCCCATGGCGCGAAAGGCATCTTGCAACTGCTGAGCGTGTTCGGAGCTGCGGGTTTCGAGTAGAAATTCAATTGCGGTTTCACTCATCCGCACACCTTGGCGCACACGATCGTGTTTGACATCTAAAACATTGGCGCCTTTTTCGGCAATAATATCTGTCAGTAAATTCAAGGTTCCTGGACGATCCGGCACGATGACTGAAACACGGATCAATCGTCCGCGTTTGCTCAGTCCACGCTCGATCACTTTAGAGAGAAGATTGAGATCGATATTTCCGCCGCACAAAAGTAAGACCGATTTTTTACCCAGATCCCAGCCCGCTTTTTCTGCAGCTGCAAGACCCACTGCGGCCGAGCCTTCCACGACTGTTTTAGCACGCTCAAGAAAGTACACGATACTTTCAGCAATCTCCTCATCATTCACGTCGATGATATCGTCGACCAAACGTGAGATGTAATCCTTGTACATCGCTTCACTTGTACGTTTTACCGAAATTCCGTCGGCAATGGTCAACAGACTGTTGGGCGCTTCGAGCGGCTGCTTT
This sequence comes from Pseudobdellovibrionaceae bacterium, assembly GCA_043757545.1. Lineage (GTDB taxonomy): Bacteria > Bdellovibrionota > Bdellovibrionia > Bdellovibrionales > UBA1609 > JALHOQ01. The sequence continues at coordinate 18,352 of JAYVPG010000090.1, forward strand.
TTAAATAACCGCATCATCCCGGGAGAAACATTCGACACCGCACCGTACACTCGCACTTGCGGTCGTTTGGCTTTGATGGCCGTCGCAATACCCGAAATTAAACCGCCGCCGCCAATCGGGATGACGATCGACTCCAAATCAGGAACTTGCTCTAAGATTTCAAGCCCCAGAGTCCCCTGCCCGGCGATGACCAGCGGGTCTTCATAAGGGTGAACAAAGGTGTAGCCATTCTTTTTTTCTAAAGTGCGCGCGTGTTCAAACGCGTCGTCGTAAACCCGGCCATGCAATATGACTTCGGCGCCATAACTTTGCGTCGCGATAATTTTCACCAACGGTGAAGTTTCGGGCATCACCACATAGGCTTTGGCGCCGACCTTCTGCGCGGCAAAAGCCACGCCCTGCGCATGATTTCCGGCGCTGGAGCAAATCACTCCCTTTTTCAATTCTGCCGGCGAAAGACCCAGCATTTTATTGAGCGCACCACGGATTTTAAAACTTCCCGTGGTCTGCTGATTTTCTAATTTGAGAATGACCTCGGCGCCCAATCGCTTTGAAACCGAGCGCGAGGAATTGACAGGTGTAAGTTGAATAGAATCTTGAATTCGTTTTCGAGCGGCGACGATGTCGCTTAATTCAATTGGCATTCCGCCAATTCACTCGATTTGCCAATACGCTGTCAAGCCGTGAATGGGGCGCCATTGACCATCTAGCGATGGCGGTCGCAACTCACCCTCGGTCAAAACCGGCGTGAACTCATCGTTGAAATAATAAAACGGTGCAAATGGTTTTCCACAGTCGGTGCATTTGCGAACGTTCTTCGGCGCTTCGATCACGCTGTCACAAACGTGACAACGCCTAAAGGCATGCTTCGACGGCATACAGCCAGCTCGTTTCTGCCCACAAAATTAAATTTGCCCTGAAAACTCCGTCCGCCCGGACGGCCCACTAAGAACTCCATTAGAATCCCACAAAGCGCGTCGGTTTTCAATATCCCATAAATATATAAACTATTGTAACTACGTATCTTTTATGTACATGACGCATATGATCAATTGGCTTTGCGAACGAATTCAAAGACTTTGCCTGTCTCGAGAAATGTCACGCATAGCGCGACTGGGCCGATAATTCTTCGAGAACGCGCTGACCCACTCCGAGAAGCTGCTCGCATAGAGACACTTCGGCCACTTTATTTGTTTCGATTTCGTCCTCGATCTGCGCACATAGATGGGACAGTTTCACCGCCCCGACGGCCGCCGCGGAAGACTTCAATTGGTGGGCCAGATTGGAGATCTCTTTCCACTCGGTCCTTTCGAGACACTGACTGATGCGTTCAAGCGAAGTGTGCAAAGTGTTTTGAAACGAGTGGAGCAAGCGTGTGACGACTTCGTTGTTCGTACGATTGGCCAAATCACTCACCACTCGCCAGTCAATTTCCGTGCGATCTGCCGCGCACCATTTTTGAATCAGCGCGTGCAGAGTTTTCAAGTCAAATGGTTTAGCGATGTAGTCGTCCATGCCCGAAGCCAAACAGCGATTGCGATCGACTTCAAGGGCATTGGCGGTGATCGCAATGATCGGGACTCGTGCCGACTGGCGCTGACGTTCGCGCTCGCGAATTTGCTCAGATGCCGCGAAGCCGTCCATCACGGGCATGCGACAATCCATCAAAATTAAATCGTAGTTGGTGCGCCTCATGGCCGCGAGGCACTCCAATCCGTTTTCAGCCAAGTGCACGCGATAGCCCAATTGCTCGAGCTGCGTTTGCGCCAGGATCTGGTTGGTTGCGTTGTCCTCGACGAGCAGGATCAAACCATTTCCGCGCTGAACTAACGCTTGGCTCGGCGAAGGAGTCGCTCCCCTCTCTTCAACCGCTGTGTCCGCGTCGACCGTTTTAATAAAGCGATCGAAGGTGAGCGGCAGTGTGAGCGTGCGCCACGCATAGGGAGTCGCGACTGCAGGAAAGTCGATCACCAGAGCATGTTTTTGCAGATCGGCGTTTAGCCCTCGCGCAACCTCAAGTCCACACGCCAGAAAAATATCGTTCTTTCCTTGCGGCAAAGCCGAGGCCGTTTCGATCACGTGAAACTTCACGTGCAAAGCGCGAGCATACTCGCCCAGCGCTTTGGTGAGAGGAGGACTTAGCAAATAACTGTAAAGCTCAAATTTATGGGCGCCGAGCGGCTCCGCCTGGCGCAAAGAGCGCACGGGAAGATCAATCCAAAAGCGCGAACCCGTTCCAAAAGTAGTCGAGAAATGAATCGTGCCACCCATCATTTCAATTAAACGTTTCGAAATCGAGAGGCCAAGGCCCGTGCCCTCGCGTTGATGCTCGGCCGCAGCTTGATTGAATGGCTGAAAAATCTCGCCGGTTTTATCCGTGGCGATTCCGACCCCGGTGTCCTCGACGCTCATGCGAACTCTGAGCTCACTGCCCTCGACTCCCAAAACCTGACCCGTAATCTGAACGTAACCTTTAGAGGTGAACTTAATCGCATTGCCGATCAAGTTGTGCAGGACTTGCGAAATGCGCGCGCCGTCGGCGGCGAAGTAACTCGCAAAGCGCGGATCGTAATGCGCCATCAACTGGATCTTTTTATCGTTCGCACGGGTGCTGAAAAGTTCGATGGCCATTTCAAAGAGGCTAGAAAATTTAACCTCCTGCAGTTCAAACTCCATTCGGTTGGCTTCTATACGCGAGAAATCTAAGATGTCGTTGACGATACGGAGCAGACTGCGACCCGACTCGTGAATGACGCCCGCGTATTTTTTAAGCTCGCCCTCTGCCTTGTCGCGGATCAACTCACTCATCCCGATGATTCCGTTGAGCGGAGTGCGCACCTCGTGACTGACCGTCGCCAAAAACTGGGATTTCAGAGCCGAGGCTGCGATGGCCGCCTCTTGAGCCATGCGCAATTCAACCTCAAGCTTGGATCGCCGATCGATTTCACGGGACACAAATCTGCCAAAAAGCAAAAACAGACCAAACGCTAGCCCCACGCCCAAACTGATCGCCACTAAACTCAAGGTGAAGTAGCGATCTACATAGCCTTGATGTTTGAACAAGAACTCTTGTAACAGATGATCGAGCTTTGAAATCTTGTCCTGCACAACATCGGTGAGCACCAAATTGTCGCGCATGGTGGTTACTTTTTTGAACACCGGCTCGTCCGAGATTCCACCGGTGACTAGATATTCATCCTCGGTGCGGACTTTCCCGCGGATTAAAACCTCGAGCTCGTCGATCTCTTTATGAATCTGTCCGTTGAACACATCCATCTTGGTCAGCAAAACGGCGCGCTTATGGGCTCGGCTAACCAGCGAAACCACGGTCCGCACATCTTGTTCTTGGGTCTTGGGCTTAGACATAATGAAGGCGATGTCGGCTTCTTGTAGTGACTCGAGAATAGAATGCAGCGAACTCTGCATGCTCGAGGCCTGCCGGCGGACGGCCATCACTGAGCGAAGTTCAAACAGGCCCCAACTGGCAAAGGCGCAGACCACTAGAAACAGTGAGATTCCGGCCCAAAATAAGACTTTAAACTTAAACCGCACGAGGATCTCCTGATCGAAAGGATACTATCATGCCCTATCCCAGGGTCAAATTCCTGAAGTTTCAGTAGTTTAGCACTCTCGGCCGTATGAAGAAAAATCCAAACGGCCTACATAGCTGGACGACCTCTACCCCTTAAGCTAAGGGTATCCAACGAGAAGCATAAAGCTCCTCGTTCACTTAAGGAGTACCTTATGAAATTGAACACACTACTTGTATCCGCAGTATTTGCTTTGGTTGGCGCGACTGCAATGGCTGAAGGCGCTGCTGAAGCTCCGAAAGCTACTGATGCTCCGGCTATGGAAAAAGCTGCTGATGCTAAAGCACCGGCTGTAAAAGCAGAAAAAACTGCTAAAAAAGGCAAAAAAGCTAAGAAAGCAAAAGACGCTAAATAGTTTTTAGTTTCGCCCAAGATAACTTCGTTTCGGCGAGCTTAATCTTGATAAAACAGCCGGGACCTCCCGGCTGTTTCTTTTTCAGGAGGGCTCAAGCCAGGAAGACAGAATATGCGCAATGTTCTTGTGATCGAAGACAATCCTGAAATGCGAATTCTGGTTGAAGCCGCGCTGGATGAATACCAGCTGGCATTTAGCACCTCACTCAAAGAGGCCAAAGAGTCTCTGCCCACCAAACGCTTTGATTTGATTTTGCTCGACCTGGGACTCCCCGATGGAGATGGCCTTAAGCTGCTTGCCGAACTTTCAGGACAGCCCGAGACCAAAGATATCCCGGTGATTATTTTGAGTGGACGCATTGAAACCATAAATAAGGTCATGGCATTTTCAATAGGTGCTGAGGATTTTATCAGCAAGCCATTTGATCCGCTTGAACTCAAAGCCCGCGTGGCAGCCAAAATGCGCAAGTCTGAACGTGGACATCATCTCTCTGAAGTTTTGCGTGCGGGTGACTTGAAAATCGACGTGCTGAAACAAAAAGTGTGGGTTCAGAAAGGCCAGGAGGCCACCGCCGTCGACCTCACCACTCTTGAATTTAAACTCTTACTCAATTTTGTGCGTGCACCTGAACGTGTATTTACCCGTGAATTTTTACTCAACGAAGTTTGGGGGATGAACGTCAGTGTCACCGACCGGACGGTGGATACGCATATTGGCCACCTCCGCAAAAAACTTTCCGCCTCTAAAACCAAAATCGAAACCGTAATTGGCTCAGGCTATCGCTTTTTGTTTCAACAATAACTAACTTCTGGCTTCTTTAGATTGCTGGTGGATCCGCACGAACTCGGCGACTTCGAGTGAGGCTCCTCCGATAAGGAAGCCATTGACGTCGCGAAGGTTGGCAAGCATTTTCGCGTTGTCCGCTTTGACGCTGCCACCGTAGAGAATTGGAATTCTCTCGCTGGCGGGAGCATTCCACTCGCGCAAAGCTTTGCGTAATATTCCGTGAGCCTCTTCCACTTGAGTCGGAGTGGCAACAACGCCAGTTCCAATCGCCCACACAGGTTCATAGGCCAGCCACAACGGCTTTTGTGCATCGGCCGACTGCAGTGCCGTGCGGAGTTGGCGCACGATCACTTCTTGCGTGCGACTCCAGCCGCGATCATCGTGGGTTTCGCCCACACATAAAATCGGAATCATCGACAGCGCTTGTAAGCCGCTCACTTTCTTAGCGAGCATGTCGTCGGGTTCGGCAAAAATTTGGCGGCGTTCGCTATGACCTACTAAACAATATTTAGCACCCATTTCTTTCATCACTTGCGGAGAATTTTCGCCAGTGAACGCGCCTTTGGGTTCGCAGTAGGAGTTCTGCCCTCCCCAGCCGATCTGCGTGCCTTTCAAGCCCTCGGAAACTTGCCACGCGACCAGCGCCGGAGGCAAAACGATAAAACTCGCCTGGTCCGCGGCCGGCGCTTGCGACTTTAAGTCCTTCACAAAAGCCGAGGTTTGCTCGGGATTTTTGTTCATCTTCCAATTGCCTGCGCAGTAAAAATTTGTCATTTACGGCTCCACTTCTTCAGAACGTTTGGGCGGACGCAGAGCTTCGATGCCTGGCAGACGATCGCCGCGTAGATATTCGAGGCTGGCCCCTCCGCCCGTCGAAATATGCGAAAACTGATCGGCCAAGCCGGAGGCCTGTGCAGCCGCTGCGGAATCTCCTCCACCGACCACACTCAATGCTGAGCTCTCAGTGATAGCTTTGGCAACGGCAAAAGTGCCCTGTGCGAATTCTGGGGTTTCAAATACGCCCATGGGGCCATTCCAAAAGATGGTTTTGGCGCGTTTGATTTCTGTAGCAAACAGCGCAACCGTGCGCGGACCGATGTCGACTCCCATCCAGCCGTCGGGAATTGCAGCGGATTCGGTAGTCTTAAGCGAGAATGTATCTTTGATGTCTTTGCTGATCTTATGATCGACCGGGAGAATGATTCTCTTCTTGCGTGCCTTGGCCCGCTCCATCAGCTCGGAGGCAAATTTTAGCTTATCTTTTTCAACCAAACTTTTCCCCACCTGCAGGCCTTGCGCCGAGAGAAAAGTGTAAGCCATCGCGCCGCCGATCACAATGGCGTCGACCTTTTCTAAGATCGTTTCGATCACGTCGATTTTATCACTGACCTTGGCCCCGCCTAGAATCGTCACGAAAGGCGACTCAGGATGCAAGCGAACGGTGTCGAGCATCTCGATCTCTTTGCGCATTAAAAAACCCACGCCCTTTTTATCCATCAGCGCTGGCAACGCCACGATACTGGCATGCGCGCGATGAGAAGCGCCAAATGCATCGTTAATATAAATCTCTGAAAATCCAGCAAGGGCTTGGGCAAAATCCCGGTCATTTTTTTCTTCACCGGAATCAAAACGCAAATTCTCTAAGAGAATCATTTGCGAAGGCTTAATCCCCGCAAGCAATGCCTTCGTGGCATGACCACGCGGCTCTTCCACTAATATAATTTCTTTAGCCAAAACACGATTGAGATACTCGGCGACCGGCTCCAGAGAAAACTTCTCGCGGTCCTGAGGCCCTTTCGGACGACCGAGGTGCGAAGCCAAGATGATCTTTGCACCTTTGTCGATGGCATAGCGGATGGTGGGAAGAGCCGCCCGAATGCGCGTGTCATCACTGATCGCGCCCGAATCATCAAAGGGAACGTTCAAATCCAAACGCAGAAAGAGTTTTTTGTCCTCTAGCTGAAAGTCTTCAATCGACTTGATCCCTTCGAGGGTCTTCGAGGGCATCTTAGAGACCTTTCTCAGCCATAAATTTCGCCACATCGATCATGCGACTCGAAAATCCAATCTCATTGTCATACCACGAGAAAACTTTGGCCATGTTGCCGCCAATGACCATGGTATTGCCGACATCGACAATGGAGCTAAACTTACTGCCATTAAAATCGACACTGACCAACGGGTCGCTCTCGCAAGTCAGAATGCCCTTCAGGCTAGATTCCGAGGCTTTCTTAAAAGCGTCATTGATCGAGTCGATGGTGACTGGTTTGTTCGAGCGAAAGACCAGATCCACCAATGAAACATTTGGCGTCGGTACACGGACCGAGGTGCCATCAATTTTACCTTTGAGGTCCGGCAGAACGAGGCCAACCGCTTTTGCCGCACCGGTTGACGTCGGAATCATACTTAATGCCGCCGCACGCGCTCGGCGAAAATCCTTGTGAGCCGCATCGAGTACGGGCTGATCGTTGGTGTACGAGTGAATCGTGGTCATAAGACCTTGTTCGATTCCAAAAGTTTCGTGCAAAACCTTGGCGACTGGCGCAAGGCAATTGGTGGTGCAAGAGGCATTGCTCACCACCATATGCGTCGTCGGATCATATTTGGCGTGATTGATGCCAAACACCACGGTGAGATCCGCGCCATCTGCGGGTGCCGAAACCAACACGCGCTTTGCTCCGCCTTCGATATGTTTCATAAAATCGGCTTTGTCTTTGAATGCGCCAGTACATTCCAACACGATATCTGCTCCCCAAGCTTTCCACGGGATTTCGGCAGGATTTTTGGTCGCGCTCACGGGAATTTTTCCGCCATCTACAATTATATTTTTTTCGTCATGGCTGACCGATTTATTGTAGCGGCCATGCGTGCTATCGTACTTTAAGAGGTGGGCGGCGCCCTTGACACTGCTCAGGTCGTTGATTCCGACGATTTCGACTTCGTCAAACCCAGCGCGAAAAACTAAGCGACCAATGCGACCGAACCCATTGATACCAACGCGGACCTTTTTCACCGTAGAACTCCTTTTGCCATTCGGGCCCACCTTAAGACTCAGAGTGGAAATTGGCAAGTCTGGAGGGAAACTAAAGTTTGAATTTGGGGAAAAGCGTTTGCGCGTTCTTGCGCGTCGCCGTTTCCAGTTCACCGAGGGAAACACCCTTAAGATCCGCGACAAACTGCGCAGTGTGGACCACAAACGCCGGCTGATTTTTTTTCCCACGATGCGGGACGGGGGCAAGAAATGGAGCGTCGGTCTCGACGTGAATGCGATCTAAAGGCACGCGACGGACCACCTCGCGTAAAGCTTCGGCGTTTTTAAAGGTCACCACCCCGCTAATTGAAATATTAAACCCACAATCCAGGCCGGCTTTTGCCATCTCCCAAGTGCCAGTAAAGCAATGCAACAGCCCCCGGACTCGGCCATTGAAGTCGGCTAAGACCTGCATTGTGTCAGGCTCCGCATCGCGGGTGTGGATCTCCACCGGCAAATTTAAATCTTGGGCGATTTGCATCTGCGCGCGAAAGGCCGCGATCTGGATCTCTTTGGGTGCCTTATTGTAATAATAATCCAAGCCGGTCTCGCCAATCGCTACGACTTCAGGACGTACGGCATTTTCACGAATCCACTTCTCAATTTCAGGGGTGAAGAGTTCGGCCTCGTGCGGGTGAATTCCTAAGGTGCAGGCCACGCGCGGCCCAAACTTTTGTGCCAATCCCAAAACGATGGGCAGATCATCCGGGCAAGTGCCAATAGTAATCATTTGCTCAACACCTTGAGCGGAGGCAAGACGCAAGGTCTCTTCGGGAGGAAACTCGAGCATATTCAGATGAGTGTGCACATCGATCCAGCTCATAAGCCGATTTTATCCTAAACTGTTCTTGGCGCGGTAAAAGAAATTTTCAAAGAGCAAAGATTTATCGACGTGGGCGATAAAGTCGGTCTCCAGCTGAAAAGCGCTCTTCCACAGGTCCATGCGCACACCCGGCTCGACTTGAGGAAAGGCTTGTAAACGCGGTAAAAGATCTAAATGGATCACATCTTGAGTTTCTAAAACACTCCAGTCGCGTAGCAGCTGCTGCAAGAAGTGAATGGATGAGAGCGCCGAGTCGCGATCCTTCACCTGATCAAGAAGTGCATGCAGCCCCTCACGCTGACCACCGAGCGCCCCACTTAAGAAATCAAAAGCCAGGCTGCGTAATTCTTCTGATTTCGCATCCTGAAACGCAGTTAACTGTTCAAAGCTACCGCGCGCCGACCGCACCATCCACTCAGGCAAGGTTTGATCACTCTTCAACTGAGCATCACTCAACGGAGAGAAGCGTACGACTTGAAGGCGGGACCGTAGAGTCGGCAACAGTTGTGAAAACTCAGGGATCAATAAAATAAAATATGTTTGCGGAGGCGGCTCCTCGAGCACTTTCAATATAGAATTTCCCGCTTGCGGATTGAGCAGCTGGGCGCCGTCAATAATGATCACGCGGGCGCGACTGATCAGTTGCAGATTTAAAAACTGCAAGATCGGGTGCACGGCATCGAGCTTGATCGTGCCTTTTTCCGGCTCCAAAAACAAAATGCTTTCGCTTTGCGAATTCTCGACGCGACGGCAAGAGGGACATTCCCCGCAGGGTGGATTTTCGTGCTCGCAAACCAAAGCTTGCGCGAGTGCCCAAGCGACCTTTTTCTTACCGATTCCCGACGGTCCAACAAAGGCCAGAGCGTGAGCCAAGCGTCCACGCTGAAATTGTGCGAGCAAACCTTGCCATATCTCACCATGACCAAGAACCGTGTCCATTAGGCGAGCCAATTGCGCACCCTCAATTCATTTAAAATCTTCTGTAACATTTGAACGCTGGGCTCAGTTGCCGAAAGCACCAACCAGGCTTGAGGGCGCTCTTTGGCTAAGCCTAAAAATGCCTGGCGAACCTTTTCGTGAAAATCGACGGCCTCACACTCAAAGCGGTCAGCTTCGCGGGCACGCGAGTTCGTGCGCCGCTGACTTTCCTCCACGGTCAAATCGAGCAGAATATTTAAATCCGGGATCACACCCTCGGTTGCAAAGCGATTGAGCCAGTCGATTTGCGCACGATCGATGGACCGCCCCCCGCCTTGAAAGGCCACGGAGCTCGCGTCGAAGCGATCACTCAAGACCCACTTCCCGGCGGCAAGCGCGGGGCGAATCAAACGCTCGACATGCTGTGCTCGAGCTGCCTGATAAAGTAGAGCTTCGGCACGAGGAACCGGCGCATCGCCCTTAATACGTAAGAGCAATTGGCGAATCTCGTCGCCGAGTTCGCTGCCGCCGGGTTCGCGCGTAAGTACGCACTCGACCTTGCGCTTTTGGAACTCGGCTTTGAGCCCGTTGATCAGTGTGGATTTGCCTGCGCCATCGAGGCCTTCGAATGCTAAAAATGGCATGGGAAAGATGTCTCTTAGGGCTATGACTTAGGCAATTCCATTCTCGCAATGCGGCGCATCCCAACCGAGGTCTAGTCTAAGCCTCCAAAACTGCCCCAAGCTCATAGAATTCCCGCGAAATGCCGATGTTCACTAGGTGAAACCCTCAGAGCCGATACGCGTATTGATCGCGGACGAAGACAAGCAGCTGGCCCGCAGGCTCGGTGACTATATTACCGAGCAAGGCTTTGCCGTGCACATCGTCGGGAATGGGAAGGACGCGCGAGCCAGAATCCTGGATTGGAAGCCGCGCTTTGTACTTGCGGACATCGTACTCCCCGACGGCGGCGCGATGGGCCTGATCGATTTTCTAAAGGGCGAGAAATCTCTGCGTCATCAGTTCACACACGTGATCGTGACCAGCGGTCATAATGTCGCGGCAAATGTTCGCCAATGTCTTCAGCGGGGGGCAAAAGACTACATCGTAAAGCCCTTTCGTAATGAAGACGTGGTCAAGCGTTTGGTTTTTCATTCGCGCAGCTACCGCCAACTCAAAGATATTTCGAGCAAAGATTTTTCGACCGTCGACGAGGCCAGCCTCATGCTGCATCTCACTGACTTGGTCATGCGCCTAGCGATCGGCACCAATTCGATGGAAGAGATTCTCTATAATTTGACTCGCATGGTGAGTATGAAAGTCGATGGAGTGCGTTGCTCAATCATTCATTGTGTCGACCAAATCGTGGGCTACGTGGTGACCTCGAACGATGATCGCGGGGCGAGCGGAATTCAGCTCGATTTATACAAATACCCAGAAGTTTTACACGTGCTCAATACTCAGACTCTGATCGCGATTGAAAACTTAGAAGAAAGCCTTGAGCTGCGCAGTATCCGCGAAAAAGTAAAGGACATCTCATTCAACTCGATGGTGGTGTGCCCGATCACGCGCCTGAATAAGCCATTTGGTGTCCTCTCTTTGCGCATGCCTCCTGAAAAACTAACTGTTTCGGACAACGAAATCCGCTTTGTGGAGATCGTCTCGCATGTCATGTCGCTGGTATTGAGCAATGAAATACACAAGAAATCCGAGGATTTCTGGCTGAAAGACGAAAACAAGGTTCCCGCCCCTTTGCCGCTTCGTAAAATCAAAAACTCATAGACTTCACAGCTCTTTTCTTTTACTTTTTGAGCCCTCATCTGCTGAAGGAGTTTTTTTACAATGATGACCCTACTCGCCATCGTGCATGTCCTAATCGCCTTTTCGCTCATCTTATTTGTACTGTTACAAGATCCGAAGGGTGGCGCCATGGGCGTATTCTCGGGAGGCTCGAGCTCAAACACTTTCTTCGGTTCCAGTGGCGCTTCGAACTTTCTGACCACGGTGACCAAGTGGCTCGCCGTTTTATTCGCAACGTCCTGCCTGACTCTGACCTATTTAACGGCGAAAAAAGGTGGCAGTGTTATGGACACATATGTACCTCCACCGGCGACTAGCGCTCCGGGGATTTTGCCGGGAGCTCCTGTAGTTCCGGCTCCGGCCCCTGCGACCGACAACAAAAAGTAAAAGGTTTTAGATGCGTGGCTTGAAGAGCTTCGTACCGGTGATCGTCGTCGTCCTTTTGGCCGTCGTCTGGCTGCTCTTTATCAGCGAGGGGTTGGCGAAATGGCTGACCCACGCCACGCAACGCTCCACTTACAATGGCGCTGTCGTGGGACGAGTGGTCCATGCCGAGGGTTCGGTGCGAGTCGTGCACGGATCGGACATCACGCTGGTTCCGTCGCCGGTGAACAAGCCGGTGGAATTTCGCGATGGAGATCGCGTGCAGACTTCGGTCGAATCTAAAGCGGTGTTGATTTTGAATTCGCAAGATGAGCTGAGTGTGCCCTCGAGCACTGTCCTGCAATTTCAGCTGTGGAATCCGCGGGACGCGAAGTCGCCGATCTATGTGCAGGCGTTGATTGGGCAAGTGGGTTCGCTCAAAGCGGGCGTGCGCGGTAAGGCTTATGTGGTGAAAGACGGCCGTCTATATTTACCGGGTCAAAAGCCGACGGAAAAGGCGATGGCATTGACGGTTTTGCGTTCTCAACCTCTCGACTTGCACTTGGCGGAGAGCGGTCAGAATACACCAAACGCCGCAGATTTTGAATCCGACTCGGCTCCTGCCAACGAGGATGCGCCGGTCACCAACGCGTCGGACCCCGAGACGCTTTCGAACGAATACATTGATGATACGATTGTTGGCCACCAACCCCAGCTGCAAAAGTGCTGGCTCTCTCGACTGAAAGACAAGCCAGGTCTAAAGGGACAAATTGTTTTGCAATTTGAAATCTCTAAACGCGGTTTAGTTAAAAACGTTCACGTGCCGGACGCGTCGATCACCGACGACACGCTTAAGAAATGCGTCGTCTCAGTTTTTGAACGCATAAAATTCCGCTCCTACAAAGGCTCCGAAATTTCGCTCTCGTATCCCGTCAGCTTCGAGTAATGAAGGTAACTTTCTACCGATCGTCGCGTAGATAGTCGACCCGCTCGGGGACCCAGGGCTCGGTGACGCCCTCGAGTTCAAAGATTTTTGTGCCGACGACTGAGACAATCGCTTTGGGGGCGATGCTGGGTGTGAAATCGCTGCGCACCAGATGATTCTGCTTCAGGATCGGGAGAATCGCATCGACGGTTTTATCGGCAAGGACTGGGCGACGAATCAATTCATCCAGGCTGTACTCGAGCTCGTCGACTCCGAAATTAAAGTTATCGATCAAGTCGACCGCCACCTTAACCACTTGCGCGGAACTCAGTCGGCTGTCCTGAAACAAATCGAGCGCCAATTGGAAAGTGTTGTAGGTCGGTAGAATTCGCCGGCCAAATTTCAGATAGTAATCAGGATCCGTATCGCCGGCCAAGTTGATATACATTTTCTCGACGGGGTCTTGATTGGGAATATCGTTGAGCAAACGCAAAATCGTATCGACCTGCTGACCGACCACTTTAAAGTGCCGCAGAATTTGCCGCGTCTCTTTTTCTTCTAAGCGACGTGCGCAGAGATCAGAATAGAGCGAGTAGATCACCGCATCGGCCTCGGAATCATCGCCCCACAATATTTGATGAACATCCGCCGCCAAATGCAGTCGCAGCTGTAGAAGTGCCTGAAGTTTATAGCCCACCTGCTGAGTCAGGCGCCACAATCGGCGCGGCGATAGATTCTGAAAGTTATCTTTGCAGAACAAACCAAATGGATAGATTCCGTCGTAGTTGAGCTTGTCGTGGATCTTACGCTCGAGCTGCGGCGGCGAGGCCGTGATAAAATAGATTGGAAAATCTTTTCGACCCTGATGGGTCTCTTGCCAAAAATCGCGCAAGGCCCGCACCAGCGTTGCCGTTCCGGGCACGTTCTTTTTTTGAAAAGCTTTCTCACGCAAAATTCGCCAAAGACCCTTGATCGATTCAAATGCAGTATCGAGATAGGTCTTATCCAAGTCCCAAATATAAACTTCGGGGGTTTCGCGCTCAACGGGCTCGGCCGCATAGCGGAAAAGGACAACATCGGCAGTGATTTCAGCTCGGGTGCGCCAGTCTGACATTAGGGACAATGATAGACAGCGTCGGGGCCATATGGTAGTTCGCCCTATGATGAACGACCGTATAATGGTTCAAATTTCGCAGTGCGACAGGGCCTTGGATTTCAATCCCCTTTCCACCTGGCCCAAGGCACTTCCGGCGATGGCTTGGAAAGGCTTGCTGCTCGCGGGTTTCAACCGGCGCGAGGGAATGGCCGTTGATCTCTATGCACAAAATGGCTGCACTTGGCTCGAGGCGATGACCGCTTGTTATCCGACGCTGGGTTTAAGTGAAATGGCTCGCTTGTGGCGCCAAGTGAATATGTCGCAGCCCACTTTGGCGCAGGAATTTGGCACTGGTCTTTTTGCAGAGATGGGTTTGCGTCGGTGCGAACGGCTAGAGGAAACTCTTCGTGCACTCCTTGCAACACCCGTAGAATTTCAAACTTGGGTAGATGATAAAAAAGTCGGCGCGCGCGAGTTGGCTCCTTTGTTGGCGCTGCCGTCGGTCGCGACCCTCGCTCCGTTCTTATCGGCACTCGTGGCATTTAGCTTTTCGAAATCGCAAGCGATTCAGTGTTTAGAGTGGGTCGTCGAGTTACTTTTGCTCGGGCGTCCACTCAACGATCTGTTGCCAAGCACCGACAATGGCGAGGCCTATTTGCGACGCCTTGAGAGTTGGCGAAAACCGCGCGCGATGGCGACGGATGAAGAGTGGCGCAAAACGGTCACCGAATGGCCGTGGCCGGCGCAAGTGCAAGGGCACTGGCAGCGGTTCGGAGATCAGGTTGGACTTGAGATTAAGATTCGTACCACCTCGCCGCAGGACTTTGATAAAAAACTCGAACGCCTTCTTTCGATCCGCGATACCTGGTCATGCGGGAACTGATTGCGAAATTTGAGCGAGTTTACATACACCAGGAATCCGTAGAATCGGAACTGGCACAAAGACTTCGCGAGATTTTTCCCTCTGAGAAAATCGAAACCGTCGATCGGCAACCTTTGGCTGAGCTCAAGGGGGAATTGTCGGCTGGGGAATTTTCCCGCAGCAAACGTTTGCTTTATATTTGCCGTTTTCGCGGACAGTTTTTTAAACGCTGCCCCGGCGCGCGCCCCGGACTCGCCTGCTGTAATTATTTTGTTTTGAATTGGGGTCTTCAGTGCGACATGAACTGTTCTTACTGCTACTTGCAAAGTTTTATCAACACGCCACTGTTGACGATTTATAGCAATCTCGATGATGCCTTGACTGAGCTCAGAGATTTGAAGGCGCAGATCGGCGATCAGGGACTGAGGATTGGCACTGGCGAGACCGTGGATTCGCTGAGTTTGGATCCGCTGACACTTTATTCGCATCGTTTGATTGAGTTTTTTCGCGATTGCCCGGGATGGAAATTGGAATTTAAAACCAAGTCGCGCTTTGTCGAGCAGTTTATCGACGTTGCGCACGCCGGGAATGTGATCGTCAGTTGGTCGCTGAATCCCCAGCACATTATCGAGCGCGAGGAGCATGGGACGGCCTCGCTAAGCGAAAGACTTGCCGCTGCGAAACAGTGTTGGGAAAATGGCTTTCTCATTTCCTTTCATATCGATCCGATGATTTGGCATCCTGAGTGGCGTAAGAACTATCAACTGCTCATCAATGCGGTTGCGGGGAGTTTTCGCCCAGAGGATATCTCTTACATGTCGGTCGGCGCCCTACGCTTTCAACCCGAACAACGTGCAATTATGCGCGAACGGTTCGGCATGAACTCTTATGTTACATCGGCTGAGACATTTTCGAGCAGCGACGGAAAGCTTCGCTACGATTCCAAAACTCGACAGGAAATGTTTCAATTTATTCTCTCGGGCTTTCAAAAGCTCGATCCACAGTGGCGGATTTTTATGTGTATGGAAACTCCAGAGACCTGGCTAAAAGCAACAGGCAGCTCACCGTTCAAGAGTGAAAAAATGCATGATTTGTTTGATCCGAAAGTTTTGACCGCGGTTTCGCGAACTTTAGAAAAACAGCTGTAGCCCGCCTTCGATGCCCTGTCGCTCTTCTTTGCTCACGACTCCTACCGATGTTTTTTCGAGAGGCTCTTGGTAGTAATTTCCATAGAGTCGAAAAATCAGGAACTCAAAAAATGCTCCGGCCGCGATTTTGTGGCCCTCTAACTTCGTGCCTTGCGTGGAAGTGTTCGGAAAATAGTAGCGGTAGGAGCCTTGAAGACCCACCTGGTTGATCAAGTAGAGTTGCAACACACCTTCCGCGAACTGATTGTCCCAGTGCTCTTGGCTGAGCAAGTCAGACAGGCGACGCCAACCGTAACGCGCCACCAAGCTAGTGGTTTGAGAATTCTTGCCAAGAAGTCGAAGGCCCGCAGCTCCTCCATAGGACTCTTTGCTTTCGTTATTCTTCTCATATTCACCATGCAGATTAAAAATCGAAACGTAAAAATCGGCGTCGTACGATTGACCATTTTGGTTGGTCGAAGCTGCAGCAGCGCCTACCCCGGTCTTGAGTTTATATTGTTGCCCACCGCCACGTAGATTCATCTCAAAGAGATTGCTTGAGCTGTGCAGCGCGAGCCACTGATCGAGCAATGCCGCTTTATTTTTCTGCGTCAGCCAATCCGAGAGCGTCCATTGGACCGCATCGTTCTTGGTCTTCTTGCCCTTCAGTAAATCCGCTTGAAAATAAGCCGCGGCCTGAATTGAGAATGTGAGGAACGTAATGAAAAACAAAGAGCGAAGCATTTTTTCTCCATTTTAAAAGGCGAGGAGCAAAAAGGCGGCAAGGTTTCCAATAAAGACCAGCGACGCAACCAGAGGTTTGGTTTCATTCTCACGCTGTTTCGAACTGGTCATCCCGGGGGAGAAAAACTCGGGATCAATTTTCGAACGCAGATTGTCTTGTAAAGAATAGAGCTGCTGCAAACGTTTCAATTCACGGGGCATACGCACCATTGTGCCATCTTGAATGGCCGCCGCGCGATTCAAGCGATCCAATTCCACAGTAATGAGTTCGTGATCATGTTCGACCACGCGCCCTTCCGCAAAAACCTCGATCGACGCCCCATGAGTGAAGAGCGGCTTTAGATGATCGCTATACACGCGCACCAGCTGCACCGGATCGCCGACATCCACCTCGGCCAACGTGCCAATTTCAGCCTTCACCAAAAGGCGACGACCCTCTTTGAAAACTGGACGGCCCTGCAACGGATCGGTGATGACAAACCCTTGATACGGGATCGACGCCAAAAAATCTTGCGCCAGTTTGACGACTGCCAATTGCAGCTGCTCGGCGATGGGCAGCGACGGTTGCAAGACTAGCTGATGCTCCCAAAGCGGACGACCGTACTCACCTTCATATACTCGCATGTTCAAAGTGCGATCCTCTAGATATGTCGACACTAAGGCGTTGGCATCTAGAAGTTTGCCGAGAATAATCGCATCCGCCGGAGACAAAACGCTACGCGCTTGGTACACATCTTTTTGCATCAGAAAATTTTTGCTAGCGACTAAAAAACGTTTATCTTTGGTCATCGCCTCACGCAGTTCCCACCAGGCCTCGTCCGCCACACCCTGCAATTCGGGAGGAACCTTCACCGGGAAAACTGAGATCCGTCGGATCAAAGTGTGATCCGTTTGTGCAAACGCTACGGAGCTAAGAATTAACCCAAGCAGAAGCGCGATAATTATTCGGGAGTTCATGACCATGTCTTATAGTAACAGAGGACTTCGCAGCTTGGCACCCGTTTAGCCCGACCTAGGGCCAGAGAAATATCTTCTTCGGGATCTCTAGCCAGCTCTCTTTGCGCGGAAAACCTTTGGGTCGTGGTTCGCAGTGACCCACAAAAGAAAGCAGCCCCGTCAGTGCGCATATAAACGAGTCAAAAGCCTGTGGCGACTCAACCAGAGTTTTCACGTCCTGATCATAAATAAACGCCAAATTCTTATCCATCATCCTGTTCAATACATTTTGTCGAGCGGATGTTCCGGCCTCCCAATGGCGATGAAAGCGTAGCTGGGACTTTGGGATATTCAAAGCATTGCCAATACGCCACAAACTCAACTTCGGAAAAGCCTCGATCTTGTTGTAGGGCAATCGGCGACCGAGATATTGAGCCCGCGCGGTCAGTGGCGCAAGATTTGAGCCCAGGGCATGTTGCAAATGAAAAGGTTCCTCGAGCTCGGTCTGAAGATACTGTTCCACACAACGTTCTGTGTACGGTGTAAACAATTTGGGTGGTGATTTCTTGCTCTTCTGCGCCCGATAGTGCTTCCACATCCATTGAATTTCTGGTTCTTGGCAATCTTCATATCCAGGACATTTAAGTTTGCAATTCAAACATTTCGGAAGCTGCAAAGGCACATCGAAGACAATGCTCTCAACCGGAGGTGGGCATTGATTCACCAACCGCACGATTTGTAAGTCGGCAGAAACCTCATCTTGGGTTGCGATTTTATCGAAGAGACGGCTTAAAAAAATCTTCTTTTGCAAGGGATAGAATTCAATCACCGACATCGATGTTTTGTCGGTCTTGCCTCCCCCCAACGAAATGCCAATAAAGCGATGAAATTTCAAATTTTTTCTTGCGCTAGCGGAGAGATCCCCAAACGAGGTCTCGTCCACCTCACGGTGAGTGGTCTTTGTCGTCTTTTTTTTGTTTACAGTACCGCTTTTACGGCGAGTACCTCGAACCCCTGCTCGCGACATCCGTTTTCGACTTTCTGTTTGCGGTCAGGGTGTGACCATACCAGTACACATCCACCCCCGCCGGCTCCGCATATCTTAACAGCAAGGGCCCCGGAGCGCAAAGCGACATCTCGCAGGCGATCAATCTCTGAACTTGAAAAGGACGAAGACAAGCGCACACGCGCCTCAAATTCACGATCAAATAGCTGTGGCAGCGCTTCCCAGTTTTCGCTCTTGACGGCTTGATAAACATCCCACGACACCGCACGGATATCGTCCAAAGCTTTAAGAGTTGGTTTATCACCGTCGAGCGAAGCCTTGATTACCTGCCAATTGTTCAATCCCGATTGATGGGGCTGACCGGTGTAAACAAGACTCAATTGACCATTCCAGAAATCGGCGTTGGTTGGCAGCTTCTCAAGTTCTATTCCGCGCGGCGTATAGTGGATCGCATTTAAACCCGGATTGACCGCCGGAAAATAGTCTTGCGTCCCCGTCATCTTGCTCAACACCTGAGCTTCAATATTGTGCGCCAGCTCAACCATGGGATGCACGTCCAAGACCGTCTTGTTCCACTCCGCAAAAGCTTTGATAATGCTGATGGAAAGTGAGGAGCTGCCACCCAACCCTCCACCAACCGGACTTTGTGAAAACGTCTCAAGGTTAAAGCCCTTCTTGGGTTGCCAGTACTCGACATGTTTCTGCACCAAACGCAGATCGGAATCCGCACAACCCAAAAATTCTTTCAAACTGACGAAGGACTTTTTGTATTTAAGATCCCGCATGTGAATATGGACTTGAAGATCTGAGCGCTCTTCCAAAGTCGCTTCGGTGTGAATCGAAATTGCCAAATTGATGGTAACACAATCACCGACCAGCAAATGCAAAGGCCAGCAATCCAAAGTCCCACCCGAGAGATCCACCCGAGTGGCGGAAGTTTTATGAATCTTCATTTTTTATCAACCTTGTTTTTTTTCACCAATTGCGGGTCAATCAGACTGGCAAGTTTGGTGGCGTCAAGGCCCATGGCCTCTTTCTCAAGATTGGTCTTGGCAAAGCGAAATGTCATGTTTTTATTGAACGGCCTGAGACCTTTATACTGGGCGCCCCACTGAAAATCGAGCAGCACCTGCCCCTTGTTGCCGCGAATGACTATACGCTGATCGGGCGCAAAGCCTTTCGCTTGTCCAATCGGTATAAATTCCTGCGCCTCTAGACCGCTCAAGCCATGGATCAATTCCACAAGTTTATCTTGATCGAGCTCCGTTTTAGAATCTTCGCTCTTCCAATTCGAACCGTCCTTTTTAATCTTCGCTTTGAGTTTGGCGGTCAAGATTTCCACTTCCGTCACTTGCTCTACCGGAAACTTGAAGGCGATCTTGCCATCGCGAAAATAATCCCTGCCAACACGTAAAGATTGAAACGCAGAGCTCGCCGTTTTATAAATTGTCGGACGTTGATTGGTGAACATATACGTTTCACCCGCCTTATCTTGACCTGCCGTAAGAGTCCAGTCGCCGACAGCTCCGTCTACCTTCTTCAAATGAAAGGTGATCACCGAGGCCGGCTTAACTAGCAAGTCATTCGACTTCCCTTCTGGAGCAGTATCTTCACCCACAATTTCCGATGGTAAAAGAGCTTGAATGCTTTCGATCCAAGACTCGATCCGAGTGTTGTCAACCGCATAAGATGGCTGCGGATCGAGTGTCCACTTGTCGCCATTTTTGCTGACCTGAAACTTTTCTTTAAGGTTTTCGCTGTTAAACTGGGCGTCGATGCGTTCTATTTGCGCACCTGTAGCACGCCAAAGACGCCGCGCACGCAGGGCCTTCGCATCCCGACTCACGATTTGCGCCAACCCACGATCGCCCAGAAGCAGCCGATCCCCTACTCGCACATAAAAACTTCCATCGTACGCATTTTTTGAGCTGACGCTGACTGTTTCTGTATTCTTTGATCCCTTTAGTTCGATCACGGTACCCGCAGGCTCTAAACCAAACTCGGCCCAATTGATGGATTTGCTTTCTTCCTCACCGCGAAAAATTTTTCCCTTTTGAATTTGCAGCGAGTAGAGAAAAGCGTCGACCGCAGACGTCTCGGCGTCGTCTGCGATTGGAGATTTCATTTTCCAATCCGCTCCGTCTTTGAGCAAAACAATAGATTCGTCAGGATGCTTCAACGAAATCTGCTGAACATCATCATTGGCAAAGCGCAGAAGCTTCACCTCTTGTGCGTCGCTAAATCCGTCCTCGCGGTTGGCCTTTTTGTATTCCCATACGGTATAGACCGCGAGAACAACGACAAAAAAACTCAAGATCCCCGTGGAACGAAAGGACTTCATGCACCTCTCCTGCGGAACCAAACCACCCCGCTCGTCGTCAGCAAGATCACGGGAAGCGCCATCGCAAAAATGACGATTAGCAATCGAGACAGATTGGAGAGCACAATCATCGTGCCCTTAGGCATTTTAGGTCGGATGCTAAGTAAATCCTTTTGCTCGGCAAGTTGAGCAAAGGCATTGAGGCCTAGATCGCGATTCACTCCCGCAACCAAACTGCGATTCGATATGAAATCGCTATCGCCGAACACCACCGCAGCAAACGGCTTTGCGTCCTTCTTCTCTTCACTCAACCCACGCGCGAATACTCCAAGCGACACCGCTCTCGTCTTCGGCACTTGCTGCACGCGTTCGCGAAGATCGTTGACGGTAAAGGAAGAATTGTCAGTCCTTACCAATTCGCTCACTTGAATTCCAACAGCTTTATCAGAAGCCGCTTTGACTTCACTCACCAAATAAAACATTGCAAAAGTGGTCGTCGCCGGGAAATTTTTTGTGATGTCACTCTTGCCATCAAAACTACGCCCTAGAATCATAGCGGGGCCGCCGCCCACTACCGGAGTGGTCGTGATTACGAAATTGTTCTCAAACTGGACACCCAGTGACTTGGTTAGATTGGCAAGATTATGGCGTTGGCCGGGATCAATCGCTAAAAATATCTTGCCCCCATTACTTAAATATTCGCGAAGCCACTGCAGCTCGGAATCCAAGTACGGCATTGAAGGTCCAACAATCGCAATCACCGCCGCGTCCTTGGGGATCTCCTTGCGATCGATAAGACTCAACGACTCAGCTTTAAAGGAGGACTCAGCTAAAGAGTGGGCGAAATCTTTGATACTCTGCTCACCATCGGCATCAATATCCTTTTCCCCATGACCTTTTATAAAATAGATTTTGCTTTCGCCCTGACGAGTGGCCTTGGTCATTGCCGAAGTGATTGAAGCCTCGTCAAACGGTTGCTCTGCGCGCACTTTCTTGCCAGCATGTTCAATAAATACAAAAAGAGCCCCAGAGTCCCGATCGGGAAGATCGTTGAGATATTGCATGGCCAATGCGTTGTCGACATATGGGTTTATAAAACGCACTTTTATACGCGAGGAGTAGTCCTGATATAGCGCTAGAACCTGCTTAATTTTCTGTTTGTCTTCACCGGCTGAGGGACCACGCGCGAAAACTTTGATTTCTAGATCTTCTTTCAGACCTTTCATAAGTCCGGTCGATTGGTCGGAGAGAGAGTTCAACTTCTCGACAGTCAAATCCCACGACTTATTGTGCAGATTTGCCAAATAGTTCACGCAAACTAAAAGCACAACCACTACTATAATCATCGAACCCATATTCAAACCATGTTTAGTGGTCCGCATGGTTAGAAATTCAAGATACATTTTACGATCAAAGCCGATCGCTAACGCAATGAAAGCGAATACCACACCGACCGCGATGGAATTAATGTTCAGCCACATCCCCGTCATAAACTGAACAGCGAAGACCGCAATCAATATTAAAAATGCGATTAAAAAACTGACTTTCGCAGCTTTACTCATATCCCTATCTCCAACGCGAGGATTCAATCACTCGCTGGGTCAGAAAAACAAAGAGACCAATCAGACTTACAAAAAATACGAGCGACTTCAGTTTGACAACACCTAAGATAAATCCAAGAAAGTGCTGCCCGACCGACATATACTCTAACACTGCAGAAAGATTCGGTTGGGTCTCACTACCAGCACCCTGGGAAATAAACCAAAGCATAATATTAAAAATAAAACCCATCGCAACACTGAGCATCGCCGACTCAGTCAACGCCGATGCGAACAATCCCACGGCGACATAAGCTCCCGCTATAAACAGTACGCCGATATAGGCAGAGGCCAAGGGCGCAATGGGAAACTCAGCCACCAACCGTGTGAATAAAGGATAGAGTAAGGAAATCAGAGTCAGAACACCCACCGTCCCCATCCCAGCAAAAAACTTTCCCAGTGCAATTTGCGTCGCGGAGATTGGTGCGGTGAGCAGAAGATCATAAGTGCGCATTCGCTTTTCTTCCGATAGCAAACGCATGGTGAACGCCGGAACCACAAAAACCAAAAGCAAATTGATTTGTGAAATATGCGCCATAAAAACTTCGCGCTGCATATTCAAAGAGGGATCCATCCCCTGCTGCATCGTCATGCGCGTCTGTTCAGCAAACGCCAAAAGATTGCGCATATAAGAATAGCTCCACAAGACCGTGCACAATCCAGAGATCACGTAAAACAACGGACTAACCAATAGGTTCTTTAGATCTTTCCACGCAATCGTTCCAATCGCACGCATACGGCCTCCGCCTAATGAGCTGCTACACCCGAAGTGAGTTTTATAAAAATATCTTCGAGCGCCAGAGCTTGCACTTTCAATTCAAGGAGTCCCGCCCCTTGCGCAACGACAAATCCCGCAATCTGCTCCACGGTAGCCTCGTTGCCATCCGCTTCAACCTCAATAAAATTGCCCGCGTTCAACGCTTTTCGTACCCCCGCCACCTTCATCAAGCCGCTGACGACCGCTTCTTGATTGCGGCGCACCCGCAAGGTGACCGAGTGCCCGCCCCCCGACATGCGCTTTGATAGGCCTTCGAGTGAGTCCTCCGCGACAATAACTCCGCGATTAATGATAATGACTTTTTCACAGCTCGCCTGGACTTCGGGCAAAATATGAGTGGAGAGAATGATGGTATGTTGACCTTTCAACTGACGAATCAACTGGCGCATCTCTGCCACTTGCTTTGGATCCAATCCCACCGTGGGCTCATCCAATATTAGAATCTCGGGGTCCGAAACCAGCGCTTGCGCAAGCCCCACCCGTTGTTTAAATCCCTTGGAGAGATTGCCAATCAAACGTTGACTGACATCGTGCAATCCGGTTTTTTCCAAAGCGCTCTTGACCAAACCTGAGACTCGAGTTTTATCGACACCCCTAAGATTGGCGACAAAGCGCAAATAGTCAGAGACAAACATGTCTTGATAGACTGGAGGCGTTTCCGGCAGGTAACCGATCCGACGTTTGACCTCGATGGGATCTTCAAAAACATCAAAGCCCGCGATTTTCACTTCGCCCGAACTTGGCGCCATATAGCCCGTCAAAATTTTCATCGTGGTGGATTTGCCGGCGCCATTCGGCCCCAAAAAGCCAACGACTTCGCCTTTTCGGACGGTAAAATTTAGGCCTTTGATCGCCGGGCGATCGCCGTAATTCTTTGATAGATTACGCACTTCGATCATGTCGACTCCTGTGTCTCTAAGACACATAAACGATGAGTTTTATCCGCGAAACTGTCAAGGGGGTAAGCGCCGCTCTTTAAGAGGGAAGTTTATAGATTAAAACGCGTTCGTCGTGAAAGGTCACTCGTCCGATTTTATCACCCTTGATGGGCTTCACATGACGACACTCGGCGACGACGATATCGAATTTCTCCCCGGCATGTTGCGCGGCCTTCGGGCCCAGGTGATTGCGCACAAACCATGCGGCAACCTCAAACAGCACCTTGTCCGTCACTTTGACGTTTTTATTGCGAAATAAAACGGCATGACTGCTGGGATAGTCCTTAAGATGGAACCAAAGATCCCAGGCACGTGCCTTACGCAGAATCTTCATATTGTCGATCGCCGATTTGCCAAGCACGGCGGTCAGATCCTCGGTGAGTTTCAAAGTGCGACCCTGGGCCTCGATCTGCGCAAGAGACGGACGTGCTCTATTCGGTGGCGCGGCCACGTCACGCAGCGGACTCTTCAGCCGCTCCTCACATTTCGCGATTTCCTCGATAAGGGTGTGAATTCGCTTTTCGGTTCCGAATATTTTTCCCTCAACTTCGCGCGCTTTGCTAAAGCAATTTTCAATATTCCACGCCAGCTTTCGGCGTTTATCGACAAACGGCTCCCAGTCTTTGGGCACCGCGACCGATTGATGAGTCTTGAGCCAATCGCCCACTAGTTTCCACGGAAGATCCTGCTTGCGCTGCAACTCCTCGCGCACTTTCTCCAGAGCCTTATTTTTCTTTTCAATGTCTTTTCCCAATTGGACCTTGGCATTTCCTGATTTTTTTTCGACGGACTTCGACCCCGTCTTCTGCGCGATCCATTCCTCACGCAACTGATCCAATCCGCGCGGCTCCCGCTCCTGAAAATGATACTCGGTCGCCGCTCCCATATCCTGTGGTTTTTGCCAGGCGATATGTTTGCCGTCCGCATGCGCTAAAAGATTTCGCCCGTGCGGAAAAAGTCGAAGCTCCAGCTGTGTGCTCCCGCCCTCTTTGCCAAATTCCAAATGGACCAGTCGCCCATGCTCAGTCGACACATGAATCGCGCGCAACAGCTTATCCACAAAGTGAGCCCGTAAAAACAAGCCGAGTGGAGCTTTCTGCGCCTGCGGACGCAGCGGGAGGGCGGTCCACGGCAGCAGACACGGACTGATGGCATTCAGGTCAATCCATAGCCACAGCACGCCTGCCGGGGAATAAAAGCCCAGGACCACGTCCTGAGAAGAGGTCTGGACCTCTTGAAGGCGCAGTCCAATCAAGGGTTTCAGCGCGCCCACCACATTGTTTAATTCTGAGACGGTCCAGGATTTCAATCTTTCACTCCGAGATTCCGAAAAGCATAGTGAAAGGTGAGCCCAATGTCCACTGCGCACGAAGACCCGCTCTATCAAATATTCGAAGAGCATCTGCATTCGGGAGTCTACGACGACACTCCTACTGATCAATTGGTACGCGACGTAGTGGATTTCTATTGGACGACCTTGAATCGCAGCGGCTATGTCCCGCACCGCTTGCATGAGCCACTTAAAGTGGACTTGGCGCAAGACGTTCAAGATATGTTAAAGTTGAAAATCTATGGTCAACCTGGAATCGGCGAGTACAATCGCACCCGCCGAAAGAAAAGTTCCTAGTACCCTCGACGAATATCTTGCGCCGAAGTCTTCTTCACAGCCTTCGCTTTTGCAGGAGCACTATCAACTGCATTTTGCAGTCCGTTACTTTTACCCGTAGCTGCGAGATCTGAGAAATAATTCGAATTCGCTGATGCTTTCGCCTTTGCAGCGGCTTCTCTTGCAAGCTTCGCTTTTTGCTCGGCAGCAGTTGCAGAAATCGAACCCGCTGAATTCTTCAATGGCGCCGTTTGCGTCACACCAAGATTCGTCTTAACAGGTGACCTATCAACTGCATTTTGCAGTCCGTTGACTTTGCCAGCAGACGCGAGATCTGAAAAGTAATTCGAATTCGCTGACGCCTTCGACTTTGCAGCGGCTTCTCTTGCAAGCTTCGCTTTTTGCTCGGCAGCAGTTGCAGAAATCGAACCCGCTGAATTCTTCAATGGCGCTGTTTGGGTCAAGCCAAGATCTGTCTTACCTAAAGTTGTCGAACCACCAGTCGCGGCAGCATCTTGTTCAGCTTTGACTTTTTGCTCAGCGGCCGTAGCCGACAGGCTATCGCCTTTATTGCCTGCAACCTTACCATCCATAGCTGGTGTCACAGGTTTAGCCGGAGAGTTGTCCACAGCATTCTGCAACGGATTCCCGTCTCCCACTTTGTCTACGCCGATCGGCTGCGTACCGCTATCGCCGCCATCCGCTTTTTGTCCAGTCGCATCGGCAAACGACTTGTATCCATCGACTAAGTTTGTAGCGACGACTTCATAATTTCCATTGACCGGCTGACTCATAAACACGGCCGAGAGATCACTTTGCACAAAGGTCACTACAGTCAGAATCTGTGCGCAAGTTTCGAGGCAAATGCTACGCACAACAACGTCAGCCTGATCGGCAATCGCTTCACCATTTAAAGTTTTTGTTAAAGTCAAAGCCAGCGGAGTGATATTCGACTCTTTATCAACTAACAAGGGTACACCCGCGATCATTAAGAAACGGTCTTCTCCGTTGATGGCCACTAAACCATCCAGGCCGAACATCGCATTTGCACCTGCGGCTAAGTCACCAGTGATCGTCAAAGTGATGCCCTTGATGAGTTTGCTGACCTCAGCATCTTTCACCGTCAACCTCGCGCGATTGTCGGTGATGAACTTTTCACGATTCGAAGCTTCGACTATATATTTAGCTTGAGCACCAGCGGCATCAGTCACTTTTTCTTGGGGCTTTACCGGTGCCTTATCTACCGCAGCTTGCAAAGGATTTTTAGCCGGTTCGTCTTTTGGGTTTGTATCAGCAACAGCCGGAGTCGTATCTTGATCGCCCGCAGCCTTCTTCGCAGCATCCGCTTGAGCCTTTTTATAGGCCGCGACTTCTTTATCTGTAAAGATGCGCGATTTAAATCCACCCTGACACGCAGACAGCAAGGCTATGCTGGCGACTAAGGCGAGGCCTGTTCGGATTACGTTCAACGAATGCTTCATATATTTCTCCCTTGAAATGGCTTCCCGTGCGGAGACGCCAATCCGAAGACCTAATGAGCAATACCAATGCCATGGCCCTGTAGTGTTTTCATGGTTGCTAAGGCTCGATTCAAGCATTTAGCGCCGATATTTGTCATCCCGGAGGCAGAATTTGAGCCCTGGCGTCTTCCGCTTTCAGTGCGGGCTTCAAGCATTGACCGCGCTCACATATATAGATGGAGGGTGTCGCAGTCGCTTTTCCCAGAGTCACCGGCCATTGAGTTTCAACATGCGCCCAGATTAAATAGGGCTCAAAGAGCCGACTGCGCTCCAGATAAAAATCATTTACCCATCCCGGCCCGTTGAGGACCGCGACTTTGCTGGCTGCCAACTCAAAGTCGATCCCCAAAGCCAAAAACGGAAGACCCGAGGGATGCTGCTTGAGCTTGGGAAACAGCGCGCGAGTGATGCGTGTCGCCTGATGCTTCAAGCGAGCATCGCCGTTGAGTAAAAAGATTCGCTCCAAATTGTATTTCGCCATTGAGTTCGAACAAGGAGTCACGCCGTCGTAATCATCTTTTGGCCGAAGCGGAAGCAGTTTATCCTGCCCGTCGTTAGAAAAGTACAATCCCTCTTCACTATCCCAGAACTGAGAATCAAAAGTCTTTTGCAAACTCATCGCCCAGTCCGCCCAACGAACATCGAAGTCCGCTTGATAGAGCTCAAGGCAGGCGTGAATCATCGAGGCATAGTCTTCCGCAGCGCCATGGCCCACGGCCATACCGTCACGCCAAAAGCGGCGCAGTCCGCCGTCGGGAGTCGACAAATTTTCACGCAAGAAGGTCATGGCCTTTCGCGCGGCCTCAAGGTAGCGCGGCTCTTGAAAAACCATCGCGCCCTTGACCAACGCCCAAACCATCCAACCGTTCCACGCGGAAATGACCTTGTCATCCAGATGAGGCACAGGCTTCGCGGCTCGCAGCTTTTTCAGCTTGGCAAATGCCGAGACAATCAACGCATCGGCTTTCACCGAACCATCGAAATCGTTTTGCAAATGTAGAATATTACGACCTTCGAAATTTCCCGCTTCACTCACGCCGTAGGCCTTTTGCAGCAAATCCAATTCGGCGTCAGTCAGGCTCGCACGCAATTCAGCAAAGCTATAGGTGCAGAAGTATCCCTCTTCACTATGACCCTTGATTGGATCGAGCGAGTCGGCATCCTGGGCAGAATAAAATCCACCCTCTTTGTGGGTCATCTCACGCAATACATAGTCCAGAGTCTCACGCGCGCCTCGAGCCAGTTCCGCTTCACCATAATTTTGAAAGCCTTCAATCAACGTCACCGACAGCAAAGCCTGATCGTAAAGCATCTTCTCGAAGTGCGGGACCAGCCAAATCTCGTCGACCGAGTAGCGGTGAAAACCGCCCGCCAGTTGATCGTAAATCCCACCGCGCACCATATTAACGAGAGTACCGTTAACGATCGCTTCCGCCTGGCGCAAACCGGTTTGTCGATCTTGGCGCATCATCACCATCAGATTCATCGTCTGCGGAAACTTCGGCGCGTGCCCAAAGCCCCCATGTTTTTCGTCGAAGTGACTCTGAAAATGATTGATGTATGTTTTAAGAAATTCCTCGTAATCGGCTTCGCTGATCTCCTCATTCACTTCATTCAAGCCCATGCTTTGCACTGAGGCCAAAAGACGATCTCCGTCTTGGCTAAGTTTTTCGTTCTCCGTTTTCCAAAGCTCGTCGATTCGCCGCAAGAGCTGTAGAAATCGATATTTGGGAAAATAAGTACCGGCGAAAAATGGTTTGCCCTCAGCATTCATCCAAATCGACATCGGCCATCCACCGCCGCCCGAAATCGCCTGCAGCGCCGTCATATAAATGTCATCGACATCGGGACGTTCTTCGCGATCCAGTTTTATACATACGAATTGATCATTTAAAACCTGCGCGACCTCTTGATCTTCAAAAGACTCGTGCGCCATCACATGACACCAGTGACAGGTCGAATAGCCCACCGAGAGAAAGATCGGTTTATTGTCGCGACGAGCCTTTGCAAAGGCATCGTCACCCCAAGGCATCCAATGGATGGGGTTGTCTTTATGTTGTAGCAAGTAAGGCGAGCGTTCGTTTTTAAGAAGGTTCATAGGCCGCAATATGGACCGGCGTGGGGCCTAGGGTCAACTGACCACTAAATGAACGAACCGCTTTTTTGCTCACAGGGTGTCCAAACTTTGTTCACCTAGCTCAAACCTCGCACGGCCCTTCACGGTCCCATTGTTGCGATAGAAAGCCGTATGAAACTCCAAAGCACGAAAATCATATGGTTGATCTTAGTCTCAATATTGGCCATTCCCTTTCAAGCGTTTGCCGATGCGCGGTCCGCATTTATTCGCATCGAAGGCTCACGCATTCGCTCGGCTCCACGTCGCTCCGGCAGCTCCGAAGTTTTGGGCCTCCTATATACAGGCGCTCATGTCCAAGTGTTGGGAACCCATGGCCGTTGGACTAAAATAAAATATCTCACAGCGGGAAACCGTTGGGTTGAGGGATATGTGAATTCGAATCTTTTGACGTCGACGCCGATTCCGCCTCGAAAACTACCACCAGCGGTCGCCGTTTCTCCTAAACTGACACCCCAATCCGTCGATGAACCGACGGCACCTAAAGGCGATTTACTCAAAACCAATCCCGAACAACAAACTCCAACACCGGTAAAACCCGCTCCACAACCGGTGGCGAAAATCACTCCGACTTCGGCGGCGCCTGAATCACCAGTCGCAGTAAAAGCCGTGCCGACTAAACCGGTGGTTGTTGTACCCAAACCAGAGGTCGCTGCAACCAAACCCGCGGTCGTTGCAAATAAACCGGTCATGAATAAGCCGGTGACGAGAAAGCCAGCCGCGGTCTGCGCCACAAAATTCGAAAAAAATTCACCGGCCATCTATGCGCTTGAAAAAATGGCGGGAACTGGAATTGACGGGAGCAAATGGAAGGCAGAAGACAGCGTCGGATTTAAGTTCTCATCGTCGGGTAACCTTGTGGTCACGGTAACCTCATTGAGCTTTGACGCCATCGAAAAAATAGCCGCAGCGGCCAAACCGCCTGTTTCGAAAGCAAAGGCCGCACTTGCGGTTGCGTTTGGCTATATTTACTTCAATGCAAAAATTTGCGCCCTGCCCAATGGAACTTTTTCAGTTTCGCTCTCCGGAGGGCCCGGCTCGTCAACTGAAGGTCAAACTGGGAATCTCGCAGTCCGTCCAGCGGGCGGCGGCAAAATCTACGTCAGCGGCAATATTGCAGGGAGCCAATTTAATGAACCATTCGCACATCGCTAGTCGATTGATATTCCGAGTCCTTGCGCTGGCTTCGTGTCTTTCCATCAACGTTCATGCGTTGGGTGCCGACCCAACGGATTTACCGGACTGGTTGAAAATTTCATTTGAGAAACCGTCTTTTTTTAGCGATGTGTACAAACATTCCATCGCTCAAGGAATCTTTTTGCGCATGAGCAAAAAGACCTTTCTTCCACCAGTTCAATATCTGACTCGACCGGTGAAAGGAACCATCGAGACTGAGAGTGAGCAAATCGCACAGACTATTCTTAAAAATCTCTCAATCAACGTCAAAGCCCTATCCACTTTCAAACGTCGAGGCGGTCCAATTAAAGCGGGAGAAAAACATAATCTAGAGGGAACATTTGTCGAATATCAGTCGAACGACGTCAGTGGTGAGAGCGAGATTACCTGCATGATTTTTGTTAAGAACAAGGAAACACTTTACGTGGCCTACACCCGAGCTTTCTTGTCGGCACTCCCACGGTGCTCCGAAGAATTGAAAGTGCTCGCGAACTCTCCGACGCTATTTAACTAGATATGCGCCTGTCGCCTCGCCTAGAAGCCCTGTTCAACCGCTGCCAGCCCGGTCTTCCGTTATGGGACCTGTGCTGCGACCATGGTTATTTAGGCCTACATGCCCTTCACAGCGGCGCTTTCACTGAAGTCTTATTCAACGACACCGCCCCCCACTTGCTCGCACTGGTAAAAGCCAAATTGCGAGGGGGCGAAAGGGCCCGTCTCATTTCGGGAAAAGCTGAAGAGATCATTGAGCCGCTCACCGGCAATATCGTGATCGCCGGGGTCGGCGCCGAAAAAATATTTAAAATTTTAGACTCACACTTGCGGCGCGGAACTCTTATCGGCCCGCATGTTCTGGTCTGCCCAGAGACCGACACCGATTGGCTCGTCGATCAAAGCCTTAAGGGTCTAGAGCTTATAGAAAAGGTCTCTATCCCCCACAATCACGGCCTACGCTGGATTCTCAGGTACGCCGTGACCTTGAACCACACCCCGGATAGTGTACATTAAATAGAATCCAAGTGACCACGTAGCTCAGTTGGATAGAGCAGCAGTTTCCTAAACTGCAGGTCGGCAGTTCGATCCTGCCCGTGGTCGCCAACGTCAGCAAAAACGCCCAAAACCTGTTACCAAATGAACACTTGGATAGAGTGACAATTCTTGACTGGGGTGTTGACAAAATAACAGGCGAAATAGTTCCATTTTTCCTTTAAATTATCGGCAGATGAGTTTCGTCTTACATAGCGGCTACAATACAAATAAGAGGCAAAATGACTACTTCCTTTAGATTATTGACACTGCTGAATGTGGCTTTACTTTTGTCTACCGGAAATGCTGAAAAGCCCACGTTCAATTACAAAGCTTGTGATTCAACTCACTACGAGCAGTGCTTTAAGGCAAATATATCAGATTCTGTTGAAGCAGCTCGCAACTATTTGAGCCAAGAGTTTGTCCTATCTCATGGTAACCGCACAAAATATTCAGCACTGCTAGTGCACGGTTTTACCGACTCTCCTTATTATATGAAAGACATCGCTAAAATTCTCTTTGATCGCGGCATCAATGTGATCGCGATTCGCCTCGCCGGACATGGAACCGACGTTAACGATATAAAAACTGTAACGTTGTTCGACTGGAAGGCCGACGTAGAGCGTGGCATGAAGCTGGCTCAGCAATATGGCGATCGCGTAATTGGCGTCGGATTTTCAACGGGCGGCGCGCTACTGTTGAACCACGAGGCGAAAATGAAAGATTTGGCAGGGATGGCGCTGCTGTCTCCTGCGATTGAGGTCGCCAATAAATCGGCAGCAACGGCCTGCTTACCATTTGCGAGTTTGTTACGTCCATGGGCCGAGGGAGATGGAACTAATGAGAATAACCCGACTCGTTACAATTCAATGGCCACCAATGGCGTGTGTCAGGTTTATAAACTGACAGTTCAAAATAGAGCTATCTCCGCCAAAGATCTGGATATTCCAATATTTGATTCATTTACTAGAAATGACCAAACAATTGATGTTCACTCACTTGAATTTTTTGCGACTCAGTTGTCGCCGTCGGCAGCTATAGTCCAATTTGAAACGCCAGATCTAAAAGGCACAGAGGTAAAGGTATCGGCGAAAGATGTTCGGATCGTTGTCAATGACAGCGCAATTCAGCACTCGGGTCTCCCGCTTAGGAGCAATTTCTACGTCTCCGGCAACTTCAACTCTAGATTTGATGAATTGGAATCTGCGCTTAGTGATTTTTTAAACAACCACTTTAACCTGAAATAATGTTCCTCGAGTCCAAAGAGAAGACTAGACAAAAGTACTATTAATAACTTCATTTTCAAATTTTTCCCATAACTATACGGTCACGCGCCGCCGCTAAACAAAATAATGGTAACCTAAATTTAATATCTCGCGGTCCATTAATCATCAGGAGGCGTTTAGGCCCCACGCCTACCGTCCGAAAAGAAAATATGAGATTCGCATTTTATCTGGCGTGCCTATTTGCATGGGCACCCTTTGCTACAAACGCCGCAGCACAACGCCAGTGCCGTCCGGTTGATTTACGGCGGGCCCTCGGCGCAGTTCGTAACCAAGGGGATTCAAGCTGGTGTTACGCACATACTTCCGCAGATTTGATCAGCCTCAAGTTGGGCGTCCGGGTTTCATCGTTTGATTTAGCGACGACTTTTCAGCTGGCCGATGAAGCCAAGTTGGCTCATGGCAAATCGCCAGAAATTGCCGAGTACTTGACTCTTCATCCAGAATTTTCTTATCAGGTAAATTTGGAGCGCACACGTGAGCGAGGCGTCTTTTCAAGCTCGCAAATTCTCGGCGAACAAGGACTCTATGCCGCCGGAGGCGTGGAGGACCTTACGATTTTGTTGAGCAACGTCGCGGGCCTATGTTCGTCGACAAAACTTCCCGATGAAAACGAAGACGAGACCCTCTACGCCGCAGATTTGGCTGCAGTAGTGCAAACCTACAAGAAAATGCCGGCAGACGAGAAATCATACTTGGAAAATGAATTGCGCAGGCTAAAATATATTACCAGCGCCAAGGCCCGCGCCAAAGCCGGAGCATTGCAGTCTTGGGTCAATGCTCGTTGCCAAACTCGCATCGTGAGTCCGACTCCGTTGATACCCAGCCAATACTCTATCGCCGCCACACCCGACGATTTGGATAAGCTAGATCCAGAGGTTCGCAAAGAGCGGCAGGCTATTCTGAGAGTCGTGATCGACGCCGTATTGGACCAGCACCACGCAGTCGCTATTGGCAGCGACGCCTACGATCTGGTGGAGCGCAGCTCTGACCAAGCCGAACGACATGCGGACCATTCCGCGGTGATTGCTGCGCGCAAAAACACCCGCTCCGGATGTCGCTATTTTATTCGGCAATCCTTTGGCGACAGTTGCGACCTGATTCTTAAAAAATACAGAAGGAGTTGCGAACACGGGGGCGTATGGGTCACCCTTGAGGAAATTCCAACTCTTTATAGTGCCATCTGGATTGAGTGATCTTTACTTAAAATTTTTCAGGCACGGCGCCGCTAGCCTGTAAGTAGGTTGAGCGGGCTTACTTCAGCTTGTTTAAAAATTCACGCACGTGATACGCCAGCGGCCCTAGTATCGATGTACTTACGATGGCGTATGACGCTCGACTGTGTTTTATGCGAAATAAATGTGCCAGAACGCCACCCCTATGCTAGGAAATACTTAGGGGTTGGGGGGAATTCTATGTCTAAAATCAGCATATTTTTCCTATGCGTCGGGTTGCTATTTAGCACCTCGCTCTTCGCTCAAGAAAAATTCGTCGTACTCGTTCCAGGATTTTTTAATATCCCCGGCGGCAACGTGGCAGGTGGGTTTCATAGTTTTTCAACAGCTATACTCGAATCGATTCAAAGCCAGGGCTACACTCCAGTCGTTATTCAAAATCTAGATCCCATCGGCTCGGTTCACGACAATGGTGAGCAGGTTAAAAAAGATTTTCTGGCTCTCGCTTCTCGCTATCCTGGTGCGAGTTTTACAGTGATCGCCCACAGCGCAGGCGGGCTTTATGTCGCCCATGCACTCACTGAGCGCCCTGATCTTCCGATCGAAACTGTTGTCACGATCTCAACTCCCTATCGAGGCTCCGCACTTATTGAGCTGTTAAAGTGGATTCCGGGTTGGAAGACCATCACGTCTACACTTAACCTTGCAAGCCTACGTGAGTTCGACCCGGCCCAGATGAACACGGTTCTCTCACGCCTCAGGATTCCCAACCATATCCGTTGGGTCGCACTGGCCGCCGCGCAATCCACCTGCCTTTTACTCAGCTGTGCCGAGGCCCAACGCCAATCCTGGTTACTCTCGACAGCCTGGACATTTTCTAAGGAACCCGGTGACGGCGCAGTTTCCAACGATTCGGCGATCGCCAAAGATGTTGTGATTACCAGCTACGACGGTGGCGAAAAGAAAATTGAAACTTGGGCGGACTTTATAGTCCCCCTAGAACATTGGGAGACCGTTTTAGATTCAAATTATTTTACGTTACTCGGAGTCCTCAATCCGCAGTGGATCACTCAGCAGCAGCGCCGAGTCTTCAAAGCGATCCTTGAGCGATTAGATCCGAAATATTCCAAACGTCCTTCGGGCTCATGAGCGTTGGAAACTGTCCAAGCCGCTCGCGTGCCTGTTTGTAAGCTCTAAATTTCTCAGCATCATTGTACAAACGCTCATAGCCCATTGGCTTAATGCGCGTGTTCACTAAATCGCTGAAGAATCGACCCATATATGGTCTCAGCTGTGCCACAAAACGAGCCACGACAGCAGGGGCCACGATATACGAAGTCAGTTCCCTATCGTAGCTTTCGAATTTATCGAAATACCGGCCGTACCATAATTTCTGGGTCCAAGTCATATTTTCCTTGGCGAGTTCTTCACGCTTCTTTGCTTCAATCGCCGAAATATTTTTAACCGACGCCAGTCGCATACTGCGAACTGCCCAAACGATCTTTTTCAGTTCGTCGTCCTTCTCCTCAATCGAAAGCGAAGGGAACAAATATTTAAAGATCATGCGATCGAACTTATTTTTCTCTTTCAAATTGAACGTCGCATAATTCAAATGCGACTTTTTAGGCGGCAACGTAGTCTCTGCTAGCGGGTTCAAGTCGATCTCCTGTCCAAATCCGATGTCGTCCTTGGTGTTGTTCCCGACAAATTGGATGTTCGTATGAAACAACGTCATGATCAAGCGACGCATGCCCGCCACTCGCATTTCCATCTCAGTCTTGCGAGAAATCGCACTGTCATCTTCGATCTCAACGTGGTGATAGTCATTGATCGGAAGAGGAACGTAGCTCGCCAAAACATGATAGGCGAACAGTCTTAAAAAGCCCTTCATACCGACGGCATCGGCGACTTTTGCATCGACGGGACCGATTTGTTTGTAGGTACCAATAAAATCGTCCACCGAGATACCCGCACCTTCGGTCATAAGGCCCATGTCGTATGGGATCAGCTTAAGATTCAATAGCCCACCCTTGGTCCCACCCTGCATCTCCACAAGGCGATTCACAAACATTTCAAGCACATCATAAGCGTCCATTTTGTACGGCATAAATGTCTCGGGGCTCAAAACCTGGTCTAAAACCTTAGCGAAAGTTTGACCATCGCGAAATCCAGATGCGTCCAAATAATTCGCACGCTCAGCTTTGACGATAAAGTCGGTCAGTGCCGCTCGAATATATTCTTTGTCCTTCAAAATATCTCGACTGACGGTGTGCACGACCTCAGGAGTTGTGTTGTAAACGCGCGCCAGAACTTCGGGACCTAACTCGCAATTCGGATGTTCTTCGATCACGCGATAATTGCAATCTTTCGCCTCTTCAGGGAGTTGGTCGCGAATGGCGACCAAGGCTTTGAATAGAACCGTCGTCATCTGAAAGTACTTATCCGTACTGGTCGACGGACGATCGGGCCAATGCCATAGAGTCGTATGGCCCGCCTCCGCCGAAGTACCGGCATGGGCAAAGGAATCTTCAAGTGTGTGCAAGCTTGCTCCGCACTTCATCAAATTGCCTTCACGTAGACCTTCCATCAATAGCGCCGAAGCCATTTCATGATCGGGCTCAGTCTGAGTGTGAAACGCAAGATGGTCTAACTGGCCTTTGTATCCAAAGATTGAGATTAACTGACTGACCACTGCTTTTTCCAATCCTTCGAATCCACTAAAGCCAAAAGATTCGTCCTGGATTTCAGCCGCAACCTTACCAACTTCACGCGACGAAGGAAAATGCAACAAACGGCGTTTTCGTACACCGGTAATCGGCAGAACGATCATACTGGTGGGGTCAGATACATAGGACTCATCCATCCACTGCGCAGTGGTTGCCAATTTCGCCGCGACTTCGTGGCGAATGCCCGCAAAGCGCGCCATCGCGTAGGTCCCGTAAAAGTGGGTGTCCTCATCGTAGGCGTAAGCCTTTGAATTCACGGCGATAATGGTTAGCGACAAAGCCAGATATAAACCATATTTGAATTTGGTCATCGTGGGTCCCTTATTTAAATGTGTTTAACAATGGAGGTTTTTTGCAGAATGTAAGCCAGGCCTTACTTCAAGATATGCGAATGCAGGTGGTAAAGACTGGCGAACTCCCGAAAATTGTCACTCGAAAAACGTTCTGTAACATTATTTGGGGTCTTGAGAAACCCTCTCCGGTTTTTAGCGGGGTGCGGGCCACCTGTAGAAGAATTCGTCAGTATTTATAGAGAGATGGTTGAGATATCCGCAGCGTTGGAGGATCTTT
>JAYVPG010000091.1:0-18132 GCA_043757545.1 Pseudobdellovibrionaceae bacterium
CAAAAGATACTTAAGCCAACCGCGAAGATACTCAAATAAAGCATGGCCAGACGCCAGCGAATGCCTTGGCGCCTGAGGGAGATCATAACTCGCCGGTTTTTTCGCCGCGTTTAAGTACGTAACCATAGCCCGTCAGAGTGTGCAGCAGGCGCGTGGGAAATGGCTCGTCGATTTTTTTGCGTAAGTGGCGCACGTACACGTCAATCACATTGCTCTCGTTGTCGAAATGCACATCCCAAACGTGTTCGCCGATCTCGGTGCGAGTCAGTGGGCGATTGGCGTTGCGTAGGAAATACTCGAGCAGAGAAAATTCTTTTTGGGTCAAAGTAATATCGGCACCCGCGCGCTGAACACTGCGCTGGATAAGGTCCATATTCAAATCTTCAAAATTCAATTTCGAACGCCCGCCCTCTTTTCGGCGAAGCAGCGCGCGAATCCGCGCCAGCAGTTCGTCGAACTCAAACGGCTTCGACAAATAGTCATCGGCGCCCGAATCGAGCCCGCGCACTTTGTCGCGCGTGGAATCCAAGGCCGTGAGCATCAGGATAAAGCCTTTAAAGCCTTCGTTCCTGAGTTGGCGCGAGACATCCATACCGTTTCCGTCGGGCAGCATCACATCCAAAACGACAAGGTCGAATTCGGAGTTGGCCGACATAGTCAGGCCTGCACTGGCACTCTCCGCCGCTTCCACCACGTAGCCGGCCTCTTGCAGACCCTTCTTGATAAAACTTGCGGATTTCTTTTCGTCTTCAATTACAAGTACTCTCATGCCCTCAGAAACTACATTCAGATTAAAACCTTCGCAACTCGAATTAAGTTCTTTTAACGCCGCTTTCATCCGGTCTTTAGCGGATCTTGACTCGCTCCCTTCATTGCCTCTTTAATAGTCGAAGAGAATAAACGGGAGATACCTTTGAAGTTATTGCTTTGTTTGCTTTTATCCGTCGCCTTTGCAAAAAGTCATCACCGGAAATCGACTGCCCCCGCCAAAGCCTTTCCCAGCAAGGTTCACCTGACCAAGGTCGGATCATGCGATGCGCCTGAAGCCACCAAGAAAGTTATGATTCTCAAGCAATGGCACTTAGCACCCACCACCACCACGAAGAGTTTTAAGGAAAAATACCCTCAAGAGAAGAATCAGACCGCGATTTATCAAGTGCTCGCCGAAGGCGCATCGCGTGGAGAATTGCAGCTGGTGGTGAGCGAAGGTTGCGAGGGCGAGATCACCCCAGAATTTAAAACGCAGTTCAACGGCTGGGACTTTGAGAGCCTGAGCAAGCAGAGTTCGCAAAAGGGCTACGATAAAATTATTACGCTGGCGCCACTCAAGGCCAAAGCGAAGTTCCGCGACAAGATCCCGACCTTCTGCGGTGATGATGCCAAGCTGATTCAAGAGGGCAATCTTCACCTGAGCAATCTGCGTGGCTGGTTTGGTTTTTACGTGCGCTTGAATGAGTCCAAGGGCGATACCGATAAAATGAAACTCTATGCGGAATCAGCCGCGGATCTCTTAAAAGTTCCCAAAGATACAGCTCACGACAAGTTGATTTTGCAAATCAAAGAACGCATCAAACTCGAATTGGGGGATTTTGCGAAATCTCTAAATGAACGCGATGACTCGTTTGTGAAAACTCTGCAAGCCCATGAGTTCACCCGCGCCGCGATTGTGATTGGCGGACTCCACGCGGCAGACTTAAAAGAGAAGATTCAAAAAGCTGGAATGGGCTGCGATGTCTACGAGCCACCCGGCTACCAAGCCGAAGACGAAAAGTTGATCAAAGATTTCGAACACGCGATGAACTAGAATTCCGCTATAGACCAAGGAGAACTTCTAAAAACCTGCCTTGAATCGGAACCGCCTGAGTAAAAACTTTGTCTTTGTTGTACGCCTGACCGTTCGCGGTCTCAGCCTTGGCTACTGAAATTGAAAACATATAATCTACATCATTCACTGAAATCAGCTGCGCGCTTCCCGAAGCCCCAAAGCCTACATCGCAATCCATGTGCACGATTGGCGATGCCGCCTCGACGTGCATAATGTCCCGGATGGAGCACTCTGAAACAATGGGGGGGCAGCCATTTGGTCCGCAAAGATCCACATGCCAAGCGGCCGGATGGGTTACGGGATATCCCTCAAAAGACTTCAGCATCAAGGGGTACGGAGGAGGAATAATTTTATAACCTTCAATGCCTTCAACAGCTTTGCTTAGTTCGGCAACTGCCCAATCCTCGCCCCGAGTGGCCGCCGTCGGACAAGGCCCTCCGGCTCCGACCAGGCGCTTGATCTTGAACTCGCGGCTCACGTTTTCGTAAACTGTAATAAATTTGCATTGCTTCAGATCGACCTGTTGATTGCAGATCTGATAAAAGGCATGAGCCGCCGTCGTAATGATATTGTTTTTGAGGGTAAGCTGAGCCGAGAAGCTCTGCGCACCGCATTTGAGCGCTCCAGTCGCGTGGAAGCGGCTACGGACATCGTCCTCACTAATTTTATGGCTTATGGCAAAGCTTGCAACGTCCATTCGGTTGTCCGTGCCAATGATCAGTGCCGGCGACGGAGTGCCACAATTGGCGTCGCAAGCGGCCGCTTTTTGCAACGGATAGAGGGCTGCTGCAATCAGAAGCAATAGAGCGACTATCTGAGGTTTAAAATCAAGGTCCCTGCGCATGCTTTGCTACTAAAGCAATTGAGGGACCAAGTTTTACTGGGCGGCGGGGGCATCACCCTCAGTCGGGGCGATACGATCCACAATCTTACCCTTCGGAGAGTAAACATTGGCATCGCAATACTTGAGCGAAATCTTTCCGTTGGCCTTCACAATGCTATCCGCCAGAGTCTTGCACTCGTTGCAAAACATGGTCATGAACTTAACGTCTTTGCCACAAAGATTTTCGACGTCACTAATAAATTTATCATGTTTAGCGGGGACATCGGGTATTTTGCCACAATCGGCCTTGGGGTCAGCCGCCGCAGCACACTCTCTGGAAACCGTAGCAGTGACCGGTAGACAGAACGGTGCAGGTGCACCTTTCGCGTCATTCTTACACCAAAGAATGGGATTGCAAACGGTGACCTTGCGACCTGAGCCCGCGTGACAAACGTCGGCGCCATCCCACTGCGTTTTTCGTGAGCATTTTTTGGCCTCTGGCTGGCCAGGATAGTTGCTAATTTGGCCTCCGATAATACACTCTGGTCCTTTGCCATTTTTACGCGAAGTCGCATAGTCAGTCCGTGCAAGGGCGACGTCTTTGTCGGTCATCGGACACTTGTTCGTCACGCAGGTCACCGGCGTCATTTCACCAGCGCCGGTCGCTACCGTGGGAGTGTCCGCGACCTTGGCTGTCGGGTGAGCGGCGTCGATTTTATCCTGACCCGCGGTCCCGTCTACCTTAGGATCGGTGACACTTGAAACTGCAGGATTTTTGGCGTTAAGTGAGTCGCCGTTTAGCAATCGATTTTGCTGAAGTTCAGGCATGCCGCCGATCACCGTATCTTTAGTTTCTTCTGCCACTAGCCTCGCGCCTAAGTCATGATAGACGCCATCGATTGTCCTTTGACGTGTGCCATCCGCAACTTGCGCACGGGTGTAGCCCTTGGCCAGAGTCGCTTTTTGTTCGTCTGTCGCAAATTGACTGACCAGCGCCTTTTTTGCCAACTCGGATTGATTAGCGTTTGGTATAAAATTGGACGCCACCGAAGGCGCTCCGCTTGTCGCTTTTAATTGGTCGCGCCGTACAGCTGCCAACGCATTATAACTCGCGTTCGGAACACAATATTTTTTCAAACTGGTGTCGCCAGAACTCGTCTCATAGC
The DNA here is from genome assembly GCA_043757545.1 of Pseudobdellovibrionaceae bacterium. Lineage (GTDB taxonomy): Bacteria > Bdellovibrionota > Bdellovibrionia > Bdellovibrionales > UBA1609 > JALHOQ01. The sequence goes on from JAYVPG010000091.1 coordinate 3,815, forward strand.
TGATGTTAGCCCTTGAATATCCGCTCGAACAGCTGCTCGAGTTGGAGGCGCTCACGCAAGTGCCGACTTCGGTATTGAAGACTACGCCCGAATGCCGACAGGTCCATGAGTTCTTCGTTTTATCCCAAGTAGGCAAAATCGCATACGGGTCCTCAGCCTTGTCGCTATTCACTTCTGCAGTCGCGTCGGGCAGCATAGTCAAATTGACCGCGATAAATTCCTTGAGTTGTTCAAGGGTCGCGTGATTCTCCTGCGAAATTTTGCCCGCCGTTGCGACTTCGAATTTTACGATCGCATCGGAGAGCGCGTTTAAGTACGCAACTCTTTTAGCTTTCGGAAGGCGCTCCAGAGATTCGTAGTTTAAAATTCGCGGGAACTTCAATGCCTCAGAAAACGCGACACCCGGAATCGCCAAAATTAGGGCAGTGAAAAGTAAAATTATTCTAACGTTCATAGCAGCTCTCTCCTCTAGCTCAGAATATATGCGGTTAGTTTATTATAAGGTTTTGATTGCACGGAATAGAAGCATTGGATTTCAATCTGCGACCAAAATCCAGCGGACTTGCAAGAGCCTTTAAATGTCCGTGATGTCAATAAGTTAGCCGTGCCGCAAGAGGGGGGGAGCCTTCGCTAAATGCCTGAAACCTCTGGGGACAGCGCCGCTCGGCGCCCTGGACTCACGTTTGCTCTCTTACCTAGACCGAGGGAAGTGCCATGAGTTTTCAGGTTATGAATCAAGTGTTTTCGCTGAAGGGGTACGTACTCATCGTCGTACTTTACTTTTCGCTTTCGGCGTTCTCTGCTCTGGTGCTCTAGGCCTAGACATCGAGTATCCGATCCTTTAAATTTTCAGCAAATGTCGTCCATCATTTCCGCACAAAATATCCGCAAATCGTTTGGCAAAGTCGAGGCTGTGCGCGGGGTCTCGCTATCTGTGCAACGCGGAGAATGCTACGGACTACTTGGACCAAATGGTGCGGGAAAATCAACGCTGATCAATTTGATCTACGGTGGATCGCGAAGAACTGCCGGTGAACTTCAAGTTTTTCAGATGGATCCCAATCGCGACGCACGGAAAATCAAACGTCGCTTAGGGGTTGTGACTCAAGACAATGCGCTCGATGAGAGTTTGAGTGTGCGCGAAAATATGGAGCTCTACGCCGCCTTTGTGGAGCTCGCGCCAAACCTGCGACGGCCGCGCGTGCGCCAACTGCTTGAGTTTATGAATCTGGCCCACAAAGAAAACGACCCGATTCGCTTTCTCTCCGGTGGCATGAAGCGACGGTTGGTTTTCGTACGTGCTTTGATTGGCAATCCTGAGCTGGTGATTCTCGACGAGCCGACCACCGGCCTCGATCCAGCGGTTCGGCATTTGATCTGGGGTAAAGTGAACGAGCTCAAGCGCGAGGGCAAAACCGTTTTACTCACCACCCACTACATGCATGAAGCCGAAGTCTTATGCGATCGCCTGGTGATTATGAATCAAGGGCAAGTGGTTACTGAGGGGACTCCCGCAGCTCTGCGCGATCAACACACTCCGGGCTATGTTGCCGTTTTTGAACGCAGCGATAGCCTAGGTGCATTGAAATCTGCGGCTGAGGCGAAACAGTTTCACGCGGTGGAAGATAGCTCGGGGCTTTATGTGCGTGCGCCTCAGTTGAATTCTCTCTTGCAGTTTCAAGAGGAGAATAAGTGCTCGGCCGTGCAACTCCGCCCGGCGAATTTAGAAGATGTATTTTTGAAACTCACGGGCAAGGAGTTAACCACCGATGCTTGATACTCTCTCGCTCAGCTGGCATGTGGTGCGCCGCAATTGGTGGGTCTATCGCAAGAGCTTTATCTCGAATATTTCTCCGACCCTTGCTGACCCCGCGTTTATGATTCTCTCACTCGGCTTGGGACTTGGCACTTACATGGCGCAAGTTCAAGGCCACACCTACTTGCAATTCCTAGCGCCCGGCCTTGCCGTTTCGACGGCGATGTTTACGGCGTTCTTTGAGACCAGCTACGGATTTTATGTGCGACTGACTTACGAAAATGTTTTCAAAGCCATGTTGACTACGCCCATCGGGATCAGCGAGGTGGTGATCGGTGAGTTTCTTTGGGTTGGTCTAAAAGGCGGACTGATGGTCTTTGGAGTTTGCCTAGTTCTGACTCTGCTGGGGCTGTTTAATAATCCGTGGCTTTTACCGATCTCGCCTCTAGTCGGCGTGTTGATTGCCTTACCGCTCGGCGCGATGGGCCTATTGGCTAGTTGCTCGGTCAGCAATATTAACCAATTTCAAACTGTTTATTCATTTCTTATCGCACCCATTTATTTTTTCTCGGGAATATTTTTTCCGGTCGAACAAATGCCCACTGTCGTGCAGTGGGTTATTAAAATTCTGCCGCTCTACCACGGCGTCAGGCTTAGCCAATCTTTGTTTTGGAACGATCATGTCCTTGAAACTTGGGCTGTGCACGCGCCGCTTCTGATTCTTTACTCTGCCGCATTGCTCACGTGGGCCTATATAAAAGTGAAGCGTAAACTCCAAGCCTAGACCGACTGGACTGAGGGGGAAGTCCACGGATTGAACTTGTCTGAAAGTTTGCTGAGATTAACAATAGAGTAATGAGTAAAGCCAATACGCCAAAAGCGCCGTCTGTAAAAGTGTTCATGAGCCAGGTTTTGTTTTCTCTTGATGAGTCAACGACTCTCGAAGACTCGGCTCAGTTCTTTGCTTCACACAAACTGACCACCACTCCCGTTGTGGCCAAAAACGGTGATATTCTTGGAGTGCTCAGCGATTTTCAGTTGTTGCGTTTTCTGCTGCGATCGCGTCAAGAGGCAAAAAAGAATTTATGCCTCTCTGATATTCGCGACGAACTTGATCCAGTGGTTACGGTTCACGAAGACGATTCCATCGTCAGTGCCTTTCGACTGATGATTCAATCGCCAAATCATCGTATCTACACTATGCACGACAATAAACTTACCGGTGCGCTCAGCCCCAAGGACCTGTTGCTCTATATGGCAGGCATAAAAGACAAGACCGACAATGTCCTGGATTCGATTGTGCAAAAACAAATCGAATCGATTCTAAAAGAGTTGCACGACACCCGTCGCTTGCTTTCGGACTACCAACAGATGTTTCAAGACTCGCCTTACTTGATGCACTCAGTGGATCTTAAGGGGAAAATTATCAACGCCAATCGCATGATCCACTATGTTCTTGGTTACGAAGATGGCGAGCTCATCGGAAAATCTTTGCGCCAACTCTATCCGCCCGAAAATTATAAGAAAGCGATGCAAGGGCTCGACACGGTTCGCGCGCTTGGTTTTCATCCATTAGTAAATGTTGTAATGGTTAAAAAAGATGGTGATGTCATTCGTATTGATGTGGCCTCGACACTCAAGAAGGACGATCAAGGAAATCCCGAGGGAACAATCACCGTTGGCCGTCTAAGTGACTCACATCGGATGCTGAACTACCTGCAAAAGGCCGCTCAGCTCTACGGCAAAAAGCCGCAGAAGCAAACCAGCTAAAAATTTCCCTCACCACCAAAGGCACGCTTTGGTCTAGGCCATATGTTTTTTCCAAAGCGATTGGCTACTATGGATATATGAAAAAATATATCTTTGTCCTCCTGGTGTTTTCGCCCTTTGCTTACGCAGTAGATTTCCCCCCAGTCGAAGCGCTGTGTAGCGGACCGAAGTGTACGGATACGATGCGCGCCATCGTCATCGACTATCAAAATTCAAATGAATTTTTTGCGGCAGAAGAAATTCCTCAAGCCGTCAGTGGAAGCTGCTATCACATTCATCCCAACCTGGATGAAAAAGTAGAACATCACGGATTGTTTTTAATCGATCAAGGTGCCGATGGTCCAATGTTCAACGGAAAATTTTTATTTTTCTATAAGGAAAATCCGTTCAAGGGAATTAGCGTTGAAAAAGCCCGAGCTGAACTAGTCCAATCACCGCCCCATTCGATAGAGGTATCCGCAAATGAAGGTCATGGAGTCATCAGTACGGATACCACAAATCTATTTTATTATTTCCGCGTGAACCGCGCAGCGAGAGAATTTTATCTTCTCTCGCTGTGGCAGTTTTCGGGATCGACCAGTCCTAGAATCTTCTGTCGCATGTACTACTAGTATTCACCATCTTCGGGAGCGTCTTCCCCTTCATCCAACCACTGTGCGGCTGGATTGATCATAGCCGTTAGGTCCGGCAGCTCGTCCGTAAAACTACGACCTTTGTTTATCCCGTAGGCATAAAGAAAGCTTCCATTCGCAAGGCGTTGTATGGCTTTGCCCATCCAGCTCGTGGAAATCGCCGTACAACCCCAGCTCATACCCTGCCGGGACTGGCCGTTGTAAACATATTTTGCTCCATGCATAGTGACCCCGCGGGCACGGGCCGCGCTATTGGTGCGCTCCAAGCCGTCCATTTTAAGCGCCTTACCATGCTTTGCCGATTGGTAGGTCTCGCCAACAATGTAAGAGCCAAGCGACGACATCTTCGAATTTCGACGATTTGAAAAGTACTGAGCATAGCCATTGCGATCGGGATCTGAGCCCCTACCGTGCGCCACCACCAGCGAATCGACCCGACCCGAGTGGGTATCGACGATATACAGACGGTCGCGAGACGAGTGCTGAGTAAAGTCGATCATAGATATATACCGTCGGTTGCGCACTCGACTAGAGAAGCGATGATACTTCGTCATGGCAATAGCCGAAAGATGCTTTGGAACGCCTTGTAGCGCCAGCGCATCGACCAGAGTCATGGGCTGACTGCCGTCTAAGCTATACTTCGCCGCAAACTCGGGATCGCTTTGAGGATCGACCAGATGAAACGCCGCGGGTGAATTGTTTTTGCCACAGGCCATCGTCGTTAAACAAAAAATGACGATCGCCAACATCTTAAAATGTTTCGCTGTTTTCATATTTAGTTTTTCCTTTTATGATCTAATCTTAAAAGATGGAGAGGTGAATCTCGGGTCCAGTTGTAACTTTCTGGACGTAGACCCAGCTATTTTTTCTGAATGAAAATGAGAGAGAATGCAGCTGCGAACGCGCCGACACTGCCAAAAATAAAAGCACTTTCAGGACCAAGATGATCCCAAAAAAATCCCGCAGTCGTACTCGCAATGAGAGTGAAAATTCCAGTTACGGTTCCTAAAATTCCTAAGCCCGTCGCTTTTTTCTGCGGACCGATCAAATCCACCGCGAACGCCTTGCCCACTCCGTCTGTCGCGGCGATATACAATCCATAAATTCCAAACAGCACCCAGAAATGCCAGAGTTCGCTCGCGAATGCGAATCCCGCATAGACGGCGGCAAAGATTAAAAATCCAAAAGTCAGAACAGGCTTTCGGCCCACTCGGTCAGAAAGTTTGCCTAACCCTGGACTCGAGAGGGCATAGACCATGTTATAGAAACAATAAATAAAAATGGTGGTCGTCAGCGAGACTCCACTCGCCTTCGCTTTCATCAGCAAGAAAATATCGCTAGAATTGGTTAGCGAGAAAAGTGTCCACGTGACAAGGTACCTGCGAAACGGAGCTGGCATTTCCGACCAAGCCCATTTTTTATGAACAGGAACTGCGCGCGGCTGAACTCTCTTCTCTTTCACGCTCAATGTGAGCATCACCGCGATGAGTCCGGGGATCAACGCGAGAAAATAAATCCAACGCAAATTCTCAGAGTAATAATGCAAATAAACGATCGCGAGCAACGGTCCGATCGCGGCCCCTAGAGTGTCCATTGCCCGATGCCAACCAAAGGCCGCACCACGCAAGCTGACGTGAACCGCATCCGCAATCAGCGCATCGCGCGGCCCACCCCTCATACCTTTACCTGCGCGATCCAAACCGCGTGCAAACAGGACATCTGGCCAATGGCCCGCAAATCCAATCAAAGGCTTGGACAGGGCCGTGAGCAGATAGCCAACAACAATAAAGGGCTTGCGTCGCCCGACCCGATCGGACCATGCGCCGAAATAGGTCTTGAGTAAACTCGCCATTGCCTCAGCACATCCCTCGATCAAACCCAGAGAGGTCATCGAGGCACCCAGCACGGCAGTTAAGAAAATCGGCGTAATTGGATAGAGCATTTCACTCGAGATATCGGCAAAAAGTGAGACCAATCCGAGCTTCACAACCGTTGGATTTAGGGCATTCCCGCTCTCTTCATTCTCACTCATAGAGCCTGTATAGCCTACTCTATGGACGATCGTGAAATAAATGTCTTCGCTGAGTGAATTTTTCGACTTTAGGTTGCAGGAATTGCCTCTAAGTCTTACCTTGAGGCAACTTTTCCTAAGGGTGCACATAAATGTCCACAAAACTGTTCTCTGATTTTGGTCTTCAAGAGCCTATTCTTCGCGCCGTCAATGAGGCCGGATACACCACGCCCACTCCGATTCAGGCTCAATCGATTCCGCTTTTGCTAGAGGGACGCGACCTCCTTGGTTGCGCGCAAACTGGAACTGGAAAAACTGCGGCTTTTGCGCTGCCAATTTTAAATCGTTTGGCGCAGCAAAGTCGCCATATGGATCGCCGGCAAGTGCGCGTGTTGGTCTTAACTCCGACGCGTGAGTTGGCCGTGCAAATCCATGAAAGCTTTCGCACTTACGGAAAACATTTGCGCTTGAAAACTGCTGTAGTCTTCGGCGGGGTTTCGCAGAGCATTCAGGTGAAGGCGATCTCCAATGGAGTCGATGTTTTGGTCGCCACTCCCGGTCGTCTGCTGGATTTAATCAATCAAAAATACATCAACCTGAGTCAGATCGAAGTCTTCGTCCTAGACGAAGCCGATCGTATGTTGGATATGGGTTTCATCACCGATATCCGCCGCATCATCGCGCTGCTCCCTGCGAAACGCCACACTCTACTTTTTTCGGCAACGATGCCGACCGAGATTCAAAAACTGGCCACTTCACTTCTGCAAAATCCAGCGAAGGTCGCAGTTACTCCTGCGGCGACGACCGTTTCTAAGATTGAACAGCGCGTGATGTTTGTGGATAAACATAAGAAACGTGATCTTCTTTTGCACATTCTCGGTGACAAGACCGTCACGCGCGCGATTGTTTTCACGCGCACGAAGCACGGTGCGAATCGCATTGTGGAAATGCTAGCAGAATGGAATATCAAGTCCGATGCGATTCACGGGAATAAAGCGCAAGGCGCACGTCAACGCGCATTGAACGCCTTCCGCGCGGGTCAAGTGCGCGTGCTCGTCGCAACGGACGTTATGGCGCGTGGAATTGATATTGACGATGTTTCTCATGTGATCAACTTCGACGTTCCGGCAGATTCTGAGAGCTACGTGCATCGCATCGGTCGGACTGGTCGCGCGGGAGCTTCGGGTATCGCGATTTCGCTTTGCGAAGGTGATGAACGCCAATTTCTTCGCGACATCGAAAAGCTCATCGGCCGCCCAGTTCCCGTGATTCTTGATCATCCGTTTCATTCCGAAACCGCAGCCAACGCGCGTGGTTTGAAGTCCATGCCGCATGGCAATCATCGCCAACAACAAGGCGGCGGAAGTCGCGGCGGAGGCGGGGGACGTCCAAAAGCGGGCCGCGGATTTAGAAACTCACGAGTCGCCAGCTCGCCAGGTGCAGGTGCACCACGAAGCTCAGAGGGCGGCAGTCCAAGCGGCGGCGTAGGTGGTGGTCCACGGCGCCCGCACGGTGCTAGCAGCGGATCTCGTCGTCCCCAGGGCGGCGGCGGACGCAGTCGTTCATACTCCTCGCGCTAAATATTTCCGCATCGCTTCGATAAAGCCGCGTTCTTTTTCCGGATCAAAGCGTCGCGCGGTACTCGCGTCGTAGCCTTTGCAAACTGGAAGCACACGTTTGTCTGCGGGCTCATTCGCATAGCGAGGCACGATATGAGTGTGCAGAGCCGGATCCAAATTTCCCCAAGTTTCATAGTTGATTCGAGTCGCACCTTTAATTTTTAGTAGCGCGTCACCGATGCGAATCATGTCGAGGCAATACTGCGCCCGCGCGGACTCACTGAGCGCATTCAAGTCCGTCACGACCGGGTCCGAAAAAAGCAGACAGTACCCATCCACTGGTTGCGTCTCACTCACCATAGCCCACCCGGAAACGAGTTTGAGAATCGCATAGGGATATTTCCCCGCCTGCGCCTCATACACCTTCCTATGAATTGAAGTTAAATAGCCACTCATCATACCCCCCCCTCGACATCCCCGACCACCTAAGCTACCATATCTAAAATGCAAAAAGCCGACTACACCTTCTGGAAAAAGTGCAACTCATGCAAAAAGCCAATCGCTTTCGGCGCAAAATATTACACGTGCAGCGTTTCAACGTGCAACGGTCTACGCACCGGATACGTTTTCTGCAGTGTTCCCTGCTTTGAGGTCCACTTACCCGGCGCACGACATAAGGACGCTGCCGCGATGGAGCAAAAGGCACCGATGACCGCAGGTTCCTCAGCTAGCACCTCCACTGCCGCTACGTCGAGCGAACCCAAGCGTACAATTATCGGGAGTCCAGGCACTGGAGTCGCCGCGCATCGCGCGCATCTGCCGCGCGAAACGTTAGTGATCGCCTCGCGACTTAAAGACTATATCCAAGCCAAGGCAGATATGAACTCTTCGGCCTCGGTGATGGATATACTCTCAGACTACCTACGCGTGCTCTCTGACCGCGCCATCGAAAATGCCCGTGCCGATGGGCGCAAGACCGTCCTGGATCGTGACTTCGAATTCCTTAAAAAATAACGACCTGCGATCCCGACCAAAGTCCCGCGTAGTCTGTCTCATTTTCAACCGATAAATGAATTGATGAAAGTCGCAGTGATCGTACCCTGTCTGAACGAAGAGGCCACCGTCGGCAAAGTTGTCGCCGAATGCCTTCAATATTTGCCCTCGGCGACAGTCTACGTTCTCGACAATGGCTCGACGGATAAAACTGCAGAGTGTGCACGCCGCGCTGGCGCAAAAGTGACATACTCACCTCTACGCGGAAAAGGTCACGTGCTTCGCCACGCCCTTCGCCTGATTGACGCCGACTTTTACGTGATGATCGATGGGGACGGTACGTACCCGATGGATCAAGCGCAGAAACTGCTCTCGATCGCCAAAGACTACAACTATGAAATGGTTATGGGCTCACGACTCGAACTCGGCAAAGCCGAAGCGTTTCGCCCCATGCACTATCTAGGCAATCGAATATTTACCAGAGCCGTACGCGTACTCTTTAATTACCCAATTCATGACTTGCTCACGGGCTTTCGTATCTTCTCTCGTCGCTTTATCGACGAGGTGCAGTTTGTCTCGAGTGGTTTTGAAATCGAAACTGAACTCACCATTCGCGCTATCGCGCAAAATCTAGCGTTCTGCGAAGTCGCTGTCCCCTATGCCGAGAGGCCCGCCGGAAGTCGCTCGAAACTTCGCACCTTTCGCGATGGCTGGATTATTTTACGCACGATCGTTCGCCTATTCAGAGATTTTCGCCCGCTACGTTTCTTCGCCGGTACCGCGGGCCTCTGTCTTGCCGCTTCGCTCTACGTACCGCCACAGCTAGTTACACCCTTTTCTATGGTGGCCGCACTTTTTTTAGTCTTAGGATTTTACCTTGAGTCGCAATTGGATCTGGAGCGCTTCAAGCTCCGTCGCTCCAATCAAACGCAAAATGGCGACAGTCAAGATCGCTCAGGTAAAAAATCAGCCTAGCTATTTAGGAATTTTATCTGCCAGCTCCGAAATTTTCCGCGCGTCGCCTTCACCCGACTCAAATGTATGACTGGCCAACGCCAGAGCAAGCCCAGCGAGATCGCGATTTCCAGAGTTTATCGCAAGCGACAATCCGTAACGGACAGCTGTAGAGGGCACTTGATCTGCCATCGCGAGATCGCTCATTATTTTTTTCTCCAATTCCAAATCTTGATAATGCAACGCAATCCCCGCCCAAGTTACAACTCCAAAAGTATACGTCCAATGAGTCAGATCTTCACCCTTGTAGAACTGAGTTCGCGCAATATCGAGATTGAGTGAAGGATTCGAGGCCCGACGCACAAACAATGCACGATGCGAATCCGCATATACCATCTTCCAAAGCGGATCGACCCAAAGCGAATCAATAATATCCAAATTTTCCACATTGATTAGGGCCGCATCAAACTGAAACTTCTGATCGAACGTGCGAAACGACTGCGGAACCCGAATCGCGCTAAAATACTGCAAGGTCATCTTGGAATCTGAAAAATACGAGTCACCTACAATTTTGAGCGAAGGCAAATGAAACTCCAAATATCCGCCATCGTAAGAGTCATTGAAGAGCTTGCCTTGAAACTTTACGCGGTCGAGATATTCCGTCGCGCCGATCGGGTATGCCGAGTTCTCTAGGTGAATTCCAAAGGTTCCGAGCGAGGAAATATTCTTATGGAAGTGGCCTGTGATGATAGCCAAACCCGTACCAAGCGCAATTAGACCCGCGATCCCCTGGCTCACCCGCCGCACGAGAGGACGCTTGGGAATATGACTCTCTAGCCAGACCAAGACTTCACCCAAGGCCGGCGACGACAAGATAAGAAAAAGAGGAATATTACGAATGGCCTGCAACGCCAGCGCACTCCCAGCCAACGAGATCATCGGTACCCAGCTTTTTTCACGTCGCCACAATCGCGCGAAACTCCAGACCGTCGTCGTCAGCCACATTAGCCAAAAAATAGCCATAGGCCAAAAGAACGGCAGGAAGCGCGGTGAAAACAACTCTTGATTGGTCTCACGCAACGCCTTGCTCACCTCAGCATAAGCCGCTACTGCACTCCATACATTCCAGCCAAACGGTGAGATCAAGGTTCCGACAAATAAAAGTAGGATTAGCCCCGCTATTCGCAGGCGGGTTTTCCGACTTGACCTTCCCCGGTCCCAAAAGTGTCCGACAAGGATGGCCAACGCCAAACACGGGCCCAGCGCAAAGTATCCGTGACAGCTGGTCCATAGCACTTGCAAAAGAAAAATCGCAATCCAACGTCCCAGCGACCATTCCTCACGAATATCCCAGCGGGAAAACATAAAGACCATTACGCTCAAATAAAGATAAGACAAAATCTCTGGTCGCGGCTCAAATCGCATTTGCGCACAGATTATAAAGCCAAGAAAAAAGAATGGACCAAGAACACTCAGTCGATAGGCCTTGGTTTGCGCCATCCAAAATGCTGAGATCGCAAGCCAAAGTAGCATAAAGAAAATGCTAACTGCGATCGTTCCACCCGCGGAGAACACTTCATACATCGTGACTTGAAAAAGCCAATACATATTGGCAAAGATCGGCTGTGCAAATAGCGGCATCGTGTCGGGAACAAAGCTCAAATGCTCGACCAGGCTTCGTCCCCAAGTCAGATGATACCAAATATCGGGACCAAACCAGCTATGGCAAAGAAGTAATATTAAGACTGCGTAGAGCGGGACGATGGCAATCAAGAAGATCCTCCATCAAAAATAGTACCAGACGCCCCGATTAAAGAAAGCCGTATGCAACAGACCATACGCCAAATTGAGCAAAATCAGCACTGCCGATAAAGAAATGGCGACCGCGCGTGAGGTTTTGCGCTCAACCCAATCCTGCAGATCACAAAACATCATAAAGAGGGGGATCATCAGGACGAAAAATCGATGCGAACTAATAAGAAAATCGGAACTCGCCACACTCCAGTAGATAAAAAGAAAATAAGATCCAAAAACAAAAGTCAAAATATGGCGACGGAAGCGCAAGAGAAGATAGACGAAAGAGATTAGTCCAAGAGTCATCCACAGCAGGTTTATAGTTTTGATATCCAGAAACGTCGCCGGCCCTTTCTGCAAAGCCGCAAACCAATAGTTGAAAAAGTATCCACCTGAGATCAGAGTGATCCAAGAGATCGGTGGATGAAACAATCCCCACGAAGCGCTTTGAATCTGTGGCAAGAGTTCAAATGGATTCCCAAATGCGTTCCAAATATAAAGCAAATAAGCGACCGTTCCAGAAATGCAAATCAAAGCTCCCAGAATATTTTCAAAAAACGACCTTATCCTCTCGCGGGATGCCCAAGCCATACCTAAAAAATAAATCGCAAATACGCCGACAATCGGTGCCGCTGCCAGCCGACTCGCACCCAGTGCGGCGACCGCGAGGGCTAACGTGACTCGCCATTTTCGCATAAAGGAAAGCAGACTCAATGCCAAAAAAAACAACATGGTGCATTCACTATAGTAGGCATGGAGCGAATAACTACCCGCCGCAGTTCCCATGGTCACAAGTGTGAACGCCGTCTTATTCAAGCCAATCAATGGCTCAAGAAAGAGAAATAAAAATAGAAATGAAAAAAACAAAAGAATATGATTGAGCGCAAAGCCCAAGGTAACCAAGTCAATTCCGATCCAGCTCAAAGTCCGGAGCAATATCGGAAACAGCGGCGCAAAGACAATGTTTGGACTGCTGTTGGGATCCCCGTTGTAGCTGTATCCATCTCTTGCAATGGCATAGTAGTAAACGGAGTCAAAGCGAAACAAATCCTCTTGCACATCCGTCCCCTGAGGGTACCCCGCATTGCGCGAGACAAAGTGCCCGCCAAGGAAAACGCCCGAGAATGAAACCGCGCAAGAGATCAGAACGAGCAGCAACGCCCAAAAAAAAGCCCTCTGACGCGAAGGCCTTAGAAAATAATCGACCATAGCGTATTGGAACAGAGGTCGTTGAACAGTGACAACTAAAATGCCCCTCGCCATGCATTTATCTCTTCTGGTTTATCAGTTTTCCGCTAATATACTGTCTATGAAGTCCGTCAACGAATGGTTTCAACTTTACGGCCAGACCCATCGGCATCCACTCAATCAGCAGATTCATAAAATCTGTGTGCCCGCGATTTATTGGTCGGCCGTTGCTCTTCTCTGGGCACTGCCGCGACCGGCTTTTATGGCGCACACCACTGGCCTGAACTGGGCAACAATCCTCCTTGTCGGCGCTTTATTTTTTTATCTGCGTCTCGGCTTCAACTATTTCATCGAGATGTTTTTGTTTAGCCTAGTTTGCCTAGGACTTACGATGTTTATAGAAATTCGCAATTGGCCTCTCGCCTGGATCGGCGGAGGCGTATTTGTAATCGCATGGATTGGGCAATTTTACGGACACAAGGTCGAAGGAAAGAAGCCTGCATTCCTAGAGGACCTCGCATTTCTGCTGATCGGTCCTCTGTGGATTTTCAATAGCCTCAAACCTTCTCTGATTAAGGCTTCTGATAAAAAAGATGGTCCTCGGGTCTAAAGCGCTTTTCAAATACAAGATCAGACGACTTGCTACCGGCGCAAAAAATCTATTCACACTAGACTACCCAATTGGAAGACCTAGATATTAGCGTGGAGACAACTGCAAGGGTACATAAACAAAAGGCATAGACGAACGGCTATGGACAAAGGCCGAGGACTCTCTATCGCGAGGCGCAGCAAAGATTCCACCGTAGAAAAATCTGGTATCTTCACTCTATGGCCGAAGTTCACATAACATACAGATTCACTTTTTCAGACGGGCGCAAGGTAGAGCATAAGATTGCGATCGACAGCGATACGACTTTGCTGATTCCACAAAACATGGAGCCACCTCCGGCTTGGACTTTGCTCGAAAACCAAAAATGTTCTCATTGCCCTTTAAAAAAAGAAACCTCTCCACATTGCCCGGTCGCCAAAAATCTCTCAGCGATTGCGACAGATTTCAAAGACGCGATCTCCTACGAAAAGGTGACGGCCGAGGTGATCACGGAAGAGCGCACTTTTCACAAAGAGCTCCAGCTGCAAGAAGCCCTTTTTGGACTCTTCGGCCTAGTCATGGCTGTGAGTGGATGCCCCTACTTGAAATTTCTAAGCCCAATGGCGCGCTTTCATCTGCCCTTTTCAACCTTTGAAGAAACCATGGCGCGCTCGGTTTCGTTTTATTTACTACGCCAATACTTCGTCGCGAAAAATGGCGGCACACCCGATTTCGAGCTGAAAGAATTCGCCAAACTTTACGCCAATCTAGACGAGGTAAATATAGGAATGACCAACCGAATTCGCACGATCGCAAAACGCGATGCCCAGGCCAATTCCATCGTCACTCTGGATTCCTTAGCCAAGCTCTTATCAAGTCAGGTCTCGCATAGGCTTACGGATTTGGAGAAGATGTTCACCTCCTGAATGGCGCCAAGAGGCGGTTCTCCGGTTTTTAGCGGGGTTTTCAAGGCAAAAAATGGCATATGGCACAAGGCCTTCGGCATGAGTAAGTGGCATGTGGCTATGGCAAGTCGGTCAGTGTTGAGATTTACAGAGACTTGTGATTTGAG
>JAYVPG010000092.1:0-4732 GCA_043757545.1 Pseudobdellovibrionaceae bacterium
TTGGAATGAAAACCCCAGTGGACTTTGAAAAGGATTTCGAGATTTAACTAACGCGGGAAGACTCAAGATCCCTTCGGCTGAAATCCGGGGGTAACCTCAATGGCTCACGAAGGATTTTACGGGACCATTAAGGGCATAAACGACAAAGCCGTATACGGGGCGCTGCTTACTTCTCTGAAAATCTATCTAAAGGCCATTGAGACATAATTCAGTTTCTGTTTCTGTTTGCGAAACTTCATTTTGCCAATTGATAGTCAATAATTTGTACATCGCTGCCATCACGCTTTAAGCAATTGAAGGCTGTCAAACCTTTATAGCTTCAACCTCGCAAGACCTTTGATCAAAGCCTGATAACAAGTAAGGTTTGCGGAGTGTCGCCTACAAAGTAAAACGATGTCCCTTCCAATTTTGGTATTTTCAAAATTGATATAGGAAATGAGATTATTCATAACCCTGTCTTTTGTGGCAAGCTGCGGAAGAAGCGTATAGCCGGCCCCGCTAGCCACGAGATGGCGTAAGGTCTCGATGCTATTGGCATGAAATGGCTGAATACTGCCCCTTTTATTGACCGGACAGATATGGATGGCTTGATCGCGCAGACAATGTCCCTCGTCTAACAGCACCATGTCGGAAGCTTTGAGATCAGACGGCATTATTTTGGATCGGCTTAAAATTTTATGGTTCTTCGGTGCGGCTAGCACAAACGCTTCGAAAAATAGCGGAAAGGACCTTAGAGTTTTCTCGTCAACCGTATCTGCAGCGACGACAGCATCGAGCGCGCCTGACTTGAGTTCTTCCACCAAACCCTTCGTGGTGCCTTCATGCAGGCTCAACGTCGCATGCGGGAATACCTTTTTGATATCTGAAATTGCGTATGGCACATAGGAAGAAAGCGAAGAGATGACGCCGAGCTTCAGTGACTTAAAATCTGACGACGCGTTTTCACCCAAGAGACTTGGAATTTTTTGCGCTTCATCTAGAATAATAAGCGCTTGATCTGCCATTTTTCTTCCTGCTGAAGTTGTTTTCACACGACGGTTTGTTCTTTCAAATAACAAGACTCCTAAATAACCTTCGATTTTTTTAATTTGCGTGCTCAATGAAGGCTGACTGATGTGGCACTCTTTCGCCGCTCGCGCAAAGTGTTCATGCTTTGCGACGGCAGCCACATATTGTAAATCTCGAAGAGTCAGCCAGGAGGTAATCATAGTTTAATACTATCATTATATTTTTATTATTCAAATATACATATTAGTAAAATGAGGCGACTATTGACCCAAGAGCCACAGTTTCAAAAGAAGTTAGCCCCAACAATAAGGATAAATTGTATGAAAATCGAAAAAGTCTTGTACCGAGCCACATCCAAAGCAACAGGCGGCAGAGATGGATCTGTTGTTTCTGCAGACAGCGCGTTGAAGGCCCAACTTTCAACTCCAAAAGAACTGGGCGGTGCCGGTGGAAATGGCACCAACCCTGAGCAACTCTTTGCTGCTGGTTATTCGGCGTGCTTTATCGGAGCCTTGAAATTTGTAGCGGGTCAACAAAAGATTCGTCTTCCAGATGACCTATCTATAACAGGACATGTTGGCATTGGCCAAATCCCTGGGGGCTTCGGGATTGAAGCCGAGCTTGAAATTTCAATCCCCGGAATGGACAAATCCGCCGCTCAATCGCTGATAGAAAAAGCGCACCAAGTTTGCCCTTATTCCAACGCAACCCGCGGCAATATCAACGTCAATTTAACACTGGTTTAACGAGAGGACTCAGCATGAGCAATGAATCAAAATGTCCATTTTCTGGCGGTAGTGCATCTCACACAACAAATGTTTCTCAAGGCAATCGCAACTGGTGGCCAAAGCAGCTTAATCTTAGAATTTTGCACCAACATTCTGCCAAATCAAATCCTATGGAAAAAGATTTTGACTACACCAAAGAGTTTAAAAAACTTGATTACGCGGGTTTAAAAAAAGACTTAAAAAAACTGATGACGGATTCTCAACCCTGGTGGCCCGCAGATTGGGGTCACTACGGCGGCCTATTTATTCGCATGGCCTGGCATAGCGCGGGAACTTATCGCACTTTTGATGGTCGCGGTGGTTCTAGATCTGGTGGTCAGAGATTTGCCCCGCTGAACAGTTGGCCGGACAACGGAAATTTGGATAAAGCGCGCAGACTTCTTTGGCCGATCAAACAGAAATATGGACGAAAAATTTCCTGGGCCGATTTGATGATTTTAGCTGGCAACGTCGCCCTTGAATCGATGGGATTTAAAACCTTTGGATTCGGAGGCGGTCGTCCGGACACTTGGGAGCCCGGCGAAGATATTTTCTGGGGCGCAGAAACAGAATGGATGCAAGAAAAACGCTACAGCGGCGACCGAGAACTTGAAAATCCTCTTGCCGCCGTTCAAATGGGATTAATCTATGTTAACCCGGAAGGGCCGAATGGAAACGCAGACCCGGTCGCGTCAGCACGCGACATTCGCGAAACTTTTGCTCGTATGGCTATGAATGACGAAGAAGCAGTAGCCCTAGTGGCCGGTGGACATACTTTCGGCAAAGCGCACGGTGCGGGCGATCCAAAAAAAGTCGGACCCGAGCCGGAAGGCGCCGAGACTCATCATATGGGTTTCGGTTGGATCAATAGTTTTGAATCGGGAAAGGGTGTCCACACAACGACAAGTGGAATTGAGGGCGCTTGGAAACCAAATCCAACAAAATGGGACAACGGCTATTTTGATATGATGTTCAAATATGATTGGGAATTGGTGAAAAGTCCTGCCGGCGCCCATCAGTGGAGAGCTAAGAATTGCCAAGAGAAAGATTTGATTTCTGATGCTCATGACAAAACAAAAAAGCATCCCCCAATGATGACGACGGCCGATTTAGCTTTAAAATTTGATAAAAAGTACGAAGCGATTTCTCGTCGCTTTCATAAAGATCACGAGGCTTTTGCCGATGCATTTGCACGAGCCTGGTTTAAGCTCACACACCGAGACATGGGTCCACGCACGAGATACCTCGGCCCTGAAGTTCCAAAAGAAGATTTAATTTGGCAAGATCCCCTGCCAAAAGTAAAAGCAGGTCTGAGTGCTAAAGATATCGAAGTTTTAAAAAAGAAGATTTTGAAATCAGGTTTATCTATTCCGCAACTAGTTTCTACTGCCTGGGCTTCGGCTTCTACTTATCGCCAATCAGATATGCGGGGTGGTGCCAACGGCGCCCGTATTCGTTTAGCTCCACAAAAAAATTGGGAGGCAAATGAGCCTGAGCAACTAGCAAAAGTGCTCGCGAAGCTTGAAGAAATTCAAAGAGATTTCGGCAAAGGAAAAAAATCAGTATCTATCGCAGATCTGATTGTCCTCGGCGGTGGCGTTGCTATCGAGGAAGCAGCAAAAAAAGCGGGCCACAAAGTGAATGTCGCATTTGCTCCGGGACGGGTCGACGCGACTCAGGAACAAACGGATGTTGACTCTTTCGCGGCGCTCGAGCCATTAGCTGATGGATTTAGAAACTACGCTCGCAAAGGTCTGGGACCTCACGCAGCTGAGCTTTTAGTTGATCGCGCACAGCTGCTGAACTTAACGGCGCCTGAAATGACCGTCCTTGTGGGTGGACTCCGCGCACTCAATACAAATCACAGACAGGTCAAGCACGGCAACTTCAGTTCCAAGCCCGCGACATTATCAAACGAGTTTTTCACGAACCTTCTGAATATGAATACGGAATGGAAACCTTCTTCTGTTCCTGGCGAATATGTTGGGATAGATCGCAAAACCGGCAAAGAAAAATGGTCCGGAACCCGAGCTGATTTATTGTTTGGATCAAATTCAGAGCTGAGATCACTGGCCGAAGTCTATGGGGCCGATGACGGACAGACGAAATTCATCACCGACTTCGTATTCGCGTGGAATAAAGTCATGAACGCAGATCGCTTTGATCTAATGAAGTAACCTGAAGCAATTCAAAAGGCTCGCCTTATACGGGGTGAGCCTTTTTCGAGGGGCAAACATGAGCCGAATTTTTTTAGAGATGACAATAGCAAAGCAGCTCATGAAGACAGAAGGGCTGCGCGCACTTTTCTCAAGATATGGCTGGAGGCTAATCGTTGTTTTATTTGGCTACTATCTTGTTCGCGATATTTCTCTTTACCTAGTTTTGCCTTTTCTCATCGGCAGATCTTTCTACCGTTAGAATTTCCCGGATTGCGTCTAAACCAGATTGAAAAAATCCGAAAAGTGTCCAAACTCAGTCGGGAACCCTAGGGAAATCACATTTGAATGATTCCGCAAAGTTACCGAATCCTCGTTCCGAAAAAAATTTCCCCCGCTTCGTAACTCATTAAATTACTCAATCAGGGGAAAATGGTGGAGGCGGCGGGAATCGAACCCGCGTCCGTAAGTGCTCCGCATTTAGGCGGGCTACATGCTTAGTCGTTGATTTAACTTAGGCCGGTGGGCGCACAACGACATGCTCCCTCTGACCCGTCCCTCAGAACTTTTAAGTCACTCGCCCTGAAGAAAACAGCGAGCAACCGATGTGACTGAAGTGGCGTCTTGCCGGGAACATCACCGATTCTCCGGGTTGACGTCGCTACACTAGAAAACTAGGCAGCAAGTTGTTGATAGTCGTTGCCGAATATCAGTTTGCACGTTTTTACGAGGTCCTCATGCGCCTCGGCATGCTCCTAAAGCTTCACAGCCCACGTCGAAACCATGTCGCCCCCAAGAACT
>JAYVPG010000093.1:0-4670 GCA_043757545.1 Pseudobdellovibrionaceae bacterium
AAGACGACACTCCGGCATCGATTACCTGAGTCCGGAGCAGTGCGAGAAGTTAGCATTAGCAAGCTGATTTTCGTGTCCACTTTTTCGGGGGAAGATCACATTTCAACCCTGACCTAAAGGGATATTTAAATATTTTGGTGGAGCTTGTAGGCACTAAAACTATTTCCCTTGAAAATGGCTTTGAAGATAAGGCTGATGTTTTGAGGCAATGTAAGCAAGCTTATCCATGCGCGGAAGATGGGACATTTACCGAGCAAGGTATGTATCGCTGTTCGACGAAGCGAGCATCCCCCTAAGGCTTGAGGTAGTTAGGAAATTTCGACCCGCCGTAAGAACCTTTATTCTCAGGTACAAACTGATCGCTTAAAGGATGCCGTCTTGGGCCGTTCTCCCATTATCAGGCAGCCAAATATGCAGGACCGGCAAGGAAGCCTGCGTGGACGAAGTAACCTCTACTGCCTTGCGTTTGGGATATTGATAAGCCATCAACTGAAGAAGAACATCCGCACGCTTTGCTGGCTCAAGCGTCGGCAAAAGCTCCGCTAGCCGGGCGAGAATATCGACGCCGAGGTAATCCAGAGCCTCTTGAAAGATTAGCGTACGCTTGTTGGGCATCCCTTTTATACGGCCCCCGGTTTTGGGTGAGCCCTTTGTACGTGACATCAATCTATTTTAACCTACTTTAGATTCGATATGTCAGTCGGGCAAAAATATGGCTACCGCGACATTGGTTGAGAGCTTTAACAGATCACACCTTCACGGGAATTGGTCTTTACTGCGAGTGTTGACTCCCGGTCTTTACTAGTGCTTACTAGAGGTAGTGTTAACACCATTATTTAATCAAAGTAATTACAGGTACTTATAGTTATGTCTACTATTTTAAACTGGCAAGAACGGGTAAAGGTCGCGTTTCAAAATCGAGCGGAAACTAGTGAGATCGATTTCAAGCTCAGCCTCTCAGAAGACAACGAGCGCCTGAAAGAGCACATCAATGGGTTTGGAAATTTGCCCTCAGGCGGACTGCTCGTTTTCGGAGTAAATCACAATTTCTCACTGACAACTGAATCAATCGATAAAGACAAAATTATTCAACGACTCACCAACCTTGCGAGAGATACGCAAGTTCCACCACTTCAGACGTCAGTTCACCACTTGGAAATTAATGGACAAAGTGTATTGGGAATCGAGATTCTGCCCGGCATTCAACTGCCAGTATTCATCAAAGATCGAAAGCCTTGGGTAGATGGCGCATACACTCGAACAGGCAATTCGACGCGCATAATGACCGAGCACGAAATTCGAGACCTGATGGCCAAATCGAAACAAACCGGGCGAGATTCAGAACCTGTAGAGGCCTCTATCGAAGATCTCGACCGAGATTCATTGCAATTATATTTGCAGCCATTTCGGGCAGAAGTTGGGTTTTCAGGGCAAAATTTAGATATTTTAAAGGACAATAAGGTCATTGTTTCCGTTGGTTCGAACTTTGTTCCTACTCTTGGCGGGTGGCTTATGTTTGCCAACAATCCGCAAAAGAATCGTGATCTGAGAAATGCCTCCATCGAGTTCCAGCAGTTCAGCGGCAGAACGAGGGAGTTACCTGTGCGAAAGCTAGAGATCGCGGGAAACCTTCCACAGCAGGTCGCGCTCGCAAGCTCAACCCTTCTAGAAAATATTTGGAAAATGCCAAAAATTCAGGGAATTCGAAGAGAGGATGTTCCCAGCTACGATCAAACTACTCTCCGAGAAGTCATAACTAACTCTGTTGTTCATCGGGATTACAAGCAACTTCATCAGCCGGTCAAAATTGCGATGTTTACGGATCGAATCGAAGTCGAAAATCCTGGAGGACTTTTGCCCGGACTTACTCCCCTAAATCTTTTAAACAAACGAGCATGGAGAAATAAAACCTTGGCGAACCTTATGGCCAAAGTGGGTTTGGGCGAAATGGATGGCCAGGGGATAG
The DNA here is from genome assembly GCA_043757545.1 of Pseudobdellovibrionaceae bacterium. Taxonomy (GTDB): domain Bacteria; phylum Bdellovibrionota; class Bdellovibrionia; order Bdellovibrionales; family UBA1609; genus JALHOQ01. The sequence goes on from JAYVPG010000093.1 coordinate 1,967, forward strand.
ATCGAATCTATGGCGCGATCCGTAGACTTAAAATTCCAGCTCCAAGCATCGAGGCGGATGAGCGTACCTTCAAAATCATTCTGAGCGGACCAAAGGCATATGAAGAATATAGTCCAATGCAAAAACGACTTACCGTATTGGTCCTTTTAATTCTCGAGCAGGAAATCGACAATGTTAGCGTTCGAACCATATTTGGAATCGACATGGGTAAAGCATCTAACCTTCTGAAGGAGTTGGTTGAGGAAAAAATGATTCATCGTAAAAACAAGAGCATGAAGTTCGCAAAATATAGCCTCACCGAAGACTATAGGCAGAAGATCGGATTGTAACTCTCGTGTTTACTGAGAGCTCCGGAATAGCTGAGACTCTAATTGCACTTGTCTTCTCTCCGAGCAAGAAACCGAGATGATTTCGCAATTAACAAAAGAGTATCAATCGGCCCGCCAACAGAGGGAAAGTTCAATTCAAATCGCATTTGATCAATAGTGGCACGAATTAGATGACGAGAAAAATCAACCGCGTCTTGAATATTTAGAGCGTCGTATGCAATGCGTACTGTGTTTCCCCCAGCAAGCCGATTGGTGATGTCTGAGTCACCGTTCCATCGAACTCCATAAGTGAAGCGTGTACCGTCATGATTGTGTCGCGTCGAAGTGTTGTCCTTCGTATTCACGACAAAGACCGAGGGAATGTCGTCGTCATATCCGCAAACATGCAACCAAACGACAGGCACGGGTGTCATTCCCACAAAATATCCAAGCAGTGCTGCCGCCAGCTGTTGCGTGGAGCCTGGAACAGCATTCGCATGTCCTTGTTCGAACTTCTCAATATGATGGGCAACTGGCATCCCCTCAATCAAAGCAGCTCCGCAGTTTGATACGCCAAATTTATTGAACATCAAAAAAACTTTGTTGGTTGCGTCGGAAAGGACCAATGAAGTCTGGATTTGCGGGGTAGCTGGAACTCCACCCGTCCCCGCTACAACCGGGGCCGTAGACATTGTTATTGTCGTTCGGCTATCGGCCGACATAACTATACCCGTGGGCACAAAAGCTGTAACAATTAGCGACATAGGCCCACACACTAACAAAGGCGAGATTTGAAATCAAATCTCGATTTAATGTGCAAATCGCCCTCGCCAACCCTCGCGCGGGTATCCAAATGCTATCTACTCATGGTTACAACAAGCACGCTCAGTATCCCCCAGTGTCGCTTGGACGGCACTCAAGGTATTGACAGGACTAGATACACCAATTAACTCAAGGCTTTAAGTGCGGGATTGTTTGCACCCTCCGCCTGAGCCAATTTTTTGCTGAACTTTAACGAACCCTTGGAGAACCCGAGGGTTTTTTAATTTCTGGGATTGGCTAAACCCCTTCGTGCGAACCAATGCGAACCATACCCCCACGATCGGGCAGAATACCCAGATCGGTGGATAAGCCGCATCAATCGGATCCATTTTCCGAAAATTTCATTTTCAAAATTTTCGTGCTCGGTTTTCCGAGCGTGAGGGCATTCCTATGCCCAAAAATTGGTGCACCTCTCTGTCTTGAGCAGTGGTGCTACGTGAGCGAGCTGCTCGTCTGGGCTCACGGGTCTGATTTTGGGTAGACCAATCCCTTGGGCGTGTAGCTTAATTTGGTAGAACCCGACTCTTTCGAGTCGCAGTCGCAAGATTCAAATCCTCGTCCACCGAACACCCTTTTTCTTCAGCCACTTTGACCTCCAAATGAGTTATTCGATTTTCAAGGATCGCATTTCAAACCTCAGCCGCTAGGGACCGAGGTGAACTGGGCAGGGATTACTTCCGGGAACTGCCAACCCTCTCTTAAATCTTTCATCCCCCTTTCATACGCGGACTTCATCACGCGTAACGTAAATTGGCCGGCGTGATAAACAAGCTTTCCGGCATTGAAAACATATCGTCGTCGGATCTTTTTAGAGTAATGCGGTCGATCTGGCGCGTCCATAAGCGCGATCCAGCGGATCATATTGTGCGCTACAAGCGCTAGCTGAACCCAAGCGTGATTGGGTAACATCTTTAGGCACGGAAAATTTTTGAGTTTAAAATTGTACTTTTCTTCTTTAACGAAGTTCTCGGCATTGCCGCGTTTCGCATGATGCTCAGATACTTCTTGTAGTGTCCACTGCGCTAGATCTAGGTTGGTCACCACTGCGTAGTAATCCCATTCTCCCTCTTCTAAAACCGTGTCCGGAGCAAATAAGTCGTGCTGTGTCTCGAGCCTTGCGGGCTTCCACGTGCGCTTCACAACAATCGGAAACATCAGCATCTTTTCTGACCACGAAGGGCGCCAGTAAAAACGGCTAACTTCCACCTTGGGTAACTCTAATTCTCGTTTTGCCGCTTTCTTTTTATCCTCATCAGAGTAAATCCACGCCGTCCAACTCAAGCCTTCTTGGCGAAGCTGCGTTTTCCAGTGGGTCGTGGCCTCATTGGCCGTGATCGTAAACAGTACGCCCATTTTTAACAACGACTTGAACACCTCTTGATGGCAATAGGCAGAGTCGGCGCGGAAGTAATCCAGCCCCGCTCTTTTGCGCTCGAGTTGAGACCTTGAGTCTTGGAAAATTCTCTCGATGAATCCCGCTGCGTCCGTACCGCTCTTCGTATTGCCAGGTCTCATTTGTACGCCGTGGCAAAAGCCTTGGCTCGAAAACGCCACTTGCGTTTCAATCGACCACT
>JAYVPG010000094.1:0-4631 GCA_043757545.1 Pseudobdellovibrionaceae bacterium
AGAAAGCGCTAATTAAGGAGTGAGTTGAAGTATGGATACAATCGGTGATTTCATAACTAGAGTTCGCAACGCGGGTGCCGCGCGCCACGAAAAATTGGATATTCCAGCGTCGAATGTACGCGTCGGTATCGCCAAAATTTTGTTGGATAACGGATATATTCGCTCTTTCAAAGTCGTCCGTGACGACAAGCAAGGCGTTATGCGCGTGTACCTCAAGTACAACGAAAAAGGTAAGCCGATCATCACTTCGATCGATCGTATCAGCCGTCCTGGGCGACGTGTTTACGTTAAGTCTGCGGATATTCCCGAAGTTCGTGATGGATTTGGAATTTCAATTATTAGTACCAACCGAGGCGTGGTCGATGGCGACACCGCTAAAAAAGAAAACCTCGGTGGCGAAATCTTGTGCAACGTTTGGTAGGTAATTTATGTCACGTATAGGTCGAGCTCCAGTTTATTTCGATAAGGCCATTCAAGTGAATGTGACCGCGGCAAACGAAGTGGTTGTGAAGGGTGCAAAACACTCCATGACCGTGCGAATGCGCCCAGAGATCAAAGCCAAGATCGAAGATGGAAAAATTATTTTGACTAAGACCAACGAAGCCACAACGACAGGTGCCTTTCACGGCCTCTATCGCGCGCTGATTCAAAACGCAGTGACCGGGGTAACCAAAGGTTGGACTCGCGAACTCGATCTGAACGGTGTCGGTTATCGAGCGGCAGTCAGCGGCAAGAAATTGGAAATGAGTTTGGGTTACAGTCATCCGATCGTGTTTATGATCCCGCAAGGAATTGAAATCGCGGTTGAGAAACAAACTCATATCGTTGTGTCTGGACCAAACCGTGAGCAGGTTGGACAAGTGGCCGCGAAAATTCGCAGCTTCCGCCCACCCGAGCCTTATCTTGGTAAAGGTGTTAAATACTCTGACGAGACTATCCGCCGTAAAGCGGGTAAGTCCGCTGCTAAGTAAGAGGTGATTTGTGATTCGCATTAAGCTTAAGAATAAGACCGCGAACAAAGTTACGAAACGGATCAAAAACAAGGCCCGTATTCGTAAAAAGCTCGAGGGTACTTCCGAGCGTCCACGTTTGGCGGTGTTTCGCAGCAGCAAACATATTTATGCTCAGATTATCGATGACAATTCGGGTAAGACGCTCGTGTCCTATTCGACTCTTGAAGGCAATCTGACCAAGAAGAACTTGGAAATCGCGAAACAGGTCGGTCAAGAGGTTGCGAAGCGTGCATTGAGTAAGAACATTAAGAACGTGGTTTTTGATCGTAGTGGTTATGTATTCCATGGTCGTATTAAGGCTGTGGCAGATGGCGCCCGTGAAGCGGGCCTGAGCTTTTAAGGAGCAATTAAGTGGAGAACCAACAGCAGGAATTACAAGAGCGCGTCGTCGCCATCAATCGTGTGGCCAAAGTCGTAAAGGGCGGTCGCCGATTTTCATTCTCGGCCCTTGTCGTTTGCGGCAACGGTTTAGGTGAAGTTGGATTTGGTACCGGTAAAGCGGGCGAAGTTCCAGAGGCCATCGGCAAAGCGACTCGCATTGCGAAGAAGTCTTTGAAAACGATGAAGTTGAAAGAGTCGCGCACGATTCCCCATCAAGTGACTGGGAAATTCGGAGCGGCCAAAGTGATTTTGATTCCGGCATCTCCTGGAACGGGCGTTATCGCCGGCGGTCCGGTGCGTGCGGTTTTGGAAGCCGTAGGTATCAAAGATATTTTAACGAAGTGCGTAGGCACAACCAACCCGCACAACGCCGTTCGCGCGACGATGGATGGGTTGTCTCAGTTGATCGATAAGCGTCCTACAAGGAACGATTAGTTCAAGGTGATATATGGCTAACAAAGGTTTTAAAGTGACATTGAAGCGTGGTTTGATCGGGACGACTCGCACTCAGCGGGATGCAGTTCGCTGCTTGGGGCTGCGCCGTATCAATCACAGTAAAGTGATCAAAGACAATCCGGCCAACCGCGGCCAGATTTACAAGATTCAGCACCTTCTTGATGTGCAAGTGGAGAAGTAAAATGAACGCATTGTCGACTCTCAAAAAGCACTTCGGTTCGACTCATAATACCAAGGCCCTTGGGCGTGGTCGTGGGTCAGGTAAGGGCGGAACGTCCACTAAGGGTGACAAAGGTCAAAAGGCTCGCAAGGGCGCTCCGATCCGTCGCGGCTTTGAGGGCGGACAAACTCCGTTGATTCGTCGTATGCCTAAGGTAGGATTTACGAATACGGCGTTTAAAAACGTCTTTGAGATTATTAATTTAAACCAGCTTCAGGCATTTTCTGGATCCGTGGGTCCTGAGGATTTTGCGAAAGCTGGACTTGTGGGCAAGAAAACGAAGATCAAAATCCTCGGTCGCGGCGACGCTCCCAAAGGTTTGACCGTACGTGCACATAAGTTCAGTGAAACCGCCAAAGCCGCACTCGAGAAGGCCGGAGGAAAAGTAGAGGTACTGTAGTGGCAACATCACCAGGCATTAGCATCCCGTCCGAGCTACGAAAACGTATCTTGTTCACATTGGGAGTTTTGGCAATCTATCGTTTAGGCGTTCACGTCCCCGTTCCGGGAGTTGATGCCAACGTAATGATGAAGTTCTTCGAGTCCCAGTCGACTGGGATTTTTGGTTTATTCAATACATTTAGCGGTGGAGCGCTTGAGCGCTTTAGTATTTTCGCTCTAGGTATTATGCCCTATATTTCTGCGTCGATTATTTTTCAATTGTTGCAGACGGCAATTCCCTTTCTTGAACAACTCAAAAAAGAAGGCGAGCCGGGACGCAAGAAAATCAATCAGTACACTCGTTATGCAACGATCGTATTGGCATTGATTCAAGGCTATGCCATGTCGTCGTTTCTTATGAATGCGGATTCGCACGGAACGCCGTTGGTGACCACGCTTTATTTTGCTCCCTTTTTAAGTTTCCGTTGGATGGCGATCATTACCTTGATGGCGGGCACTTGCTTTATCATGTGGTTGGCTGAGCAAATCACTGAGCGTGGGATTGGCAACGGATCTAGTTTGATCATTTTCTCGGGTATCGCGGCCGGTATGCCGAGCGGTGCTTTGCGCCTGTGGCATATGGTACAAACCGGTGAGATGAACGGCGCCATCGCTATTGGAATTGTTGCGACGATGGTAGGGATTATCGCCTTGATTGTTTACCTTGAAGTCGGACAACGTAGAATTCCGATTCAATATTCACAGCGGGCTCCAACTCGCGAAGGAATGTCTCAGCAACAACAGAGTCATTTGCCTTTGAAAATTAATTTCGCCAATGTTATCCCGCCGATTTTTGCGAGCAGTCTATTGATGTTTCCGGCAACGATGTCGCAGTTTGTGCAGAACCCTATGCTGAAAACTCTGGCGGATTCGTTGCATCCCAATCATCCACTTTACAATTTGATTTTTGTGGGATTGATCATATTTTTCTGCTTTTTCTACACTGAGATCGTATTCAATCCGACTGAAGTGGCTGACAATTTGAAAAAATATGGTGGATTTATTCCCGGCATTCGCGCTGGAAAAAGCACTGCAGATTACATAAAAAAAGTACTTGATCGGTTGACAGTGACCGGTGCGATTTACCTGAGCTCAATCTGTATTATTCCGACGATGATGATCCAAGAATTTAAGGTCCCGTTTTACTTCGGTGGAACGAGCCTTCTGATTCTTGTGGGTGTGGCGCTCGATACGAGCCAGCAGATCCAATCGCACTTGCTGACCGCACGTTACGAAGGTCTTTTGAAGGGCGTTAAGCTGAAAAGTCGGAGGGTTCAATATTGAACCTGACTCTCTTTGGGCCGCCGGGCGCGGGTAAGGGCACTCAGTCCGCGTTGTTGATTGAACGCTTAAACTTGAAGCACATCAGCACGGGAGATCTTTTTCGCGCGGCGATTAAGAATGAGACCCGACTTGGCAAAGAGGCCAAGGGTTTTTTGGATGCTGGAAAGTTGGTTCCCGACTCGATCACCATTGGTTTGGTGCAAGAGGTGTTGGGGAATTTAAAGGGTCAGGGTTTTATTTTAGATGGATTCCCTCGAAATGTCGTCCAAGCGGAGGCACTCGAGGATCTTCTGAAAGATTTAAGTCTTAAGGTAGATAAGAGCGTATTTTTAGCCGTTCCATCGGCTTTGCTCCTGGGTCGACTGACAGGTCGGCGAGTGTGCAAAAACTGCGGAACGACCTATCATATCGAATCTAAGCCACCTAAGGCCGATGGAATTTGCGACGTGTGTGGAGCCCAAGTGGTTCAACGCCCGGATGATAAGGAAGAAGTTATCCGTACTCGTCTTGAGGCTTATGAGACAAGTACTCGTCCACTGAAGGACTACTACAAAGCCAAAGGTCCGTTTGTCGAAATCGATGGAACGGGCTCGAGTGAGGAAGTGTTCGAAAGAATAGCAAAGGCTCTGCAAGTCAAGCGCTCATGACCTAAGTGGTTAGAAAGTGCTGGACTTGGTAAAATGCGGGTGTTAGCTTCACCGCTTGCATTCCTTTGTGTCCTTCAAAATCCGCGAAAAGCGTGTGATTTCGAAGGGTTAAAGATGGAGTTCGTATGAAAGTCAGAGCTTCTGTGAAGCGTATTTGTAACAAGTGTAAAGTCATACGCCGTCGTGGCG
>JAYVPG010000095.1:0-4578 GCA_043757545.1 Pseudobdellovibrionaceae bacterium
CACTATGGTGTATGGGGTCTTGCAGTTGATCAACTTCGCGCATTCCGAAGTGTACATGGTGGGCGCATTTGCCGCTTACTACGGGGCGGCTCGCTTTCATCTCAATGAAAAACCGGGTTGGACCTCATTTGGTTTAACTCTTCTCATTTCGATGACGATTTGTTCGCTGCTTGGACTTTGTATCGAGCGCTTCGCCTATCGTCCGTTGCGTTCGGCACCAAAGACCAACACGTTAATCACGGCGATCGGTGTGAGTTTGTTTTTACAGTTCGCGGGGCAGGTCGTCTTTGGAGCGGATCCCAAACTTTTTCCTGAAGTTTTACTCGACCGCACTTTGTTTAATTTTGGCGCCATTCAAATTCAGCTCTTTGACGTGACGATTATTATGGTCGCGGTCATCTCTATGCTTTGCTTGAACTGGTTTATTCAAAAGACAAAAACGGGAATGGCCATTCGCGCGGTGAGCTTTTCTTTTCGCTCAGCGACTTTGATGGGAATCAACGTCAACCGTATCATCATGGTGACCTTTATTGTCGGCAGCTCGCTTGCGGGTGTGGGCTCGGTGCTGGTTGGCTTAAAATATCCAAAGATTGATCCTCTGATGGGCACAGTCATTGGCTTAAAGGCCTTTGTCGCGGCCGTTTTGGGCGGCATCGGAAATCTTCCCGGCGCAGTCGTTGGTGGATTGTTAATGGGCTTGAGTGAAGAGATGGTGGTCGCGTATTTGTCGAGCACCTATCGTGACGCTTTGGCATTTGGACTGTTGATTCTAATTTTGTTGTTCAAACCTTCGGGTCTTTTTGGTCGTCCGCGCGCGGAGAAAGTCTAATGCGATCCTTACGCGGTTGGATTTTAGTTTTGGGTAGCGCGGCCTTGATCAGTGCGGTGGCCAGTTTTGGCTTGAACGCTTACATGCAGCAGATCCTCTTTTATATTGCGATCAATATTATGCTCGCGACCTCGCTGAATTTGGTGATTGGTTTCTGCGGACAGTTTTCTCTTGGCCATGCCGGGTTTATGGCGGTCGGTGCCTATGTCAGTGGATTACTCAGTTTAAACTTTCAGCCGTTTGCTCCCGGTTTGGAATTTTTAAATTTTCCGATCTATGCGGTAGCCGGTGGGCTATGTGCAGCGTTCGCAGGGTTTGTGGTGGGCATGCCGTCCTTGCGCTTGCGCGGCGATTATTTGGCCATTGTAACGTTGGGTTTTGGAGAAATTATTCGCGTCGTGCTTCTGAATCTTGAGGTTGTGGGCGGCGCGCGTGGACTTTACGGGATCCCCGGCAACACAGGATTTGTCGCGTGCTTTCAAGCCTTCTTTTGGGCCGGCGCAACGGTGCTGTTGCTCTGGCGTTTGGTGCACAGCTCTTACGGTCGCGCCTTCTTGAGCGTGCGCGAGGACGAAATCGCAGCTGAGTGCATGGGCATCAACACGACGCGAGTTAAAGTGATGGCGTTTGTGATCTCGAGTTTCTTTGCGGGCGCAGCGGGATCTTTATTCGCGCACACCACCAACTCTTTAAATCCCTCGAGCTTTCAATTCGTAAAGAGCGTCGACGTTGTAATTATGGTCGTTCTTGGGGGGATGGGGAGCATGACGGGGTCGGTAATCGGTGCGATTTTGGTGACGATTTTGCCCGAAGCGCTGCGGCCGGTGCAAGAGTACACTCACGTGGATCTGCGCATGGTGATTTACTCCCTCGCTTTGATCCTCTTGATGATCTTGCGTCCAACGGGCCTGCTTGGCTCGAAAGAGTGGACTCAATTCCTACGTAAAAACTGGAGGCGAAATGCTCCTTCAGCTTAAAGATGTCAGCATTCAATTTGGCGGCTTAAAAGTAATTGAGAAAATGAATCTCAGTATCCAGCCGGGCGAGTTGATCGGCTTGATCGGTCCGAACGGTGCAGGGAAGACGACCGCGTTCAATTTAGTTTCTGGAATTTATCGACCGACTTCAGGTGAAATTCTGCTCGAGGGGAACTTAGTCAATGAGCTCAAAGCCTACGAGATCGCTCGCTTGGGCGTGATCCGTACGTTTCAAAATATTCGTTTGTTTGCCACGCTTTCGGTGATCGACAATATTATGGTGTCGATGCACCAATCTGTTTCTTATGGACTGCCGTCGACTTTTTTGAGGGGTGGCAAATTTTTTTCTGTTGAGGCGGAGTTTCGCGAAGAAGCGATGAAGCTGCTAAAGATTTTTTCTCTAGATAAATACAGTGGTCATCAAGCCGGTTCATTGCCCTACGGCGTTCAGCGTAAGATTGAAATTGTTCGGGCGATGGCCGGTAAGCCCAAACTTTTGCTGCTGGATGAACCCGCCGCCGGCATGAATCATTCGGAGACTGAAGAGCTGATGAGCTTGATTCAAAAAGTTCGGCGCGATTTTAAGCTCGCGATCTTACTGATCGAGCACGACATGAAGCTGGTGATGGGAATTTGTGAGCGCATTGTCGTTTTAGATCACGGCTGTGTGATTGCCGAAGGCGCGGCCAAGGACATTCAAAATAATCCCAAGGTCATCGAAGCCTATTTGGGCGTCGAAGAGGAGGGCGCTTGAGCCAACCACTTCTTTCGGTAAAAAATTTAAAAGTGAGTTATGGCGCGATCGAAGCGGTAAAGGGAATTTCTTTTGATATTTTCCCTCGCGAAATCGTTTCACTTATTGGCGCAAATGGGGCTGGAAAAACAACGACCTTGCGCGCAGTCTCGGGATTGTTGCCGAGTACGGGTGAAATTTTATTGAAGGGCCAACCCACCTCGGGCATTTCGCCGCACAATCTTGTGACCCACGGTCTGGTTCATTCTCCTGAAGGTCGCGGAATATTTTTGAACTTAACAGTAGAAGAAAATCTCCGCCTCGGAGCGTATCGACGCACGGACGTCAAGAATTTGCAGACGGAGATCGAGGGCTGCTTCACGCTCTTTCCACGCTTGAAGGAGCGCTACAAGGCTTCGGCCGGAACGCTTTCGGGCGGCGAGCAGCAGATGCTCTCGATCAGTCGCGCGATTCTCTCTAAGCCTTCGATCTTGATGCTCGACGAGCCGTCGCTCGGCCTGGCGCCCAGAATCGTGCAACAAATCTTCCAAATCGTACAAAAATTAAATTCCGAGGGTATGACGATCTTACTCGTCGAACAAAATGCCCGCATGGCGCTCAAGGTAAGCCATCGCGCCTATGTTCTTGAAGTTGGAAAAGTGCGCCTAACTGGCGAAGGCAAAGCACTTTTGCAAAATGAAGAAATCCAACGTTCGTATCTAGGTCACTAACGTTTATTTCGAAGAAGTGAATCGAGTGGCCTTAATATTTTCAGAGCCAAAGTATTGAATCATACTTTGATATTGCCGTCCTAAGGTTTCGGCACTTCGTATTTTTTTGGTCGGGTCAGACATTTTGGCGGCGATTATTACTGCCCCATCGTTGTCGAGTTCCGCTTTAAAATAAAATCCGAAGTCGAGGTCTACAAATGAATATATATCTGGATTTGAGGTATCTACCAACGTGTCCCCCTGAACAGGTTTGAAACTGTTGAGACTCGGCGCCAGAGCAGCTGGCGGCTTGGGTATAGTTTTTTGGCCTTCGGGTCTGACGAAATCAAGTTGAACTCCGACGATCACCTTTCCGGCTTGGCGGTTCTCTTCTTCAATTTCGATGTTCTTTACTTCGCTAAATCCATACTTGGCGGCCATGCGGCCAGACCAAGTTGCCCGGGCCGCCTCTGTGGGCACTAGGCCCGCGCTTAAGCCGTCGGTAAACTGTATTAAGTTTGTACCGCCGTACCAGAGCCCTTTGATGATCGGTATATTATCCAACCCAATGTGCTCAACCATTTCTTGATATAGCTCTTTGCCGCTCTTTTGCGCCCGCAGGTTGCGCCTCGGATTAACTAAGTACGCTTCAACCAGCAATTCGCCATCTTCAGAGAGATTGGCTTCAAATTTAAAATTATACGTTTTGTCCTCGAATTTATAATAGCCGGGCCGTCTCTCAGTGAGCGTTTTGCTATGGACGGGAAGGGGCCCAAATAACAATTTTTCCTGACAAAAACCGGCACCATGGGACTGCCCAGGGCTCAAAATGAGCACGACGAAGAGTGTGTTTAAAAGCCAAAAGGCGACTGTTCTCGAACCGAACACGGCGTGACTCCAAATTCATCAATGGACGAACTACTATTGCAAATACAAGGCCCCGGCTCAAGGGAGATCGTCTCTAGCGTAGATATCGCTTTTCTAAGTGATTTTTAAACGCCGCCACCGACAGCGGTCCCGCCGCCTTTTCGACCAGCTGAAGTGTGTCCAGGCGCGAACCTTCGCTCCAGATGTTTTCCTTCAGCCATGCGTGCAGGCCGGTGAATTCACCCTTTGCGATTTCGCCGCGTAAGCTGGGTCGCTTTTTTTCCGCAGCCGTGAAAAGTTGGGCGGCGATGACGGCGCCAAAGGTGTACGATGGAAAATATCCAAAGCCGCCGCTCGGCCAATGTACGTCTTGCATGCAGCCGTTTTTGAAGTCGCTGAGCGTGCTCAAGCCGAGATACTGCTTCATCTTTTCATTCCAGACGTTCGGCAATTCAAAAACGG
>JAYVPG010000096.1:0-16900 GCA_043757545.1 Pseudobdellovibrionaceae bacterium
CATACCAATCCCAATATAAGTCTCGAAGAGTTGATGCATAAACTTTGCGATCAACTGCTGGCGGAGAAGCCGATGAAGAGGCCCGCGGGGAAGGGGTCCGCGACGAAGTCTATGAATGAAGCCGACGAAACTCATGGCGCTGATGAAACTCATAATACCCATGAATCCACCGAAAGCCTAAAAACTAAGCAATCACTTTCGGCGCCGAAAGTGATTTCGCAGGCGGAGATTCGACGGCAGGTTTGGCGGAGGGATCAGTGCAAGTGTACGAAGTGCGATTCGACTTATGCACTTGAGATCGATCACGTGATTCCACGGTCGGTGGGTGGAGAATCTACGTTATCGAATTTGCGACTCCTGTGCAGAAGCTGTAACCAAAGAGCGGCGATTGAGTATTTTGGGGTGCGGAAGATGGATGGGCATTTGCGGCGTGAATTCAGGGTGCCTTAGATACGCGAGGTGGGCGCTGCTGCTGTCCCTACTGAGGTCCCTACTGCTGTCGAGCCTTTTGACAGGCGTGTGCCCTTTTTGTGGGAAAATGGATGCACCGGGCCTGGGGCCTCGCCAGGGCCATCGTGACACCTCTTAAATCCACCTATAATCAAATACTTACGGACTTATTTAAAACCCAAATGTGGAACCGCTTTTGCTCTTACCTAATGGCAGGAGATAAACATATGCGTACATTTACAATCGTTTTAGGAGCTTTACTGGTGACCTTAATGTCCACTCAGGTGAGTGCGATGGAGAACCGTCACCCTGAGTCGGTAAATAAGATGCAAACGTGCAAGATCGTCACGGGTTACGGAACGGCTATTGGTCGTGGCAAGACGCTTTCAGCGGCTCGCGAAGAGGCTCGCTTAAGTTGTGGAACCCATATGATTGACCAATATGTTGCTCAACGCCGCGAAATTCCGGACGACGTTAAAGACGACTTGGCTTTGGCCTGCGTCAACCTCGACTGCCAATAAAGCATCTTGTCGGACCCCTTGTTTTCCGTTATCCAATAGGTAACGAACAAGGGGCCACGCGGAAATGCTCGGTAATATACTCGACTTCTTATTTGGTAAAGCGCCCGACATCTTCGATGCCGACGGCAATGTGGTTCATAAGTTCAAAGCTGAAAAATGGAAATCTTGGAACGATCGCTTTTCAAACAATGGCGAATACGATTGGCGCAAACACAAAGGCACCGAACGTAAAGTTAAGCCTAATCCACCTGCAGCAAAATCATAATTTCCGCTGGTCGAACGTCTAGACTATCGCAACCAGCCTTCTCAACAGCTCCACTTTGGAACTAGACTTTCGTGAATAACGAAAGGACACCCGAGTGAATATCTTATGGAAGAGTTCCGCTGCTCTGTTTTTGGTAATGGCCACTGCGAGTTTTACGCCCGTTCGTAATCTCTGCGCTGGTTTCTTACCTGAGAACGATATGAAGATCCCGATACGTATAAACTCAACCGGAGGAATCTCCGAGACTGAGTTCAATGAAGTATTAGATGTCATCTCGAACTACTACACTCCCATTATGGCTGCACGAGGCGGCACATTAACCATCAACCGCAACTGGACCGATGACACTGTCAACGCTTCGGCGCAAGAGTTTGGCTCAACCTGGATCTTAAACATGTACGGAGGCCTTGCCCGTCACCCGGTCGTAACCAAAGAGGTTTTCTATTTGGTGGCATGTCATGAGACCGGTCACCATCTGGGCGGCGCTCCCAAGATCTCAAGCTACTTTGGCGACTGGGCGAGCAATGAAGGGGAAGCGGATTACTACGCGACTCTGAATTGCTTGCGCTTCGTATGGACCGAAAAAGACAATCAAACGTTTGTCGACACCAACACGATCGATCCGATCCTGATGGCGAAGTGCGGAACGGTCTATACTACGCAACCTGAGAAGAATCTTTGTATGCGCGTAGGTACGGCTGGTCTTGGCGCAGGATATTTGTTCCAAGCGATGCGTAAAGAAACAACTGCTCCCCGACTCGACACTCCGGATATGAGCAATGTCACTGCGACGGATGACGCTCACCCGGCAACGCAATGTCGTACGGACACTTACTATCAAGGTGGCATCTGCTATCACGATTTGAAAGCTCCGCTGAGCGATACGGATCCCAACATGGGAACTTGCAACGAAGCTGCGGGACAAAAAGATGGTGTTCGTCCGCACTGCTGGTTTAAGCCGTAAATTCTTTTAACTTCTCTAAGGCTTCGGCCTTAGAGAAGAAGTTACCTTCAAGCTGTTCTTGATACAGGGCCTTCAACAGAAGGCCCATTTTTTCGCCTGGCTCAATACCCGCCGCAATTAAATCTTGTCCATTGAGCAATGGTTTTGGCAGCAGTCCCGCCTGACCTGTCATCTTGAGATAGTCTTTGATCCAACCTTGAATCAAATCGATATTTCCGCGCAGGAAGCCACGTGCAAGCAGTAGCACTTCTGCAAACTCATCCCCACCCAGAATCAACGCCCGGTCGGCACGACCTGATTTCGGATTCAAAAGAATTTTGAGACCTTCGATCTGAGCTTGAATACGCTTCATACTCTCACGCGGAACTTTCCAGGCGCGCAATCGAGTTTCAATATCTTTCGCACTAAGAATTAACATCAGTGCCGCATAGGCGTTCTCCCAATCAAAGAACGGCGTGAACGAGGCCAGCAATTCAAGGTCGACCTTTTCGATTTCTGGCCAAACGACTTTGCTCAATTGAGACTCTACTAAGACTTCAATCCCAGAAATAATCGAGGGCGATTCGAGCATGCGTTTCATCTCGTTGAACACGCGCTCGCTCGAGACTTCTTTTAAGGCCATATGATCTTTTTTGATCGCTTGTAGAGTCTCGGAATTCAGTTGGAAGCCAAGTTGAGCCACAAAACGCGCGGCCCGGAGCATGCGCAGGCGGTCTTCTTGAAAACGCTCAGCCGCGACCCCGACGGTGCGCAAGGTTTGAGCCTTGAGATCCTTGATGCCTCCAACAAAATCGATCACTTCGTCTTTGCGCACATCGTAAAACATGGCGTTGACGGTGAAGTCGCGGCGGCGCGCGTCCTCGTGCATGTCACTGAATTCGACTTTTACCGGATGGCGACCGTCGACGTAGGGGCCGTCTTTGCGAAAGGTCGTCACTTCAAAATTCAATCCGTCTTCGATAACCACGATGGTGCCAAAGGCTTTGCCGACCGCGAGCGTACGCTTGAAACTCTTCTCCACAACTTCAGGGGGCGCCGCCGTTGCGACATCCAGATCCTTCGGAATTCTGTGCAAAAGCCCATCGCGCACGCAACCTCCGGCCAGAACGGTTGCATAGCCCTGAGCCTCTAGGGTCTCAACAATGCGGAGCACGACTTGAAAGTGCGGATGCGCGTGCAATGTCTCGAGCCTTTGACGAATTCTCATAAGGGCACTATGCCTGTCGGGATGGATTTTGTCTCGCACCTAACCGCTTCTGCGGAACGCTTTTCATTTAGTCATTGGGGTTTCACGACCCTGGGCACCCCTTTGTCGTTGGATTTGTATCGGGGGTGGCTGAAGGCCGGGAATCACGCCAGCATGGACTACCTTGAACGCCATTTGCCCATGAAAGAAAATCCGCAGCTACTGATGCCAAAGGCGCGTTCCGCGATCGTGGTCGCAAAAAACTATTCGCCACACCCTTATCCTCTTGAGAATTCTTCGTTCCAACCCCGCACCGCACTTTATGCCAGTGGCATTGACTACCATTTTGAATTTCGCCGCGAACTCGAGGAATTGGCGCAGGCTCTGAAAGCAAAATATCCAGAGGAAGAATTCTTATGTTTCACGGATTCAGCGCCGGTTATGGAACGGGATTTGGGAGTTCAAGCGGGGTTGGGTTGGATTGGCAAGAACACCTGTTTGATTCATCCGAAAAAGGGTTCGTTGTTTTTTCTCGGCGAGATCTTTACTTCACTGATCTGCTCCGATTCTCCCACTCAACTCCCCGACTTTTGCGGAACCTGTGATCGCTGTATCACGGCGTGTCCGACCCAAGCGATCACTTCTCCACGCGTGCTCGATGCAGGCAAATGCATCTCGTACTGGACGATCGAAGCGCGTGAGGCTGCGCCCGAACCGTTGCGAGAAAAATTCGGCGATTGGTTTTTTGGTTGCGATATCTGTCAGACAGTTTGCCCGTGGAACGAAAAACTCTATGGCAAAGAGCCGATGGCAACTCTAAGTCAGACACCGGTATCGGCGCACGAGGACCTGGCCCGCGATCTGCGTTGGATTTTAACCAGCTCAAACAAAGCGTTGAGCAAAAGTTTTGCCAAGCAACCATACTTAAGGGCGCGCCCGCAAGGCCTTAAACGCAACGCCCTTTACGTAATCGGAAATTTGCGTATTGTGTCGCTTAGGGATTGTGTGGAAATCGCAACGGCAGATGAATCCTTGCGTGAAGTTGCTGAATGGGCGCTGCAAAAATGTTCAGATGCGATTTCACACGAACAAAGCTAACCAAACAAATAATATAGAGATCTCATAATAGGTCATTGACGACCTCCACCCAAGTCCGATTATTTGGACGTCATGAAGTTGCGGAACGTTTGCTAGAGGTAATAATACTTTCATTCAAGGCTTTGAGCTGCTCGCCGAGCCAACCTGATCGGCAAACTCTGCCCGACCCATATCAAGAGTTAAGCGAGCCCGCGCGTCACCGATGCGGCGACAACCCGTAATCCGTCTCATCACACCCCAAGGATCAAAAATCAAACCAATCGATGTTCAAACACCTAACAGTCTCCGAGTCTGACTCGCCAACAATTTGGGTTACCTCTTTCAGCAGTTCCAACAATTTATTCCTGATTCTTTCTGCGTCGGCTTGCGAAAGTGACATTGGACCAGAGTAAAACAAATTCGCCTCCGGCTCAGCTAGCATCTTCTCAAGCCCTTTGAGCCGCCAATTTTTATGGTGCTGGTGAACGAGGGGATGGTCTGCGGATATATGTGTGCGCTTAAGGAGATATTCATAACCGTCTTTGCTCTCGGAAATTAAGCCGTGTGCGAGCAAGAACTCAAGCACACCCAGTATGCGCTGACGAGGAACATGCAATCGCTCGGCAATCGAGTCTGGTGTTTTCACTTCACGGGTTGCAATAATATTTCGTACCCCCGCGTAAAGCCAGTTCGAGTAGTAGATCGACTTTTCTTGCTCGCTCAGCTCCTTATCTTTTATGACCCGCTCCGAGACCTTACGCGCATCGTTTTGTGCGGCTTCAATTCGGCGGCGCAGATTACGTTCAAGTTTTTTGCTTCCCGCGCGAGCATACTGAATCAATAAATAAAAATAGTCAGTTTCACGTTCCGTTAGGCTTAGAAACTCCGCAACCTCGGTCGCCATTTCTAAATTCAGATGTCGATCGCCGTTGAAAATCTGACTTATTAGCGTGCTTGAGGTGGTTAAGTGAAGTGCCATGCGTCGGCCTACTCCACGGCCGCGAGACGGCTGAGTTTCAAGCCATCTTCGATAAAATTCTTTATAGTCCTGAAAGTCGTAAATACTCATAAGCTCTAATCTTAATCGGAGTATTTAGCAAAAATGTAAAATTTAAGGTTACTTTTTAACAAAGTAGATCTAGTGTCATTTGACTCAACGCGCTATTTTCTTAAAAAGGCGCATAATGCGTTTTTTAAAAAAAGGAGAATTTATGAAAGCGTTAATAGTTTCAAGTGTTCTATCCGTTCTGACTTTGTTTGCTGCCAACTCTTATGCCGACGGCCCAACTCCCACTCTCGTAAAGGGAGTTTATTATGACGTCCAGATCGATCGATTTACGAGTTCGCGAACTGAAAAAGAGATTTCTGCGTTGTTGATGGAGTTGAATAATCGTGGCGGAGGTTGGGGAAACAGCGCCCCCGAGGCGATCGTATTCCGCACAAAATACGCTCTGGTTTGGGCAATGACCGGCCATAACACTGGAGATCTTTATCGAGCCTTGGGTCTTGCCAGTGCGATGGCCCATTTAACAGTGAACGGAACTCTCGACCGCAATCCTCGTGCGGCACAAATCAAAGGTCTTTTCGACGGAGCATGGGGTCCCGTGATCTTCGAGGACAGCGGAACCGTGGACGATGATATCGAAGGCATCATCTACGAATTGGCTCACGACAACCGCGACCTACAGGTTGCGAAGCTAATGACCAATGCTCTAAAGAGTTTAAAAAAGGTCCAAAGTTTTCTGACCGTAGTTCAGTGATTCTTAATCGAAAAAGCCACCCAAACGGGTGGCCGTTCGCCGCGCGCATTGACTCAGTTAAAACTGGCAAACACTTTGCAAAACTGGAGATAACAGTGAAGAACTTGATATCTAATACCCTTATATTGGGCCTCAGCTCCATCCTGACGATGTCTTGCGCGCAAAAGGGCGCTCCGGGCCAAATTTCGGGTGAAAGGAATGGCTTCACCACGAGTTCAGCACCTGGCAGTAATGCAAGGGATGTTAGCCCAGGAAATCCCGCGGGGTCCGCAGTCGGGGGAACTTCACGCGGAACGCTCGACGGCGGAGGGGGCAATGGCATTAACGGTAAACCGATCGAAAGCTATCGAGTCAACATCCGCGACCTGCCCGAGTATAAGAAGTTTGTTGAGCCGTTTCTCAAAGCCTATAAGCAGTCGATGGCTTTTCAAATGCCTCTTATGATCGAAGCGGTCTTAAATAAAAATTGGTATTTTGTACCGGTCTCTTTGGATAAAGTTCCGCAAAAAATTTTGGGTGCGCCTTTTCATACCGATCAAATTGCCGTTCAAAACCTAAGTGAAGTTTATGTCGATACCTCCAATTACAGAGGCGATGAGATCTCTAAGGCGGATTTAATCTTTCACGAGATCGCTATGGGACTAAGACTTCTCCGGTTTGCCAGTCCGTACAATCAGTGTGTCGCTGAGAATGGTCCATCAAGGCTATATCAGCAAAATGATCAAACAAGCCCGCCCATGCCCTATCCCTGCGCAATTTACAATAAGGCCGGGGACGCTCGAAAAATTGAGCTTACAGATGCGGACTATGAGTCGGTCCGTTTGGCGGCGAAGGCCATGCAAGACGCTCGAGATGCAATGATCAAAGCCCAAGACGAAGACGTGAAATCGTCGAATCATTGTGTTGCAGGTGAGTGCCCAGTCCTGGTTTTACAACGCGACCTAAATCGTAAGCTCAGGGATCTTGGATTTAATACTCCGGTGATTCAATTCTATGAGGAGCCGCCGCAATTCACCCACATTAAAACGCCGGAACTCGCGAAGATTTGGAATGCACAATCCATGATCTTTGGTAAGAATCCTGATTTTCGCCTGATTTCATTCGACGACAAAGATACGGGGCAGGAATGCAGTCTCGATTTAACCATTATATTAGGTAAACAAGACGGCCTCCAAGGTGTATCTGCAAAAATCAAAGTTGGTAAAGTCGAAATTGAATTCGATAACAACAATGGCGGATTTGATTCCATCTATCTTCAGCCGACCTCAAAATATTCAGACCTTCTCTCAAAAATAAAGGGCACTGAGATTCATGATCAAGTTCACGTGATTCGGATTGATCAGGGTTTGCCAAAAGAGAATAAGGACACTGCGTTCAGTGCCAAGCTAATTACCTATTTTGACTCGAGAGACAAACTTATTGGCTTCGCCGTCGAGCAAAACGCGCTTGTCGGAACACCTATGGCGTCATCGGGGGGAACCAATTATGATTACAGATTTTATCCGTTAGATTCCAGTAACCCTCGCGCGATCAATGGATTCTGTCGAGCCGTGCAATAGGCAAAAATAGAGACCTCGTGCATTGAAGAGTTTCGGAGCTGATTCTCTCATCGTCCGTTGTCTATTAAATAGTTAACCAAAATGCTCGGCGCATTTTTGCAAACGCCGCTCGAGCAATTTTCGCAAATCACTTTTTAGAACGAGATCGTCGAAGAGCGATCCGAGCAGGCCGAATGGCAACTGATAATCAATAATGTCGGCAACCATCGTCGCCTGCTCGCCGTGATCCTCGAAACTCAATGTGTGTGTCCATGCCGCAAATAATCCCTCGACTTGGCGATAGGTCAGGCGTGAACCGCGCAAGACGTCCTCGACACGCAGGCGAACACTTTGGCTCATGTGAAAGCGAGTCATCTCTAGCTGCACTTCACTGCCCCGCTTCAATGTGGATTCATTGGTCAGCACTTGCACTTCGATGGTCGGGTCCAAAAGAAAGGGCAAGGTGGAGGGATCGGTCAGATAGTCGAAAACCTCTAAACGTGGGGCGGGAATGAGATGTGAGATTTGGACGTGCGCCATGTCGCTTTGGATTGTCTTATAATCCTGATTTTTGTCACTCAAATGCAATGCGTCGCGTGCTTTTGGTGGACTTGCCCGAAGGGATTAGTCATTTGTAAATGACCTATGGGCGATTTTACTGCGAGCGAGCGTAAGCTTTTCTTTTCTAAAAACGATGCCGACGATCCACGTTTGGGTGAACTCGCCAAGAGTTCCTTGGATGGAGTCGAAGTCGTTATTTTGGGTTACCCCGACGATGAGGGGATTGAAAAAAATGGTGGTCGCAGGGGTGCGGCCGAGGGGCCGGTTCATATTCGCCAGGCACTATACAAAACGACTCCCCATGCGCGCCGAAAAACAAAAACCTTTGCCGATGCCGGTGATTTAAAAATTTCTGGTGAGCTTAAGAGTCGTCATGAAACTGCACGTGGCTTTGTGCGCGACTTGCTCAAGAAGAAGACCCAGGTCTTAAGTTTAGGCGGGGGCAACGACTATGCCTATGCAGATGGAATGGCGTTTCTCGACGTGTGCGCGGGTGAAAAGCCATTGATCATCAACGTCGATGCGCATCTGGACGTACGCGATATGGGTCGCGGCATCAACAGCGGCACTCCGTTCTTTCGCCTTTTAGAATCTGAATTTAAATTTGATTTTGTGGAGCTCGGAATTCAAGGCCAATGCAATGCCCGCGCGCACTGGGACTATGTTGAGAAAAAAGGCGGACAGATCATTTCGCATGACGAAATTCTAGACTCGGGCCGCTCCCTTCTCGATTTTACAGTTGCCGCGTTGGGGGAAAAACTCTTGCGTAAACGTCCCGCGTTTCTCGCCATCGATATTGACGCTTTTGCATGGCCTTACGCCGCGGGCTCTAGCGCAGCGTGGCCGATAGGACTTCAACCTCAAGACTTCTGGCCCTTGTTTCAACTTTTTATGAAACGACTGGATGTTCGTGTTTTAGGAATCTATGAAGTCTCGCCGCCTCTGGAGTCCGCGGGTGGAACTGTAAAATTGGCAGCGCAACTCGCACACGGATTTTTACATCATGTTTGACGATCTTAAATTTGCAACTAGCTTAGGCAGCGACAATCACTCGGGAGTCCATCCGAAAGTGATGAGTGCGCTCAATGCCGCCAACCGTGGCCACGCACATGCATACGGTATGGATGAATTGTGCAAACTTACCGATTTGGAATTCAAGCGACTTTTTGGTCCGCAGGTCGAAGCGCAGTATGTTTTTACGGGGACTGCTGCAAACGTTTTGAGCTTTGCGGCCGGCGTGCGGAGTTTTGAGGCTGTGATCTGTTCTTCTGTAGCCCATCTCAATGTCGACGAGTGTGGTGCGCCTGAGAAATTCTTAGGCTGTAAACTTTTAGCGGTGCCAACCGAAGACGGTCGCATTCGGCCGGATCAACTCACCGACTTTCTGGCTCGCCAAGGGGATCAGCATTTTTCGCAAGCGCGCGCGGTCAGCCTGACTCAACCGACAGAATTCGGCGTGAGTTATTCACTTGCGGAATTGCGCGAGTGGAGAAAGTTCACTCGCGATAAAAATCTTATGTTGCATTTAGATGGCGCGCGGCTGGCAAATGCGGCCGTGACTCTTGGTTGCAGTTTAAAAGAAATGACTGCGGACACCGGCGTTGATGCGGTGTCGTTCGGCGGAACGAAGAATGGACTGCTTGGAGCCGAGGCCGTTTTACTCTTCACTCCGCAAGCAAAAGAGAATTTTAAATTTTATCGCAAGCAAAGCATGCAGTTATCGAGCAAGACGCGCTTTTTGGCCGCGCAGTTTTATGCGTACATGCACCAGGATCTGTGGAAAGAGACTGCGACTTACGTGACGAAGACGGCGGCAGAGCTTGCTGAGCAGCTCAAAGAGTTTCCAGAGATCCGCGTGCCGTTTCCAGTGCAAAGCAATGCGCTATTTGTGCAGTTGCCAAAGGCTTGGATCAACCCCGTGCGAGAAAAATTCTTTTTCTATGTTTGGGATGCGGATATTAATCTATGTCGTTGGATGATCAGCTTCGATTGGCAAAAGGCCGACAGCACTCGCCTAATTGAAGCCATACGTGAGGTAAAAAAATGTTTCCCCGTAAAATGAACTATCACGACTATTTGCAGATCGATAAACTGCTCGACGCGCAGAAACTCGAAAGTAAAATTCAAGGTCAGCCCGCGCACGATGAGATGCTTTTTATTATCGTCCACCAGGTGTACGAGCTTTGGTTTAAATTGATTTTGACCGAACTCGATTCGGTGATTGAAATCTTTGAACGACCACGTATCGATGAAAAACTAATGGATCTAATTGTTTCTCGCCTGCAACGCGTGGTCGAGATTCAAAAGCATATGATCGATCAGATCCGCATTATGGAGACCATGACTCCGCTCGACTTTCTGGATTTCCGCGACATGCTTATCCCCGCCTCTGGTTTTCAAAGTATGCAGTTCCGCATGCTCGAGACCAAGCTCGGCTTGAAACGCGACCAGCGTTTAAAATACAATGAAGCCGATTTTGATAAAGCTTTGCAACCTCATCAGCGACCTGAAATTTTAAAAATTGAAGCGGGCGGAAATCTTTTTGACCTTGTAGACAAATGGTTGGCGCGCACTCCGTTTTTAAAGATGCGCGATTTCGATTTTTGGAAAGTCTATAAAGGTACGGTCGAAGAATCCCTGCTCGGCGATTTGAAGCTGATTCAAGCCAACCCTGAACTGGGCGAGGCCGATCGTAAACGCAACGAAACGATCTTAAACGGATCGCTCGAGAGCTTTCGCGCGCTGTTTGACGAAAAAAAATATACTGAGGCTCGAAAAACGGGCGAGTGGCGTCTGTCGTACACGTCGGTGCACGCCGCCTTGTTGGTGCAACTCTATCGCGATCAGCCCGCGCTGCAGCTTCCGTTTCGCCTTTTGACCGCACTGATGGATATGGACGAGCTCTTCACCACTTGGCGCCATCGTCATGCACTGATGGCTAAGCGTATGCTCGGCTCAAAGGTCGGCACGGGCGGATCGAGTGGTTATCAATATTTGAAAGATGCAGCCGACAAACACAAAGTGTTTCAAGATTTCTTTCAACTCACGACATTCTTTGTGCCGCGCTCGAAGATCCCCGTGCTCCCCGCTCAAGTCGAGCGGGAGTTGGGATTTTTCTACGCCAACTCTGGAAAATCCTGAACTCGCGGCAGTAGCACCGCACGCACCGGCGAGGCATCGCAACCCTCAATGGGCAGCGGTAACGCGATCATTGTGTAGAGTCCTTCAGGTACACCTTTAAGTAATAAGCCCTCAAGCACCGCAAAATCACGCGCGTAGAGAATCTGATGCGACTCAAGCGCCTTGCTGTCTTCGGGATCAACCGAAGGCGTGTCGATGCCAACAAGATGAACCTTTTGATCCGCCAGCCAATGCAGTAGCTCCGGAGAGAGCGCACAAAAATCCGAGTTCCATTTTTCAGGATCGGGAAACGAGCACGTGTCAAAGAGCACGCGCGGCGCTTGCACCTTGCTCGTCACATGCTTTGGCAAAACACGCTCGCGCGATTTTAGGCCCTCGACACGAATCACTTGGGTCAAACCCATGTAGCGGCCGAGCGCCCGACACTCGATGGACTCGGCCCCCGCATGGTAGTGACTTGGAGCGTCGGCATGGGCGCCGAGGTGGACCGTTGTTTTGATCGCCGACAATTCCAGGATATCGCCCTTTGGAAAGCTCATCGCGACGGTCCGCTCGAACGCTTGATCGCCTGGGAAAACTCCCAGTCGTATTGATATTTTAGGGGTCAGATCGTAAATCAAAGGTTTCATTTCTTAGCCCACTCTTTTAGACTGCAGTTTATGAGTCCTCTTCAGTCGGTACGCGGGACGCACGATCTGCTGCCCGAGCAACAAAATAAGCATAACATTATCGTCGAGCACGCTCGAGCGATATCTGAACGCTTTGGTTTTGGCGAAATTTCCACTCCGATATTTGAGTTTTCCGACGTGTTTAAGCGCACTTTGGGTGAGGCCTCGGACATCGTCAACAAAGAGATGTACACCTTCACCGATCGCAATGGTGAAGAGATCACTTTAAGACCCGAGGGCACCGCCCCGATCGCGCGCAGTTTTATCTCTGAGGGCTTGAGTCAGAAAGCACCGCTGAAATTATTTTATCAAGGACCGATGTTTCGCTATGAGCGGCCGCAAAAAGGTCGACAGCGGCAATTTCACCAGATCGGCGTCGAGCTGCTGGGAGTACCGACCGCGTTTGGCGATATTGAATGCCTGACTCTGGCGCATGAGGTTTTAAAAAGTCTGGGAGTGACAAAGGACGTGCGGCTGGAGCTGAACTCTATTGGCGATCTTGAGAGTCGCACGAACTACACCGCGAGTCTGGTCAAGTATCTCTCACAACATCAAAGCAAGCTTTCGAACGATAGCCAACGTCGACTGGCGCAAAATCCGCTGCGTATTCTAGATTCAAAAGATGAAGGCGACCAAGCGTTGCTAAAAAATGCGCCGGTGATTTCAGAGTTTTACAATGAGACCTCGAAGTCTTTCTTTGCTGCAATCACCTCAACCCTCACCCACCTTGCGATTCCCTTTCAGGTGAATCCATTCTTGGTGCGCGGCTTGGATTATTACACCCACTGTGTGTTTGAATATAAAACGAACGCACTCGGCGCGCAGGACACCGTTTTGTCGGGCGGCCGCTATGATCAATTGATTGGTCAAATGGGCGGACCTGAGACCGCGGGCGTGGGATGGGCGGCGGGCCTTGAGAGATTGGCGTTGCTGTCGCCACTTGCACCGCTGGTGCACAGACCAGTCGTGATTATCCCCGTGCACGCGAGTGTTGAGCAGCAGGCCTATGAGCTCTGCTACAAACTGCGTGCGGCGGGCCAGTATTCAGAGATCGCATTTTCAGGAAATCTCTCGAAACGCATGAAGCGCGCCGCCGGGCAGAATAGCTGGGCAGTGATCGTTGTAGGACCTGAAGAGCTGGCAAAGGGTGAAGTCGTTATTAAAATTATGGATTCAGGTGAACAAAAACCTGCGCGAGTCGACGATCTTCATAAGACGTTGAATTCTCTTCAGCCGCAAGGCGACACCGCCGTCGAAGAATAGCTGCGTCAATTGGTTAATCACAAAATCCGTATGCGAGATTTTAAACTAATGATTCCAAACACCATCGGCTGCGGGCAAACAGATCGACGGATCTTTTAGATTCGCTTTATGATCATAGGCCCATGCCACCAAACGCGTATCCGCGCCCTGATTGAGCAGATCACCTGCGGTCACCGGACTTTTGTCGAAGACCATCTTCCAGCCGTTGAAGAGAAATCCATTGGCTCGCGACTCGCCCTTCACATCCTTTAACGGACCACCGATCAAGTTTTGCGACATTTGAAAATCGGAAAGCGAAAGCCAGCCTCGCGCAAAAGAATTGATCATAAAATTCTCTAAGCTTGCGCCGGTGCGCACATAGCCACACATAAACTCGTTGATCGCGACTTTGCTGACACTCACTTTGGGCGCTTCGGTCACCATGACCTTGCTGGGCTCGCTCGCGTTCATCGTTTTGGTGCCGAGCTCTGCGGTACAGGTTTCGATTCGTTCTGAGAATTCGTCCGAGCGCTTTAGTAAAATAATCTTATACCCGTTGAAGCGCTGGATTCGGTCCTTCAAGTACTCTTCGGAAACCCCGACCAGCTCTTTCTTTTCATCAATTCCGATCTTGAGCTCGTCTTCTTTGTCCGTCACCCGGTCCAAAGGCTCGGTCCAGGTCATTGCCCCGCTACCGCCGTACTGCTTGCTGCTGAGTTTTCGTAAGCAGCTTTTAAGATCACCGTATAAACCCAGAGTTCCGAGCTTGCGGGTTCCATAAACCTGATCCTCTAATGAATAGACTCGGTTTTGCAGATCGCGTAGTTTTTCAGCCATCTGGACCTTGTCGAGGACCACCATCTCACCGTTCTTCAGTCCGACTTTTTCCGTCCCACTAACGACCGATGGTGTCTCGAGTTGAGTCTGTACAGACTCCGCTTTGTTCGGATTCGACTTGCAACCCAAAAATAAAAAGCTGATGCAGAGAATGTAAATATTATGTTTCATCGATCAAATCTCCTCGAGAAGTGACTCTTAGCATTGTGAAATAACCTCGAAGGGTCAACAGTTTATCGATGTGCCTCATTTGGTTACACGACTCCACACGTCCAAACAAAAAGTGAACACTGTCTTAATATATATCCCTTCTGTCTCAGTTCGAAAATCTAGACCTCAATATATATCGCCCCTCCTAAAGCCACCTAGTGGAACGGCCGAAGAAGAGACATGAGAACTTCGTGGTCGAAAGGGAATACATTATGAACCAACGGCGATACATCCTGATCAGCGCAATAGCCATTGCCTCTGTCTCAACGGCAAATGCTCAGAGCGGTCAGTACTACCCAGAGGCCTCTTTAACTCAGATCTACACGCAAGAGCAGATCGAGCAAAAGAGAGCGGATGAGATGGAGCATAAGGCTGTTGAACAGCGCGACTACGTTGAAAAGCAAAAACGCGAAGTTGAAAAGCAAGTCGCGGCCCATCGCTACAATATCGAAGGCATGAAGATGAAGCAGGAGAAAGCGCAAAGCGAACTCGATTCGATTGCGGTCGATCTTTCACATGTCAACGGTGACCTGGCGAGCTATCAATCTGAACATCAACAGTTGGAAGAGTCAAGCAAAGCGACCCTGAACTATCTTGAAGGTCAGCGCAATGAACTGGCCAACAAGCAACAAGCTGTTGATCAAGAATTGCACGCCCTCAGTGAAGCTCGCAAAAAAGCAGAAAAAGAAGTTTATGCCATGGGTATGGACGTTGAACATTATAAAATGGAAATCGCTCGCGCCGAAACTAAAATTCAAGAAGCTGGAGCCGCTCGTGCGTCTTTAGAAGCTGACGAAATGAAAGTGCGTGGCGAGTGGATGCAAACCAAAATGGCGGCCGCAGAACATGCTCGTATGCGTGAAGAAGCCCTTGCCGATTTGGCAGAAGCAAAGAAGCGTTTCGAGCAAGCTCATAAGGAACTCTCTGTCGCAAAAGCCGATCTAGCAAAAGCTGAAAAGGCACGCAACGACACGTCTAAAAAAGTGAACACGCAAGTCGCGCAATTTGAGAGCGACATTATGAAAGCAAATAAAAATCGCATCCTAAACGAGGCTGAACGCATCCGCCTTGAGTCCGAAGTCACGAAAATCCAAGACTATGCAGCACGTATTAAAGACAGCCGTGACCAAGCCGTTGATCAATCTGCCGCGTCGGAAGGTCTAGTGATGAAGTCGTCATTGGCTCTTGAGTCGGCTCGCGCCGCACTCACCACTTCTGTCGAAGGCCAAGATCAATCCGCGTATCGCGCCGATAAAATGCGCCATCGCGCTCGCGGTCTGGCCGCCGCCGACGAAGCTGCACACATGCTGCCGGAAGGCCGCGTATGGGTCACTTCAAAGAGTTGCAAAGCTTATGGCAAGCCCGACGGTTCATCCCCGGCTGGCTTCTTTGATTCGGGTAAAAAATTGCTCGGCAAAGATCATGGCAGTCGCTGGGTCGAGATTAGCAACGGTTCTGGAACTAAGGTCTTTGTTGATAGCCACTGCGGCTCTTACGAAAACTAGGAAGAACCAATGAGAACGAACTTGAACCTAAAACCTAAAAGTGGAAATGCGAGAGTCGCTCTGACCTTGCTATTCGCCACTGCTTTTGTCGCCTGTACCAAGGGTGGCGGAATCACTTCCGACAGCTCTTCTTCCTCTATATCTGGAAGCCTTGCGATCACTAAAATTTACCCCACCTTAGACGGCGAAAGTTGGACGTCCATTGTGGTCTCCAATCGCACTTTTATTCACGGTTTAGATATGACGATCAAGGGCACTTGCTCACGCGGAATCGACACTGTGAAAGTGAACGAAGGCGGTCCTGATTATGCGCAAACCGCGACCTGTCTTGACGATGGGACTTTCACTTTCAACAAGACTTTCGTCGCAACTGCTGAAGAGGGCAATAAAACACTCTCTGTATCTGCATATGATGTCACCGGCGTCGCGGTCTCTGGAGCGATCGCGACTTCCGACGTGCGCATCGACGCCACTGCACCTGCGCAACTCACTTTCACCTCACCAGCAACCGCCTGTGGCTCGTCCATTGTATACACTGGTGGAAGTACAAGCTATCCTATTACCGGTGGATGCGTCTCAGCCGATGACGTGAAAATCACTGGGGGACCAAATGGAGTCGACATCAGCTGCTCGGGCAATACTTGGACAGATACCGTGGCTCTAACTGTTGGCGCCACTGTTCCGCTCTCTTACATTACTTATGATCAAGCAGGAAATGTCGCCGTCGCATGCCAACTCAATGTCACTTGGAATCCGGATGTTGAATTGTATCAAAGCAGCACACGCCCCGGTGGAGAACAGCTGGACATTGCCAGTGGTTTTAAAATGGAGTCGAAGGTTGGCGATGACTCCGGGACAACGACTTCTAGTGATGGATCAGGCTTCAAACTTTTATCAGCATTTAATTTTATCATAAATAAAGTAAGGGGACTCTAGTATGAAATCACAAAACTTCTTCACCACCATCGTAATGGC
>JAYVPG010000097.1:0-50778 GCA_043757545.1 Pseudobdellovibrionaceae bacterium
GAATGCCCTCACGCTCGGAAAACCGAGCACGAAAATTTTGAAAATGAAATTTTCGGAAAATGGATCCGATTGATGCGGCTTATCCACCGATCTGGGTACTGTGCGGTAGTTCGCGGAATCTTCAATTCAGGGAACAAATAAATATTTTTAGTTTTCGCGACCGCGTCTTTCACGGCGTCAGGATATTTTCGATAATTCTGGGTATCTCTCGAAACTGGCTCAATAATGTTTGACGAATAATTCGGCAGATCGACCGCTAAATCCATTTTTACTCCACTCTTTCAAAGATTTAGGAGGCCTGAAAGAGCCCGAAAACGGGCGCAAATGCTATCTTTTCTAAGGTTGACCGTCGATTTTTGCGGGCGGTCACAATGGCTCAGGCTGATCTGTTGATTTGAGCGTTTTAGAGCGGTCTTAAGAAGGGCAGATTCGTGAAGCCACGTTTAAAATGAACACGAACTGGCGGGCTGACATTCCTTTTTGAAGCAGCTCGTATCCCGATTCAAACTACTCAAGGCAGATCGACTTTTCTCACTTTACAAATCAGCTGATAGACTCTGCCTTCCATTGCCAGGGCGGTGTCGTGGAAGCGAACTCGGCTCATCGATAGCGCAAAATCGCTTATTCAGGCGATTCTGGCCGGCATCCGGCATCGTCCTCCGCTTAGCAATCTCGACCGCGAGCTTTTCGCGGTCTATCATCAAGGCATTTAGTTCGAGATCATGCAGTCATTGCCAGTAATACCAGTCAGCACGGTTATATCCTCTGAGTGTAATCCTGCTTCGTTGCCGCTATCGCGACAACGATGAACTACACTCACTTACTCGGCGACAACTTGAAGGCAGTTGCGAGGACATTTTCGATCAAACCAAGTGGTGCAATTTCATCGCGTTCTGCGATTCGTTTGGTGAAGTAAAATCCGGCTCGAATAAAAATGGTGGACGTCAGGTGGACGTTTTCGAGCGAAAAGAAGCCTTTCGGCTTTTTCACCTATCGTCGTAACTATCTGATTTTATTAGATTTTAAGTTGGTTGCGGGGGCCGGATTTGAACCGACGACCTTCGGGTTATGAGCCCGACGAGCTACCAGGCTGCTCCACCCCGCGACATATAGATACACAGTTGTCAGCGAAGGTGCAACTTACGTGGGGTGGTGGGGTGAGTCAAGTGGGGATGTGGACTGTGGTTTTTGACTAGGCGGCGCCGCTTTTTTTCTCGCCTTCGATCAGGCGTTTTAGGGCGCGGAAGGCCTCTTTGTTGTAGGGGATTCCTAGGGTGTGTTCGATGTACATTAATGCTTCGCGTGGGTTCTTTGGGACGGGGCAGTTGATGTTGGGTAATATTAGGTTGGCGTAGCCGTCGGCTAGGGCTGTTACTTTTGCTAGTGGGTGGATTTTTACATCTCTTAGGCGTTGCGGGTAGCCTTGGCCTATTGAGTTTTCGTGGTGTTCGTAGACGATGCTGACGATGTCGTCAGGCACTATTCCTATGCTCATTAGCATTTGCATGCCTTTGAAGGCGTGCGTTTCGTAGAGTTGGATTTCGTTATGGGTCATCGAGGCCATTGGCTTTTTGGTTAATTCGCGGGGCAACGCTTTCAGGCCGATGTCGTGTAAGAGTCCCCCCATGGCTAGCTTTTCTAGAGTTACTTTCTTCTCGAAGCCTAGGGCGCCGCCGATTAAAACGCTCAATGTGCTGACGGCTACAGAGTGCGACAAGAGTTGGTCGGAGTAGTTGCCTAGGCTGGTGAAAAGATCGTTCAGTGTCTTATGCGTTTCGACTAAGCCTACGACGGCTTCTGAGATTTGCTTGGCGTTGTTGTAGACTTCTAGATCCATTCCCAAATGTTCCAGTTGGCGGAACATGGAGCGGGCGGCGTGGGTGACTAGGGTGGTTTTTAATTTGTCATCGAGATCGAATTTAGAGAGCGCGATTCCGGCGAGTGCCATCGCTTGGTGGGCGAGTTTGTAGTATTCTTTTTTGCGCACCCAGAGGTAAGAGACTTCTTTGCTCTCGTAGTTTTTAAACTGCTCAACGTTCGAATGTGTTCCGGCCTTGCCGACCAAAACGAATTTTTCATCGCTTAAGCGAATGTAGAGATCCACCGGGATGTTCACCCCTTTGGCGAACTCGTGGATCGGGATTGGCAAGAAATCTGAGGAACTTAGCTCCATAAAGTCTTATCGGGATATTTCGCCAGAGGTGGAGTGCGTCTGTGCTTGGCCTGGACCTAAGATCAGTGTAGTTCTAGCGCCCTATGGCTCAAATTGATCAATCTGCGTTAAGTATTCGCAACGTTTTTAAAAACTATGGAGCGGTCCAGGCTCTGGCGGGTGTTTCTCTCGAAGTGAAACGCGGGGAAGTGTTCGGACTTCTTGGCGCCAATGGCGCGGGCAAAACTTCACTGATTTCTTGCGTGGTCACTTTAGAGACTGCGACATCAGGGGATATTGAGGTTTTTGGGCATGACGTGGCGAAAACTCCGCGTTTAGCCAAGATGAATACCGGCTGGGTGCCTCAGGAAATTATCAACCACGGATTTTTTACGGTTGAAGAGATCTTGGGCTTTCACTCTGGCTACTACGGGGTGAAGAGTCCCAAAGAGCGCATCGATTTTTTGCTGCATCAGCTGGGTCTTTGGGAGCATCGCTTTAAAAAAGTAAAGCAACTCAGCGGAGGCATGAAGCGTCGCCTGATGATCGCCAAAGCGCTGGTCCACAAGCCCGGGATTTTGCTGCTCGACGAGCCCACCGCCGGCGTGGACGTCGAACTGCGCACCAAGCTCTGGGGCTTTGTTGAAGAGCTGCGCCGCGAAGGGGTTTCCATTCTGCTCACCACTCACTATTTAGAAGAGGCCGAACGCCTTTGTGATCGCGTGGCGATTATTCACAAAGGGAAAATCCGTGCGATCGGGCAAACGCAAAGTCTGATCGAGGAGTGGAGCCGCAAACGCATCACCCTGCGCCTGATGCAGCCGGTGAATGGCTTTGAACACCGCGAATTAGTCAGCGGCAAGGGCGACGAGTGGATCTTCCTAACCAAAATGTCGAAGCCGCTCGGCGAGCTGCTCAAAGAGCTCAAACTTCCCATGGAAAATCTGCGCGATATCGAGGTCGATGAGGGCAAACTTGAAGATGTCTTTCGCCAACTCACCAAAGAGGAGGCCGGCGCATGAACGAGCTGAGCTGGACTCCATTTTATTCACTCTTCCGTCGCGAAATTATGCGCTTTTTAAAGGTCGTCGTGCAAACGGTGATCACTCCGTTTGTCAGCGCAACACTGTATCTGATGATCTTTGGCGTGAGCTTAGGTGAGCGCATTGTCTTGAAAAACCAGTCGCCCTATTTGTCGTTTCTCATTCCCGGATTAGTGATGATGAGCTGCTTGAACAATGCGTTTCAGAACAGCTCGAGCTCAATCATCAGCTCGAAATTCAGTGGTGACTTAGAAGATCTTAAAGTCGCACCGTTCAGTGCCGGGCAAATTATTCTGGCACTCACCTTGGCCGCGATGTTGCGCGGACTGCTGGTCGGCGGGATTACATTTTTAGTCGGTGAGGGCTCTTATTATTGGATGTACGGCGAGCTCTTGACGGTGAATCACCCGTTTCTGCTCTTCACTTTTCTGCTGCTCGGCAGTTTAAGTTTTGCCAACTTCGGCATTATGGTGGCTTTTTGGGCGCGCAACTTCGATCAGCTGAGTGCGGTGAGCGGATTTATCCTTCTCCCCCTGATTTATTTGGGCGGAGTGTTCTTTAGCGTCGAGAATTTGCCACATTTCTGGCGCTCGATCTCGCTGGTGAATCCGCTCCTTTACATGATCAACGGTGTTCGTTACGGAATCTTAGGAATCTCGGATGTGGATCCCAGCATTTCGCTTGCGGTTTCGGTGGTCGCCTTCGTCGGCACGCTATTGATGGCGATGCGCGCTCTGAAGCGCGGAAGCTTTCAACGATGGTAGGATCCGGTGTTTGAAAATCTCTCTGACAAACTGACCACAGTTTTGCAAAAGGTGCGCGGGCAGGGGACGATCACTGACGCGAATATCGAGCAGGCGTTAAAAGACATCCGC
The DNA here is from genome assembly GCA_043757545.1 of Pseudobdellovibrionaceae bacterium. Classification (GTDB taxonomy): domain Bacteria; phylum Bdellovibrionota; class Bdellovibrionia; order Bdellovibrionales; family UBA1609; genus JALHOQ01. Next base: position 4,071 of record JAYVPG010000097.1, read on the forward strand.
ATGAGTCTGCTCGAGGCCGACGTCAATTTCAAAGTGGTCAAAACCTTTCTGGATCAAGTCAAAGCCAAGGCACTCGGCGAGGACGTCTTAAAAAGTCTGACCGCGGGCCAACAATTCATCAAAATCGTGCATGAAGAACTGGTGCACATGCTCGGCGACTCGGCCCAACAGATCGACGTCAGGGACAATCCGAGCGTCATCTACCTGGTCGGCCTTCAGGGTGTGGGAAAAACGACGACCGCTGCAAAACTCGCACTATTCGTGCGCCAAACGCTAAAGAAAAAACCAGGTTTGGTGCCGGTCGATGTGTACCGTCCCGCCGCGATCGAGCAGCTCACGATCCTTGCTCAGCAAAATAATATTCCGATTTTTCCCTCCGACCCAAAGCAAAAGCCTGAAGCCATTTTAAAAGCGGCGCAAGCCTGGGCCAAGAGTGAGATGATCGAGGTCGTGATCGTCGACACCGCCGGACGTCTGCAGATCGACGATGCGTTGATGAGTGAGTTAAAAAATCTAAAGACGATTTGGGCTCCCAACGAAATGCTCCTGGTCGCCGACGCCATGCTCGGTCAACAGAGCGTGCAAGTGGCTGAAGGGTTTCATCAACAGCTCGGCTTAAGTGGTTTGATTCTTACCAAGATTGATGGCGACGCGCGCGGTGGGGCTGCGCTGAGCATCCGTTCCGCAACCGGTGTGCCGATTAAATTCTTAGGCATCGGCGAAAAGATCGCAAACCTAGAGGTCTTTCACCCCGATCGGCTCGCCGGCCGTATTCTCGGTATGGGCGATGTGCTCTCGCTGGTCGAAAAAGCGGCAGAGGTCATCGATGAGAGAGCGGCGCGCGAATCGGTTCGCAAAATGGCTAAATCGGCCTTCACTCTGGATGATTTTTTAAGTCAGATTCAGATGATGAAGAAGATGGGAGGCCTGGAATCGATCATGAAAATGATTCCTGGAATGGGAAATATCTCGAAAAAGATGAAAGATATGGCACCGCCCGACAAAGAGGTTAAGAAAATTGAAGCCATCATTCGCTCGATGACCTACAAAGAGCGCGGCAATCCCAAGATCTTAAATGGTTCAAGGAGGTTACGGATCGCCAAGGGTTCGGGCACCGAGGTCAAAGATGTCAATCGCCTGGTCGAACAATTCGCCAATACGCAAAAAATGATGTCGCAAATGATGAAGATGGGATTCGGAAAAGGTGGCCGAGGACCGTTCTAATTCTCTTGCACGGCACCGGAAATCGTTGTAATTCCTTAACCTCTTTGCACACTTGAGTAATTTTTTAGAGAAGGATTTTAGGTATGGTCGTCATTCGACTCGCACGTTTCGGAAAAAAACATAGCCCAAGGTACAGAATCACGGTGGCCGACTCACGTCGTTGGCTGGGCGGAAAATTTATCGAAGTTATTGGTCACTACAATCCCACTCCGTCGGGTGCCGAAAAAGAATTTACCTGTGATCTTGCAAAAGTCGAGTCGTGGGTCAAAAAAGGCGCGCAGCCTTCTGATCGTTTAAAGAGCCTCCTAAGAAAAAACCAGTCCGCCAAAGCCTAGTTGGCTTTACGGACTCCCGCTTTAAGATATACAATTAGCTCAGACCTTGAGTTGATGTTCCAGCAGCATGGAGTAACGATATGGACGAACTGTCATTAAAAGATCTAGTTGAGTACATGGCCAAATCGCTAGTCGATAAGCCAGATGAAGTTGAAGTGAACGAGATCGTCGGTGAGCAGACCACGGTCGTTGAATTAAAAGTCGCAAAAGAAGATCTCGGCAAAGTCATCGGCAAGCAGGGCCGTACCGCTCGCTCGATGCGCACGATCTTGAATGCGGCCAGCACTAAGCTGCACAAACGTAGCGTTTTAGAGATTGTCGAATAAGGCGTTCCAACCCGCTCAGTTCCCAGGCTACCACTGCGTAGGCTGGGTCAAATCCGCACACGGTATTCGCGGTGAAATCTATATCCAACTCTACGCCAAAAAGGCCGACTGGCTGAAGTCGCTGGAGACTGTATTTTTACTCGCCCCCCGAGCTGCGGCATTGGTCGAATGGCCGATTGAATTCAAGCGTCCACACAAAGAGGGTTTGATCCTGAAGCTGAAGGGTGTAGTCGATCGCAATCACAGTGAAACGATCGCCAAGTCGGGCGCGTATATTCCAGAGAATTTATTAAAGAGCGAAGCGGGCGATGCGATCTACCTCAAGCAGGTTTTGGGCTTTACGCTTTTGGATGCTCAAGGCACCCGCATCGGCAAGATCGTGGGCTTTAAAAGCAACGCCGCCCAGGATTTATTGCAAATTGAGAGGGAAAATGCGCCCGAAGCCCTGGTTCCCTTTGTCGACGCGTTTCTGGTCAACATAGATTTTGACAAACTCACCGTGAAAATGGATCTTCCCGAAGGGTTATTAGACCCCTAAAGGACCAATGAAATTCACTGTCGTGACACTCTTTCCCCAATTGATTGAGGGATTCATCAGTGGCGGTTTACTCCGTCAGGCCGTCGATCGCGGTGAAATCGAGATCGCAACACTCAATCCTCGCGTCTACACCACCGATGTGCATGGCACCGTCGACGACAAAGCGTTTGGCGGAGGCGATGGCATGGTGCTGAAGGTAGAACCGTTGGCAGCCGCGGTTGCAGCCCTGCGCAGCGAAGGTCCGTGTCGGATTGTCGTGTTGTCGCCTCAGGGCCGGGTTTGGAATCAGAGTTTGGTGCGCGAGTATGCGGCGGTGACCGAGCGAGTGGTGTTTATCTGTGGGCGCTATGCGGGGATTGATCATCGCTTTACGGTTTTGGCTGATGATGAGATTTCACTTGGGGATTATATTTTAAATGGCGGCGAAGTCGCGGCCTGTGCGGTCATTGAGTCAGTCGCGCGGATGCAACCCGGAGTGCTGGGCAATCAGATGTCGGCGCTGAATGATAGCTTTAGTGAGGGGTTGCTGGAGTGTCCCCAGTTCACTCGGCCGCGCGAAGTGGCGGGGATGAAAGTTCCGGCACCTTTGCTCAGTGGGCATCATGAGAAAATTCGTCAGTTTGAGCAGACGGTGAGTCGAGTGAGGACCCGAGTGCTGAGGCCGGATTTAGAGACTGTGGCGGTGACTGAGGCTGAGATTCGTGAGCTCGAAGGGCTCGCCGATGATGAGTTGCGGGCGCTGGGTTTAAAGCGTGAGCAGCTTGCGGAATTGCGTGGCGGCGGAGGGCGAGTATGAGTCGGGCGTCGGTGAATGTGGCGTTGATTCATTGGCCGATCAAGGATCGCGCCGGCAATATCGTCTGCACCAATGTGACGAACTTTGATATTCACGATATTGCACGAGCCTCGCGAACCTACGGTGTCGATAAATATATTATTGTGAATCGCCTGCAGGAGCAGCTGAGCTATGTCGCGCGCATCTTGGACCATTGGCGGACGGGGATTGGCTCTGAGTACAATCCCAAGCGTAAGACGGCTCTTGGGATGGTTGAATTGGCCGAGAATCTGGATCAAGCGGTGGCGCTGTTTAAAGAGAAACCCCTTATCGTGTGCACCTCGGCCCGCGAGCTGGGCATCCCCAAAGTCAGCTTTAAAGAGCTGCGCGCGAGAGTTTGGGATGAGAAATGTCCCCCCATTCTATTGGTTTTCGGCACGGGATTCGGCCTGGATGAGCCGATATTGAAGCAGGCGGATTTGATCTTAGAGCCTCTAAAAGGGGCCTCGAAGGATGACTATCGCCATTTATCTGTTCGCTCAGCCGTGAGCATCGTTCTTGACCGCCTCCTAGGTGCATGGTAACTCAGTTCTTTCTCGAAAATACTTGGAGCGCGTCATGGCCGAAAAAACCAGCACAGATCTTATCCGTCGAGTCACTTGGGACCGTGTCGCCAAGAAAAAAATGCCCCAGTTTCAGACCGGTGACACCGTTGCCGTTTCTGTAAAAGTCAAAGAGGGCGAGAAAGAACGCGTTCAGCTCTTCACTGGTGTGGTTTTAAAAGTTCAAGGTAGCGGCATTGGTCGTAGCTTCACCGTTCGCAAAATCGCCAGCGGCGTTGGAGTCGAGCGAACTTTTCCGATCTTGTCCCCGATTATCGACAAAATCGAAGTCATCTCGCGCGGCAAAGTTCGTCGCGCACGTTTGTTCTATCTACGTGGCTTGAAGGGTCGTTCGGCACGCTTGAATTCAGAAGTCTATTTCGCAGGTGCCGGTGCTCCGGGTGCTGCGGATGAAGTTGCAGATCCCTCTGAGACTGCAGCTGAAGGCGCGACTCCGGCTGCTGAAAAAGCTCCTAAGGCTCCCAAAGAGCCTAAAGTTGCAAAAGCCCCCAAGGCAAAATCCGCTCCTAAAAAAGCGTAGTTTTACCGTTTAGTGAAAAAGTCTAAATTCGGACCTGTCGATTGGACGACTTATCTTCCGGCTCCTGTAGTGGGAGTCGACGAAGTCGGTCGCGGTTGTCTTGCGGGTCCAGTCGTTGCGGCGGCGGTCATCCTCACGTCTAAACAAAAGAAAATGTACTTTGATTCGAAAGCGTTGACCGAAAAGCGGCGCGAAGAGTTGATCATCTCGATCCAACGCGATCACCAGTGGGCCGTGGGCTTTGCATCGGTGGAAGAGATCGATCAGATCAATATTTTCCACGCCTCGTTGCTGGCGATGCGCCGAGCGGTGGTGGCGTTGGGTGTTCGAGGTGGACATGTGTTGGTCGATGGTAAGTTTACGATTCCAAAAATGGCGCGTGGTTTTTTGCAGACCGCACTGATTAAGGGCGACTCGCGGGCCGAGCCGATCTCGGCGGCGAGTATTGTCGCGAAAGTGACGCGCGATCGTTATATGAAACGTTTGGCGGAGAAATTTCCCGATTATGGATTTGAAATTCACAAAGGCTACGCGACCCAACTTCACCGCGACATGCTGGCGGCAGTGGGTCCATGTGAATTCCACCGGCGTAGCTTTGCCGGCACCGAGGACCTTACGCGCGAAGAGAGCGGAGCAGAACACTCGCCTCAGCCTTGAGCGGGTGGGGTGGCGCTGTCTGTTTCACGACGTGCGGATTCAGGGCGTACAAGTCGATCTGGTGATGCGTGATCCAATCGGAATGTTGGTTCTGATTGAAGTGAAAATCCAAAATTCAATGCAAATGGCAAGGCTGACCTCGCGGCAAAAGGCCCGACTTTTTCGTGTCTGCGCATTTTTGTCGCAGTGGGAGCCGATTGGCTTGCGTTTAGCTCTTCTAGAGGGTGGAAAGGTGCTTCTTCTGCCGGTCGACGCATTGACAGCTGGATGAGATATGGGAGACTTGGGGAATGAGATCTTGCCTCGCACTTCTTTTCGCCCTGGTCATCAGTTTGCCTGCAAGGGCCGACAACCCCACCCGTGAGTTTGTAATGAGCTGCACCTATGGAGTTTTGGCCGGTAGTTTAGTCGGCGCCGCAAGCTTAGCCTTTACCAAAAGACCCAGCGAAAACATGTACCGAGTCGCGCGCGGCGCCTCGCTCGGTCTTTACACTGGAATTTTGCTCGGGCTTTACGTCGTATATATCGTGCCTGGTTTAGAAGACACCAACGAAGAAGATCCCGTCGCTATGATGGACAAGATCTCATTCTTCGTCTCGCCAACAATCAGCGACTTCGGCAAAATCGACGGCCTCAAAGCCGATTGGACCGTCCTCCGCTTCTAACTCCGCCACCGAACCCCTCTCCCTTTCGGACATGCACTCAAATGAGTATTTTAGGGTCCGCCGGAACCGTGGAAGTTTTTAAATTCGCCAGATTGTTTACGAAGGTCAAAATACTCATTTGAGTGCATGTCCGAAAGACGGGGACTGTTGCGGCCCGAACTCGAGCCCTGTAGAACGGATCTCGCAAGAATGGTGCCTGACTACATCTTCTTCGCGCCGGTTTCGCCGCCGAAATCGAAATTGAGTGAGGCTCGGATCTGCGCATCCCCGCCGAGGACCTGACGATGATCGACCCGGATGACCCAGCAATTGCCGGGTGGGCGAATGTTCAGGCCGTAGCTCCAGGATTGAATTTTGTGTGTGATATCGGAGATTGCGACTTCGCCAGCGGCCTCGAAGTATTGAGTGATAAAGCCTCCACCAATACCAATGTTGCGAGTTTCACCGTTCGCAGTCAGGGTGTAGTCGTCGTTCAAGAGAAAGTTCTGAGTGTAAGAGACTTCGCCAAAGGTTTTGGTTGTTGCACTGACTCTCACGCGTGACGACGTGTTCGTCTTATTGGCGTAACCGTTGTACGACGCGGTTGTGTAGGTCTCGAAATGTTCAAAGCGGACGTTGAGCAAGCTATCGATCGAGGTCCACGGATGGGGCGGGCTGTCTTGGCGCGCGGCTTCTTTGAAATCATAAGCTTGGGAAATATTAAATAAAATTGCTGTGCGATAGTCAGGTGAAGAATTGAGCCAGGTCTTCTTGGTCAGACGATTGTTGAGTGCAAAGTTGACCACGCGTTTTTCATAAGTTCGATCGTTGTAGTCGAATTGCACTCCAGTGCGCGGGTTTCCTAGGTCGCTGTCGCTGATCGGCTCGAACTGGCGAGAATTTTGTAAGCCCTTGTAGTCGCCGAAGAAAGGGTGATCGGGTTTGCGCATCCAGGGAATTTGCGAGTAACCGAGCTGCGGCTCTAGAGAGTGCTTCCAGCGATCCGATTTAGGATTATTTTGATCGCCGAAAATTCCAGTGAACTCGGTCTTGGCGAGCAAATCCGTTTGCACGTATCGGCGGGCGGCGGTTCGATTGAAGCCGGGCTCGTTCCCCGCACCCAGTTCAGCTGTGGCAGGAGGATCGAATCGATATTGGGTCTCGCGGTAAGTGACCGACGGTAGAAAATCAAATTTATGTGCGAGGTGAAACGGGTATGAGACCGTGGGCTGAATATCTAAACGCTCGCCGGTACGAAAGAGATCCAAGAATGTGTTGTCGGCACCGCGGTCCATTCTTCCATCGCGTGCCATCACGCTTTTAGGTGTGTCACCGGTGAACTTGTCGTATCCGTAAGGCACTCGCGCATAAGCGGCGTAGCATTTGGGTCGATCCACGGTGGTGTCCGTGGCATCATCGCACTTTCTTAAGTCATCATAGTTGTAACCGGCACGGGCAAAGTTGACGTAGTCCAAATTCATAGCCACCAGCGCTCCGGTTTCGCCGAGCTCTTGATCTTTCAACGAGTAGCGCAGCTCGGGGAAGCGATGCACGGCACTCTCATTGTGCGCAAAGGGATCGGCGCGCAGCAGGTTGGTGTAGACATCGACTTCGGCGCTGGCGTAATTATTGTCCGTGAGCTTGGTGATCGAGGCTTTGTTTTCTAGAGCAGGATCTCCATGGCCAACGACTTCCTCGGGGAAATCTCGCGCGTAACGCAAGTCACTGATCAGGCGAAGATCCGCGCGCTGTACATAGTCCTCGGGTAGATCATAGATATGATCATAGTTGACGAACCAGCGATCGATACTATGCGTGGCGTGCAAGTCATTTTGCAAACCACGATCGGACATCCAGGCACTCTGCAAATGGCCATAGCTATCTTTGGCCAGCACGTAGCGATAGTCCTCGATGGCTTTGAAGCCACGCAATTTATACCACTTGGCGGTGAGTGTGACGTCTTGACTGCGATTGATCGCCCAAAAATAAATTGCCGATAGCGCGACGCCACCCTTTTTCGAAAAGTCCATGGAGGGCACGAGCAGTCCCGATTGGCGGGCGCTCTTCAGCGGTACGATCAAACTCGGCAAAATTAGAATCGGCACACCACCGACGCGAAAGACGGGGCGTTGGATGCGTGCGTAGCCACCGATTTCAGCATCGATCTTGCGGCCCGAGAAACTCCAGCCCGGGGGACAGGTTTCGCAGGCGGTGTACGTCGCGTTGCTGGCCAGGTAGTGATCCTCACCGGTTTTCTCGACGACGTCGCCCTGAAAAACCACTTGTCCGGATTGCACGAAACCGTTGTAGATATAGCCGGTGTTGGTTTTGTAGTTAAACACGATGCGATCGCCTTCGACGTGCACGCGCTCATTGCTGAGGATGACGTGACCCTCGGCCGTGATCTGTTCCTTTTTTAAATCGACCAATGCTTTGTCACAGCTTAAGTGTTGGCCCTTGAACACGACTTGGACATTGCCGCTGAGTTTGAGTTGTTTAGAAACCACATCGCGGAACATATTGTCGGCATTGATCAGCACACCGTCGGTGACAGAGGTCTGTGCGCTGGCTTTGGCGGCGCCAAGGGCAACGGGCAGTAAAAATAAAAGCGTGCTGAGCGCTGTTCTCATTTCGTCTTCATCACAAATACACCGTCCCAACCGGCTTCAGGTGGAGTGTCGAGATAGTCCTGGCATCGTTCAATGTAGAGTTTAGACACCGTGTCCGCAGAATTCAGATCGAGCGCCTTTGAAAATGCGGCGAGCCCCTCTTTCCAAGCTTGCTTATGATAGTGTTCATAGCCTACCTGAAACCATTTCAGCGTTTCAGAGATCGGACTTTTGGTTTTCTCTTCAGCGATCAATTCGAAAATTTTAACCGGCTGAGCTTTTCCCTTTACGCGCACCCGGTCGACTTCGCGGCAGATGAAATGGTCTTTCACTTCTTTGTAGGTGAACTCGCTCATGATGATTCGCGTTCCATACTCTTTGTTTATACCTTCTAAACGTGAGGCCAGATTCACCGCATCGCCCATCACCGTGTAACTGCGTACGGTTTGTGAGCCCATGTTTCCAACGTTCACGTCACCGGTGTTGAGCCCGATGCCGATGTCGATAGATGGTAACCCTTTTTTTGCATATTCCTTCTGTAATTCGCCAAGTTTTTGCAGACTTTCTAGGGCGCAGCGGCAAGCCCACTTCGCATGGTCTTTGTAGCCGATCGGCGCACCGAAAAAGGCCATGACCGCATCGCCCATATATTTATCGAGCGTGCCCTTATTCTTAAACACCAACTCCGTCATCGGAGTGAGATAGCTATTGAGCAAATCCGAAAGTGCTGCGGGATCGAGTTTTTCAGAGATCGTAGTGAAACCGCGCACGTCTGAGAAAAAGACCGTCAGATTGGCTTTTCTTCCACCGAGTTCGATATTGGCCGGGTGAGCCAAAATCTCTTCCACAATCGCCGGGGAGACGTACTTTTGAAAAGTTTGGCGGAGTTCTTTTTTACCACGTTCTTCCGTGAGGTAACGATAGAAGGTGAGCGCGATATACAGAGTTGAAATCAAGAAGACCGGCCAAATGATAGAAACGACTGTCCCTTTGTTGAATAAGAAATGTTGATCGTACATCACGGCGCCGACGAGCGAAGCGATCGTTAATAGCAAACCCATGACCGCGCCTAAGTAGCTGAGCGCGACGCTAAGAATGAGCCCAGCGATCGTGAGGATGATCGGCATGTAAACGGCCTCATCAGGCAACGTGCGAAAGAAATTTTTCTGCACGATATTTTCAAGTGCGCTCAGATGCGTCTCTGTTCCTGGAAAATTTTCTTGAAAGGGTGTGACACGAAGATCGTAAATACCTGTCGCGGTGGCGCCGGCGACAAAAATCTTATCTTTGATAAATTCGGATTTTTTAACCTTGATGGTCTTCACGTCCCAGCGCCGAGTTTGCGGATCGAAGACGCGCTGTTCGATCTCCGCGTAGGGCGAATCACTTAACAGGTCCGCGAAACTCAAATAGGGAAACATCTGTGCGGGGCCCGCGTAGTTGATCAAAAGACGGCCCTCGTGATCGGTTGGAATATGCATAACGGTCGCACCGGTTTCATTGTTGGTGACTTCCATATCGATGATCTCTTTCATCCCGGTCGCCGCATTGAGCTGCAGTCTTGGCGCCGCATTGTAACCGTTGGCGACCAGAAATGATTTGAGTGAAATGCCTGGGAAATAGGAATTGCCCGAGCGCACAAGCAAAGCTTTGCTACGAATCGTACCGTCACTATCTTGTTCGGTATTAAAATAAGCGGTGTGCTTTGTGCCCTTGGCGATCTTTGGAGTATTGAGCACCCAATTTTCAACCGAACGTACAGCGTTGGGATGAACTCCCTGAGCATAGCTTTCGAGCCATTCGTCATAGGAGCTAAAGGTGAACTCTTTTGGATTTTCTTGCGTGGCAATCGCCGTTTTCCACTGCTCGTTGAAATCACCGCGATAGTCTTGTAGAATCGTATTGCAGGTTTCACTTAATCCAGCCTGAACTTCGGATTCGATTTTGACTTCTTCATTGCGGTTTTTGCCCGTTCCGAGCTTCTCTCGAATCGCCAGTTCCTTGTCGTGAAGTGCGGCTTGAAAAAATTCAATCAGAGCTTTGGGGATGTACGGCTGATAGGGATCACCGACCGAGAGCAGAACCTCTTCTTGATCCCACTGTTTCGCGGCCGGGGTGAGTTTAAAAATCATATCGCGACAAAACTCAGTTTCGGGGGGCAGATCGGCTGGGGCATTGAAATTGTAGAATGATCCGGCAACGATTTTATCGGCGTATTTTGTGAGCGTGGTGGCCAAGGCTTGATCGCTGTCCATTTTCTCCACTTGCGAAGTCAATACGCGGGCCACTTCGCCGGTCGCATTCCCGGATGACTTCAATTGTTCAAAGACTTGTTGTGCGGGATTTAGTTGCGGCTCGGAAAAAATAATATCGAAGGCGATTTGCTTGGCGCCATATTGGAAAGCTTTTTCAACAGCACGGGCAATGACGTCGCGAGGCCACGGCCAGCGACCAATCGTGGCGACTGCACGCTCGTCGACGGCAAGTAAGGCGATATTTTGTGACACCTGGCGTGGCCCGCGCACGCGCAAGCGGAAGTCGATAGATTTTTGGTGGGCCATATACAAAACGCCACTCAAACCTTGCTCCTGGCTATTGCCACTGATCACGTGGCCCGCGAGTTTGTAGTAGTTAAAGGTCAAGGACACGACCACGATCGTGATGTAAAAGCCAATGGCCATGGGATGAAGAAGATAAGCGCTCAACCTTTTAAGCCAGATCATCCACGACTTTTTCATAAACTAGTCCTATCGAAGGTAGAGTTTTTCGCGCCACCGGGGCCTGAAGTCCATTTCTATATCAATATGGTATGTGAAGAATTTTAAAGGCTCAACTCTCGACTGTTGGCGAGTGCCAGGTTTTTGAATGTTCAGATACTATGAGAATAGGTGATAAGGGGGACATTCAGTGGAAGCACGCTATGAATTGAGTGGAGAGGTCCTGGTGGTGGAGCTAAAAGGCCGTCTAGATTTCGAAACGAGCGAACCCTTTCGTAAAACCTGCCTTGAACGCCTATTCCGAGAGAAAGTCGTCTTTGATTTAAGATCCCTAAACTTTGTCGGATCACTTGGGCTGAAAGACTTTGTCGACACCCTGGACCATATGGCTCAGCGGTCGATCACGGGGATTAGGTTTTGTGGAGTGAGTTCAGAATTCCGCCGCCTCTTCGAGGCCAGCGGATTGTCGCAACATGAATTTTATGAAAACAAAGAGAACGCGGTAGCGAGCTTTAAAAGTCTACTCGGGTAGACTTATCCCTTCGTCAATCATCGTCCGACGCAGCTGCTGGACCTCGGCGATCAATTTCTTAATCATATCTTTCGCCTTGAAGTCCGCGCCTTCCAGTTCGTATTTAAGACCTTGGATCTCTTTGCGCTGTTCATTCAGATTTAAGCTGATCGACTGATTGAGCTTTTGTAGAGCGCGATTTTTCTCTTCGCTCTGATCCAGCTCCCGTTGCTTCTGCGACCATAGCACCTGCAGGGACTCAATTTGCTCGCGTAGATTGCGCTCCTCTTTATGCAGCTCGGGGAGCTCCGCGCGCTGCTTTTCGAGCTCGCGACGATCTCCGTCTTGGGTAACCAACGCCTGCTTGAGCTGAATGCGCAGATGCGAAGTTTCGCTCTCCATTTGATCGATATGATGTTGCGTGTCCTCGCGACTAGTCTTGAATTGGCGCTGTTCAAAAACGAGCTGATTTTCCAATTTTACTTTTTCGCCAAAAAACTGATCGCGGTCATCAGCTTTGCTGCGCAGAATTTCAATCTCAGAACGCACGTCAGCGATTTTGGCCTCGTAGCCGCCGATCGTATTCGCGTGAGCGCTCAGGGCTTGCGTATGATTCATCGCCATTTCACTCATGCGTTTTTCAAGCAATGGGACAAGCTTCGCGCGTGCCTGCACAGAGGCAGAGGCTTTTTGAATGCGTTTGCGATAGCGCTCAAGATGCACTAAGCGATGCTGAAAACTTTGCGCTTGCACAAATAAATCGGCATACAGCTTTTCAAGTTTCGGCAAGGTGGCTTTTAAATCTGAATTTTCGTTGCGTAGACCTTCGACTCGCTGACCGGCTCTTTGATCTTTTTCTTGAAAAATTAAAAGCTGCTCGCGAATGGTTTCGAATTTATGGCGAAGCGTAGAATTTTCTTTCTCGAATGCGTTGAGCGTCTCTTCGAGCTGATTGGTCTTACGTAGAGTGACACTCAAACGCGCCATCAGGTCTTCGTTTTGACTGATAAGTCCCTCGAGAGTCGAGGACTTCAATGCAGTTGCAGGAATATCACTAAAATCCAAACCCTTGGGCAATTGATTGGGCAGTGGAATTCTGCGAACCAGCTCATCGGCTTGCTCGACACGTGAGGGGTGGAAAGATCCTTTTTCCATCATGGACTCCTCTGAAATGGCCTACCTTGGCCTAAGATAAGTGTCTCAGTAAAAGACACTCGATGTCAAAAATGATGCGAAAATCCGGCAAAATTTGCCCGAGGTCTAGTTGCGCAAAGCATAAACCCTCTAGACTTAGGTCGTTTCTGCCGAAGTGAAAGTATGGAAGCCAAAGCCGGGACAATGCATTCACTGGTCGAGTTCGAACACATCAACGAACTGCAACAGGACCTGACTCGCAAAATGACCGAATCCCACAAACGGGATCTGGGGCGCATAGATAGTTTGCGAACAGCTATTCCTGGAATGGTTTTGGCTGAGAATTACGAACGCGCCAAAGAAGAATTGGTCGCCTATGTTGAATTGAAAACCGCATTCCCGCATTTCCAACAACGCGTGGAGCGCCTGGTGCAGCACTGCTGCGAGCTCATTCAAGCGATTCAAACCAAACGAAATTTTCCAGGTCTAGCCGCGCTATCGTTAGCGAAGCAGCAAGAGATTCAAGACAAAGTCATTGAGCATTTTGAGGATCTGAAAGTTCATATAAAACAGATTGAAAATGTCGAGCGCGACACCAAACTCAATGACGTTCGGTCAACGGTTTGGGTGGTGCGGGCTTTTTGTCAGGGGGCAGTCGGAATCTGCTTCGCCATGTTTTTAATGGACGTCAAAAACGGCGAATTCGGAAATTTATTGCTGGTCACCGGGAGCCTAGTGGACGGGTTCACTGATTGGCTTGTGAACCTTATCCACTAACCATTCTACCCCTTTTATCTCCATCGCTTTTTTACGTACGGCTTGCAGAACAGGCACAATATGTCCGCCCTGCAGAAGTCGGCCATCGACAAAAATAGTTGGAGTACCTTTAACATCGACCAGTGCACCTTGTTTGGCTTGTGCGCGAATCGCATCCATCGTTAACGGATCGGCGATGCAAGTTTGTATGCGCTCCCAATTTAATCCCTGTGCCGAAACGGTTTGCGCCAAGATTGCATCGAGTTCAGACGGCGAGGCCATTCGATTCACCGAGTCTTGAATTCCGAAGAGTGCGTGATGCATATCCCAACCCTTGCCCTCTTTTTCGGCGCAAACTACGGCCGCGGCGAGGCGACAGGAGATCCCGGTACCGGATTCGATTTTTTCGTTGCAGGCACCGTCGAGTGGGAATGAGTAGTACTCAAAACGCACATCGGGATTGGATCTCATAAAGGCATCGAGCGTGAAGCTAGCATGCTTGCAGTGGGAACAGCGAAAATCAGCGAATTCCACGAGAGTCATCGCCGCCGTCTCAGCCGCCGGTCCACTGACCAGCGAGGGTTTAGCTACAAAGTTTTGTTTCGGAGATTGCTGCCAGTTTTGCAACGATTCATTGACCATCTGCTCGACCTTTTCCGAACCCAAATCTTGCATAAACATTTGGTCGGTCAAAAACGCCAGCACGGGGATCGCGGCTAAGGCGACAAGAACACCTTTGGATTCGGTCCACAGCATGGGAGGGTCAAGTTTCAAATGCAGCCAAAACGGTTCGCGCAGCAAGCCTTTGAAGCAATAAAAAATAATCGCGCTCAGCACATAAAGTGAAAGGCAAAATAAACAATAGGTCGACATCTGCGTGAATGAAATCGCCGCCATGATCAAGGAAGCGGCGAAACTGCCGCCCGCCAGCAAAAGGGTCCAACGTTTCAAGCGCTCGGGATGCTCGCTCCATTCAAGCCAGCTGAACAAAATCATAAAAAACAAAACGCCGTTGGCGGCCATTCCCCAAACTGAAAGTGGAAGTCCGGCAAAACTTGAAAAACTGGAAGCCGCAACCGCGTCACAGTCGAATTTGGCACTCAAGTTACAAATCGAATTGCCGGCCGCAAAACCAAACTTCAACGGGTAGTAGTGCATCGTCAAATAAAGATGAGCGAAAATCGAACCAAGACAAGCCATCAAGGCGATTTGAATACGTACCTTCATCGCGAAGATCCTTTTGCTAGAGATCCAAAAAGTATCGAAGATTATTAGAGCCGGTTTTGAATCTCGAAGCAACGCTTGATTTCGGCAGTGAGAGTCGGCGACTATGAGTATAGCGATGATCAATCAAAAAGAATGGCTGCGCACCCGAAAGAATCTGCTCGATGAGGTGAAATCACAAGTTCACATTCGCTTGGGCCCGTTGTCGCAGGCGCTTCGCCGATACGCAAAAAGCCTAGAGAATGATTTTAAAGGAAGTTGGCGGCCCTGCACCGCGAAGGACCTGGACCGCGCCATTGGCAAAGCCAGGGTCGTCTTGAGCGCCGATTTTCATGCCTATGCGCAGTCGCAACGCGCCCATTTTCGATTGCTGCGCGATCATTTGGCGAGTGGTCCCGTGGTTCTGGCGCTCGAATGCCTAAGTCAAGAGCATGAAGCGACCGCCGCCGCATTTCTATCCGGCGAGATTTCAGAGGCGCGCTTTCTGGATACCGTGGATTGGGACAAGAGCTGGGGCTTTCCCTGGGAAAGCTATCGTCCGCTGTTTGAGCTGGCGCGTGATCGTGGTTTTGTCGTGCGGGGACTTAATCGCAGCTCGGGTTCGAGTGATCTTGAAAAACGCGACGCTTGGGCGGTGCAGCGAATTCTGCGATTTTTGAAAGATGATCCGGACTGTGTCGTCTTTGTGGTGATTGGCGAGTGGCATTTGGCCAGCGCACATTTGCCGCGTCGCCTGCGCAGCAAGCTTAAAAATCCAGCCGACGTGGTGGTGATTCATCAGGATGTAGAACGATTGTATTTTAAGCTCGCCCAGTCGCGGACAGAGCACGCGGTCGATATTTTGCGGGCCTCGCAAGGGCGATTCTGTTTGATGGTCTCGCCGCCGTGGATGAAGTGGCAGAGCTATTTGATGTTTCTGGAGCAGGCTTATGACCGCGACCTGCAAGAGGATTTGGCGATCGACTACACCGATCACGTGGTGTCATTGATTGAAGTTTTGGAAAACGACTTAAAAATCGAGACCGAAAAATCCGACGTTGCGGTCTATTGTTCGAACTCAAAAACGTCACTCTCGCGTCTGCGTGTGGGTTTGCCGGCCAAGCAAGAGAAAGCTTTGCTCTATCACCTTGAGCATGATCAAAGTTTTTTTATTCCGCCGAAGGGTTGGCTGTATCTTTCGCGACCTACGATCAACCATGCCTCTTCGCTCGCCGGTCAATATGTGCATGCGCATCTGAGTAAACGCCGGCGCACCCTGTGGAACATGCCGATCGATTTCTTGCCTCTGGTGTGGATTGAGGCAGTGGGATTTTTATTTAGCAAATGGATCAACCCCAAACGCAAGGCCGAGACACTCGAGAGCATTCGTCTGCAGTTGGCGGCGCGCCATCCGAAAGAGCAGGGCCGAAATGCCTTACTTCTCGCTCTGGACCATAGGCTCAGCGAAGTTTTGTGGGTGCAAACGGGACGCTTGCGTCGGGCCCGATTTAAGCCGCGGGATATGGCGGCCTACTTTGATGCCGCCCGGATTTTGGGGAGCATGCTAGGTGAAAGGCTGTTTCAAAAAGTCAGGTCCAGGACTATCAGTTTGAGCAAACTCATGTCTTACTTGAAGGTGAGCGTCGAAGGTAAAGACTTCGCAAAATTCTATTGGAAATTGATTCGCGAAATCGAGCACGATCAATCTTTATGAGTGAAAACTTTTTTTATCAGGAACGCGGTAAAACCGTAGGTCCTTTAAATCTAGATGGAATCAAAGAGCTCATTGCCGATGGGCGCCTGCGGGTATTTGATTTGGTCTACAAAGATGGCGAAGCCAACTGGCGCATGGCACTTGAACACTCGATGCTGCGCGGAGAATTTCAGGCCACCGCGCTTTCTACTTTAAAAGAGCGTCCGTGGGTCTGCTTACAAAAGAAAAACAGTGCGACGCCAGACTATACGACGACGGGTCCGTTCACCTCTGCGGAAATTCTGCAAAGCCTGCAAGCGGGAAAAATCAGTTATTCGGATTACGCCTGGAAAGATGGCTTTCTCGAATGGAAGCGCATCGGTGCATTGGAGGAATTCAATCCTCGCGTGCGCGAAGCGACGCCGGCGAGTCCAGCGGCTCTTCCGTTAGAGTCTGGCGCTGAGCTTTTAAAAAACGTAGTTGAGTTTCAGCGCCCAAAACTTCCCGAGCCTGAACTACCACCGCCTGAGGCCAAAACCCCAGATCTAACTAAAAAGAAACGCCGCTCTTCAAGTGAACCGCCGCCGCTTCCCGGACCGAACGCGCTGGCCGATTCCACCTCTACCTCCACCGGAACCTTCACCGGGACTGGAACTTTCACCGGGCTCGCGCCCTCTACTTCCGTCGCCACTTCAACCAAAAAGTCGAGCCGTCGTCGCGAAAAGCCGCGCAAGGCCGCCTGGCTGGATTGGGGATTGGTAGGGGCGCTCGTGCTTTTGCTGGCTGGGGTCGTGTTGATTATTTCGCGTTTTGTCTTGCCTAGAGTTTTAACTCCAAGGGTCGCTGAAAATGCGCCAGTGGTCGAAGCTCCCGCGAGCGCGCGCAGCGATGCAGAAATTTCTGAAGAGCCGATGACGGCTGCGCCCGAGCCTCCGGTTTCGGCAAAATACAAAAATGCAAAGCAAGATGAGGGTGAAGAGGAGCTTTCGCCTCCGGCAAAGATTTCGCCCAAGTTTAATTCCAAACCGCCGCATGAGTTGGTGCTCGCGGTCCAAAACGTCAGTTCCAATCAAGCTAAAATTGAAATTCGCACCGATGGCAGCTCTGACTTTCCGGTCTACGTACAAGTCGTAGGACTTCCCGGGCAGGTGACCGAGGGGGGAGCGTTCTATCGATTTCTGCGTTTCGTACCGACCGGCAATGCGCGCGACCCGTTGGACCTTTCAGGGTTACGACTGCCGCAGGGTCGCTTTATTTTGCGCGCCGAAACCGGGACCTTGAAGCGTGAGGCAAAACTTAATATGGGATTGAGTGACGCAGGTTACAAAACCGCGGTCGTTCGTCAGCGTAAAATGTGGGCGCATGCGATCTGGAAGGAACGCTTGGCATTGCTCCAGCTGGCCGGGGTGGTTGAAAAGCAACTGACCCTTGGCATGGTACCGACTAAGAAATTTTCAGCTCACGGGCTCGAGGCATTGAATGGGGTGAAGAAGTCGAACGGCGGTAACTATTTCTTATTTGATGAATGGTGGGAGCTGCACCAGATTGTAAAAGACGCCAAGGCCGGGGTCACTCCGATGCTTCTCGCGCGAGCGCAAAAGGAACACGAGCGTCTTTCGACTTTTACGGTTTGGAAATGACCTGTTTTTTGCCTAATTTGGTGCTAGGGTCTGCGCATGTTACAAAATCTTAAACGCATATTGAGCGAGCATTACGCGACCACTTTGGGCAAGTCGCCCGAGGAATTGCAGAAACTTTTAGAGAGTCCAAAATCTGCAGGTCACGGCCATGTGGCATTGCCAGTTTTCGCATGGGCTAAAGAGTTCAAGAAGGCTCCTCCCGTTTTAGCGACCGAGCTTGCGCAGAAGCTTGCGTTGGACAAAGCCAAAGGCCTTGAGTCCGTGCAAGCACTTAGTGGATTTGTGAATTTCACGTTCTCTGCCGCATTCGTACAAGACATGTTGTGTAGTGATATTTTGCAAAGCAGTGGCAAGGTCGGCTTTTCTGCGGTGGGTTTGGGCAAGAAAATGGTCATTGATTTTTGCTCACCCAATGTGGCGAAACCCATGCACATCGGGCATCTGCGGGCGGCAGTGATTGGGCAAGCCATCGTCAATTTGGCGCGCACTCAAGGCTATCAGGTCACCGGGCTGAATCATTTGGGCGATTGGGGTGTGCAATTCGGAAAACTCGCGTGGGCCTATTTGAAATGGGGCAAAGAGTATCCGTTTGCCGAGAAACCATTTGAAGCGCTCTACGATCTTTATGTGCGCTTTCATGAAGAAGCCGAAAAAAATCCGGAGATCGAGGACGAAGGTTCAAAAGTTTTTAAGCGACTCGAAGATGGTGATCAAGAAATTCACGCGCTTTGGCAGAAGTTTGTCGAGATTTCGTTGATCGATTATCAGCGCATTTGGGACCAACTCGGCATCAAGCATGATCTGGTGCGCGGCGAATCTTTTTACAATGATCGGTTGAAGCCCGTTGAAGAACTCTTAACGAAAAAAGGGTTGCTTGAAGAATCCGACGGCGCCATGGTCGTGCGTTTGGACGATGCCGATATGCCGCCGTGTTTGATTCGTAAGTCGGATGGGGCTTCGCTTTATGCGACTCGTGATTTAGCCAGCGCACTTTATCGCATGGATGAATTGAAAGCAGATTTAAATTTATACGTGGTCGGTGTCGATCAAACTTTGCATTTTCGTCAGGTCTTTAAAGTTTTGGAAAAGATGGGCTATCCATGGGTGAAGCAGTGCCATCATATTTCGTTTGGAATGTATCGTTTTAAAGATCAACGCATTTCGACGCGCAAAGGGAACACTGTTTTTCTAGAAGACGTTTTGCAAAAGGCGACCGAATTGGCGCGTGAGACGATAGCTGTGAAAAACCCAACGCTTGCGGACGCCGACAACGTGGCTCGTCAGGTGGGGATTGGCGCTGTGGTGTTCAACGATTTGGTCAACGACCGAGTGAAAAATGTGGATTTTGACTGGGACCGTGCCTTGGATTTTGAAGGGGACAGCGGACCGTACGTGCAATATTGCGGAGTTCGTTGTGCCAGTCTGTTGCGTAAATACGGCAAGCCGATCACCGGGCGTATTGGCGTTGAGCTTCAGCTCGATGAAGAAAAAGAATTGCTACGCGCTTTGCTCAACTACCAAGACACTTTGCGCAACTCGTTTGAAAATTTCAAACCACATTTTTTAGCCGGCTATCTCCTTGAGGTCTGCCGCCGTTTTAGCCAGTTCTATGGCAAGTGCCGAATCCTCGGCGAAGCTGCCGAAATCGAGGCCGCGCGCATGACTTTGGTCCAGATGGTCCATGTGGTTTTGCACGAGGGCTTAAAAACTTTGGGTATCGAACTGCCAGACGCAATGTAGAGACCCTGGACTCGGCGTAAATCCTCTCAATACCTCAATATTTGCTCTGAAAATGCCGTTAAAGAGATATGAGATTAACGACATTTCTATGTCTCATCCTAGCTTTGACCACCGGGTGGATGCAGTTCTATTCCGCGGTTCGTGAAACGTTCAATGGCATCAGCGAATACAAGCGAGAAGTTTCACGGCTCAAAGCGAGCAATGAAGACGAGCATCTTGCGATGTCACTTGAGCGCGAGCAGTTCTTAGAGTTCCGGCAAAACGTCGCAAGCCTGATGCCTGATGTTTTGAAAGAGAAGGGGCTCGGTGAAGAGGGTTATCCCTATCGCAGTCTCGCCAGCACCATCACGCATAGTGAAGGCGAGCAGATTCGCAAAGCGATCGCCAAAACACTTTTTGAACGCGGCAAAGAACATTTTCGCAAAAACGAATTTGCTAAGGC
This sequence comes from Pseudobdellovibrionaceae bacterium, assembly GCA_043757545.1. Lineage (GTDB taxonomy): Bacteria > Bdellovibrionota > Bdellovibrionia > Bdellovibrionales > UBA1609 > JALHOQ01. Next base: position 24,158 of record JAYVPG010000097.1, read on the forward strand.
TGGTCGTCTGTTTCAACAAGTGATCGATAAGTACAGCTTCACGCCCTATGTGACGGAAAGCTATTTCCTGCTCGTTGAAACTCATTTTCAAGCCAACGAAATGGAAGACTGCACCAGCGTGATTCAACAGATGGTTGAATTGTTTCCTCAGGCGGAATTGACCGGATTTGCCTTGATCCGTTTGGGGCGAATTTATGAATTGCAAAATCGCAATGAAGAAGCCGTGGACATTTACAAAACCGTGATGCGTTCCTATCCCCAGCGCGATGTGGCTTCCCAGGCCAAAGCGTCTTTGCGAGGCATTGATCTATGAGGCTGCTTCGCCTCTTTTCCTTTGTCGTCATTTTCTTTATCGATGTGCAAGTGAAAGCGGCAGATCTAAAAGACTGTTGGGGTAAAACCGTTCCCTGTCCCATCGATTCGCGCGAGGCCAAGCGCAGCGTAGAAGCTGATGGTCTATTGGTGATTCTCGCGCCCCATTCACTTATAGAACAACGCGATGATTCCACGATTCAATTGGTGAGCGGTGAATTCTATATCGAAACCAAACGCACTGAAAAATTCAAAACTCCTTATGCCAAGATTTGGTGTGAGGGCGAATGCCAAGCTCTGATTCAACGTCAGGTCCGCGAATTCAACGTCAAGAGTTTGCAAGGTCGTTGGTTGATCCAACGGGTGGGTGAAGAGCAAACCTATGCTTTGCCTGCAGGGCTACAAATGACCATTGGCGAGGTCGCTGAAGATGGTCGGGCCTCTATGGAATTTCCGCAAAGCTTGCCCTGGATACCGACGATCAAGCAGTGGGCGGCGCTGTATCCGGGTGGACTAGAAAAGCTTAAACCTGAGCTCGAGAAATTTCGTAAGCAGTGGAAAGAGGCCGTCGAGGCCGCAAGTGTGATGCAATATCAATCGGCGAGTCGCACGATCGCTTCCTATGAAAAATCGCTGGCCGAAGATCGGGCTCGCCAAAAAGCCCGCGAGCGTGAAGACCAAAGCCTAAGAAGTCTGTTTAGAGAGAAAAATTTCGTCAATCCGTAGTCGACATCTATGTTATTCTGATGAGGCAAAGATACTCAGGAGGAGTTTCAATGTCATCTGTGGGAAGTTCAGACTCATCCAATCGTGCAGACTCTGAAGTGGCTCGTCGCAATCGCGAGGAAGCGAAGGCTCATGAGGCCGAAGTCGCTAAGCGAAATGCGGATAAACTCCGCGGTTTAAGTGATCAACACTACGCCGAGTTGGAGAAATTAAAGGGTCAGCACAATAAGCAAATGGATGATCTGCGCAAGGAGTCTCGTCAGGATATTTCAGAGCGTGATCACCATTACAATCAAGAAATGGAAGAGCTGCGCGGACTGTATAAAAAGCAATTGCAAGAGCAGGCAGACGAAGCCAATCACCGCGATGCGGCCACGCGTGCCTCACTAGGTGGCGAACTATCGACCACCAAAGCGGCGAGTGAATCCAAGGTTGGCAATCTGCAAGATCAATCCTACCGCACGGCTCGCGAGACTGAAAAGAAGATTGCCGATATCACCAATGACCTCACCGAGAAAGAGGGAGAGGCGATTGACGGCAACAAAGATCGTCTGACTAAGCATTTTACGACGCGTGAGCAGCAAATGCGCGACGAGCGCGACAAAACAGTTTCTGGATTACAAAGAGACTACACCGAGTATCGTGCGGAGACGTCGGCCACGCTTCGCGACAAAGAGCTACGCCATCACAACGAGCAACAGCGTTCGAGTGACAATATGCTACGCGCGGTTCGCAATGAGCGAATGCACGCACAAGATACTCAAGAGTCTATGAAAGATGGCTTTATGGACGCCATGGATAAAACCAAAGAGCGTTTTGAAAATGCCAATCGCAAACAGCGTGAGGCAAATAGTATCTCCCGCGATCAAACCAAGAGCACGGTCATGGACCGTATTGAAAATCAGGTGGAGCGTTTGGAGCATGACAAAGAGGATCTAAAAGACGCGAGCGTCAATGACTCCATTAAGCTCAAAGAGAAACAACGTCGCGAAATCGCCAACGTTGCCGATTCTTACCAGAAAAATATGGACAACTATCGCGAACAGCGCGATGAAGCCGTGCGTTCGAGCAACGATCGCAATCATAAGGACATTGGGAAAGTGCGTAAGGAGCTCGAAAATCAGGCGGTCGAGACCAATCGCTTTTATCGACAGCAGGGCGATGAGCGCAACATGATTCACCGGACCGCGGTGGATAACCTTAAGGGCGGATTCGATGCTCGCGCCGAACAAATCAAAAATACGGCCGACAATCGAGTGAAAAACCTCTTCGAAAAGACCAACGAAGAAAAAACTCGTATGAGTGAGTTTATTGCCGAGAATCACGTTGCCTCCCAGCATTCCCATCAAGACGATATGCGTACACTACGCGCCGCCTTGGAGGCTGATAAACAGATTGCGGTGAGCACTTTAACAGAGCATATTCAAAAGCAAGAGATCGGCCATGCTGAGCGGATGTCGCAAGTTGTCGCCAAGTACGAAAAGCAGATTACGGGACTTCAAGATCAAGTCTTGAAAGAGAAGAAGCAGAACGAAGAGAATCTCAAACGTTCGACCCAAGATATGCAAGTTGCGCACAAAACCGCGATGGATCAGCTGGAAGCTAAAAACCGAGAACGTCTACGAGAATTGAACTCGGCACACAGCGAAGAAGTGCGTATCGTGAACAAGCGGCACGAAGAAAAGCTGGACCAGGTTCTCGGAGAAGTTAAGCGCTCGTAATTTCGCCGGAGAATAAAAAGAGATGCTTGCAGAACGTCGGGTTAAAATCGTCGCCACAATCGGGCCGTCCACACAATCTCGCGAGGCTTTAGAGAAAGCCATTATTGCGGGTATGAACGTCGCACGCCTTAATTTCTCACACGGCACCCATGAGGCCCACGCCCAAGTGATCGATGATTTGCGTGACCTCTCACGCAAATGGAATGCGCCCTTAAGTATCTTGCAGGATCTACAAGGTCCCAAAATTCGTGTCGGCCGCTTTGACGGCGGTAAAATTGAGCTCGCTGAGGGCGACAAGGTCACCATCACTATCGAAGACGTTCTAGGTCGACCGGGCTTGATTCCCACCGACTTTAGAGCGTTGCCGGGGACTGTGGAAGAAGGACAAAAGGTTTTGCTCGATGATGGGCTCATTGAACTTAAGGTTTTATCCAAGACGGCTGTGCAAGTGGAGTGTGAAGTCGTCTACGGCGGCGTTCTAAAAGATCGCAAGGGCATGAATGTTCCGGGCGCTAGCCTACCGATTGATGCGCTTACGCAAAAAGATTTGACGGATCTTCAATTCGGTTTAAGTAAAAATGTAGATTACGTGGCGCTGAGCTTTGTTCGACAGGGCAGTGATATTACCAAGCTGCGGGATTTGATCGCAGCCGTTCGCCCGTCGACTCGCATCGTGGCCAAAATTGAAATGCTTGAAGCGCTCAATAACTTAGAAGAGATCATTGCGCTCAGTGATGCGGTGATGGTGGCGCGTGGCGATTTGGCGATTGAAGTGGGACAGAGTCAGCTTCCGGGTTTGCAAAAACGCATCATTCGCATGGCCAATGCGGCGAATAAACCGGTGATCACTGCAACACAGATGCTTGATAGCATGGTCGAGAATCCACGTCCCACGCGTGCCGAGATCACCGACGTTGCCAATGCCGTGATCGATGGGTCGGATGCGTTGATGCTCTCTGCAGAATCGGCAAGTGGTAAATATCCGTTCCGTTGCATTCGCACCATGCATGAGATTATTGTAGAGGCTGAGAAAACCACCGATCTCTACTACGACATTTCTCTTGAAGATGAGTACCTTGATATACCAGAGGCCATTGCGGCTTCGGCCAGCCTCACGGCGATGAAAATTAAGGCCAAAGCGCTCGTTTGTCTAACGACCACCGGAAAAACTGCGGCGATGATCGCGGGCTTTCGCCCCGAGGTTCCTATCGTCGCGATCACTCATCAACTGGATCCACTCAATCGGCTGGAGCTGGTGTGGGGAATTCAAACTTATAAGATCAGACCTTACCAGAGCAGTGAGGAAGCGCTCTCACAAATCGAAGAGCTGCTGGTGAAGATTGGCATGGTCGAAAAGGGCGACAAAGTCGTAGTGACGATGGGAACGCCGGTTCACCAACGTGCAAAAACCAATAGCATTCGAGTGTACACGGTGACCAGAGATCGCATTGACGTTTCGGATAGTGAATTGCCACTTCGTTGTCGCAAAGATCTAAAAGAATTACTGCGCGGAATTTAGTTAGCCCCGACTGGGCACTTTCTTAATTGTGTAGAGAATTTCCCAACACGGAAGAACCACTTCAAGATCCTTCAAGTTGAATTTCATAGAGAGAGATCCGCCTTGCTCAGAGGACTTTTCTTGAACCAGGCCTTTCTCAGCTAAGGGGTCTGCTTCATTGACACTGAAAAGTGTGTTCAAGTCCTTCATTGAACTATTTTGCATATCTGTAAGCGACACCTTCACCAGGCCCTTGTCGTCCGGAGTTTGCTTTTTGCCATAGAATACGAGCGCGCGTAGGGTGGGCATTTCTTTCTCTTCAACCGTTACGCGTTTGCCTTGTTCGGTGAATAGATATTTATTGTACCAATCTGTGAAGTCGGTGAGCAGTTTGTGATTCAAGATCGTGACGCGTTTCTTGCCTTCGCCGAGCTCTTCGACTTTCATAATATTCAGGGCCTGCAGGACTTCCATAATTTTATCAAGTTTGTTGGTGGGCTGCTGAAACACTTGAATGCAATACTCGCGCAAAACGCTGTAGCGAATCTCTAAACCAAGATCCGTTTTTTCGCCAATTTTAAAACCCACCAAACTGATAATCGCGCACAAGCGGGTGACCATATGGGGAGGAAACATTTCTTCTTCACCGGTCGTCGCTGATTCAAGATTTTTAATTCGCGCATTGGCGTCGCGCAGGTGACCATTCACCGTGCGCACGACTGCTTTTAGCCACTCCGGAAATGTTTTGAATTGGGCGTGCAGTGAGACGAAGGGAAGTTGAATGACCTCAGTATCGGCAATGGCTTTTGCGCCGGCGCTGCGGGGCTTGTCATCGAAGAAGGCCATTTCACCCAGCATCTCGCCGTTTTTCTTTTCGGCCAAAATAATTTCGCCACTGCCTTTGTTTTTAGTGATTGCGATGCGTCCGGTTTTGATCACATACATCGCATCCGAAGGATCACCTTCGCGAAATAAAATTTCGCCCTTTGCGAGTTTTTTGATCCCGGCCATAGCTGCAACCCTTCGTTGTTACACTATTATGGCCTATATCCGGGCTCAGTCTCAACGCGACCAGGACATTGGTCGCACTTGGGGATCGATTTGCAAAGGTGCAGCGGTCGCTTGTTTGACCTCGTCTACACTCAGGCCCGGAGCAAATTCCTTCAGCACAAAACCATCCTTGTTGAGATCTAGGACGGCCATATCGGTGACCACGCGATGCACGCAGCGAACTCCCGTCAACGGCAGGGTGCACTTCTTCAAAATCTTCGAGTGACCCGCTTTGTCTCGGTGTTGCATAGCTACGATCACACGCTTGGCACCAGCCACCAGATCCATTGCGCCGCCCATGCCTTTGATGAGTTTGCCGGGCACCATCCAATTGGCGATATCGCCGAATTGGTCGACCTCCATCGCACCCAAAACCGTCAGGTCGACGTGGCCACCGCGAATCATCGCAAAGCTGTCAGCCGAATTAAAATAACTCGCGCCCGCCACTGCAGTGATGGTCTGTTTGCCTGCATTGACCAGGTCTGGGTCGACGTTTTCCTTTTTCGGATACGGACCCATTCCCAACAATCCATTTTCGCTCTGAAACATAACAAACATATGTTTGGGAATATGGTTGGCCACCAAAGTCGGAATTCCAATGCCTAAATTTACGACAAAGCCGTCTTCGACTTCAAAAGAAATCCGCTGAGCCAACTGATCGCGAGTTAAAATTCCCACAGTAAATAAATCCTTTAAGGCGTCAGAGTTAAGTTCTCGATGCGTTTCTCAAATTTACCTTTGAAAATGCGCTGCACATAGGCGCCGGGCAAATGAATATTCTCGGGGTCGAGCTCGCCGATTTCAACGATTTCTTCCACTTCAACGACAGTAATTTTTCCGGCCATGGCGGTGAGCGGATTAAAATTGCGCGCGGTTTTACGAAAGATAAGATTGCCGAACTTATCGGCCTTCCAGGCTTTCACAAATGCGAAATCGCCACGGATGGAATGCTCCAGCACATAGTCTCGTCCGCCAATATTGCGGACCTCTTTGCCTTCGGCAACTTTAGTTCCCACCCCAGTCGGAGTGAAAAACGCCGGGATGCCGGCACCACCGGCGCGCAGTTTTTCGGCCAAAGTCCCTTGCGGAGTAAACTCTACCTCGAGCTCGCCATTCATATACATTTTCTCAAAAAGCTCATTCTCGCCCACATAACTCGAGATCATCTTCACAATCTGACCGTTCTCAAGCATTAGGCCTAGCCCGAAACCATCGATACCTGCGTTGTTGGAAACGCAGGTCAGATTTTTAACGCCGGTCTTGCGCAAAGCTGCGATGGAATTCTCAGGAATTCCGCATAAGCCAAAGCCGCCGAAACAAAGCAGCATGCCATCCTTTACGCCTTCGACCGCAGCGTCCGCATTCGGGTAAATCTTATTCACACACGCTCCACAATCAACGCCACCGCTTCGCCGCCCCCGATACAAAGAGTGGCCAGACCGTAACGTTTGTTTTGCGCGCGAAGGGCGTGCACCAAAGTGGTCAAGAGGCGAGCCCCGCTGGCGCCGATTGGGTGACCAAGCGCCACCGCCCCGCCATTCACGTTCACTTTTGCGTGCGGAATTTTTAATTCACTCATGGCGACCATAGTGACCACGCTGAACGCCTCATTGATTTCAAACAGGTCAATGTCTTCCACTTTCAATTTCGCTCGCTCAAGTGCACGTTTGATCGCGGTGACCGGCGCCGTGGTAAACCATTTCGGGTCATGCGCAAAAGTTCCATGCGCGACAACTCGTGCCAACGGCTTCAAACCCTTGTCTTTGACGGCAGATTCGCTGGCCAAGATCACCGCAGCACCGCCGTCATTGATCTTGCTCGCGTTGGCCGCAGTGATGCTGCCATCCTTGTCAAAAGCCGGGCGTAGCTCAGGGATTTTATCAAATCGCGCTTTTCCGGGCTCTTCGTCGGTGTCGAATTTCTGAGCGCCAGCTTTGCCCGCAACCTCAACTGCACAAATTTCATTTTTAAAGGCGCCGTCAGCAATGGCCTTTTGCGCACGTTTGTAACTCTCAACCGCAAACTCATCCTGCGCCTGGCGCGAAATTTTATATTCCTTCACGCAAATTTCCGCCGCATTGCCCATGTGAAAATTAGAATACGGATCCCAAAGACCATCTTTGATCATCGAGTCCGTAGCACTCACATTGCCCATGCGATAACCGGCACGTGAATTCTCGAGCAGGTGAGGGGCAAGAGTCATGTTTTCTTGTCCGCCGGCGACCGCAAGATTCGTGTAGCCCAAGACGATATTGTCGGCCGCCAACATCACCGATTTTAAACCAGATCCACAAACTTTATTGATCGTCATACACGGCACCGAGGTGGGAAGACCCGCGTAGATCGCGGCTTGCCGCGCCGGAGCTTGGCCGATGCCCGCAGTTAAAACATTGCCCATGATGCACTCTTCGATATCACTGCCTTGCACTTTTGCCTCGAGCAGTGCCGCTTGAATGGCGGTGGCGCCGAGGCGGGGAGCGGGAAGTGAAGAGAATGCGCCTTGAAAACTTCCGATGGGTGTACGTTTTGCGCTGACGATGTAAGCCGATGGCATAGTGAGGGCTCCTTTATTTGAAAGTTCCCGATTCTGGGAACGGCTCGGGACCTTGTCAAGGAATACGGCCTATTGTGTCATGAGTTTGCTTTGCGTGGCCCGACAGCCCAAGATCGAACTATGTCTGCCGCTTTGCTCGCCATTCTGTTCAGTTTCTCTTTTGCTCTGGCAAAGCCTCCGAGCAAGCCTGAAAAATACGCCTATCCTGCACAGAAAGTTTCGCTGCGCGGTGTGCGCGAGATCAAGATCATCGGCGTGCGCGGTTCGCTAAAAATGCACGGATATAAACTGGCCCGCGGTATGAGCCTAAAAGTTCAGCACACCAATAGCGCCAAGTCGGACGATTGGCATCTTTCGGTGGATCGGCGAGGCCACGTCCTTTACCTTGAGGTCTTCAACACCGCCTACGGCAAGCAGTGGCGAACCCAGGTGAAAGAAGAACTTTGGCCTGAGTTCGACATCGAAATGGATGGCCCCGCCCGTCCGACGACGGTGAGTTGGCGCGAGGGCAGTTTAGAGTTCACCAACTGGAACTCCGACCTTGAAGTTTCATTTTTAAAAGGCCGCGCCCGGGTCGACGGAGGCCACGGCGATTTGACTTTGCAACCCGTGCAAGCCTCGGTCGATGTCCGCGGAAGACGCGGAAAAATCACGATTAAGGGTGAGAGCGGCGCCGTTTCGCTCAGCCAAAACCAAGGCGCACTGGATCTGAATTGGCTGCGTGGTGAAATTCATCTGCAGGAGTGTCGTGGACCGTTGCATATTGAGTCCGGAAATTCGCAAGTGTCGATCGAGGGTGGCGACGGTAGTTTGGATATGCAATTGGCTCAGGGCCGCGCCAAGATCACGGGCTTTCAAGGATTGGTAAAAGGCAAGGGTGAGGCTGCGCAATGGGAAGTTTCGGCCAGTGCCCCCTCGGATCTCAATTTTACGACATCGAGCGGCCCAGTCGGCGTGAGCTGGAAGGCTGGAGGCGCCAAAGTTTTTCTGACTTCGACTCAGGGGACCATCGAGACTCCGGGCCAAGGATTTTTACAAAGTTCAGAGCGCGAAGGGCAGCGCATTGTCGAGGGCACTCGCAGCGCTAAACCCATGGGCCAAGTCTTTGTGCGCACCGATTCGGGCGCGATCCGTTGGAGTCAGTAATTCACTTGACCGGCGGGTCAAAATCCATCAACTTCATTCGATCATGGCAAAGAAAATCGATAAGAAAAAAGTCGCGAAAATAAAAAAGCCGGCCTCCAAATCGGCCAAGCCCGCCAAAAAAGCGGCCGCCAAACCGATTAAAAAGGCTGCTGCCGCTAAACCGGCGAAAAAGGCTGCGGCCGCAAAGCCTGTTAAAAAGACGGCGCCTACAAAGGTCGCGAGCAAAGCTGCCGCTCCAGCCAAACTTCTTAAAAAGCCGGCCGGCAAAAAAGGTGCTGAAAAGCCCGTAGCTCTTAAGGGCAAAACGGCGCTGCCGTCACCGATTCCTGAAAAACTGGCTAAAAAAGGTCCCAAAGGCAAAATCGCTCCCGAAGCTCCGGTCAAAGATGGCGCGGAGCCCGAAGAGGTTGAGGAAGAAGAAAACGACGAAGTCATCCTTACCGACGCCGATGGTCGCCCTTATTGCCGAGTCAAAGATTGCGATCAGGTCGCGTCAGTGGACGCCTATTGCCGTTATCACTACCTGCTCTTCTGGAAAAAAATCCAAGTGCGCAAGAAAATCCTCACCGAAGGTAAACTCGAACGCTACGTGGAAGAGCTGACTGCTCGTTACCCAGACAAATTTCTCGAGATGCTACGCAAAGATTTACGCAGCGAAAAAGAATTCCTCGCCGCCATCCAAGAACTCGAAATCGACGAGTCCGCATCGGACAACGAGTTCGAAGAAGAATCACAAACCTACATCGACGAAGTCCGCGGAATGGCCGAACCCGGCGCCCGTGAAGAAGAAGATTTCTGACCGCCTGATCATGAACGCTCAAAGCTGATGCGCTTTCAATTTTTGAACTGATCTGTTACGCGAGTTACTTTGAAGCCCTTCGATCTCAAAAGGGCGAGCAAGGCCCGATGGTTGAAGGGATCCAGATGACAGCTCCTGCCACAGCAAAAAAACTTTGTTCATTCATTTTAATTAACAATGGGAGCCAGCTCTCAGCGTAAGGATTCATCGGCCATTTGACCGACCACGGATGGGGATAGATCACGTCAATAGGTTGAACGAGTTGTCGTTTTTTCAACCGCCGAATTTGCTTTGTGGATAAACTTACGGCGATGTAGCAACTGATCAATTAATAGAGTGGAGGTCTAATGAAATTATTTATTTTTGTGATCAGTTCGTTGGCTTTGGGGACAGTAGCCTTTGCGGCAAACAATGAGTGTCAGATAGGAAAGTCGGGCTTTGCGGCGAAGTCAGTCACCCAGATTGCGGGAGGCAAAATAATTGAATGGCCCACCGTGATTGGAAGCGATGGGAGCACCTGGTATGTAGTCAATGGGATCAATCAATCTCCTGGTGGGTTATGCATCTTGATGGGATACGGTACGACTGGATCGGCTCAATATGCAGAACAGGAAAGTCCACTCGTAGGGGTGTTGGTTTACGACTCAAATGGCAAATTGCAATATTCGACCGACAGCTCGGGCTATAAGTTTATTAAAACGTTGACGTGTGTGCCCTAGAGAGAATTCATTGACGACCGACCGCGAAAAACTCGCGGGCGTGAAACTCTCAGCCAATAGTACCGGGGGCGGTCGGAACCGTCCGCTTCAGTGATTCTAGCCCTCGGCCGGCGCGATACTCGCGCCACCCTCGCCAACGTTTGCTAATCGACCAACTTCGTCGATAAATATTCGGTCTTCGCCATCCTTCAATTGATTCGCCTGAGCCCGCACTTTAGCTTCTCGTAATAACTATAACCAATTAGGGGGATCTATGATTAAGAATGTTTTGTCCGTGTTTGGTCTTGTTGCGGCCACTGCCTTTATTCCGTTTGCTATGGCGACTGCTCAAGCGGTTTCTGGAGATGAATCTTATGATAGCGTTGTCGTTTCCGACGATGCAGGCATGAGTACAGAGAGAAATAGTGATTGGACTTGCTGGGCTTCAGGTCGCAAACCGGGCGTGCGTGGAAACATCGTTGGGATGTCATTCTCCAACTTAGGATCAGCTCAACGAAGCGTACTGCGCCGATGTGCAAGCCTCGGTTACAGCCGCTGTTACATCACTGGCTGCCGTCAGAACGATCAGTAATCCGATATTTAGAAATTCACGGTTTTGATTGAGAAAGGGGGCGCGTCCTAGTCGCCCCTTTCTTCTGTGGCAATCAAATCGTTACCGTCGCACGAATCCGGCATAGACCAGCTACTTAACCTTCACCAACAAAAACTCATTGCGGGTCACAACATCGCCTTGCGTGCCCTCAATAATAAATTTCATACTCTCCGCGCTCAAATACTCATAGGAAAGCATTCGCGGATACGACCTCATCGGATTCACAAAAGTATAGACCGGCCCCGCACTCTCGACTGCGGTGTAACTTTCTAACGGTCGTCCGAACGGAATCGGGTAGAGCACAAGATGCGCGCCCTCTTGACGAATCTGCGCGAATTCAAAAAATGTCACTTCGTCTTTTTTCGCATCGGTGAGTCGACTCATGACCATCAGGCGATCGCCCTTTACGCTTGAAAAAATCATTTCAAAATGTCCGTAGGACGAATCGCCGGCCCACTCACCATGCGTCCAATCCAAATCGTGAAGATTGGCGGGGCTTGCTGCAGACAGCAAAGATACGCAGAGTAAACTTAAGACAGAAATCATCAGTGCGTCCTTCCGCCATCGTCATCATCGTCGTCGCTGATTCCCAAATGGCCCTTGATAATCTCGGGCTTCAACTCGTCATCTTCATCGTCCCAATCGCCTTGCGCAACATCGTTGGCTTCGGATTCGCCGAGCAGGCGATCGGCCTCGGCCTCTAAGGTGGAGTTGGTGGTGCTGTACTGTACGAATATTTTACGCCCTTCGAAGTCGACTTCTTCCCAAATGCGCGGGAATTCCTGGTCGTTTTCGGCTGCAAAAAACTGCTCAAAAAGTGAAGCTGCGGCGTCGACCGACAGGTGGAGCAGTTTCAGTACATTGTCCTTGTTCCGCTTGTACTGGATCGAGATCTCCCAATTTGACTGTTTAAGAGATTTTTCTTTACGAAATCCAACACTTATCAGAATTTCCTCAGGGTAAATCTGACCATTGGCTTCAATCGTTCCGGTGCCGATCTGCTGCTTATAGTTTTGCTTAAAAACAGAGCGAATCTGATCGATCAATTCGGCAGGGAGGGGACTCCACTTGCGCGAGGTGCTAAGTCGGGGCTTCATTTGAGCGTCCTTTTTAAGAAAAAACGACCTTATTTTTTGACCTCTTTTACCGTTTGGCACTATATAGATAGACCAGTCAAGCAAAAGAGGCCCATGCAAACCGAGGACATTTCACCAATCCACTCCCTTACCCAAATTGGTCAGGGCGATGGTGTGTACATCTCCACCTACGGTTGTCAGATGAATGAGAATGACTCCGAACGCATGATGAGTCTACTGGAGATGATGGGTTTTCGCGCTGTCACGTCGCCCGAAGAGGCCTCGATCATCATCATCAACTCCTGCTCCATTCGCGAAAAGCCTGTTCACAAAGTTCATTCTGAAGTCGGTCGCTATCGTAAAATGAAAGAGGCCAATCCGCGCCTGAAGATTGGGGTCGCCGGCTGCGTGGCTCAACAAGAAAAAGAGCAACTCAAGCGCGACATTCCCTTGCTCGATTTTATTGTGGGAACCGACGCTATTGATCAGGTGCCTGAGATTATCGCGCGTGTGCGCCAAGGGACTTCGGTGGTCGCGGCCCGTTTTGCGCATTCCGAGCCTTATCATATTGAAACTCTGATTCGTAATCCCGGGGTCTCAACCTTCGTCAACATCACCAAGGGCTGCGATAACTTTTGTACGTTCTGTGTGGTGCCGTTCACGCGCGGCCGTGAACGCTCGCGCCCGTTGACTCATTTGCTCAACGACGTCAACAAGCTCGTCGAGCGGGGAGTGAAGGAAGTCACTTTGCTCGGCCAGAACGTCAACTCCTATAAATCTGAGTGCGGGACAGGCTTTGCACGGCTGCTCGCGAAGCTTGCGACCGACACCGGAATCGAGCGCATTCGCTACATGACGAGCCATCCGAAAGATTTCAATGATGAGCTCATCGACGTCATGGCAAGACATTCAAATAAGATCATGGAGCATATTCACCTGCCTGTGCAAAGTGGCAGCTCCGAAGTTTTGCAGCGAATGAATCGTGGCTACACCCGCGAAGAATATATCGCGAAAGTGAAAGCGATTTTTACCCGCATGCCGAATGCGGTGCTGTCGACCGACCTGATTATCGGTTTTCCGGGCGAGACTGACGAACAGTTTCGCGATACACTCGGGCTGCTGGATGAGGTTCCTTTCGAAAGCATCTTTGCGTTCACTTATAGTCCACGTCCCTTCACCAAGGCGGCGAAATACACCGATCAAGTTGCTGAGGCGGTCAAGAGCGAGCGCTTGGCCGAGTTGCTGAGTGCACATCGCGAAATGGCATTTGCCTTCGCCAAAAAATATGAAAATCAAACGCTCAAGGTTTTAGTCGAGAAGTATAATGCGGAGAAAAATCTTTTACAGGGCCGCTCCACCCAAAATAAAAATGTTCACTTCAGTGGTTCGCCCTCGATGATTGGCGAAACTGTGGACGTGCGTATCGTCGAATCGGCTCCGCTAGTGATGCGGGGAGAAAGAGTGCAATGAAGCGAATTATAAACTCAAAATTAAAGGTGAAGCCGAAGTTAGAACGTATTGAGCTCGAGCCCTTTGGCTTGACGGGCGGAATCGACAAGGCTCGTCCAGTCATGCTATTTCGCGAAAAAGGCGGCGAAGCCGTGCTGCCGGTGTGGCTGTCGCCGCTCGATGCGGGAATTGCGCTGACCCAACACAATGGCCAAGCGTTCGCAATGTCTCCCCACGACGTCACCTTGCACGCGCTCAACGTGCTCGGGGTCAAGCCCGAGACCTGCGACTTCACTGAAGTGCGCGGGCACCAACAGTATGTCGACCTGACGTTTTCAGGATCGAAGCGGCTCAAAGTTATGAAGGCGCGTGCCGATCATGCAATTTCGTTTTGCTTACAAGCCAAGGTTAAATTTTATTGCACGCGTAGCTACTTGGAACAATGTCGCGAGGTCGAGGCGGAAGTCGGCCGTTCCTTGATGTCCATGAGCACGCGTACGGATTTGAAGCGCAGTCGACAGTCTTATTTGAACTAGAGAGGGAATAAGTGATTCTTCCATTGAATGGCAAAACACCAGTGATCGGGGTCGGCACTTATTTAGCGCCGAGTGCGGATCTTATTGGTGACGTCACCATCGGCAAGAATTCCTCGGTGTGGTTCAATTGCACATTACGCGGCGACGTCATGCCGATCGTGATCGGTGATGAGTCGAATATTCAAGATAACTGCGTCGTTCACGGAACTTATAAAAAATGTGGTGCGGTGATTGGCAACAAAGTGACCGTTGGTCATATGGTGATCATGCACGGCTGTAAGATTGGGGATTTGGTATTGATCGGCATGGGCACCATTATTATGGACCACGCGGAAATTCCCACCCGTTCCATTGTCGGTGCTGGATCTTTGGTGACCGAAAATTCGAAATTTCCCGAAGGTCATTTGATTCTCGGGCGTCCTGCGAAGGCGGTTCGTCCGCTCAATGAAAAGGAATTGGCGTTTTTGTCCCAGTCGGCCAAAAACTATATGGATTACAGCGAATGGTACCCGAAGGAGTAAAACGTGGAAGAGTTTCAGATCCCGACCGCATATACATTCGATGATATTCTTCTGATCCCCGGATATTCAGAGGTGGTGCCGACCGATGTTTCCACCGACGCGTTTTTCGCCCGCGACACCATTCTAAAGATGCCGATTATTTCGGCGGCCATGGACACGGTGACTGAACATAAAGTCGCCCAGATTATGGCGCAAATGGGTGGGCTGGGAATCATTCATAAGAATCTAACGATCGAAGCGCAAGCTTTCGAAGTTGAGAAAGTGAAGAAGTACGAGAGTGGAATGATTATGGACCCGATCACTCTTGGTCCAGATCAAAAAGTCGCGGCGGCGTTAGAGATGATGCGGCGCTATTCGATCAGTGGAGTTCCGATCACCGTTAAAGGCAAACTCGTCGGCATTCTCACCAATCGAGATTTGCGTTTTGAAACCAACGTGGAGCAGCCGATTTCAAATTTAATGACCGTACAAGAGAAGCTCGTCACGGCATCGGTGGGCACGACTCTTGGTCAAGCCAAAACGATTTTGCAAAAGCATCGCATTGAAAAGCTTCCCGTCGTCGATGCACAAGGGATGCTCAAAGGTTTGATCACCATCAAAGATATCGAAAAGGCCGAAAACTTTCCGCAAGCAACCAAAGATCGACATGGTCGATTGTTTGTCGGAGCGGCACTCGGCGTGGACTCCACCTCGCGTGAACGTGCTCAAGCGTTGGTTGCGGCAGGGGTAGATGTTTTGTGTGTCGACACTGCCCATGGCCATTCGAGGAACGTGCTCGCGATGGTCGAGTGGGCCGCGAAAAATTTTAAAGACGTCACTATCGTGGGCGGTAATGTGGTCACAGGGGAAGCCACCACGCAACTGATGCAAGCCGGTTGCGATGTAGTGAAGGTCGGCGTCGGACCCGGCAGCATTTGCACCACGCGCATCGTTTCGGGTGTGGGCATGCCGCAGCTCTCGGCGGTGATAGAGTGTTCACGAGCCGCACAGAAAAAAGGCAAGACGATCATTGCCGATGGCGGGATTAAATTTTCAGGCGATATCGCCAAAGCCCTCGCGCTTGGTGCGAATTCAGTGATGATCGGCAATCTTTTGGCCGGTGCCGATGAAAGCCCGGGTGAGACCATCTTGTATCAAGGTCGCACGTACAAACTCTATCGCGGAATGGGCTCGCTCGGTGCGATGGCCAAAGGTTCCAAAGATCGCTACGGCCAAATGGAAGTGACGGATCATGAGAAGCTTGTGCCTGAGGGCATCGAAGGCCGTGTTCCCTACCGTGGGTCGGCGCGTGGAATTCTTCACCAGCTGGTGGGTGGCGTGCGCAGTGGAATGGGTTACGTCGGAGCTCGCAATATTGAAGATTTGCAAAAGAAGGCGAAGTTCGTGCGAGTCACTCCTCAGGGCTTGCGCGAATCCCATGTGCATGACGTGAGTATCACTAAAGAAGCTCCGAATTACCGACTGGAGTAAAGCGTGAACCCGTCGAATCAAACGCAGCAAGTGGATTATCTGGACTTTCACTGGTTAGATGTGACCAATCCCACTCCGCAGTTCTTAAGCGAGCTTTCAACAAAATATGAGTTGCATCTGAGCACGGTGCAAGACTGCTTGATGGCCGATCATTTGCCGAAATTTGAAGAGTACGGCGACGTCGGGTTTCTTATTTTGCGTGGATACGATGAAAACAGTTCTGAAGACGCCGATACGGTTCAGGAACTCACCCGCAAGGTGGCGGTGTTTCACTCGGAACGTTTTCTGATCACCGTGCATCGCAAAGAGCTTCCCTATATGAGTGTGTTGCTGGCCAAGTATTCTGAAAGAGCGTTACTGAACTCTGTCGTCACGCCAGAGAAAATATTGGCTGATATTATCGGCGGAGTGATTCACACCTACGATAAACCCGTGACCGCATGTTTGACTCATCTGGAGCATTTTGAGGCAGAGATCTTTGGCGCGTCGGGGACGCAAGAGAAATTTCGTCTACAAAAAGGCTATTACCTCAAACGCAAGGCTTCGGTGTTTAAGCGAATTCTCCACGCCACGATTGAACCACTTAATAGTTTGATGGCCAATACCGAGGCCGGTCTTTTGCCTGCGCTGAAAAACATGCGTGAGCATATCGACAACATTTACTTCTACGCCGATGAAATCACCGACAGTATGGATAGCCTGCTCAACCTGCATGTCTCGCTATCGTCTCAGAAAACCAACGAGGCCTCTCACCGGATCAACGAGATCATGCGAGTTCTGACGATCTTTAGCGTTTTCTTTTTGCCGATCAATTTTATTGCCGGCGTTTACGGAATGAATTTTGAGTTTATGCCAGAGACCAAGTCGCATTACGGATACCCGCTGGTTCTCGGAGTCATGGTCTTGGTCGTATTGACGATTTTTACATGGTTTCGCCGCAAGGGGTGGCTGCGCTAGATGAAACTGCAAGTGGAAAAAATTGGCCGAGTGTCTTCAGCGTCAGTTGAGAAATGCACGGGTAAAAACTGGGACGCTTGGATTCAAATTCTGAATAAAGCCGGCGCGAAAAATATGGCGCATGGGGAAATCACCAAACTACTAAAGAAGAAATTTAAGCTCAGTCTTTGGTGGCAACAAGGCGTTGCCACTGGATTTGAAGTGCATACCGGTCGCAAGGTTGAGGGGCGGGACTCCAAGGGGCTTTACTCGATCACGGCGACTCGAACATTTCCTGTCGACGCGAAGGCGCTGTGGAAGTTTCTAGTTTCACCCGCAGGGATGGTTGAGTGGCTGCGTCCGCTTTCGGAGTTTAAGTTTAAGCCGGGAGCAAGTTTTGAGTGTGAGGGCGAGATCTTTGGCGAGATTCGCACGATGAAGGCCGGCGTGCGAGCGCGTTTGCGCTGGCAAGAAACGGAATGGACCAAGCCTTCAATTCTGAACCTGCACATCGTCCCCCGTAAGGGCGGAAAATCCATACTTATCTTTCATCACGGGGGCTTAAAAGATGCCCGTTTGCGCACGCAAATGCGCGAACATTGGCAGCGTGTTTTAGCCCATCTCCTAACGCTAAACGTTACATAAGAATTGGTCTTTCCAAGCCGTAGACTCTCTTAAGGTTTTCCTAGTAAAGTCTTCAGACCATGGTTGAAGGCGGCGTAGTCATTCTGGATTTTGGGTCTCAGTACACTCAATTGATCGCACGGCGTTGCCGCGAGCAAGGGTTGTACTCGGAACTGATGCTTTTCGACGCTCCTCTCGATGAAATTCGCAAACGCAAGCCCTGCGCTATTGTTTTAAGTGGAGGTCCGAGCTCAGTCGATGAGCCGGGTGCGCCGATTCGCGACGTGGAAGAACTGCTCAAAATCGCTCCGCTGCTTGGCATTTGCTACGGCATGCAGCTTCTGGCGCACCAACTCGGTGGCGTGGTGGAGCGCGCGACGACGCGTGAGTATGGACTCAATCAAGTCACGTGGAGTGAAAAGATCGCGGCGGTCCCTGAGTTGCAAAATGTTTGGATGAGTCATGGCGATGTGATCACAAAGGCTCCTCCGGGAGCAAAAGTCATTGCGCAATCGGCGAATCATCATCCCGCGGCCATGACCGGGAAAAACTTCTGGGCCGTGCAATTTCATCCTGAAGTGGCACACACCGAAGCCGGCACGGAATTTTTAAAGAGTTTTTTATTTGATTTTTGCAAAGCCAAAGTCAATTG
The DNA here is from genome assembly GCA_043757545.1 of Pseudobdellovibrionaceae bacterium. Lineage (GTDB taxonomy): Bacteria > Bdellovibrionota > Bdellovibrionia > Bdellovibrionales > UBA1609 > JALHOQ01. The sequence continues at coordinate 42,539 of JAYVPG010000097.1, forward strand.
GTCGACCCATACGATCAAGGATCACCTGATAGAGGATATCAAAAGGAAAGTAAAACCAGGCGAGCGAGTCCTTTGTGCTTTAAGCGGTGGAGTCGATTCCACCGTCGTGGCCACGCTGCTCACCAAAGCGCTGACTTTTGACCAAGTGAATTGCGTCTTTGTCGACAATGGGTTGTTACGTAAGAATGAATTCGAGAATGTTTTAAAGATGTATGCGGAGCTGGGGCTCAACGTTTACGGCTACGATGCCAGAAAAGATTTTCTCTCGAAACTCAACGGAGTGGAAGATCCTGAGACCAAACGAAAAATCATAGGCCGTGAATTTATCGAAGTTTTCAAAAAGGCATTTAATAAAGTCGGTGAGTGCCAGTGGCTGGCGCAAGGGACACTTTATCCAGACGTGATCGAGTCGGTGAGCCCACGCGGAACCAGTGTCACCATTAAATCCCATCACAACGTGGGTGGTTTACCAAAGGACTTAGGCTTAAAACTGATCGAGCCACTACGTGAGCTATTCAAAGATGAAGTTCGTCGCATCGGTCACGACTTAGGAATTCCTAAAAAGTTTTTATGGCGCCATCCGTTTCCCGGTCCAGGATTAGCCATTCGCCTGATTGGTCCGATCAATGAAGAGGATTTGCAAATTCTAAAAGAGGTCGACGCGATCTACATTGGCGAGCTTGAAAAAAACGGTCTCTACGATAAGATCTGGCAGGCGTTTTGCGTGCTACTCCCAGTAAAAACGGTGGGCGTGCAAGGGGACAATCGCACCTATGACAAAGTGGTGGCGCTTCGGGCAGTGACCTCGAGCGACGGAATGACCGCGGACTGGTATCCTTTTGATGCTAAATTTATGGCCCATGTCTCGACCCGGATCACCAACGAAGTGCGCGGAGTGAATCGGGTCGTGTATGACGTCACCTCGAAGCCGCCTGGCACGATCGAGTGGGAATAAAATGTCGTTTGTCCATTTGCATGTTCACTCACAGTATTCTCTTCTAGAAGCCACTTGCCGCACCAAGGCTTTGGCGAAGCGAGCGGCGGAGCTCGAGATGCCCGCACTCGCCCTCACGGATTCGGGAAATATGTTTGGCGCCATCGAATTCTATTTCGCGTGCAAAGATGCAGGCGTCAAACCCATCGTCGGCCTTGAAGTTTTCATCGCGCCCAAATCCCGTCTGGTCAAAGGTGAGGATCGCGATGCAGCCACTCAGCCGCTGCGTCGATTGGTTTTGCTGGCACAAAATTATTCGGGCTATCAAACGTTGTGTAAGCTTTCGACCATTGGCTATCAAGAGGGTTTTTATTATCGCCCGCGCATCGACTATGAAATGCTCGAGAAATATAATCAAAATATTCTGGCGCTCAGTGGTGGATTGAGCGGTGAAGTGCCGTGGACCTTTATCAATCAAGGTCCGGATGCGGCGATGGAGCGGATTCGTCATTTTCAAAAAATTTACGGCGATCGTTTCTATCTTGAGCTCAACCGTACGGCAGTCAAAGGTTGGGAGCAGATAGTTCCCTTTTTGCAACAGGCCAGTCGTGACACCGGCGTGCCGTTGGTTGCCGCCAACGATATTCATTATCTCACTCGTGACGAGCAGCTGGCGCAAGAGGTTCTCATTTGCATCGGCACCAACAAAACTCTGCAAGATGAAAGACGATATCGCCTAGGCAGTGATCAGTTCTATTTCAAAAGCCCGGATCAAATGCGTGAGATCTTTCGCGATATTCCAGAGGCCTGTGAACGCACGCTGGAGATCGCGGAACGCTGTGACTTAAAGTTTCTCTTGAAGGATGCGAAGGGCGCGCCGATCTATCATTTGCCGTCCTATCCAACTCCCGAGGGCATGACGTTGGACCAGGAGATCGCGCGGCTCGCCCGGCTTGGTCTTGAACGTCGCTATGAAGAGGCAGAGAAGCGCGGTGAAGGTGTTCCATTAGATCAACGTGATAACTACAGCAAACGTTTAGAGTATGAGCTGAAGGTCATTGGCCAGATGGGCTTCAATGGATATTTCCTGATCGTTCAAGACTTTATCGGTTGGGCAAAAGATCAAAATATCCCGGTGGGGCCTGGGCGGGGTTCTGGAGCGGGCTCACTTGTCGCTTACAGTTTGCGCATTACCGATCTTGATCCGATGCCTTACAATTTACTCTTTGAGCGATTTTTGAACCCTGAGCGTATTAGCATGCCCGACTTTGATATCGATTTTTGTCAGGAGCATCGCGGTCGCGTGATCAATTACGTCACGGAAAAATATGGCCGTGCCTCAGTTTCACAAATCATTACCTATGGACGCTTGCAAACTCGCGCGGCCATTCGTGACGTCGGTCGAGTGATGGGCATGAGCTATCCCGAAGTCGATGCCGTCGCGAAACTCGTTCCTGAAAAGCTGGGCATCACACTTAAAGAAGCCATCGAAACAGAGTCGCGGTTGCGCGACTTGATGGAGCTTGATCCCAAGGTCAATACCTTGATGGATCTTGCGCAGAAGATCGAAGGTTTGGTTCGCCATGCGGGGATTCATGCCGCTGGTGTGATTATCGCCGATGGTGATATTGGCGATCACGCGCCCCTGTATCGCGGCACCGAGGGTGAAAACGTCGTCCAGTTCGACATGAAGCACGCCGAGAAAATTGGCCTAATCAAATTCGACTTTCTGGGACTTAAAACTCTGACCCATATTCAAGAGGCCATGAATCTGATCGAGCGCAATCGTGGCAAGCGCTTCACCGTGCAAGATATCTCGCTTAAAGATCCAGGAATCTACTCGATCATGTGTCAGGGAAATACGGCCGGGATTTTCCAAGCTGAGGGTGAGGGCTACACGCAAGCGGTTCGCCAAATCAAACCCTCGAGCTTCACCGATATCACCGCGATCAACGCCCTCTATCGCCCAGGTCCGATGGCGATGATCCCAGAGTTCGCAGCTCGAAAGCACGGTGAAGAGAAGGTCGAGTTCGCCTTTCCGGAACTTAAAGAGATTCTTGAAGAGACCTACGGCATCATCGTGTATCAAGAGCAGGTGATGGGTATTGCCTCCATCGTCGCCGGTTACTCACTCGGAGAGGCCGACATGCTCCGTCGCGCCATGGGAAAAAAGATCAAGCACGAGATGGACGAGCATCGCGAACGTTTTCGTAGCGGTGCCAAAGAGAAAGGCTTTGATCCCAAGAAGGCCGATGAAGTCTTCGATCTGATGTACAAGTTTGCCGATTACGGATTTAATAAATCCCACGCCGCCGCTTACTGCGTGGTCCAGGCGCAAACGGCTTGGCTGAAAAACTATTACCCAGTTGAATTCTACGCCGCTCTACTCAGTACAGAGATGAGTGATACGGACAAAATCGTCAAATACGTCAAAGATGCGCAACAACATAAACTTGAGGTCGTCCCTCCCCACATCAATCATTCCGAGTACAAATTTTCCACGCAAGGTGAACGCATTTTATTTTCCTTGGGTGCGATCAAAGGGGTGGGTGAGGGTGCAGTTCAGGCCATCGTCGAGGCCAGAGAAAGAATGCCCGCGAAGAAATTCGCGACCCTCGAACAATTCTTTGAAGAGCTCGACACTCGTAAGGTCAACAAAAAGGCCGTCGAGGCTTTGATCAAAGCCGGAGCACTTGATAACTTTGGCTACAATCGCAACGAACTCCTAGCGGGATTTCCAAAACTCATCGAACGCTCAGAAGGCAGTCGCAATGAGAAGGAAGTCGGACAAACTTCACTCTTTGATCTTGGCGACGAAGATTTAAATCAAGACAATCGTGTGCAGCTCGATAAACTTGAGCCTTGGGGCCGAGCGCTTTCGCTTTCTTTTGAGAGAGAAGTTCTTGGGTTTTACCTGACCGATCATCCGTTGCGCGGCCTAGAGATGGTCGGCAAAGTTTGGGGAGCGCAGTCCATTTCGAATCTACAAAATTTAGAGACCAAATCCAAAGCTCAGGTTCTCGGTTTGGTTTCCACGACCCGCGAAATCATCACCAAGAAAGGTACGCGCATGGCCTTTGCGCGCGTCGAAGACGTGACCGGCGGTGTGGAACTGGTGGTCTTTCCGGACACCTTTGCTAAGTATGAGAATATTTTAAAATCAGATGCGCCGATTGTGGTGGGCGGAATTGTCGAGATCGAAGAGGGACATCCCAAAATGATCGTTGAACAGATTCGCTCGGCCGAAGAAATGTTTAAGCAAATTAAACGCATCACTTTGGACATGACCCCGGCGATGGAGCCCAAGTTTGCTCTGCTGCGCGCGTGGGCTGAAAAATTTCCCGGCGAAACGGCGCTGAGTTTGCGCCTGCATCTTCCCGATCTTAGACGAACAGTCGAACTTGAGATCAAAGAGTTGCGTGGAATTCACGCGACCAGTGAAGCGCTCGATGGCCTTTTAAAACTGGAGATCCCCCTTGGCTTTCAATAAACGTCTTTTGCAAATCGCGATTTTTTTTGGAGGTCTCTTGGCACATGCTTCTGAGCCGACTTCGGTACATGGCTTTAAAGTGAAGAACATCGACGACAACGAGATCAGTCTGAGCGAATTTAAGGGTAAAACGTTATTGATTGTGAACACCGCTTCAAAATGTGGTTACACGCCACAGTACGAAGCTCTTGAAGCCCTCTACGCAAAATACAAGGCGCGTGGTTTAGTGGTGCTTGGATTCCCAAGTAATGATTTTGGTGGGCAAGAGCCGGGAAGCAATGCCGAAATCAAACGATTCTGTAAAACTCAGTATAAGATTGAATTTCCGATGTTCACGAAGGGTCCGGTGAAAGGGCCCGAGCAACAGCCTCTCTTCGCGTTTCTAACCACTCACGGTCCGAAAACCGGGGAAATTAAGTGGAATTTTGAAAAATTTTTGGTCGACGCTCACGGTCGTGTCGTGGGGCGCTTTGACTCCAAGGTCAAACCCGAGGATTCGGCCCTAAGCGCTGAGATTGAAAAGAACCTCCCGCGTTAATATTTGTAGAGACTATTTTACACCACAGTCTCTGGTACGGCACTTGCTCCTCTTCCTATACAAGAGTGATTCGGTGTCATTCAAACACCAGTCACTTCGGTAAATGGGGTAATAAAGAGGAGGGGAAATGGAAGACGCAAAGCTAGGTCCACAGGTCGCTCAGTTGGCCAATCGCCTAAAAGTCAAACAAACACGGATTGCTCAGGATTGCGAAATTTCACGCATCAGTGTGAATCGTTTTTTTCGCGGACGCAGTGAAATTCGTGCAAGTGACTTGGTCAATGTGTTGAAGGTTCTTGGCATCGATCTCGAACAAGAAATCGAACGCCGCTTAGCACCTCCGACCACGACTGCACTTTAAATCGGGCTCGAGGGGGGACGATTTAAAGTTGACCTCGGTGGAGGTTAGGTCTCAATTGGTGGGATGACGGACGCATCTCGAGAAAAGTACAGCATCTTTTGGTTTCGTCGTGATCTGAGATTGGAAGACAATCACGGATTATATCAAGCACTTCAGTCGGGGTTTCCAGTTTTCCCGATTTTTATTTTCGATAGCGAAATTTTAAAAAATCTTGCAAGCGACGACGCTCGTGTCGGTTTTATTCATTCACGGTTGGTTGAATTGAATATTCAACTGGGACGCCACGGTTCAAGACTTCAGGTCTTTCATGGCGAGCCACATGAAATTTGGCGAGAGATTTTCAGTAAAAAATCAATTCACGCGATCTATTGCAATGAAGACTATGAGCCCTATGCCATTCAGCGGGATCGTAATGTCGCGGAGTTTGCGCGGGGAAAAGGTGCCGGATTTTTTGCAAGCAAAGATCAAGTGATCTTTGCTAAGTCGGAAGTCGTAAAAGACGACGGAAGTCCATACCGCGTTTTTACTCCTTACTCGCGAAAGTGGAAGTCGCTTCTTCAGTCTAACGATTTACAAATCTTTCCCTCAGAAAACGGTCTAGATCGACTTGCAAAGTCTTCGCTCGAGAATCTTCCGACTTTAGAAAACTTAGGCTTTAAACTTTCGTCCCTCCAACCGCCCCCGTTCAACATTGTTAAGAAACAAATCGAAAAGTACGCGGAAACGCGTAATCTGCTCGATCAAAGTGGAACCACGCATCTGGGGCTGTACCTGCGTTTTGGTACAGGCTCGATCCGTAAACTGGTCAAATCGGTGCGCACCGTATCTGAGATCTTTTTAAATGAATTGATTTGGCGCGAATTCTTTATGCAGGTGCTGTTTCATTCTCCGCAAACCGTTGATCAGCCTTTTGATCCCCGTTACGCGGCGATTGAATGGCGCAATGACAAAAGCGAATTTCAGCGCTGGTGTGAAGGCCGAACGGGATATCCGGTGGTCGACGCTGGGATGCGCGAGCTCAATGCCACTGGCTTTATGCATAACCGGGCGCGTATGATTACAGCAAGTTTTCTGACGAAACATTTGCTTGTCGATTGGCGCCGAGGTGAACGTTATTTTGCCGAGAAACTTTTTGATTTTGAATTGGCTTCGAATGTCGGAAATTGGCAGTGGGTCGCGGGTTGTGGATGTGATGCAGCCCCGTACTTTCGGGTATTCAATCCGCTGATTCAAGCAAAGAAGTTTGATCCGGATGGAAAGTATGTCACGCGCTGGGTTGCGGAACATAATACTTCGAGGTATCCGCAGCCGATTGTGGACCATCAGATGGCGCAGCGGCGGGCCGTTATGACCTATCGTCGAGCACTTGGAAAAGGAGCATCGCAATGAAAATTGTTTTAACTGGCGCAACGGGGCTCGTCGGTGAAGCGTTGGGGCAGCGGTTGGTGCGCGAGGGATTCGAAGTCGTGGCGCTCACGCGTCCTGGCTCGCGCCGCCCCAGTCATTATCCGTGCGCTATATTTGAGTGGGATTCCTTGCGGACGGCCGCGCCGAGAGAAGCTTTGCTCGGTGCAGATGTGGTCATACATTTGGCGGGAGAAAATATTTCTTCGGGTCGCTGGACAAAAGCGCGCAAGAAAGCGCTGCGTGACTCGCGCGTGCTGAGCGCAGAAAATTTGCGCCTGGGTTTAGATCAGGCTGATGTAAAACCAAAAGTGTTTATAAGCGCTTCGGGAGTCGGTGTCTATGGCGATCGCGCGGATAGCGAGCTCACGGAAGCGGCCCCGGTGGGGGATGACTTTTTGGCGAGTCTATGTCAGGAGTGGGAGGCCGCTGCCGACTTAATCAAAGCGGACCGGACGGTCAAAGCGCGCTTCGGTGTCGTCTTAAGTCTTGAGGGTGGATTTTTGCGCGAGGTTGCGCCACTTTTCTCAATGCTGGGTGCAAGTCGTCTGGGCTCTGGTCGGCAATGGTTCAGCTGGATTCACATGGAAGATCTGATCGAGGGTTTACTCTTTGCTATCCGTGAGCCAAAGCTTCAAGGCGCAGTCAATATGGTTGCGCCGAGCCCACTTTTGAATTCAGACCTGACGCAGGATTTGGCCCATGCGCTCAAAACCTTTCGCGCGCCTGCGGTGCCTGGATTCGCACTGAAATTGCTCTATGGAGAGCTCACTCAAGCGTTGCTCGGTTCGCAACGCACCATTCCTGAAAAACTAATGAACCTGGGATTTCAGTGGAAATATCCCACCTTTAAAAAGGCGATGGACGCCATTTATCATGATCTACGAGCAGGTGAGATGAAGCTGGTGTTCGCGCAATGGGTAGCAGCTTCCGGGCAGCAGGTCTGGCCATTTTTTTCTAGCGAGAAAAACCTGGAACGTTTGACTCCACCTTTTTTAAATTTCCATGTGGTCGGGAAAAGTACCGAGCAAATTGAGCAAGGCACGATGATCGATTATCGCCTGAAAATGCATGGGCTGCCGATGCGCTGGCGTTCCGAGATCACACAATGGACGCCGGAAATCAGTTTCGTGGACGAGCAGCGAAAGGGACCCTACAAAACATGGCGCCATTTGCATGAATTCATACCGCTTGGGTCAGGCACCTTGCTACAAGACACGATTCGGCTCAAGCCACCCATGGGCTGGGCGGGACGAGCGGCCGCGCTAAAACTCATAATCAACGAGGTCGAAACGATATTTGCCTATCGCGCCAAAATCACCAGTGAGATATTTTTAGCTTAAAGGTGCGACGAGCGTTCGACCTATCTGCTGCGCATCAATTTTTCGCGAAGGAGTTTGCGCTGACTCTCAAGGATAATTTTAACCACAGCCTCGGGGCTGACCTTATATACGGTCACCATGCGAGCGAGGGTCTTAAGTGGCACTACTGAAATGCCTCTCTCGATATTTGA
>JAYVPG010000098.1:0-16172 GCA_043757545.1 Pseudobdellovibrionaceae bacterium
TTCTTGAAGGACTTGAGGCGGTTCGCAAACGCCCTGGTATGTACATTGGGGATACAACTGCGCGCGGATATCATCATTTGGTTTATGAAGTTGTGGACAACTCGGTCGATGAGGCACTGGCTGGTTTTTGTAAAAGTGTTCAAGTCACAATTCACGCCGATGATTCTTTAACGGTTGAGGATGATGGTCGCGGAATTCCTGTCGGGAAACACAAAGACGGTAAGTCGGCGCTTGAAGTGGTGATGACGGTTTTGCATGCCGGCGGAAAATTCAATAGCGAGAGTTATAAAGTTTCGGGCGGCTTGCATGGTGTGGGCGCCTCAGTCGTCAACGCACTTTCAAGTCGTTGTATTGTGGTCGTTCGCCGTGAAGGCTTTGTGTGGAAGCAAGAGTTTCAAAAAGGCATTCCTCAGGGCTCAGTTGAAAAGTTGGGTGCGACTGAAAAGACTGGAACCACCACGACGTTCAAGCCGGATCGTGAAATTTTTAAAGATGAGACCATTCTTTTTGAATTTAATATTTTGGCCAACCGCTTTCGAGAGTTGGCGTTCCTAAACGCAGGTCTGACAATCACTTTGACCGATGAACGCACCAGTCAAAAACAAGAATTTAATTATCAGCACGGCATTATGGAATTCGTTGCCCACATGAACGAAACCAAGAAGGCGGCGCACCCTGAGGTGATTTTCTTTAAAGGTACGCGCGACGATGTTGAGGTTGAAATTGCAATGCAGTGGAATGATTCTTACACAGAGTCGATCTACACCTATTGCAATAACATCAACACGATCGAGGGTGGCACGCATCTGATCGGTTTTCGAACCGCTCTGACTCGTTCGGCGAACGCCTATGCCACGGAAAAAAATCTGATCAAAGATTTAGAAGCCAACCTCGAGGGCGAAGACATTCGTGAAGGCCTTGCGGCCGTAGTGAGCGTTAAAGTTCGCGAACCTCAATTTGAGGGTCAGACGAAAACGAAACTCGGGAATAATGAGGTCAAAGGTATTGTTGAAGCGCTAGTGAATGAAAAGTTGGCCGACTGGTTTGACCGCAATCCTGCGATCGCTAAGACGGTCATCACAAAGTGTGTCGAGGCTGCGCGTGCGCGACTTGCGGCTCGTAAGGCGCGTGATCTTGCTCGTCGCAAGACGGCTCTTGATAGCGGCTCGTTGCCCGGGAAAATGGCCGATTGCCAAGAGCGCGATCCGGCGAAATGCGAAATCTATCTGGTTGAGGGAGATTCCGCCGGCGGATCTGCGAAACAGGCGCGCGATCGTCGCACGCAAGCGGTTCTTCCCTTGCGCGGTAAAATTTTAAATGTCGAAAAGGCACGATTCGACAAAATGTTGGGTAACGAAGAGATCAAGATGATGGTCGCGGCACTCGGTACCGGGATTGGCCGTGACAACATCCATGTCGAAAAAGTGCGCTATCATAAAATTATCATCATGACAGATGCGGATGTCGACGGTTCGCACATTCGTACGCTGCTTTTGACGTTCTTCTACCGTCAACTGCCCGAAATTATCGAGCGGGGCTATGTTTATATCGCTCAGCCCCCCCTGTATCGCGTGAAAAAGGGGAACACTGAGAAATATTTGAAAGATGAAAAGGCCCTCACTCAACATTTGATGGATTTAAGCCTTTCAAAAGTGAATCTTTTGAATATCAAATCTGGAACTAGTGAAGCGGAACTAAAGAAATTCATCCTGAACATTCACAAATATGATGGGCTGCTCAAGGCTTTGGGGAATCGGTTTGATCGCGATTCTGTGATTCAGTTTCTACGTCAGCCAAAAGAACTCGTCGAGATTCTGAAATCTGAAGCTGAGATTAAAAAGCTTTTTGAGAATTTTCAAAAATGGGCGCAGACAAATCCGTTGCTGGGAATAACCGATGCAAAGCTGACTGTCGAAAAGAACGGTGAGTTTGGCGACTTCTCATTCACGATTCAAACGACCAAGTTTGGCTATATGCAGACCTCGACATTTGATCGCATTTTTGCTGAATCCATCGAGTGGAAAGAATTGCGTAGCCTGTGGACGAGCTTCTCGACGCTGGCGCCCTTACCGATGAAAATTAAAGGTCAGAGTGATGAAGAAGAGGCGCAAGAGTTTCAAGATTACGTCGATTTCTATACCTACGTTATGGAAATTGGGAAAAAGGGAATCTATGTGCAGCGCTATAAAGGGCTGGGCGAGATGAATCCTGAACAATTGTGGAGTACGACTCTGAATCCAGAAAATAGAAATCTTTTGCGCGTCACGATCAACGATGCGATGGCCGCCGATGAGACATTTAGCATTCTCATGGGTGAGCTGGTCGAGCCGCGACGAAAATTTATTCAAGACAATGCATTGCTGGCGAAAGAGCTAGACGTCTAAGGGATGTTTTAAATGGACAACGAAGTCTCTAGAATTTTAAACGTCGATATCAATAAAGAAATGCGTGAGGCATATCTTCAGTATTCGATGAGCGTCATTGTCGGTCGCGCTCTTCCGGACGTGCGCGACGGTCTGAAGCCTGTGCATCGTCGGGTTCTTTATGCGATGAATGATCTCGGTAACACGGCGGACAAGCCTTATAAAAAATCAGCACGTATCGTCGGGGATGTCATCGGTAAGTATCATCCACATGGCGATATGGCCGTGTATGACACGATCGTGCGGATGGCCCAGGATTTCTCTCTGCGCTACCCCCTAGTCGACGGACAAGGAAACTTCGGCTCGATCGATGGGGACACGGCGGCGGCGCCTCGTTATACAGAAATTCGTATGACTCCGCTGGCTGAAGAGTTGCTCAATGATATCGATAAGGACACGGTTCCTTTTGGTTGGAACTATGACGACTCGCTTTTAATTCCCCTGATCTTGCCGGCGAAATTTCCCAATCTGTTGGTCAACGGAAGCGCGGGCATTGCGGTTGGTATGGCGACGAATATTCCGCCGCACAATATGACTGAAGTGATTGATGCGTGCGCAGCACTTATTAAAAATCCTGACATTTCTATCGACGAACTGATTCGTATTATTCCCGGCCCGGACTTCCCCACCCATGGCGTGATTGCCGGGACTGCTGGAATTATTTCTGCCTATAAAACTGGACGAGGAGTTATCACCCTCAAGGCCGTCGCGGAAATTGTTCCGAAAAAAGATCGCGAAGAGATTATCGTTACCGAAATTCCTTACCAGGTGAACAAAGCTAAGCTTATTGAGAGCATCGCGGATCTGGTCAAAGACAAACGCGTTGAGGGTATTTCTGATATTCGCGATGAATCGTCTCGTGAGGGCATGCGAATTCTGATTCAACTGAAGCGTGGTGAAAATGCTCAGGTCGTTTTGAATCGCTTGTACAAATATACTCAGCTGCAAGTTAGCTTTGGTATCATTATGTTGGCGCTCGACAATCGAAATCAGCCCGTGGTTTTCGATCTTAAGAAAATGCTCGAGGCATTCTTAGCTCACCGTAAAGACGTGGTTACGCGACGGTGTATTTTCGATCTTAAAAAAGCAGAAGCACGCGCGCACATTTTAGAGGGCTTAAAAAAGGCGCTGGATCAGATCGATGCGATTATTGCCACGATTCGAGCGGCGAAAGAGGCCGAGGGCGCACGCAATGGCCTGATGACCCAGTTTGGATTTAGCGAAAAGCAGGCTCAGGCGATTCTCGATATGCGTTTGCAAAGATTGACGGGATTAGAGCGACAAAAAATTATTGATGAGCTCAATGAGGTTATGAAACTTCTTGCGTGGCTCAAAAAGGTTCTCGCGAGCGTCGACGAAATTTATAAAATCATTGTCGAAGAGCTCGAAGACATCAAAAAACGTTTCGGCGATAAGCGCCGGACGAAAATTGAGCGCCTGAATGAAGAGTTGCTCGACGAAGATTTGATTGCCAAGGAAGACATGGTCGTTTCGATGACCTTCACGGGTTATATTAAGCGTATCCCGGTCGACGAATACCGTTTGCAAAAACGCGGCGGCAAAGGCCTCAAAGGCGCAGAGCAACGCGAAGAAGACTACGTTTGCCGAGTCTTCTCGGCGAATACCCACACAATGATTCTTACTTTTTCAGATCGTGGAAAATTATATTGGACCAAAGTGCACGAGTTGCCTCAGGGCTCACGCACCAGCAAGGGAAAGGCGATCAACAATGTTGTTCAACTGTCGCCCGGCGAGACGGTTCGAGCTATTTTACCGGTTGAGGAATTCAAAGAAGAAAATTACATCGTGATGTTAACGGAAAAGGGCACGATCAAGAAGACCTCACTTGAGGCCTTCTCGCGACCACGACCGAGTGGGTTGATTGCTCTGACGATCGATCTTGAAGACAATTTAATTGATGCGAAGGTTTCGACCGGCAAAGACGATATTTTTATCGTCACCAAAGAGGGCATGTCCATTCGGTTTGACGAGGGGGATGTGCGCGCCATGGGCCGCGCGGCTCGCGGCGTGAAGGGCGTGACTTTGAGCAAAGACGACAAGGTCGTTGGCATTGAAGTCGTGTCTAAAGACAGCAAAGAGACCATTTTAATTGTCACGGAGCATGGCTTCGGAAAACGTACGGTGATTGAAGAATACCGCTCACAAAGTCGCGGCGGCATGGGCCTTATCACTCAGAAAACCACGGACAAGGTCGGCAATGTCGTGTCTGCCCGTCTGGTGAAGGATACGGATCAAATTTTGATCAACACGAACAGTGGACAGTCGATTCGCATGCGCTGCTCAGACATTTCCGTCATTAGCCGCAACACTCAGGGTGTGAAGCTTATGAACCTCAATGAGGGTGAATTTGTTACCAGCGTTGCGCTCCTCGATGAAGAAGAGGAAAGTGCGGGAAGCGGATCCGAGTCGGTGTGAGGCGGCTTAAAACCGCGTTACTTACGCTCAGCCTACTGAGTCTTTCAAGCTGCACGTTTAGCTTGGACTGGTATCGCCATTATCGTGCTGAGAAGGCGGTTGCTCGTCAGGATTATGCCACCGCTATAGAAATATTCAAAAAGGCCACGGAAAATGATCCCGATAGCCCCACAGCTCTCGAAGCCGCACGCGAAGGCGCGCGGGTTGCTCACCTTGATGCAAAAAATTATCCGCGAGCTGTCGAATTTTACAAGATCTTGGTCTTACGCTCTGCGGATTCGGAAGAGCGTAAGTCTGCGCAGAAATTTATAGCTCAGATTTATTTTGAAAACCTGCAAGACTATGATCAGGCCGTCGTTGAATACGAAAAACTGCTGAAGCTGGAGAATACCTCTGAAGAGGCTGGTCGCTTTCGCTTAAATCTCGCCAAAGCCCATTTCAATATGAACAATATCGAGCAGGCGTTGAACGAGATCGAAATGTTGGTCACGAAAACCAGCTCGCCCGACGTACTCTTCGATGCAAAAATCCTAAGGGCCAATTCCGAAATCTCGGCCAAGCGTCTGCCCGAAGCGGCCAGTCAGTGGGAAGACATTCTGAAGGAATTTCCCGACCGCTCCAAAAAGGAAAACGTCGCACTCAATTTGGCAGTCTGTTATGAGGAGATGAAAGATTTTTCGAGAGCGATTGGTGTCCTTGAACGGATGCGCGAGGGGTATGAGCACCCGGAGTTTTTAGACATTCGTATTCGGCGACTCCGCGCGCGCAAAGACAATTTGCCCGGAGCGCAAGGATTGAAGAGGTAAGATGGGCAAAGGCATAGTTTTTATGGGCGTGAGCTTTGAGTTGGTCGCCATGTGCGTTGGGGGCTACTACTTAGGCGAATTTGTCGATGAACGAATGGGCTGGAAGAACTATGCTTCGACTTACTTAGTGTTGGTGTTGTTGGTCGGTTGGTTTGTTCATTTGATCTACCTGCTCCGCCGTTTTGAAAAAGAAAATGACGACATCAACCCCCAACCTTAAGCAGCTGGCAGCCCTGCAGATACTGATTGGCGCAGGGTTAGCGCTCGCCGGGGCACGGTTCAGCGGTCCTCAGCTAGGTGCGTCGATCGCGGTTGGGTCGGCTCTTATGTTGGGCAATATGATCTTGTTGGGCTGGAGTTGGCAGCGCCTGATTGCGAAAAAATCCATTGCGTGGACGGTTATGATCATTGTAATCAAATACGCAGTTTTACTAGGTTCGATAGTTTATTTTGCGCGGACAGATTGGTTCAGTCCGCTTGGCGCGGGAATTGGCATTGCCAGCTTTATGTTGGCCGCGTTGGTGTTGGCGGCGTTCTACTATAAGAGAGAGATAAATTGACCCATTTTAACTGGCTACTTTTAGTCCCCGGCGTGACTCATGAAAATCTTCACGTCGCCACTGGCCTGGTGGTTGGCATAGTTCTTTTATTGATCGCTGTGACCGGGAAAATGGCTCTGGGCAAGGGTGAGAGCGCTGTCGCCCCGGCCTCTAAGTTTTCTCTTAAAGGCGTGGTCGAGCTGCTTCTTGAGTTCATTGTGGGACTTGCAGAAATGGTCATCGGCGAAGAAGGTCAAAAGTTTGTTCCGATGTTTGCCGCGATTTTTCTTTTTGTGTTTGTAAATAACATCATTGGCCTGATTCCCGGCATGACCCCGGCAACGGACAACCTCAATACGACCTTAGCCCTCGGTATCTTCACGTTCTTCGTCTACAATTTCTATGGCCTAAAAGAACATGGAGTCGCTTATCTCAAGCACTTTCTGGGACCTCTTCTCTTGCTGGCTCCGCTGATGCTGCCGATCGAGTTGATCGGCCATGCGGTCCGCCCGCTGACCTTGGGACTTCGACTTTATGGAAATATTATGGCGGATCATACAGTTGTAAGTGTTTTCGTTGGAATGTTTGAAAAACTCTGGTTTATTCCAGTTCCAGCGATTTTTTATGGAATGGGAGTTTTCGTCGCGTCGATGCAGGCTTTTGTCTTCACGATGCTATCGATGATTTACGTTTCAATGGCAATTGCTCACGACCACTAAGAATCAGAGAACAAAGGGAGAAAGTTATATGAAAAAGGCAACGTTGGTTTCACTCGCTCTGCTGATGGCATCATCGCAAGCTTTTGCACAAGCAGCTGGCGGCACAGCAATGGGCGATAAAGGTCTTTACGCTCTTGGTCTCGGCATTATGCTTGGTCTCGGCGCATTCGGTGCGACGACTGGCCAAGGTCGAGTCGGCGCCTCAGCAATGGAAGGTCTAGCGCGTAACCCGCAAGCTCGTAACAGCATGTTTGTTCCGATGATCGTGGTTTTGGCTCTGATCGAATCGCTCTTCATCTTAACTTGGCTTGTTGCCAACGGCGTTTCGGGCAAAATTTAATCGCTCGAAAGCGTATGGCTGAATGAATAAAAGGCTCGACCTAAATCCAATACGGAAGTAGGTCGAGCTATCTTATATCGCGCAAGAACTTTGCAAATTCACTAGTCAAATTCTAATATTAGCGTCGCGAACTGCCGATAAGTTTACTGTAAAGTAGCGCTTAACAAATAGGATTTCCGCGGCATGTCCTACGATCCGTTCGAAAATGCTCACACGCCCGTCGACATCGATAATCTCGAAGTCGACATCCTTATTCTTGCGAAAAATGAAAACGCGCTGAAGGCAACCGCTGAATATCTCACCCGCCATGGCTGGCCCACTAAAGTCATGAGCAATCTTTCAATGGCGATCGAGTACATTGCGGAACATAAACCGGACATTGTCGTCGCAAGCTTTAATCATCCGAGCCCGGCCATTCACAGACTTCCGGAGCTGATCACGCAGACGTTTAACTTGATATGTGTTGGATTTTCCGAGCAAAACGACTCCGCTAGTCAGCAAAAACTCACACAAGTGAAGATGCCCCACAAAGTTTTCGGCACGACGAGCGGCCCGAATTTTAATCGCACGCTCCGAAAAATTCTTGGAGAAAAGTTCGGGATTCAAGTTGACGAGAAGGCCGCGCCAGAAGAGATTTTTGACGTTCCCGAAAAAACTTCGAATTCAATCCCAATGCGCAAGGGCCAGAAGGCCGGCGACAAGCGCATGATCATCCAGTCCGCAGTGAAAGGCCCCGGCGCGACGGGTCGAGCTCAAGCAGAATCTGATGAAGAGTCGAGCGAGCCGTCTCCCTTTGTCGTTAAGGGAAAGCGCCGTAGCTTGAAGGAACTAACCCTATCCCAAGCGGCGGCAACGGCTGCGGGGAACATGCTTTTTGGTGAGAGCGTTGACAAAGACCAACCCGCCGCTGAGCCGGCCAAAGAGTCGGCGCCCGACCTCGTTGGAATGATCAAACAATCTTTATTTGGTGAAGGTGGCCCAGGCGCCGAAGAGGAAGGTCGCTCAGTGGACACCCCGCTGGCGGCCGCAGTTGATAAGGCGTTCGCGCAAGTTTGCCAAAGAAACCCTGATGTAAAGGCGACCGTTCTAACAAATGTCAAACGGGTGGGAGCCTTTCCCATCGAGTCAACCACGATCCCAGGGTACTTAGTGTTGGCATTTGAATTCTTGCAAGAAGACGATCACGAACACCTCCTGAAAGACTGCATGCAGGCGCTACAAGTTGTTTTTCAAACAATGGCCGTCGACGCCAAGGTTCAGCAGGGATTTTGGCTTGAACTTCCTGAGACGCCCTATCAGCCATGGGTCGAAAATTCGACGGTATTTAATTTTAAGATGGATCACAATGGTGCCGAGATGGGCATTGCGTTTTTTCAGAGCGAAAGACAGTTGCCTAAGGTTACAGCAGCGCCAGAGGCGGGGATGTCTAGAATCTCAGTGGACGACATCTCGACCGAAGTGCCGGTGAATTTTAAAGCGTACCTACATCTTAAAGCCAACAATAAATATTTACTCTATTTGCGCAATGGGCGCCGGCTCCAACCCGAGCAGAAGGCAAGGCTAAAAGAGCGCAATATTTCTGAAATATTCATGAAAGACATCGACCTTGAGAACCTAAGAGTGTTTCTAGCAACAGCCTTTCTAAGCAGAACAATAAAAGATAAAAAAAGCGCTGCCTAAATCTAAAGCAGTGGATTTACGACGTCCTCAAAAGACTTTTGAATTCGTTCAAGGCCCTCTTGGGTGCCCGATTCAAAGCGAAGCACCAGAACGGGCTGAGTATTTGATGCTCGTGCCAGCGCCCAGCCATCGCGAAAGCTGACGCGTATTCCATCGATAAGATTTGTGGTGTAATCGGGAGAAGGTTTAGAAAACTTCTCTTTTAGGCGCGAAACGATGGAGTGCTTTTTTTCCTCGCTGGTATCAATACGAATTTCAGGAGTGCAAAACGAAGGCGGGAGATCTTTTAGTAACTCAGGAATAGTTTTTCCGGATTTGACTAAAATCTCGATCACTCGCAGCCCTGCGTACAGGGCGTCGTCGTAGCCGTAGTTTCGGTCCGCGAAAAAGACATGTCCACTGAGTTCTCCACCAAACGGAGCCTTTTCGATTTTCACTTTTTCTTTAATGAGTGAGTGCCCCGTCTTCCACATAATTGGCTGTCCACCGAGCTTTTTCACAAAGGCATACATACGGTCTGAGCACTTTACGTCGCCAATGATTTTGGCTCCCGGATTGTCTTTAAGTACCGACGTGCTAATTAATGCCATCATTTCATCGCCGAGCACAAAGGATCCATTGTGATCTAGCAATCCAATTCGGTCCGCATCGCCGTCAAAGCCAATTCCAACCCGGGCCTTTGTTTTAAGAACTTCGGCCTTTAGTGCAGTAAGGTTTTTTTCGACTGTAGGGTCAGGGTGGTGATTGGGAAAATTTCCGTCGGGCTTTTCAAATAGGAAGACGGGTTTAAGTCCGACGCCCTCATATAGTCTGCGCACGATACTTCCGGCCGCACCATTTCCACAATCGATCACCACTGGAATGTCGGGAAACATTCCGAATTCCTTTTTATACCTCTCGACATAGGGAGTAAGAATGTCGATTTTCTCTTCACTGCCCGCGCCAGAAACGAAGTCGCGTGCGTTGATAATCGTCTCAAGAGCTTTGATCTCTTCTCCGAAGATTGTACTTTTTCCGAAGGAAATCTTAAATCCATTGTAGCTTGGCGGATTATGCGAGCCAGTAACGACGATGCCGCCTTGAACATTCTCAACCGTAAAGGTTGAGAAATAGCTGATCGGCGAGGTGACCATACCAAGATGAAGAACGTGAGCGCCGGACGACTTAAAGCCATCAGCGATAGCGGCCGAAACCGCAGGACTCGAAAGTCGAGCGTCGTAACCCAGTGTTAACCGAGGAGTTGCAATACCGGTTTTTTTTTTGACGTAAGAGACGAATGCACGACCGAGTTCTTTTGCGAAATCAAGATCGAAGTCTTCATTGTAGACGCCCCGAATATCATATTCTCGAAAAATAACCGGATTCATTTTCATGACTTTTGCTCCTTGCTCAAACGAATCGCCGCGAGAATCGCATCTTTCATTGAGCCGAATTGGGCCTTATCCTTGCCAAAAAGATCCTTGGCGGTTCCGTGATCAACACTGGTTCTGACAAAGGGCAAGCCGAGTGTTAAATGTACACCTCCGTCGAACCCATGCACCAGCTTAAAGGGAATCAATCCTTGGTCGTGGTATGGGCAAATATACACGGAATATTTTTTCCAATTGCCCGGCAAAAAAGCAGCATCTGGGACTAGCGGACCCTCTACGGGAACCTGTTTTTGTAAATCACGAATCAGCTTTTCAAACCAAATTTCGTCTTTGCCAATGAGCCCGTGCTCGCCGGCATGTGGATTCAGGCCCACTAATGCCAACGGCAAGGCGCCTTGTTTGGGCGGGAGTAGTTTTCGCAACCGATTCGCGGCATGAATGGCGCTGGTCAGTCGTACGGGGTTGAGTTCGCTTATGGCTCGCGAAAGCGAGGAGTGACCGGTCGCGAGGACAACGGAAAATTTTTTTCCGACAAAGCCCATAAATAGGTTTGTGGTCCTCGAGACACGCGCCAAAATTTCGGTATGACCAATGTCTTTCATTCCCGAATCGATAATCGAGGTCTTCGATAGCGGAGCTGTAACGAGCGCCTGAAAATCGTCGCGCATGCAGGCCTGGGCTGCCTCTTCGACCCATATCGCGGGGAAACGTGAATTGCGCACCTCAATCAATGTCTTGGGATCAAAGGCCGCACCTCGCACCTCGTCCAGAGAGCCGACGATTTGGTGTTTAAATTTGCGACTGAGGAGGGCCGCCTTCTTCTTAAGGCTTAGAGTATGACGAAATAAAATAAATTGAATGCCAGGGCGAGGGCCAATGGCATGCAGCGCTTTTGCGGTCACTTCCCAACCAATGCCGTCCACGTCGCCTGTCGTGACAACGATTCGAATTCTAGAAGCCATTGATTCGGATAAAGGCTTCGTCACGGCGCTGAGTCAGCCAAAGGCGGAATTGACGCTTAAATGCGTCGGCATAAAGGACGCGTCGGATGTTTTCACGCTCTTCTTCGAGCTTCGGATCTGAAATCAGTGTGCGCTTATTTACTTTTATAATCTGATAGCCCAAATTGGTTTTAACAATTCCTGTGGTGTCGCCTGCGCCGACCTTGCGGACTGCGCCTTCGATGTCTTTTAACATTTCGCCGGCGCGGAAGGTTCCCAGTGCTCCGCCCTTGGTGAAACTCGAATCTTCGCTGAACTGCTCGGCGAGTTTTTCAAAAGATTGACCAGCCTTCAACTTTTCTTCAATCGTTTTTGCCCGATTCAAAGCCGCTTCGTCGCCACCGTTTTTTGGATTGAGTAAAATATGCGAGAGCGTGTACTCGAAAATCTCTCCACCCGAAGTTCCCTTTTTTGAAAGGTAGTAAGAACTAATATCCTCGTCGGAGACTCGAATCTTACCGGTCACTTCCCGCTCGATTAACCCCTGGCGCTCTAGACTCGTTTTTATAAAGTCTTGATACTGAGATATAGTCACGCCTTTTGCGGACAGTGCAGTTTGCAGTTGCTGGCGCGAGATCCCGTTGTTGGTCGCGATGCTGCGAATCTCTTGCTCCACTCGCTCGATAGTCACTTCCATATTTTTTTTCTTTACGTCAGAATCGATTAATTTTTCGTCGATGAGCTCGTTGAGCAGCGCATTTTTATCCTTGAGCATCGCTGCCGTGTCCGTGAGCTTTAGCAGAGCGTCGTCAACCAGCCCTCCGGTTTGCAACTTCTTCTTAAACTTTTCCATATCTGAAAGAGTTATAAGCTGGTCATTGACGATAGCGACAATCTTGTCGACGGGCTTCGCTTGTACGAAGGCGCCAGAAAGCAAAAAGGCCAACACCATAATTTTTTGCATGCTCATCCTCACTGGATTTTTGTCTCCACTTTTAATGCATCGATAAAGGCCTGGTCTTTGTAAACACGGGCTTTGCGCGTCTGCTCTTCTAACCACGCAAGATAGAGCGATTGCTCATTTTTTTCTATTAAAATGCGTTGAACATCCGCCTTACTTTCCTGGAACGAGCGTATTCGCGACGGCTTGCGCGCCACTAGCTCAAAGATATGGTAACCAAACGAGCTTTTAACGACCGGACTTCTCTGCCCGACTTTCATATGAAATGCGGGCTCAAACACATCGGAGATACCTTTTTCGATCCACCCCACATTGCCGCCCTGAGGACCCTCCGGAGAGATTGAGTATTTCTTTGCCAGGTCAGTCATTCTCTTGCCCTTGTGCAGTTCCCCGTCGATGGACTTGGCGTCACTTTCGGTAGCTACTAAAATCTGTCGTACCTGCGCGCTCTCGCGCTCGGAAAATTCGCCCCGATGTTCGTTGTAATAGGCTTGAACTTCGCCCTCAGTTGCGGGAGTCGCCTTTTCCACAAGTTTCTTAACTACCAATTTTTGCAAAAGAGAACCCTGCAGGCGATCGCGCCAGGCCTTAAACGTCGTTCCCTCTTCAGCCAGGGCTTGTTGAAATGCGAGATCATCTGGATAATTTTTTTGGATAGCTTTGACCTGTTCGTCGAGTTCCTCTGCCTTGAGTATGATTCCATTTTCCTTCGCCCACTCTTCAGAGAGAGTCTGCACAATGAACTCCTCACATATTTTTGCCTTGGCCCGCTCAATTGTCTTCGGGTCCTTGGCAGACAGCGCATCTTGATCTTTTAGGCGATAGGCCAAGTCTTGTGCAAAGGCTTGCGAGGTGAGTTGTTTTCCGTTGACGTCGAGAACGGTCTTCTGGCCGAGAGGTTCAGTCGAGAAGTGACATCCGGTGAATAAAAATGTGAGTAAAATTAACGCGCGCATCAGCGCCCCTGTGCTTTCAGAGCATCTTGGTTGATGTCAATTTTGTATCGCTTCTTCAGCTTTTCAAAATAGTCGTTAAACAATTTGCCGCGCCTTTCGTCGACCAAGGCAGCGTGGACTTGTCGCTTGTCTGCCAAGTCGTAGCTTCGGCGATCCAAAAGTTTGATGATATGATAGCCATAGCGGGTTTCTAGTAGACCCTTTACCTCACCGAGCTTCATGCCCGACGCCGCATCGTAGATTTCAGGTACCAGAGTGACTCGAGACTGAAAACCAATGTCCCCTCCCGACTCTTTGGTTGGCGCGTCATCAGTATAGAGGCGGACAAGTTCGTCGAACGGGCGCTTTGATTTTTTAACATCGTCTAAGATTTCAAGAGCGCGTTTATGGGCGGTCGCGCGCTCCTCGGGCTTAGCCGTGGAGCGAACTTCGATGAGGATATGTGCAATGCGAATCTCTGGACTCTTTTTATAAGAAGCTCGCATATCGGCCTCGTTGACTTTAATTTCTTCAGTTTTTTTGCCGATTTGTTTTTCTAAGAGATCATTGTACAAAATCTGCTTAAACCGCTCTTTGACCACAGGGTCGTTTTGAAGCTTGAGGAGTTCGGCCTCCTGCACACCCATCTCAAAGCGAACCAAATCTTCAAGAAACTGTTCAGGCGTTGGTGGGTTCACCGCCTGTTTACGAATATCTTCGAGTTTACTGCGAAATTCTTCCGCATGGATTTTCGTATTTCCAACCGTGGCCAAAATCCGGTCGAGCGCAAGGGCCGGAAGGGCGGCAAAAAGTACGAGCCCAATTGCTAGAGTTTTCACAGACACCTCCAACGGAAGAATTGGCCCTTATCGTAGGTGCTCGGTGGCCTGCTGGCAAGCCCTAGAGATCTCCTCGCCAAGCTTGAGAGCAAGCTTAGGGTCTTTGACATCGTCACCGCGTTTTAATGAAGGCCAGGGCTCGGAGAATTGAACAACGATGCGAGAAAAAGGCTTGGGCAATTTGGCCTTGTTCCAAGATTTCTCAAAAATAAAAGCATTCGAGCACGCCAGACCCAGCGCGACTATTTTCGCATCTGCAAGTCGCGAGAGTTCGAAGACACCCGGCTTCACTTTGTAAATGGGGCCCCTGGGCCCGTCGACCGCCATAGAGGCATGGTACCCCTCGCGCATCAGGCGAACTAAACCTTTTAAAGCACCTACGCCTCCGCGGGTTGAGGAGCCACGGCTTGTTGCGCCGCCGAGTCGATGAATCGCAAAGTCGACAATTTGGCCGTCCTTACTGGTCGAGGTCATTGTCGCTATTTTATAAGAGGGGATCAGTGGCAAAATACAGAGCTCATGTCCGTGCCAGTGCGCAAAAATCAACGGGGTGCCGCTTTCCTTGGCCAGGGAAAGGGACGGGGGCTCATGAACTTCAATTCGCCAAGTGAAGGTCCACAGGCGATAAAAAATCCAAGCGAGGCACTTGAGAAAAAATCTTTGCAAAATAGCCTACCGGTGCAGTGCTTTTTTAAATTCCTCGGTCAACTTCGGCACAATTTCGAAGAGGTCACCCACGATTCCGTAAGTCGCTTTTTGAAAAATGGGCGCGTCGGCATCTTTGTTAACGGCCACGATAACCTTGCTGCCACTCATCCCAGCCAAATGTTGAATCGCTCCCGAAATGCCTACGGCGATGTACAGACTGGGCGCGACAGTTTTTCCCGTTTGGCCAACCTGCATACTATGTGGAACCCATCCAGCATCGGCAACCGCACGTGAGGCTCCGACAGTGGCGCCAAGAGCGCTCGCTAAATCATCCAGCAGCTTAAAATTTTCCGCGCCCTGCATTCCGCGTCCACCCGAAACGATCAAATTGGCCTCGGTCAAATCGGCTTTTGACGACGATCCTTTAACCAATTCTTTGCATTTAATTTTCCCACTTGCGGTCGGAGCCTGGAAGTCCTTCACTTGTCCAGACGCGCCGGAGTCCGCCGTTCCAACTGGAAGTTGATTGGGGCGCATCAGCACGAAGCGCACGGGGCTGTTTACAAATTCCACTTCGGCAGTGCATTTTCCCGAATAGAGCGGGCGACGCACTTTCAATTCCGAGCCAGTCAGTTCGAGGATCGTACAGTCGCTGGCCAGGCCAGAATCTAAGCGAGCCGCGGCCCGCGGAAAAAGATCACGCGTCATCATACTCGTAGATCCGAGCACAACATCTGCTCCCGACTCTTTGACCATAACCTCAAGCAGCGAAGTAAAAGTTTCGGGATTGTAGTGGCCAAGCTCAGCACTGTCGCACACGAAAATATTTTTTGCGCCGAACTGGCCAGCCGTCGCCGCGAGCGATTTGGTGCCTGACCCAATCAGGCAGGCGACGACTTCGCGTCCGGAATTCTTCGCGGCGCCGAGCAGCTCAAGGCTGCCTTTTTTTAAGGACTGAGAGTTACCTTCAAGAAAAACTAGTACTTTTGCCATTTTCTACCTCACAGTACTTTCGCTTCGTCCATCAACAGGCGCACCAGCTCTTTTGCTTGTGTCGCCGCGTCCCCAGCAATCATCTTCACGGCCGGCTTCTCTGGCGGCAATTGGAAATTTTTAAGTTTGGTTTTCAGTTTATCCGTGCCAATGCCCAGGTCACTCAAGGAAATTTCTTTGAGTGGCTTTTTCTTCGCCTTCATAATTCCTGGAAGGCTCGCATAGCGCGGAGTATTCAAACCTTTGTTCGTGGCGATTACGCAGGGCCCCTGCACTTCGAATATTTCTCGTGCCCCACCCTCGATTTCACGTTCAGCCACAATGGAACCGTTTTGGGTGAATTTCGAGACGACCGTGACATGCGGTACATCGAGAAACTCAGCAAGAATCTGCGGCACACTCGCCGCATTGTCATCGATCGCCAATTTTCCGCCAAAGACGATATCAAATGCGCCCTCTTTTTGAATCGCAAGGGCCAGGGCCTTCGCGGTCCAAAAAGAATCAAGACCTTCGCTCGTATCGATGACAATTGCATCATCTGC
>JAYVPG010000099.1:0-4223 GCA_043757545.1 Pseudobdellovibrionaceae bacterium
TGGGGTAAGTATCAGTAAATGATACAAAATTGCCCACCCAAGGAACCTGTGATTTGATTGGTTTTGCGAAACTAAATCATCTCAACAAGGAGCCAAGGATGGACTTCCAGAATGCTATCATCAGCGCTTTAGGTCTTCAACAGGTCGAAATCACGGATATCAAATTATTTCAGAAAGATTTGCGTGCGGTAGTTCATTGCCGGCAGCGGCGGGATCAGAAGTCATGCTGCCATCGCTGCCGTTCACCGCTTGGCAATTTACACGATTGGTACACCAAGACGATAAATGCTCCGCCTTTTGGTGTTTACCAAAAGGTGACGGTGAAGCTGCGGTGTTTCCGCGCGCGCTGCGAGAAGTGTGCGAAGAATTGCCTCGCGTACTGTTCGTGGATCCATCCGAAGCACCGTTCGATGAGCTGCGGCTTTGCAGAGATCGCGGGTCGATTGATGGAAGAGCTGACGTGTCGAGGGGTCGGACGTTGGTTCGGCAAATCGGCGATGCAGAATGACCGCAACTATTCTTCGCGTACAGCGGAAGCGAGCGGGACTTTCCCTAGAGAAGGCTGCTCAACAGATAGGGATCGAGGCCGGAGCACTACGACGGTATGAATTTGGTCTACGGAGTCCCGCCCTCTGTCACGTTGCAAGGTTATTGGAGCTTTATAGAGCCGAAGAAAAGGCATTTTTGTTTTTCTGCACCTATCCCTATAGATTTAATTGGGTGCGGGCGGGGCAAGCATTTGTTCGGCAAGCCCGTTACAAACTTTTAGCCTTTGTCTGTATTGCGCCGGGAATTTCAGGGAAGACCGGCCCAAAACCTTCCGCTGGTGCGTGACTCAAGCCGTGCTCTGTAATAAGGTGCAGAGAATGAAAAATTCCAGCACACGTCTCTCTCATGACCTCACGCCAAATTCTAATCAAAGCGCGGCGGGATTGGCGATTTGTGCTGCCGCTTTTTTGAGTCCGCTATAGCCTAGGGAGTACTGTGGTATGAACCGACTTGTTGTGAAAATTCGAGCAATATATCCAGACCGGACGAAAAAACTTGGCGTAGCGGAGTATATTAAGATTACTCTAAT
Source organism: Pseudobdellovibrionaceae bacterium (assembly GCA_043757545.1). Taxonomy (GTDB): domain Bacteria; phylum Bdellovibrionota; class Bdellovibrionia; order Bdellovibrionales; family UBA1609; genus JALHOQ01. Next base: position 1,079 of record JAYVPG010000099.1, read on the forward strand.
CGACTTCGGCTGGTTCATCGTACTTTTCTATCTCTATGCATTTACCCGGATTCATTGGTCCGACTCACAAATCATAATTCGGACCGAATGTATTAACTTCTCATTGGTTGGGCTTGCCATGTTGGTTCATTTTTTCATTTTAGAAATCTTTATGGCAATGATGGTAAAACTCAGGCTTCGGCTCAAAGGTAAGAAGGGAAACTGACAACTACCGTGCCAAAATTCCTTTCCCGTCACGAAACCCGTGCCACGTTCGTACCAAAAAATTCAATAAAATGTGAAATGCGGGTGCGGATATGTAGCCAATGATCCAATTAATTTTGTTGACCCTAGTAGTTTATTTACACAAGGATTTTTTGCGGGCCTTTTAACACCAAATCATCAAGCGGGTCTATGAGCGGCAGCACTGGCGGGGGCCGCAGCTTTAGCAAAGTATGGTGCGCTTGGCAGCCCTTGGGGCGTGATAGGTGCGTCTTTACTCGCATATGAAGGTTATCAGAACATCAAGTTGGCTCAGGAGCGTGGACTTGATTTTCCAAATCCATTGGACCAACTTAGGGATTTCAGTAAAAATCAATGTGAAGGCGGCTCGTCTGTCAATGCGTCCGTACCATAAGAATATAGAGGCTACTCTATGACATTTGCGGTTCAAACACCGAGCATGGCTCTCGGCTGGTGGCTGGTTGCGGGCGTAATCTTGACGCCCATTTGGTCAGCGATAGAGTTTAGAAGGGGGCACTCTGAGAAAGCTAGTCTCATCTGGAAAAATAGTATCCCGTTTTTACCCACGGCAATTTTTTTTATGACTGTGAGCATTTTTAAATATCGAACCATCGGAGCCCTAGAAGCGCTTACGGTAATTGCTACTATTGGAATCGTTTGTACCGGACTGGTGCGTACAAAGTCATCGCGGACGAAACCAGTTGCTTTCACGGACTACTTATTTCAAGAAGGTAAGCAGATTGCCAAACGCCCGTTAAATTGGGTCACCCTAGTCATATTTTGGGGGGTGATTCTTGCCGCATAACAGGTTGACCGCCTCGGCAGAAATGATTGCAATAATATTAGGTGCGATTTTGTTCGGATTGGCAGGTTGTTCGACTGCTTCAAAAGAGCCTCCCAAAGAACCTTTCCCCGAAGTCGAGGTAAATGGGGAGCTCAGCCAATGCCGCAAATGGTTTGGCGAGAAGGCAGAAGCTTCAATAATTTCACACGATGAATTTCAGTGTCGGGTTGAGGTTGAAGATCAGGGAGGCTTAACGCAACTTTTTGCCAAGTGGAAGATGAAGAACATGAAGGCGAGAAATTCAGGAGCTACAGACGCGGAAGTTAAGAAGATCAATAAAGCGTGGGAAAAATCAGCGCAGGAGTATAACGAAAATAGATGTCCAAAGAGGCTCAATGCTTCCGCGGTGCCCTTTAACAATAAAATTGTCTGCACGTCGGCAAACTTTTCAAGGAGCGTAATTTATCTATCAAAGCCGAAGGAGGCTGGTGGATAAATCAGGTCGATTGACGGAAATGAGGGGGCGTTTGCGTGTAGAAATACCTTTCCCGTCACGAAACTGCATGTTGCTCGAGGCGCCCAAAAATCACTGCATTGGCGCAGTCGTTGTGGATGATTAAAGATCCGATGAAAATTGTAGCAAATTGAAACTCACCGTTAACGCTCGGCGAGCCCACCGAGAGCAAAGGTCTGCTGTGCTCTGCTATCATAAGGGCATTTCGAATTTGTTTTGGTATCTATAGAATGAATTTTCGGATTCGGTAGTCGCTCGCAGCAAAACTACAGTCACCAACTACAAAACCACTACGAGGACCGTTACAAGCGATTATATTCAATGATGAGGCTCTGTGAACTCAAGAAACCCCTTCTTGCTACTTTGTTGATTTGACTTAATTTTTCGAACTTTTGAAACTTGCTCTGATTTTCAAACTTAAATGGCGGAGAGGGGGGGATTTGAACCCCCGGTACGGGTTTACCCCGTACGACAGTTTAGCAAACTGCTGGTTTAAGCCACTCACCCACCTCTCCAGCGTTTTATGGCCCGATCTGCGAAGCTGCCACACGCTCATTGTAAATTCAAGTTCTGGAAACCTCTAAAGATCCTTGATTTCTTTGCGCCTTATGTCTAAATCTGGTGGCTCTTAATTTTAGACCGATGCGCGCTCGTAGCTCAGTTGGATAGAGTACTTGACTACGAATCAAGTGGTCGGAGGTTCAAATCCTTCCGGGCGCGCCAATTTTCCGAACAGTTGCAAGAGGATAGACACGATGGGTGCAATGTACTGGATACGCGTGGTTCTGATGGTCCTCACGTTTGGAGTTGTCGTTTGGACGATTCGCTACATGAATACCGCGAAACCTGAAACCTCGCCGATCGCGCAAGCTATTCTCGGTGAAACCGACGGTAAGATCACTCTGTGCCCGACGCGCGTGACCTCGATCGACGCCGACGGATTCCGTATCGTGCAAGAGGGCATGAAATGGATGCGCGATGTGAAAGGCGTCAAAGAAGAAATCAACGGAGGCGCCGTCGAACAGTGGTTCGCGCTCTTCTGCACAAGCCCGGCTGTGAAAGCTGAAACCGGCGCAGGCTTTATGCCCACTCTGCAGTTGAGCTATGTCTCGGGCGAGCCCGCAATGCTCGAGCACGCCACGACCGGCGAGTGGCGCTGGAAGGGTCAACGCTACCAATCCAAAGCCCTGGAAGATGCAATGCGCACTCTCATCGCCATCCCTTCGGCCAAAGCACCCGGCCAAAACTGACTCCAGGTTGACAAGAGCAGCCCCGTTCCTTAATGATGACCATTCCTGTTCAGGCGTAGCTCAGCTGGTAGAGCAAGCGGCTGTTAACCGCTTTGTCGGGGGTTCGAGTCCCTCCGCCTGAGCCAATTTAAAAAGTCTTAAACCACCCGCAAGGTGGTTTTTGTGTTTCTAGAGTAATCGCAAGCAAAATCAATTAACTAACGCAGGGGCCGCAGTAGGTCCGAATTTTTGAATATCACCGGAAATCATCCGAAATAACCCGACTTGCAGTCATTTTGTACCCAGATCGGTGGATAAGCCGCATCAATCGGATCCATTTTCCGAAAATTTCATTTTCAAAATTTTCGTGCTCGGTTTTCCGAGCGTGAGGGCATT
>JAYVPG010000100.1:0-49989 GCA_043757545.1 Pseudobdellovibrionaceae bacterium
GCTTAAACTCTGGATTGTATCGACGGTTACTGCTCTTGCCCATAATTTCCCCCTTAAGGTCTTGGACATGGTTAATCTAAATTTCGCTGACCTCGTCTAGAACATAACGTCCTTCGGAGTGAGGTTCAGTTTAGATTTCCGTGTCCACTAAAACGGGGGAGGGTCATTTTTTTTGAAGTTAACATTTTATCCTCCGATAGTTTTAAGTGAGAGTCTCATGCCGTCACTCTTCAAACTTTACGGATTTTTTATGAATTTATAAAATGGATAAAAATGATTACTTGTACTGCTTAAATCTATACAACGAAAGAATCCCTGAGTTTTGAAGCAATTGTGTTCTCAATCTTTCTTTGGGCTCCGACTAAAAAGAGTTCCTCGTAAACCCCTTGAAGTTGCCCGATTTCCACAAGCTCACCTCTTAGAACTTGTCCTGTTACGGTATGAGTTGCCGTAGGGATAAGTCCTAGCTCGCTAATCGCCATCAGCATCTTTACCGAGATGTCTTGGCTCTCAATAATGATGTTGAGCTCAATTTTATTGAGCTTCGCCCAGTGGTCTAGGTCCTGTCTCAGTTTGCTATCGTAGGTCGGAAGAATCATCGGCTCGCCCGAGATTGATTTCGGAAACCCTTTTCTTAACGCCTTAAATTTTGGAGCTCCATAAAAGGCGACATTCTTTTTCGTAATGGATTTTGGATATAGTCCCTTACTGTCGGTTCCCGTAGGCAGGAAGTTTGTGACCATGAGATCCATGCGATGCGAGGTCAATTCCCTGAGAAGCTCATCGGACTTTCCTTCAGACAGGGTAATTTGGCAGGGTGAAATTCGAAAGGCATGTTTCACAAGCTGAAGGACAATCTGCTTTGGAACACTATCTAAAGCCCCTATGTGAAGAGATGGTTTCAAGGGTTTAAGTCTATCGTGAAGAACCTCGTACATTTCAGATCCCATTCTGAAAATGTTCTTCGAGTAGTCGAGAGCCACCTTGCCTTGCTCGGTAAGAATAAGCTTTTTGTGATGTCTTTCAAAAAGTTGAACCCCAAGTGTATCTTCGAATTGTTTAAGCTGTGCCGACAAAGTTGGCTGACCCAAGCGAAGCTTCTCGGCGGCTTTTGAAACCGTCCCCTCTTCAGCAATCGTCTTAAAATAGAAAAGATGGTGATAGTTGATCCATTGTTTCATAGATACCTCGTTTTCTTAGTATCGTCTATAGCAATTCAAGTCAATTTTATTATCGATTTGATAGATGATCGATTTATGGCTATATTAAGAGTGTAAGAAATTAGAGGAGAACTAGAAAATGATACTTTTCCCGTTTTATGACTACTGGTGGTTTTATGTTGGATTCACGGCATTCGTGCTCGTGGTGCTTGCTCTGGATTTAGGAGTCTTTCACAAGAAAGCTCATGAGGTTGGCTTTAAAGAGGCTTCAATTTGGACGACCATATGGATTAGCTTAGCCCTCGTCTTTAATTACCTCTTCTATCTTTATGCTCAATATCGTTTCTCAACCCATGAGCGGTACACCTCGATTCCTGGCTTTGACCCCGATGGTCAGGCAAAAACTTCTGCTCTCGAATTTTTAACGGGCTTCGTGATCGAGAAATCTCTCGCCATCGACAACATCTTTGTTTTTGCAGTCGTTTTTGCGTATTTCGGAATTCCAAAAATGTATCAACACCGAGTTCTCTTCTGGGGAATTTTAGGAGCTTTGATATTTAGAGCCATATTTATCGCTATGGGCTCAGTGCTTATGGAATACCACTGGGTGGTTATATTTTTCGGTGCCCTCTTGATTTTGACAGGTTTTAAGATGTTCTTCGCGGGTACAAAAGCACAGAATCTCGATAACAACTTTATCGTAAGACAGCTCAAAAAGGTTTTCAGAGTTCATCCGAAAATCGAAGGACAGAAGTTTTTCTTTAAGAAAGACGGATTGACTTACGTTACTCCGCTTTTCTTAGCCCTTATCTTTCTTGAGCTCAGCGACATCATCTTCGCGGTGGACTCAGTGCCCGCAATCTTTGCTTTGACGAAGGAGCCTTTGATTGTATTCACCTCGAACATTTTCGCTATCATGGGGCTTCGTTCGATGTACTTCATGCTTGCAGGAGTGATGGATCGATTCGAATACATTAAGTACGGGTTGGCGTCGGTCCTGGTTTTCGTGGGTCTAAAAATGGTGTGGCTCAACGAAGCCTTTGGCGGAAAATTCCCTATCAACTGGTCATTGATAATCATCGCCTTACTGATTGGCGGATCGATTGTGGCTTCGATTATCATCGATCGTAGAAAACAGAAGATCGCATTTTCGAAAGTTGATTTGAAAGAAAACGGTAACTAGTAGGGATAAATAACAGACAATTTAAAAGGAGAAATAGAAATGAAATGTCCAAACTGTAAAGAACATAATCTAGTGATAGCGGAGAGAAAAGGTATCGAAATTGATCACTGTCCCGAATGTCGTGGCATTTGGCTGGACCGTGGAGAGCTAGATAAGATTTTAGAAAAATCAAAAGAAGACGAAAACATGCATAGGCAAGACAACTATCGAGCTCATTCCCAAGCGGACCATTATCAAAAGCCCTACTAAAAAAAGAAAATCTTTTTTAGAGGAGATATTCGATTAATTGGAGACTTGGTCTTGCAAATAGCAAGGGCTCTTCACTGCAATTTTAAGTTCAAAAGAAGGAGATTACTCAAATGAAAATAGCTAAACGAGTTTTTCTGTTCGTAGCCACGAACATTCTCATTATCGCGACGATTTCCATCGTCATGTCGGTCCTGGGTGTTCAGCCTTATCTAGAAGCTAAGGGAATCAACTACCAGTCGCTTTTGATTTTCTGTGTGCTCTGGGGCTTTGGCGGGGCTTTTATTTCGCTCGCTCTTTCAAAAGTGATGGCGAAATGGATGATGGGGGTTAAAGTCATTGACCCGCAAACGACCGATTATGAACTTCGTGGTCTTGTCCAGAAAGTTCATGGTTTTGCTAGAAAAGCTGGAATCGAAAAGATGCCTGAGGTTGGCTACTATGAAGCCGAAGATCTCAATGCGTTTGCGACGGGACCAACGAAAAACCGCTCTCTCGTTGCGGTTTCAACAGGTCTTCTTCGCAATATGAACGAAGCAGAGCTTGATGGCGTGCTTGCTCACGAAGTTGCTCACATCGCAAACGGTGACATGGTCACGATGACCCTTGTTCAAGGTGTCGTGAATACCTTTGTTATGTTCTTAGCTCGGGTCATCGGATTTTTTGCGAGCCAATTTGTTGCTGAAGATAAGCGAAATATCGTTCAATTTGGTGCCGTCATCGCCTGTGAAATCGGACTTGGCATATTAGGCATGATCGTTGTTTCGGCTTTCTCAAGAAGAAGAGAGTACCGTGCGGACAGCGGAGGAGCGTCTTTGTCTTCAACGGACAATATGATTTCAGCTCTTGAGCGGTTGAAAACGAATCATCAGTTACCTCCGAGTGAAGACCAACCTGCGATTGCTTCGCTGAAAATTTCGGGTAAAGCAGGAGGGCTTTTAAAGCTCTTCTCAACTCACCCTGACTTGGATGATCGCATCCATAGTTTAAAGGCGAATCGTAGCCAGCACCACAATATGAGAGGACAGGTGCGGAATGTCTAAAAAACCCCGATGGCAAGTCATCTACCGCTATATCTGTCGGTCCTCGAAAAATCCTGAATCTCTCGCTCGTGGTGTAGGCTTAGGACTTTTCATTGGTTTTTTGCCTACCATCGGGTTCCAGATTATACTTGCCGTTTTCACTGCTGGTTTCTTGAATGCAAATCGACTTGTCGCTGTTTTAGGGACTTTGGTTACAAATCCATTTACGGCTTTGCCTGTGAGTGCATTTTCGCTTTGGCTAGGTGACTGGGTTTTACCCGGGTCAAGCTTAACGGAAATTTCCTTTAAGAATTTTGAATTCTCATCGTTGCTGAATTCGTCAGGCAACCTTGTAGTCGCCTACCTTGTGGGCTGCCTTCTATTATCAGTAGCGTCGAGTATTTGCGGATATGCCGTTACAAAACTATACTTTGCAAGGTATCGCCGTGGTTAAGTTGATGGAAGTTTTAAGTACTGAAAAAGTTCGTTTATCCGAATTTGCTAATGAGCTAGGGGTTCACCCTCTAGCCCTTGAAGATTGTCTTCACAGAGACCAGCGACCCAAACTCGATGACTATGAGACTCATCAGTTGTTGGTTTGGTTTTTATTTGCGGGTGGTCGAATTCATGAGATTCAATTCCTGATATTTAAAGACAATCTTCTCGTTGTTCCTCACGAACCGCCTCCAGAAGGCAATAGTTGGGCTGAATATCTCAAGATTACAAATCACCAACGGGATGTTTGGCATTTGCTTTATCAGGCTCTTGATAAGGCAACAGATATTACCTGGCAAGAACTGCGGGCTTTATTTAATCATGTCGATGAATTCGAACAAGAAATGTTTAAGAAAAATTTTAGTCCACAAGCTTTATTGCTGGTGAAGAAGCAATTAAATCAAATTGATTTTTCAATTGGTCATCTTTCTTCAGTCGCAAAGCAATTGCAGAACTTATGCAATCCAGAAGGCGATTTAAGGTGGAAGCTAAGGGATTTATTTGACCACTGCGAACGAGCTTATCGAAGTATCGCACTCTATCGCTCACAAATTGCGACAACCATAGAGCTGTTTTGGGGGCTTCAAACCAATCGAACCAATAAGCAAATCAAAAAGCTTTCGCTTTTGGCGAGCATCGCTGTGCCCCTAACATTCTGGGCATCGTTCTGGGGAATGAACTTCGAGTTCATCCCGTTTTCTAGCCCAATACTTTTCTTTGTTGCTTTAGCTCTAATGGCTATTTCGGTTGGGGCTACTTTCTGGCTCTTGGTCCGCAAAGGATATTGGGATGACTAGTAATTATCAGTGTTACTTTATTTTGGCAGCAAACTATAAGGGTATTGCAAGCATCGCTTGTCGCGCTCGAATTAATTTCTGCTGCATTAAAATGTTGAAAGTTTAAAATTGCCGTTGCTTTTTACTAACTAAACATCGATGAATTTATTTTTGAACAGACTACCTTCACCCGATGCTTTAGCGACGTTGTAAGAATTTTTGAATAAACGGGCTTGTTGTACGGATGTCTTTTGGCACATCAGGATTGTTGTAGATAAACTCGATGAGATTCCTTTGAATTATCTGATCGGACGGAAGAATCATTAGGCCTTTTTCCCATGCAGCCCTGGCTTCTTGATAGTTCGCCATTTCAAAATAGGCCGTCCCGAGATTGTTTAGAACCTCGTTTATGTGAAACTTGTCTTCGGCTGGATAATTGTCTATGGCCTTCTGATAGAGCTTCACCGCAGCTGCGTATTTTTTCTTTTCTGAGGATTCAATGCCAAGACTGTAGTTCGTGCGTGGGTGATTGGGATTCGCTTTGACAGCATCCTTGAAATACTTGGTAGATTTTTTGCGGTCATAAAACGACCAACAAATGCCGTAACGACATAGCACTTCGGCGCTGGGGCCAACTTTCTTTTCTGCGTCCCCCATATGGCGAAGGGCTTGCTCAAGATTTCCCTCTTGAGCTGCGTTCATGGCATTGACCACATCCTTAAAAATCTTCTGGCAGCAGAATTTATATTTCTGCCCAGAGGCACAGGGACATGGATCATAGCTTTGCGGAATAAAGGCTTCGGCTTGTTGCCGTTCTGACGAAGCCTCTTCTTGCATACCATTCATGTCTTTATTGAAAGAGTTTGAAAAATCTGAAGTGAAGGGCGTGATTTCTTTTTTTGTAAGCAATTGCAGTGGGATTTTCAAATCCATGCAAACGATTTCTGCGATTGTGGCCAGTGGATCGGCCTTGAGAATCACAATGGTCTTGGGGCCTTCGTTGTACTTGGCAATGGAAGTTTTTATGAGCTGTTTCAGCTTCGCTCGCGTGGGCAACACCTTGCTAAGTTCAATTCCAAAGCAATGGCCCGTGACCGCATCGAGAATGGTATACACATCACACACGCCATCTTGCGTGGTTTCAATTTCCTCCCGATGAATAACCCAAAGGTCATTCGGGTTTTGTGGTTGCAGTGTAGCCATTTGGTCCACTTTATCAAAACGCTGCGCTTGCGGCAATTTCAAAGGCTTTGTGCGGCTAGAGGCCGCCGAATTCAATTATCAACAGACCGAAGCTGGGCTCACCCGAATTAAAGTCGAAGAAACTCGCGCTCAACTCTCTACCGAACTTGCAAAACAACGATTGCTCGAGGAGGGCAATCCGGGCTCTGACTATCGCCAGGAAATCGTTACGACTCGCATCAACTCTCTTGGGCTTGAAAAAATAGTCGTACAGTCAGCGCTGGATTCAGCGATTGGAACCCGCGAATACTTTAAGTCCCGCCTAGCCGTTACTGAGCTCCTTTTTGCTAAAAAATTGGACACGGTTTATGACCGCGACTATAAACAGTCACTCGTTATCTCGAGCGAAGAGACAGTTCAAAAACTAAAACACCAGTTGCAGTCCATTGACGAGTCGATCACAGGCCTAGAGAAGACCAGAAAACGCTTGCACGATAACCCCTAGATCGAAACAGGTGTTTCCTTTTTCGACGCCTAGGCAAATTCAGGACTCCGAGTTAGAAGAGTGTAGATAGATACAACTTTAACGGAGGAAATCATGAATCCATTTCAACAGGTCAACCGACGCGATTTTTTAAAACTGACCTCGCTGGCCGCGGCCGGCACATTAGTGGCGCTCACGGTAAAAAGTCAGCCCGCAGCAGCTGCTTCAAAACTCGATATCTCGATCTCAAGCAATCATGGGCACGTACTCGTGGCCAACGCTAAATCTCTCTTCTCCAATGGCCCAAAGACTTACAGCATCAAAGGTTCTGCTTCACACGACCATGCTCTGACGATCACTCAGGAGATCTTGGATACCTTGCAGTCCACGCAAGTGGTTGACGTAGACACCGAGTCTGGCGCCGGTCATTCCCACACCGTTCGCCTGCAGATTATATAATTTATATTTCAACGGGAGAGCACGGACGCGAACCCACCCGAATCAATCCTTATGATTACGATTTCGCCACAGAAAAAAAACAAAATTGCCCACGCAAAAAATCAACAGCAAAAAGAAAATCCATTTGTCTTTAGGCTCGTCGCTGCGCGAATAAATCTGCCCAAACCACAGCACCGCCACTTTCATGGTGGTGAGAGTGTTGAACAGGATCCAGATGAATGAGTAGCCCAGATTACTCTTCTTTTTTACGCGTGGTGCCCGGTAATTTGGAGTGTAGCCCCAATAGCGTTCGCGGCGAAACTCGCGCATGACCTCATGCCAACGCTCCGGCTCACTCCAGCCAGACTTTTCCAGTTCGAGCTCAGACAAGCGGTATTCGGCCTTACTTAAAATGCTCGCCCAGTCTTCCGGAGAAAACCGACCCTCGACAGTCGCCGAGAGATCTTGGTACGCATTTTTCATAATTCCCGCAGATGGCATTGCGCAACATATAGTTGCTCTGCATCGTTTATACCAGTAATAATTGGCAATGGCTCACGGCTCGTCCCCACATCACCACCACCATCATTCGACACCGGACAATAGCGCGCGCAATATTGGCATCGCCTTCTGGCTCAATTTGTTCTTCGCGGCGGTGGAGCTGGTCGGCGGACTCTACACGCAAAGTTTGGCCGTAATTTCCGATGCTCTTCACGACTTCGGCGACGCAATTAGCCTAGGTATCGGCTATTTTTTGCAGCGCAAATCGGCGCAAGGCCCGAGTGAGAGTTATAGCTATGGCCTGCGTCGATTGTCGCTGCTCTCTGCCTTTTTAACTGGAGTAGTGATCTCGGGTGGCGCGGTCTATATCGTCATCGAGAGTGTCATGAGCTTGAATGAGGCCAGGGAACCGCACGGCCTAGGAATGATGCTGCTGGCGCTTCTGGGAATGGCGGTCAACGGCTTTGCGGCTTGGAAGCTCGGCGGCGGGCACACTCACAACGAAAAGATGATGCAGTGGCATTTGATCGAGGACATTCTGGGCTGGGTCGCGGTTTTCATCGGCAGCCTTGGAATTATATTCTTTAAATGGAATTGGCTCGATCCGGTTCTGGCACTTCTGATCTCACTCTTCGTTCTTTATAATGTGATACGTCGCCTGTTCGCGACGATCGGACTCTTTCTGCAGGCCAATCCGAATCCGGTCGCTCTGCGCATCTTTCGCGAGAGTGTAAACGGATTAGAAACCGTCGAAGAAGTTCATGATGTGCATTTCTGGAGTCTCGACGGCGTCCGCCATGTGCTCTCACTGCATGTTGTCGTCAAAGACTTGAATCTCGCAAGCCAAGTGAAAGAGCAGGTTCGACATCTGAGCCACGCGCTGGGCGATTGCCATCTGACCATTGAAATTGAATCCATCCTTGAACACTGCCATGACGACTGCGAACATCCCGTCACATGAATCTTTTGCTCTTTACAATCTATCGCTATTTCTTAGTTCCCGTGGCGGTCGTGACACTACCATTTTTAAGTTTATTTTATCCCAAAATCCGCGAAGGGTTTCGTCTTCGTCGACAGAAAAAGGATTTTTTGCCCAATGGGCAACGCCCCATTTGGATTCACGCCGCTTCGGGTGAATTTGAATATGCGAAGTCGGTCATTCGGGGATTAAAGGAATCTGCACCCGGAATTCCCATCGTCGTGACTTATTTTTCTCCGACCTTCGCGAAGGTGGTAAAGGACTTCCCCGACGTCGATCGTAGTTTTCCATTGCCCATCGATCTCCCCGGCTCGTGCCGAAGTTTTCTGCACAAAATAAACCCGCGTGTTTTACTCGTCGCCAGGACCGATCTTTGGCCGGAACTTCTTGAGCAATGCAGTCAGCTGAAGATCCCGGTGATTTTATTTTCCTACACTCAAAAGACATTTCAATCGCCACTAAAGAAACTTTTCACCCGTTGGACATTCCATTGGATCAGAACTGTGTATTGCGTTTCACTCTCTGACAAACAAAATCTTGCCCCGCTCAAACTCAAGACTCCAGTCGAAGTGATGGGCGACACCCGTTACGATCAGGTGGGATACCGCCTAAGTCATCCGAAGCCGATATCCCCTTCCGTACGTCCAAAGGGCGACATCCCGTGCTTTGTTGCAGGCTCCACGTGGCCGCAGGATGAAGCCGTACTCATCCGAGGACTCGCCTCTCTCCTGCGAGCCAATTCGCTGCGTTTGATTCTTGTTCCCCACGAACCTACGAAGGCGCATCTACAAGACCTTGAAGTTCTTTTGGATAAATTCTCTTTAAAGTATGCTTATTTTTCAGCGATGGCCTCTTGGGATGACGCCGACGTGCTCATCGTCGACAAAACCGGCCACTTGGCCGATCTTTACTCCTGGGGACAGTTCGCATTTGTCGGAGGCTCATTTCGCAAGTCCGTGCATTCAGTCATGGAAGCCATCGGCGCCGGCTGCCTAACCTTTGTTGGCCCCATGCACGAGAACAATCGCGAAGCTCTGGAGTTTAAATCTTTACCGATTGCCGGACGCCATGGATTGGAAGTCATTCACACCGCCACTGAGCTTCAATTGAAGGTCCAAAAAGCTTTGAATGATCGAAAATCGCTTGAGCGGTTCGCTATGGAGCTCCGCTCAGAATTTCAACGGCGAATGGGCGCCAGCGCTAAGCTGATCGCTAAGATTCAGGAATATCTTTAAGGTTTAAGCGTAGGGATCGGATCCACCGGCTTATCAGGAACGGTCGCCTTCATTTTATTTTCTTCGAGCATAATACTTGAGTGGTTCACTTCACGCAGCTCATCGCGATCGAATTTCTCTAAAGGCCGTCCTAGCTGCTCAAGCGCGAAGGCGTCAATGTCCATATCCGAGTCTTCAAGCACCGTATAAAATCCAGGGAACGACGGCAAAACGTTGCGATAAGCATCGAGCAAATGCTCTACAGCCCAAGCCTTACGATTAGGAGTTGCGATCCCCGTCAGATGATAAAGGAAGTTCGGTAAATCCGCCAATTCTTGCGCACGGATTTTATCGACGAAGACTGAAAAATCACGCATCCCGCGCAGACTCAATAGCCACGGTTGATTGTAGAGATCGGCCTGATCGAGCATATCGCCCTCGGTAAAATGCTGAGTAAAGTAAAAGTAGGACTCGCGTATTTTACGAATCGGATTATCTTTTCGGGTCTTGCCCTCACAAATAAACAATCCGTGCTTAAACACATCCATGACCGCGGCATTTTCAAAATCGACCGTGCCAAGGCCTAGCCACTCCATAAATTTAGGCGTCGACCAGCTTCGCGTTAGACCGTGAATACTCTGATCTGAGAGTCGAACCGCCGCGCAACGTTCATAGGCCTTTAGATCCAGCTCAAACCGCGCGATCTGAGAAACAAGATATGTAGACTCACTGATGCTGGTCCCCGTCGAGCTGCTCATGCTTGTGCCATACTTAAAATTAAACGGCTTCAGCGCCATAGCTGCGCCCTTCGCGGTAGCGCCGACTATATCCGTCAATTCGACGCCCGCACTCCAACCTTCACTCGTACCAACCGAAAATCCCTCGCCCACATTTAAATTCAAGTTCAACCCACCCAAGAACATATAGTCGCCGGTTCGCTCGACGTGCAGCTTAACGTCGTGAATAAGGCCGCCGTCAAATCCGCAGACCTCATTGATTTTTTCAACGATCACAGATTCCGAAACGGAGGTCATGCCTTTTGCGCCCAACTCGCGGGCGATCCGATGCGACATCATATTGCAAAGTGCGGCCTTGGTATCCAGCGAATGCTTAAAGAAAAGCTCAGCGTACTCTTCGGGCTTCCACTGTGGCTTCGTTGCGTGAAATTCAATTCCACGCATACGCTTCATCAAAGTATCTTTGTTTTCATTGATATTTTTTAATTGATTTCCTAAGTCGGTGTTGATCAATGACTCAAGTGCAGACATCGGCATTGTTTTATCGTGGGTCTCGATCATGCATTTCGCTGCCGTATTTTTGCAGTTCGGGGTTTCCATTAAGAGTGGCTCGTCAGTGAGCGAAATAAAATCCATGTTGTAACGATCGACAAAATTATATTTGAGCGCGGCCGCCTGAGAAACATTCTGCCAATGCACCTTTAACTCTTTCTCTTCCTCCATCAGCTTGTCGACGCTCTTGTAGCAGAGGTGAGTCAGAGCGCTAAAGTACTGACTGAACTGAAAGGCGTTGTTTTGTCGAGCGCCGTACAAACTCGTCTCACTGCGATTCACTTCGTTTTGCTGAGCCGCCTCGACTTCTAACTCTTCGACCGAAGCACGCAGAGCATCTTTGCCTTTTTTCGGATCTACGCAGCCGGCTTCATCCAAATTGTCGGTCGCCCGCATCGAATCCGAATAGCCATTGGAAAGAAAAATGACCGGCCCAACAAACGACCGACCGACTAACCCCGAATTCGGTTCCAAAAATATATTTAAGTCGATATCTTCCTTTTTCGGCAAGGTCACTTCACTGAAGTCATTCAGCTTTAACACCGAGAGCAACGGATCCAGAACGTCTTTACTCACTTCGAATTGATCGGTGATAAAACTGCCTGGAGGAAATTTTCGCGCAGCTCCCGCCTTCGTCGGATCGGTCGGATCGAATTCTTTTAATTTCATGGAACCTTTTTGGACTTGATAGAACGAGCTCAACTTCTTCAGTGACTCACGAATCAAAATCTGACTTTTGTCCACTCGCGCTTCAAGATCCTCACGCGCCGCTTGGACATCCGGTGCATTCGCAACCGCCAATCGAGCGGCCTCTGTTTGAATCAAGGACGGTGCGCTCTCAAGATCGCCAAACTCTCGTTTCACGTCCATTAACGATTGTCCATCGTGCAATTTGTCTTTGTACTCTTTCAACTTACGGTCCAAATCTTGATCGGTGATCGCCTGCTTTCTAAACTCATGATAGGCCTGAATCAGTCGTTCATCGACCGTCTCGAGCTGAATTAAAAAATTCGCACGCACTCGCATCAGCCGTAGATCTCGCATGGTCAATTCGATAGGATAGATAATTACCCCATCCACCACTCGCACCAGCGCGATATTTGTTGTGATATACTGCTTTACCGCCATCTCGTGACCATTGAAGGTCGCAAGCTCCGCCTGATATTGTGGAGAATTGCGCAACAGCCAAGGCGAATTGTCCCGCGGATCCAAATAGCTCTTTTGAATCGCCACCTTCATCATGTAGATTCCGTCGCGCAGATGCTCGACCATTTTACGTGCATTCACAATGCCCGAATAACGCAACACCTGAGGCACTAGCGACAATGTGATCCACTTCTGGACCTCGAGCTCCATAAACTGATCGATATTATAGAGAAAGCGAAAGGTGTGATAGCTGTAGTCACCTAGGAAAAATCGCGACTGTACTTTTTTGCGTGAGCGAATTTCGTCAAAAAATTCTTTGGTGAACTCACGCGAATCCCAACCAAACGTGAACTTGTCATCCCAAGGGTTCAGATAGAACTTCATATGTCGCTTAAAGCCCGAACCTTTGGTGATCACGACTTCCTTTTCAAAAAATTCCTCGGGCTCATAGTATTTGTGAAACGCCTGACCATTCCAACTCAAGCATCCGGACTCATCCGTACTCTTCACGATATCGGTCGAAGGCTCCATATCGACTCGACCGTCATCGCCATGAATGTAGCTGATGGTCATCGGCGTATTGGCCAGAGGCCGTCCGGTCTGAATGTCCGTGATGCAAGTCGCAGCTGTGTAGACGACCGTTCTCTGAGTCGCCGTCTCACCGGGCAGAATGGAAGTAAAACGCAATTTTAAATTTGAGAAAATATATCGGGCATTGTCTAAGACATAACCCTTTGTCTTCAACTGCTCAAAGGAGTCCTCAGGCCCGGCTCCTCTACCCTCAAACATGCCCATGACTTCTTTGTAGTTGGCAGCTTGACTGACAATATTATTGAATGAGCACGCTTCTCCACCATCCATGCACTGATTGGCAAGATTCCCACTTTGATCTTTGATGACGTCGCCAGGTCCAAAACGGAATATGCCATTGAACGGCTTCAACGATTTATACGCGCTCAGCCCGTGTGGCTGAACTTGCAGAACCATTTCGAGATTGCCTTGGTTAGCTTTGACTTGTTGGCGAACACTGAATTCGGCCTTCAAGCGACCATTCATCGAGCGACCAATCGCATGGTTGGCGCCACCGAGCAGTAGAATCTTTTGATCCATCTTCTCGCCCACGTTATTGGCCATCACCTGCATGACGATATCAAATTGACCATCTTTCACGTCTTGGTAACTCGGATTGCCCTGAGCATCTAAAGATTGAATCGTCGGGTCCATCTCCACTTCAACCAGCATCTCAACCCATTTATCGCCTTCGTGCTGAGGCATCGACTTAATACTGACATTTTGCACGATCAAACGCGAAGAGCCTTGCAGCTCACCAGAAAGTGCGGTCGCTACATTTTCGGTTTCAAATATTTTAGCTGGCGCCATCCTCAAGTCGCCTGAGTTCATAAATATGACGGCGTCGCCACGATCCCGACGAGCGCCATTGTCCACGGCCCACGGATTCACCGCAATCACGACTTGTTGTTTGCCCTCGTTGGCTCCTTGCCCGACAATTGTGCGTGTGAGCTTGATCCAACCGCTTTGACCGGCAAAGAAATTGTACGGCATTGTTTCTTTCCAGTTAAAACAGCCGCTGGTGCGATTGGTTTGCACATTTATGACCTGGGGCGAACCTGGAATTTCAACAGAAAACGGTTGATTGAATAGATCTGAACGTGACCCACGCGCAGCTAAGCACGCTTGAAATGTAAACGTAACGCTATCGGGAACCTTCCACACCGCGCCCGTCGCGACTTGCGTGCTGCCACTGCCGCTCAATTCCTTCACAAAAAATGTAGCGCCTGAATTTTCGTCTTTGCCGCGCTTGGGATTAGTGCAGGCGCTTAAACTCGCAGCCAACAAAATCAATGTGAAGTAATTCTTAGAAGAACGGCGCATAGTGCGTCTCCACGCCAATATAATATTGGGTCATTGATTTTTGTAAGGGGCGATCGATAAGCGTCTGAGCACCGTCCCACTCGCCGACGATGGCGAACTTTGCATCTTTAAAATCTAAGCGGACTTGTACATTGTCGCCAATCCGATTCGAGTGACCAAACATCGCCCGATTGTAAGACGCAACTGTCACGTCACTTTCCACAAAATATCGACGATAGCGAATATCCAAGACTCGGTCGCCCATGATGATGCGAGGACCGGTGCCAATCAATTGCGCGTCGCCAAATCCAGAGGCCGCACGCGCGTTGCGCACACGTTGAAATTCGCCCGTCCACTGCAGTGGACTCTCCACAAAGCAGAGGCAAAAATCTACGCCAGCAAAAACTCCGTCAAATGCATATTTAAATTGCGCGCCAGGAACAGCCTCACCACCATCGGGGCTGTTGCCGAGGATTTCAGACTCATAGGCCACTTTATTTGGCATCCCTGCCCATGAGTAATGCCCGACGTTCCCACGCCACTCCAACCACGAAAAATTTTTTCCCGACAACTGAATCGATTGAGTTTGAAAAAGTGGAAGCTTCTCTTTGTCCTCACGCTCGTCATTGAGTGACGTCGACACCGGTACTACCTGAGCCGCGGATCCTTCGATGCGTAGATTTGCAAACTGATGAATCAAGATCTCTTGAAAGCCAGGGAAGGAGCGACGCGCGGAAATCAGCATCGGACTATTCAAATACCCCTGATTCAAAGCTCCGCCGCGCAGCTCGGCAAAGTCGACAGGCTGAAGAGAAATATAGGCCTCGGTGAGCTTGACGCCATTTTTGTAGTCATCGGTTTCAAAACGCTCTTGCAGACGCGAGCTATAGCCGTCGACGTGAGGGCGTGCCTTGGCGCGGAGCCAGGATGTGAACTTGTATTCGAAGTTAAAATTCAAATAGAGGTAGGCCGCAGTTCCCTGATCTTTATCCTCAGAATAGCTCTCGCCACCGATTTCAAAAGCCCACTCGCCGTTGAACTGACGAACCGGAACGGCCTCATTGGATTTCAATGTGGAGGTGCTTTGTGCATGACTTGAGGACACAGCTAGCGCGAGTGCAAAGAGAACCAAGAAACTGGTTTTTGACCCCGACATCTATCCGCCCCGGTAAAACGCCCTATGTATCTGCCCTTTGGGAGTACAAAATCCGTTCCAACAGCGTCGTGTTAGGGAGATGTGGCGGCAACCACAAACAGCCCGAGAGAATCCCGCCAGTAGGTCCTAAAGCGCTTGCCGCAGACCATGCGGGCAAACTGAGCTAAATCTTTGAATGTTGAGAACAATCCGAAATGGGCATGATCTAGAAATATTACCATAGATGCTCAAAATTTGATCATGCTATTAGCTCTTCGCCTTAAGCCCTTCCAGAAAGCGCAGCGAACGAACTCCAAACCAAGAGTAGCACTCCCCGTCGACAAAAGCGTAGGCAGCCGAGACTGGATTCAAGACCGTTTTTTTGCGTAGAAATGGATAAGGTTCACTGGAAAATAGCAGCATGGTTTCACTTGGTTCATAGTCGGAAAGAGCAAACTCTGGATACTTGGTTGCAAAGTCCCTGAGATAGGGTGAAAAGCCGACGACTTCTAAAACTGAGCCGATAAAAGTCGATTTACTTACCGTCATCCATGGATTGCGCCAAATGACGTAAACGACGTTGCGGATCGGCCCCTCGGGTTGGCGCCCCCACTCGATCATTCCTGGGATGGGCTCGTTGACCTGCCAACGGGAAAGCCCTTGCCACTTGCCCAGCTCACTCCAGCGCTTCGCCAAATCCGCCAACGCGGAAGAATTCACACGCAGAGCTAGCTTAGCGATTTCTCCGGGCAAAGTTTTAAGTGAGGTGACGTGCGTGCTCAGCACTGGAATTTCACGCTGCTCACTCATAAATTTGGGGTTTTCTTCTTGATCTAAAATCAATAGGTCGGGTTTTAGTGCTTGAATGGCCGGCCAATTCCAATTTTTAGTTCCACCCACCGTTGGAATATTCTTAACTTTTTCGATCGGATAAACACAAAAACGTGTACGGCCAACGACATTTACGCCAGATTCGAGTAAGGTTTCAGTCCATGATGGAACTAAGGACACAACGCGCATGGACTTACTCTACGCGAGTTTGTAAACATTGAAAAGCTTAAGGCCAACTTAAAAGGAGTCTTGCGTGCAACCCTTTCTACCGCTCAGAAAAGTGAACGCCGAATCAGGATACGGCGCAAACGACGTGCTCGTGATCTTCGGCGAGGTCTTTGCGCGGGGATATGTGAACGGCCTAATCGACGAAGCGAAAAAAACCGGTATGAAAGTGATCTACAGCACGGTCGGTCGACGCGACGAAAACGAACAGCTTCGCCCGCTCAACGCCGAAGAGCTGGGTGGCAAAGAGCAACCGCTGATCAATATCCCGCTCGAATGCGGCTTTGACTTAGAAAAGTCAGCCAAAGGATTAAGTCCCTGCGATCAACTCAAAGGCCTGAAACTGAGTGAGTCCGGCTTGGCCAAGCTAGACCCTGCGCAAGTCGAAGATTCCAGACGCCGGGGGCGCGAGAGTTTTCGCAATCGTGTAAAGCAGTATATGAGCGAATTGCAAAAGCAAATTCCCGATGGTGCAAATGTTCTGATTGCCCACACCATGGCGGGGGGTGTGCCTCGCGCAAAAATCATTTTACCAGTGATGAATCGAGTATTTAAAGGGCATGGTGAACGGTTTGCCTCAAGCCAAGAATTTTGGGAGAGCCAACTGGGAGGTTTCGCCGCGCAAAGTTTTATGGATGTCACGGCCAACACATTGGCGGATCTGATTGAACTAAGTCAGCCGCTACGTGAAAAAGTACAAAAGGGCGGGCGCCAGGTTTCCTATGTCGCCTTTGGTTATCACGGCACCGAAATCTTGCTGGGCGGCGAATATGTTTGGCAATCCTATTCCCCTTACCTCACCGGTTTTTCTAAACTCGAACTTGAGAATATCGCGGTCCGCGCGTCGAAAGACGGCATTCGCGTCCAGGTCTTTAATGTACCGGAGATTTTAACTAACTCGAGCTCAATTTTTCTTGGCGTTGAGGTGGCACTTTATCCTCTGCTCGGCGCAATGAAAAAAGAGGGCTCCGGTCATCCGGCCACACGACAGCTGGAACAAGATTGTCGTGCCCTTTTAAAACCTGAACATTCGCTCGAAGAGATTTTAAAAATCACCGATCGGTATTTTCGCTCTGATATTATCAGCAAACGTTGGTCGGACTATAAAAATTGGCCACAACACAACGGTCCCGAGCAAATGGAGTTGATGCGTACGACCTCTGGTCAAATCCTGGACATGCATAAAGATGAGCGACAGCTCTTGACCGCGCGCCTGAGCGAAATGGTTTTTCGCGCCTGCGGAAAAGTTATGTTTCACGAGGGATTTAAGCCCAACCAACCGGTGAGCTGGGTAGGTCACGATTTAGTCGCCAAACTCAGTCTGACTTAGGAAAGCCCCGGAATATTCGTCCGCCAGAAAATATAGATCAGTGGAGCAACACTGATCGCGCTAAGGATCACTGTCTCCGCCACCGGGGTACGTGGAACAAATGGCAGCCATCCGCGGATCCATAGAATTAAAAATGGAATGCAGATGTAAATCATCGACCACGGGTTGAAATAAAAATAAAAATGCCCGGCCACCATAAAGCCCACTAAAAAAATCGAAACAAATGGCAACACCGCTGCCGCCGAAACGCGACCGGGAAATAAAAAAGCCACCAGTAGCGTCGCTACATACAAGGCGATCGCAATATGTAAAACCTGACCGAGCCCTTGCGCTTCAATTTTCGTATGTAAAAACCATGCCAGAGTCAGCGCCGAGATCAAAGGCAAAGCAATCAAGGTCGAAATTTTCACCTGTTGCGACGAGCGTTCAAGGATAGACCATAACCCCAAACCTAAAAAGAAGAACGCCGCCAGGTTGCGCATTTGCACCGGCATCGTCAGAGCTGCATGCACCGGCCAGAGGATAAATGCGCCGATGCCCAAGACGTAAAGCGCACGCACCAAATATCTTGCGCCCATTGGCTTAGGACTGAGCCACACAAAAACCGCGAGTGCCAACGCGACATAGAGGTAAGTTTCATGCACATCGTAAAAATCAAAACGGCCGAGCAGCAAGAAGCTGCCTCCCGCAAAGCATAATGCCCAAAGTGTGGCTTGAAGGCGAGCGCGCATGGGATCTTTTTGTCCACCCAAAATAAAAAATGCGACGGCGCATACGATGGCAGGTAAGACGGCACTCAAGATAAAAAAGGTGATCATGGGAAACCTCGCTGTTGGTTCAATCAAACACCCAGGATCGTTTGAATTCAAATAATTTTTTTAGTGGGTCGTTGAGAGAATGGGCACCCACTCAACCACGCATTTGCCGCCACCACGGGGTCCGGTGCACTTCTGCACTGGTCTCTTTTTGACCTCGGGAGGTTCGGGGTTGACTATACTTTGAATAATTACCCGAAACACCTGGGCCAATTGCCGGCGATCCAAATTCACCGTGGGTACGCCAAGAATATTGGTCAATGCCGAGCTCATTTCAAAATCGGTAGTCGGAATTTTCTTGTTTTCGAGGATGTAATAGAAGAATCCCCTGGCCGCGACATCCCACAAATCCCAATTGCGTCTAGTCTTTGCAAAATATTTTATAAAACCACTAAACACTGGAATCGCGTCTTCGATCTCGGCATTGACCAAAACTCCATCGCCGTTCTTATCGTATCGGGTCATAACCGCTTCGACGTATTGGGAGATAACACCAATCGAACTCAACTCCGCACGCTCAACCCACTTTGGGTTCGATTTCTTGGTGCCCGCGGTTTGCAAAATCGTATCTACATACTCGAGTATTTGAGGCTCACTCAATGAAGCTAAAAATAACTGCAGCCCAGGCAAGTTCGATACATTGTGCATTAAAATACGCCCCAGATTTGCGCGCACACAGGCGCGATTAAGCGTGCTCTCAGCAAAAATATCCGGCGGACCCTTTTCGCAATTGACCACGACATAGCCGTCATCTGTGGAATGAATCCCGGCGAGACTCTCATACAGGTCGAGTCCCACCTGACCGCCAGAATAAAGGAATGAAAAGAACTGAATGCCTTCGAGAAACGACATCTGTCTGCCAACCCCGTCTTTGTCAAAATCCACACCGTCCGAAGCATAAGTGAAAAGGTTGGCTTCAACAAAAACCCGGTCACCGGTCCGCATCGATCGAGGATCCAAGACGCCAAGATCAATCCCAAAATCGTGAAAATCGTCGTAGAATTGCTGCATCTCTGACCGTTCAAGACCCGCAGACCACAGCCAGCGTGACGAGACATCCCCGGCATAGCCACGAAAGATCAACGCGGTCAGCGAGCGCACCAGATTCAGGTTCGAAAGATCGGTGAATCCGTGCCGTATCTTTAAGTAATCTAAGTTTGCTGCCGGGGCGACCACAACCCGATCCGAGTTCTCATGATAGAGCGGTCGCATAAGGATCTTTATTTTAATAAATTCATTCCATTCAGCACCAAAGACTTTACGGTCAATCAACATGCGAAGATCTTTTCCGATATGCGGATTCGTTTGCAAACTCGGCACGCCGTCATCGTTCATTTGCGCGGCTTCATTGGCGAACTGATCTTCCAAATCCTGTTGAATGTAAGCCCACCGATAAAACTCAGTTCGCATATTAGCCAAAGTGAGGGAGGTCAAGCCAAGCCCCCCTAACCGCGAGCGTTCATTCGGAGGAGTAGTGGCCGTACCAAAAATCCTATCGACCAACACCCGCGTGAGTTGCTGAAGCGAAGAGACCCGAACGTACTTCGGCAGCCATCCAAGCTCAGATAGCGACTCAATCATGCGATCTATCTGCCCAAAGCTGACCGTATAGCGGGGGAGATTTGGATTCTCTGGGATTTGGCGCTTTATAGCTTCGTCCGCTTGATCAAAGACTTGCTGTGCAAGGTAGATCAGATTCTGCAAACCTATCCCGTGCATCACCCCTTTTCCCTTGATACCTAAATCAAATTGCAAGAGCGTGAGGTACCAACTGGTCATCGACTTGAGCAGCGGCGCCCACTCGTTCGCTCGAATGACCTCGGGGTGATTGGGCGAAACCGTTACCTCTTTGAAAATTTGAATTAGATTCTTCCACTGATCCACCGTGCGTGAATCGGCGAAGTGGTCTTCCCAACCGACAAAGGCGCGAAATTCAGTCAAAAATCCCTTAAGGTGTTCCAGTGAATAGTCCTGCTTACTGCCCTGCAATCGCTGCGCAAAAACGCCGATCGCTTGATTCAGAGCTTCGCCGGCGCCATTCAGCCGCGGGCCTATTCCCCTAGGATCTTGCTCCATTGCCAAACGGTGATTGAGCATGCGCATATGCGGTTTTAAACGAATGGCTTGAACACGAATATCCTCGAGCCAATCGATCGCAGCATAGAGCTCGACCCTTGAGAGTCGATCACTCGAGCCTCCCAAAACCGCAACTTTAAGCGCCATAAATTCAGCCAGGAACCGATCGGTGATCGGTCGCGAGCGTAAGAAATAGCTTTGCAAGAAATTGCGCAGCTCATCCGCGCTATAAGTTGATTGCTCTCGTCCACTGGTCAGCTGTGCAAAGCTCGTGAATGATTTTTGAATACAGGTCACGAACTCGGTAATCTGGTCTTCGCTGAGACGATCGTTGAAGTACATCTCGACATGCTGAGGAATTTGTCCAATACAGCCGTAACCTTTGCCACTGTAGCTCACTGGCGCAGCCTTAGGTGAGGTCTCACCTAAGTGCAGGCCGCAAGAAGCCACCACCAGAGAAATCGCGACAATGACTACTAGCGAGCGTTTAGAAGACATAGCTGACTCCACCAAACACTCGGTCATTGGAGCGATATTTCGTAAACGTCCCAGCGTCCGTAGAATTCGGGTCGACGTCGGAGCCTAGTACATCTAGTCCAACGCTGTAAGTTAATGCGCCTTCACTGTAGTCCAGAGACGAGGTCAACCATCCTCCGCGTTCGGGAATCGAATAGCTGTAACGATTTTTGAGTTGCAGTCGACTGGCTCGTGATTGCGTAAAAAACAACGTCCATTCCATCGCGGCAATTTGCTTAAAGGCGTAACGATCGAGCGACGACTGGACCTGATCGCTATCGACCAATCCCTTCTTATCCTTGTTCTGCAAGTCAAACATTTGCATATAGGAGTACTTCAGCCACGAAGGTTTACCGAACCACGAAAAAACATAATGCTGATAAGTCGCGCCCGCAATCATCGCCGAGTTCAAAGGACTCTCTTCGTAGTTGGCGGGAAATCCTGAGCTGTTGGGGAAGTCGCCGGTCAACGAGATCCAACCACGATCATCGATACGATCCAATCCGGTCTCCCAAGTGATCACATGGTGCTTAATGATCGTCGGATGGATGACCGCATTGATTTCAACGGGTGCTGCGCCACTGGCTCCCGCACTTGAGCCGCTGAGTATCGCACATTTTTCGCACTCAATACCTAAGTGAATTTGATTGCGGGGCTTGTAGGCATAGTTGACCTGTGTCCAAAATGGTCCAGGCCCTTCGTAGCGCACGCCAAAACCAAAACTCGAATGCATCAAGATGTCTTCTTCCGAAGGACGATCGATTTTATAATAAAGCGGAGTGTCTTTCGCGTAGGGAGTTCCATCAAAAAGCGCGACGCGACTTTGCGGCGGAGAAAACCAGCGATTGCTCGAGGTGAAGCGGCCATTATCTAAAGCATAGTTCGGCCCTTGATCGGGCAAAAAGAGTGGTGAAGTAAAAAATGAAAAATGTAAATTCGAACTGAGCGACCAATCGAAAAATACGCCGGTTAACCCCTGTTGCTTCGGCGCCAAGTAATCCCAGCGCAGCTGCGGTTGCCAAACGCCAAGATTAAACTCCTCATCCAAGTAACTCCAATTGCGTTTTTGTCGCCCGATGGTGAGGCTGAATCCCGGAGCCAGTCCGCGCGGCTGCACGTACATTTCGGGCACTCCGAAATAGAATTCGTTCTTCACTTCCATCGCACCTTGCACGACCGGATTGAATTTGAAATTGAAACCTTTGGTGTGGGCTTCGGCATTGAGGTCGCCAGAGATGAGCGTGTAGTTGGGGTTTTGCGATGAGCTCGACGCCTCGCCCAGATAGCGATTTTGCAGCAAATCTACATCAAGATAACTAGTTTCGTTCGCGGCAGAGGCAGTGGCCCCCCAAAAGAGGGCCAGCGCGACGGCGAAACCGGTGAAATTCATGCGCATCAAAGGGCCCTCCAAAAGACCCATCAGAAGAGCGCAGTTTACAATATTATGCTAAGTGGTTCCAATTCGGCAGAGCACCCTGCACTCATTGCAATTGCAGGGTAATTTTTTCACATGGTCGACATTTGCGCGAGGATGGCCATCAGAACGTCGCGTTCACTCTCGAAGCGCCAGTTATCTCTATGCATTTTCCAATTTAAGAAGGCGATTTGGCCACCGAACATAGTGTAGGGAGTATCACCAAAATTCATCATGAATGTATAAAAGTCCAAGACGTCCTGCCTCGGGATCTCGGTTCCGGCCTTGTGCGGGAGCAATCGGCCAAGGGCTGGCCCGTAAAGCTCAAAAGCGGTCATGGCCTCATTTAAACTGATACTTTCCGAGTCGTCGGCATCAAAACGTTGAATAAAGGTTTCGGCATACTCAAAAAGTTGCATGACTTGAAGCAGATCGCCCATCGCATAAACACCACGAGCCTCATGAGTCAGGATCGCCTTCTCTGCATTTTTCATATATTTGAAGAATCGCTTGGAGCCCCAAGTTTTCAAAACAGTTTCGAAGCGCGCCATCGGGGTCAAAATTTCGATCGTCGGATTGAGCGCCAAAGGTCGCACGCAGCTGACCTCGCGACCGCCGCAAGCCGTGTCTGCCGAGGTCAACCAAACGTCAGCCGAGCGGTAAGCCCCCATAATAAATCCTAAATAGCGAACAGCCTCGCCTAAGTCGAGGTGATTGTCGCCGTTTGCACCAAGAGTGAAAAGGTCGGCCTCGCGAAAGCGGCGTTTGCTGATCGTCATTTTAGTTTCAGGCAACCAGCCAAAATTCTGCAGCAGCGGGAGCACCTCGCCGACGGCCACATCCATTTGCTCTTGCACAATATAATTGAGTTTCGGATCGCCATAGGCGTCTTTCATCCAGCCGAGCAGAATATATCCCCACATCATGTGCCGCGAGTTTTGCTCAGTCCACGCCGTCGGCGGATGCAAGCGAAAGATCAAACGTCCTTCACTATCCCACTCCATGCCCGGAGTCTCTGCGAGCATTTTATGAAAATCGGTCACGATCGGAG
This sequence comes from Pseudobdellovibrionaceae bacterium, assembly GCA_043757545.1. Lineage (GTDB taxonomy): Bacteria > Bdellovibrionota > Bdellovibrionia > Bdellovibrionales > UBA1609 > JALHOQ01. Next base: position 23,381 of record JAYVPG010000100.1, read on the forward strand.
CCTGCGACGTGGGCGACAGATTCGAATTAAAAAGAGTGATCCAATTTTCAAGGCGCAAGCGAACGTGTGCAACACTTTCGCGATCGAGACCCAGCTTGGTGTCGGTGCCGCCGATCACTCGCTGAAGCAGCCAGAGAAACATTTTGCTCATCGCAGGAGCGGTAAAATTTGTCGGCAGGAGCTTTGCGTTTTCAATGCTGACAAATAGATTGCGAAATTCGACGAGCGGAATATTTTCAGTCTTATGTCCCGCAATCCCCTGCTCAAACAAATCACAGAGCGCTAAGAATCCCTCGGGCAAGACGGGCCGATTGAATCCAGCATCGAAATTTTCTTTAAACCCATAGGAGCTCGCAAGATAGACGCGAAACAATTTACCGATGGTGTTGGTCAACGCTGACCACTCGCCAAGCTCGATGCCCTGTTTGCTGCCACCGACTAAGATCAATTTGCTATCGGGTAGAATGGTAAGGACCCGCTCAATGGTATCGAGCGAAGTCGAAGTATTGCCGCCCTCGCGGAGCCATTGTTTCAACGCACCCATAAAGTTCGCGAGTTGCATAAAGCTGTAGGTTTGCTGACGTTGATTGAGCCAACCGCCCAGACGCTGGAATGCAGCCTCCATGGCCGTCGAGGCGGCGCGAATCTCTGCATCGCTGGCTTGGTTTTGTTTGTGAAATAAAACTTTAACATGTGGTCGCAAAGTCAAACTGGCTTCGCGCAACTCACCGATAAATTCACGCGCACGCGTCAGCTCCGCGCGCGTCACTTCTTTGGAAGTTCCCGCCAAAAACACGCGCTTAAGCTCCATGATCGAATCGAGAAGCGAATTGCTGATCGCATGATCCTTAATAAAATAAGTCTGCAAAAACCGACGCAAGGCTTGTGGCGTGTATTTGTCGGGCTCCGACTCGCCTGCGGTTAGATTTTGATACTCATCGACCGCTGAGGACAGACAATTCCAAAAGTCTGACACTTGGTTCGCACTCATATTTCCGTCGGCAAAGAGTTTCAGCTGATCGCCGAACGAAGAGATACAGCCACCTGAGGTCTTCAGCTTAGGCACAATTGGAGGAGAGCCCGGCTCATTCTCGCGCGCACAACCCAAAGTCAGAACCAACACCAGAGGAACAACGATAAGAATCTTAGTAAACATATGACAACCCTAACCCGACCCGATCATTGGCTCGATAAGAGGATAAGAATCCGTCCGACACCTGTGCCGATTGAGAGCTGACCAGGCCCAAAAATTCAGCACTAAAATCGGCATGCCAGTTCTCGTTTACGAACATGCCTGAATTAAAACTAAAAACCGCCCCGTTTTGCAATCGATCGTAAGTCACCCGCACATGGTTCTCTAGGGGGTAGCGCGTCTGACCGCGAAGATCCATCGTAAGACCCAGATAATACGCCTCTTGATATTGAAACCGACGTTCAAACAATGAAGTGGAGCCCGCAAAACGACCACTGTCACGAGCATCGCCACCCGCGATCTTTAGAAATCCAGCCTCCACACGAGTCGCGCGCGGGCCACTTTCTTCTAAACCATGCTCGACACGGCCGGAGTAAATCCAAGCGGGTTGGAACTGCTGAGAGGTGTTGTTGTCAGGGCCCAGGTCATTGGCTGGCTCATCATAAGCAATGGAACCCGACGCCGACCAATCTTTGCTTTCGATCTTATTATCCCAATTGACCACTCGCTCATAAATCACGCGCGGATGAATATCGATTTTCATATAAGAGTCCGTGGCGCCGTTAATAAATTGATTCTGCGACGGAAAGCCCAAGCTCAACTGTGAAATAGGTTTATATGCGACACTCGCACGCGACAGATATCCGCCGTCGCGGTATTCGACTTTGCCCGCAGCTCCTGGACGATCGGCGACATAGCTAAGCTCGGGACTCTTTAAGGAATAGTGAATATCGGTGGGAACATTTTCAAATATAAATTGCGAGGCTGGAGAATGAAACCAGGGATTTTTGGAAACGAAATGATTATCCTTGGTGTAGAAATGCGCGCCTAGGTCCGGAATATTGAGCAGAAGATAAGCCAGCGTCGCACCCCAATTTTCGCCACCGCTCGACAGAAAAACTCCAGTTAACCCGGCGGCCTCGGGATGCAAACGGTTCTGCATATAGCGCGGTTGAAACACCCCTTGATTCCAAGTGGATTCCCACTCCGCCCAAGTTTCTAGCTTACGTCCACCGCTGATCTGCAGACTTTTGAATCTCGCGCCGACATAGGCCTGATTGATGTTTAAATAATTCCATTTTTCGGTGGCGCTCCACTCGTCACTCAGCTGGCCCCTCACCACGCCGTATTTCTTAAAGGTCAGCTCACGATTGGCATTGAGGCGAACGCTAGTGTTCTCCCTGGCCGCACCACTTTGGTAAAAGGCCTCGCCGGAACTTAAATACTGGCTGTTTTGAAAGCTCAGAGAAGTGACGCCGGTGGAAGAAGTTGAGGTGCTTTCACGCGGCAACTCAAGGGTCGTCGAACTGCCCGCGAAAACGGGGCCGCCCATGCCCAGAGAGGCTATTAAAATAATGATTGATTCAAAGCGTATCAAACCGTTGCCCTCACCCTAGATCCTAAAAAACTAGCATAGTGGGGTCTGGCGTTTCACTCAAAATTTATGCGTTAGGTAATCTATTCCACTCCGCCACTTTATTGATCACCCAAGGGGCGTCATCCCAAACTAAATCGTGCCCGCCCCAGGGGTGTCGAACGATCGGCCAACCCCATTTTTCATGTAGCGATGTGGAGCACGAAGGGTCCACCAAACGGTCCCCTAAACCATTGAGCAATAGAACGGGAACTGGGCAGTCTTTCAGCGAGAGGGAAAAGCGCGAGGCCGCCAAAATCTGATTAAAGAACGAGATATACGAGACCGGATGATCCATAGCGATCTTGGTCCAAACTGAGAGGGCGGCATCCCGAGCCTCGGCACTGTTCATCAGCAGTTCGATGATACCTTTTTCACGTTCCCGAACTCCCTGTACTGTCGCTAAACGAAGGATATCCTTCCACACTTGCCAGCGCAGTCGGTAATAAAACGGACTCAACGAATGCACACTGGTGTTGATCAAGGCGACTTTTGCAAGATCATCGCTCTTTTGCCTCATCCACTCGAGCGCCACCATCCCGCCGAGCGAGGTGGCGAGAATTTTAAACTGACCTTGGCGGCGAGCTTTAGCCACAGCTTCGGCCCGCACAAAGTTAAATATGCCTTCGATAGTTTGCGGAGAAGTCAGCTCACGATGCTCCCCCATTCCGGGTAGATCGATCGCTAGGATTTCATCACCTGGCACAGTCTTCTTAAACTGTTCCATGAAGGGTCCCCAATGACCCTTTTCGCGACCCAGACCGCGCAGTAGAATCCAAGTGCTAGACTCCATACCAAAGCTCCATTGCCTTTTTCGTGTTCTCGGCGCGGACCGATGCACTTTGGATCATCCACGCCTGCGGCGAGAGAATCGCGCGGTGAAGAAAATCAAAAAGATTGAGATGTCGTCGTAGAATTCGATTGCGGCGATGCGGAAGCATGGGATTGAACACACCGTGTTTGGAAAAAACTTGCAGCGGATTTTTCTTTAACCACGCCCATGAACCCATTTCGAGCGTGAAGGGAATAAATAACGAATGTCCGGGACGCAGGCGATTCCGCTCAAAGGCATAATCCCACGGATCGCCGTGAATTGTATATTGGCGAGACATCGGTTCAAACGCGTAAAAATGATGCGGATAAGTCTGATCGAGCAACCCTTTCAGACCGTAGCTCTCCGCCAAGTACGGAAATGGTTTGCGCGAATGTGAATAGGGAAACCAAAAGCGATCTTTGGCGCCAAATCCAGAATGGACGTCCACGGCAAAGGATAGTTTGGCAGGGAGAAGTTCGGTTTCTATTACTTCAAGTAACGCTTTAACTTCAATCTCCATCTCCGCGCCTTCCACGCCGCGGTACCACGGGAGCTTCGGCGAGATTCGGTGCCCTCGATAAAAGCCGCCGCCGTTTTCGTCCGCGTCCAGAGGCGAATTGCGAATCAGATCCACGCCATTGGCGTTGGCGCGCGTACGTCCCACAATTCCCGTTGGATTTAAAAGGGGCATAAATACGAGCCGAGAATGCTTTAAACGATCGAGAAACTGGCGATCCCAACGCATGAGCTCAAGCAAAGTGTGCATATAAGCGAGCACGACCTCAGAACCAATTTTCTCTAGACCATGGGCGCCGGCAAAAAAACCAATGGTGGGAGCCTCGGGATCAGGGCTGCCGATGGAGACGCAATGCAGAGGATAAGATTTATCTTTGTGCTGAACCTCGGCCACGACTCGCACGCGCGCTCGAGTGCCAAAGCTCTCAATGAGAGACTCCAAATCACTGAGCTCAGGAAAAGATCGACGTGCTAAAAGTTCGTGCACTACGATATTATAAACGCGGTTGAGCGACTGACGCAACCGTGTTACCTGGATCCTATACCAACCTTGGGGGTATATCGTGGCCGCCGAATCTGGTCTTACGCTTCCCGTTCCTGCCAATTGGGAAAAAGACGCTCACATTAACTGTGCTCGCTATCATGAGCTCTATCGGCAATCCTTAACGGACGGTGATAAATTTTGGGATGGCGTCGCTGGACGTCTGGATTGGTTTCAAAAATGGGAGAAGACCAAGGACGTGAGTTTTACCTCGCCAGTAAAGATCGAATGGTTTCGTGGCGGCAAACTCAACGTGTCATATAACTGCATCGATCGCCACCTGCTCAAGCACAAAGACAAGGTCGCATTTTATTGGGAGCCCGAGGGGGATCTGCATAAGCCTTTGGCGATTACCTATGGAACGCTGAAAGAAAAAGTTTGTCAGCTAGCCAATGGTTTAAAAAAATTGGGTGTAAAAAAAGGCGATCGAGTCACGATTTATATGGCGATGATCCCAGAGGCCACCTATGCCCTGCTCGCCTGCGCCCGCATTGGCGCCATTCACTCTGTGGTTTTTGGTGGCTTTAGCCCCGACTCACTCGCCGATCGCATCATCGATTGCGAAAGTGATTTCGTCATCACCGCCGATGAAGGGCTGCGCGGTGGGAAAATTATTCCACTGAAAGTGAATACGGACGAAGCTTTACAGAAGGCGACGCGCGTGAAGGCGGTTGTCGTAGTTCGGCACACCGGCGGCAAAGTCGGTTTTAGCAAAGGGCGCGATCATTGGTTTCACGAACTGTGCGAGAATCAATCCAAAGAGTGCGCACCCGAAGTGATGGACGCCGAAGACCCACTCTTTTTGCTCTTCACTTCCGGCTCGACCAATAAGCCAAAAGGTGTTTTGCATACGACGGGCGGTTACCTCACCTATGCCTCGTACACTCACGAAGTGATTTTTGATTACAAGCCCGAGGATATATATTGGTGTGCCGCGGATATCGGCTGGGTCACCGGTCACAGTTATATTTTGTACGGCCCGCTCAGCAACGCTGCGACCTCCGTGATGTATGAGGGGCTGCCGACTTTTCCCTCGGCCTCGCGGATGTGGGAGATCGTCGATAAATACAAAGTGAACACGCTCTACACGGCGCCGACCTTGATTCGCGCACTGATGGCGCTGGGCGATGCGCCGGTCAAGAAAACCTCGCGCAAATCTTTGCGCCTGCTGGGTTCGGTGGGTGAGCCAATCAATCCCGAGGCCTGGCTTTGGTACTATCGGACGGTGGGCGATTCGCGCTGCCCGATCGTCGACACTTGGTGGCAGACCGAAACGGGCGGGATTATGATTTCGCCGCTGCCTGGTGCAACAGCGCTAAAACCGGGCTCGGCCAGCGTTCCGTTCTTTGGAGTAACGCCGGTGATCGTGAACGAAAAGGGCGAAAGGATGGAAGGTGCCTGCGAGGGCTACCTTTGCCTGGAAAATTCTTGGCCCGGCCAGATGCGCACGGTCTATCAAGATCATGCACGTTTTGAGCAGACCTACTTCTCTACATATAGAGGACTTTATTTTACCGGCGACGGCTGCCGGCGTGACGCCGACGGATACTATTGGATCACGGGTCGCGTGGACGATGTTTTAAACGTTTCAGGTCATCGCCTGGGCACGGCCGAGATTGAAAGCGCATTGGTCGCCCATAAAGATGTGTCGGAGGCCGCCGTCGTGGGCTTTCCCCATGATCTCAAAGGTCAGGGCGTTTACGCTTATGTCACCCTTCGCGCCGGAGTTGACGAGAGCGAAAACCTGCGCACCGAGCTTGCCGATTGGGTGCGCCGAGAGATCGGTGGACTGGCAAAACCCGACTTTATTCAATGGGCTCCGGGCTTACCGAAAACCCGAAGCGGAAAAATCATGCGGCGAATTTTGCGTAAAATCGCCGACAATGATTTGGAGAACTTAGGCGACATCTCCACCCTTGCGGATCCCGGCGTCGTCAAAGATTTGATGTCTCGGCGCATGAGAAGTTGAACTTTTGACGATCACCCTCTCCGCCGCGACAAGCTTTTGACTGACGCATTTTTTAGTTGCGAAACGGGAATCACCTTGCCTATGATTTAAGCACGCAATTCATTTGCGAAAAATGTTTGATGATTGGGCATGGAGGCCTTATTCAAAACGCGGATCGACATTTTCTAAGTCCACGTATTTCAATCGAAAAAAAAATTATACAGGTATTGTCTTGCATCACCATTGACAGTTTATTTGCGAAGGCGATAGCGTTTGAGGTGTTAGGAATGTGTTCGTATTTTACATTCTTAACAAGAATGATTTTTAGTTTCTCGGACGCAAGATCGATCTCCAGGAATGGACAGCAATGTCTAGTAAGAATTGCTGAGATTGAGAAGCTTACGGATAACGCTTCGATTGTGGACGGGACCTCAAAAAAAATATTTCTAGTGGGTAGGAACGAAGACAATTCGTGTCTTAATGGGATAGTATACACTGCGGGGGCAGCATGAATTTAGATCTAGAGACGACCGAGCAAAATATTCTGACCACATCCTTATTAATTGATGAAAACCCCAGCGGCGAAACACCTGTTACCGGTGAAGCCGGCGCCGAGAGCCCGATTGTGATGCGCGTGCGCATGCGCAATGGCAACTTGCAGCCGGTGGATGTGAACAAGATCGTCAACGTTGTGCTCGCCTGCTCGACCGGACTAAAAGAAGTCGATCCGATGCGCGTGGCCGCAAAGGTTATTAGCGGTCTATATGATGGGGCTTCTACCAAAGAGCTAGATCAGCTGTGCATTCAAACCGCGGCTCTATTGATTGGCGAAGAGCCGCAATACTCCAAACTCGCCTCTCGCCTGCTCGCCCGTTACATCGGCGAAGAAGTGACGAATCAAAATATTCGTAATTTCTACGACTCAATGACCGTCGCGTTTAAGCAAGGCATTGTGAGCGAAGAGAAATTTAAATTCGTAAAAGAGCACAAAGAGGCTCTGAATATTATTATTGAAGATTCGCGCACTCAGAAGTTTGAGTATTTCGGACTGCGCACAGTTTATGATCGTTATTTGCTCAAAGATCCGCAGAGCCGTCAGGTGATCGAGACTCCGCAATACTTCTTCTTGCGCGTGGCCTGTGGTTTGGCAAAAACATTCCAAGAGGCACAAGAGTTCTATGAATTGATCTCTAGTCTGGATTATATGCCGTCGTCGCCGACCCTATTTAATTCGGCCACGAAGCGTCCGCAGCTCTCCTCATGCTATTTGCTCGATTCTCCGCTGGATGACCTGTCGTCGATTTATGATAAATATAAAGACATCGCTCTGTTGTCAAAATTCGCCGGCGGAATTGGTGTTTCATTTTCGCGCGTGCGCAGCCGTGGCTCGTTGATTCTGGGAACCAATGGACACTCCAATGGCTTGGTGCCGTGGCTGAAAACTTTGGACTCGTCGGTCGCGGCGGTCAATCAAGGTGGCCGACGCAAAGGTGCGGCCTGCATTTATCTTGAGACTTGGCATTCGGATATCGAGGAGTTCTTAGAACTTCGCGAGAACACCGGCGACGAGGCTCAGCGGGCGCACAATTTAAATTTGGCCAATTGGGTTCCGGATCTCTTCATGCGTCGCGTGGAAGAAGACGGCACCTGGTCACTCTTCGATCCCAAAGATATCCCAGAAATGGTCGATCTCTATGGAGAAGAGTTTGAAGCTGTTTACACCAAAGCGGAAAGTGAAGGCCGCTTTATTCGCCAAATGAAGGCGCGCGATCTTTATGCTCGCATGATGAAGTCGCTCGCGCAAACCGGCAATGGCTGGATGACTTGGAAAGACGCTTGCAATATTAAGTCGAATCAAACCGGTCAGCCGCAGAACGTGATCCATCTTTCGAATCTCTGCACTGAGATTTTAGAAGTGACCTCCAATGGTGAAACCGCGGTTTGCAATTTGGGATCGGTCAATCTTGGTGCGCATGTGGTCAACGGCAGCTTCGACTTCGAAAAGCTCGCGCGCACCACGGAAGTCGCAATTAAATACTTAGACCGTGTGGTCGATATTAATTTCTACCCGATTCCCACGGCCCATAGCTCAAATCAACGCTGGCGCCCCGTAGGCCTAGGCGTAATGGGCTTACAAGATGTGTTCTTTAAATTGGAACTTGCCTTTGATAGCCCCGAAGCTTTGGCGCTTTCGAGCAAGATTCAAGAAGAGATCTACTACACGGCTCTTAAAACATCATGTGCGCTGGCGGAAAAAGCTGGGCCACATCCATCGTTTGCAGAGACCAAGGCGGCAAAAGGGATTTTTCAATTTGATTTGTGGAATGTTATCCCCTCTGACCTTGAGCGCTGGGAGAGATTGCGGCGTAAGATCAAAGCGATTGGCCTGCGCAATTCACTAATGATTGCGATTGCACCCACCGCAACGATCGCGTCGATTGTTGGAGCTTATGAGGCCATTGAACCCCAGATCTCCAATCTCTTTAAACGCGAAACACTTTCGGGCGAATTCATTCAAGTGAATCGCTATTTGGTGGATGCTTTGAAATTGCGTGGACTATGGAATGACGATATCCGCAACCGTATTAAATCGGCAGAGGGTTCCATTCAATCGCTTCCGGAAATTCCGGATGATATTAAAATGATCTTTCGTACGGTTTGGGAAGTCCCGCAAAAATCGATGATCGATATGGCCGCCGCACGTGGTGCGTTTATCGATCAAAGTCAGTCGTTGAATCTGTTCATCGAGAGCCCGACCATCGGCAAGCTCTCAAGCATGTACATGTACGCATGGAAGAGCGGAATCAAAACGACTTACTATTTGCGGTCACGACCGGCAACTAAGATTTCTCAGGTCACAACGACCCGTGGTGCAGGATCGACGGGAACGGCTTCTCCGGCTGTTGAAGAGCCTAAGAAGTTCAGCGAGCAAGAAGCCCTCGCTTGCTCCCTGGAAAATCCAGAGAGCTGTGAAGCTTGCACCTAATTTTGTAAGAACTTTGACAACGACAACGAGTGGAGACAACGAAAATGATTTTAGATCCTGGCTTTGATCTGACCTTACGTCCAATGCGCTACCCGGCTTTCTTTGAAATGTATAAGAATGCCATTAAAAATACATGGACGGTCGAAGAGGTCGATTTCGGCAATGACATTGTCGATTTGCAAAAGAAGCTCACCTCGGCCGAACGCTTTTTGATCAATCGTCTGGTGGCGTTTTTCGCGACTGGCGATTCGATCGTCGGCAATAATCTTGTCTTGAATTTGTACAAACATATCAATGCGCCCGAGGCACGTTTGTATTTGTCGCGCCAACTCTATGAAGAGGCTCTGCATGTGCAGTTCTATCTGACTCTGCTTGATTCCTATATTCCGGATCATGCTGAGCGCGAGCGTGCATTTGCGGCGATTCACAATATCCCATCGATCCAAAGGAAAGCGCAGTACAGCTACAAATGGATCGACTCCATTCAGCAGTTAGAATCGCTAGAGACCAAGGAAGACCGTCGTAAATTTTTAATGAACTTGATTTGCTTTGCCGGAACCATCGAAGGCCTGTTCTTCTTCGCAGCCTTTGCATATGTTTACTTTCTACGCTCCAAAGGGCTATTGAACGGTCTTGCCACTGGCACCAACTGGGTGTTTCGTGACGAAAGCGCGCACATCGACTTCGCTTTTAAGGTCATTGATACGGCACTTGAAGAGGAACCCGATCTTTTAGACGATCGCATGAAAGACATGATTGTCGTTATGTTCAAAGACGCCATCGAATGTGAAATGGTCTTTGCCAATGACATTTTGGATCATGGCGTGGCTGGCTTAAGTGGTCGCGACATGCGCACCTATTTGGAGTTTATTGCCAATCAACGTCTGGAGCGCTTAGGAATCCCGCATCAGTTCGTCGCTAAAAATCCATTTGGTTTTATGGAGCTTCAAGACACTCAAGAGTTAACCAATTTCTTCGAACGCCGAGTCGCCTCTTATCAAATGGGCGTCACCGGTAACGTCAGCTTCGACGAGACTTTTTAGTCGCTGCCCCGGGAGCTAAACTCTCGGGATTCCATCCGCCCATCCGGGCATTTGGCCGGCGGTAACATAATATCAACCAAATAATAGCTACAGCAAGAAGGCCAATACTCAACCATTGGCCCCGAGTCAGTCCGAAAAGCTGATATCCGATCTGCGCATCAGGCAAACGAAACTGCTCGCCGATGATGCGAGCCACACAGTACAAAACGCCGAACCAGCCGCCGATCACTCCAGGCTTTTGCGGTTTGCGCCAGATCCAGCAGAGCATAAGAAAGACGATCAGCCCTTCCATCACCGACTGATAGAGTTGCGAGGGATGGCGCGGAGTCAGAACCGGCGCCAGAGCCGCCGTCACCGCGACATTATGCGAATGCACCGCCTTATTCAAAGCTTCGATGGTCTCATGTACATATTGACGAGACAGCAGGTCGTGATTGAAACCCTCTAGCCACTGCTTCCAAGTCGCGCTACTCGTCGCAACCATCTGACCATTTTCACTTTTAAATTCATGAAGTGCATCCACCGCAGGCGCGAGCGAGCCGAGGCGACCGAATTCACGTTGTACCCAAAGGCTCATCTCTTGCGGGAACTTCACCGCCCAAGGCAGAGTCTCTGAAGTCGCGCGACCGTAGAGCTCACCGTTAATAAAGTTTGCGATTCGACCAAAGAAAAAACCGATGCTTCCACCGAGCACCACTAAATCCATGCAATGCAAAATCGGAATTTTATTGGCGCGGGCATAGAAATAACAAACGGCCATTACTCCAAGAATTCCCCCGTGCGATGCCATTCCACCTTCATTGACCTTCAGCACTCCCCAATAGGGAAAACCGCTATCTATGCTGGTGAACAACTCGGGAGCATAAAACAGGCAATAACCAAGACGTCCTCCGGCTAGAACACCAATGGCGACGTAGGTGACGAAGTCGGCAATCTGTTCCTCTTTAAACAATGTGCCCTTGCGCTGGATCAGCAAAATAATGCTGTAGTAACCGGAGATAAATCCAGAGAGGTAGGCCAAGCCATACCAGCGAATGCCGAAGGTTTCTGTGAATTGAATGGCGAATGGACTTAGCGCGTGTACGTAGTTCATTTCTTAAAATTGTCACGGTGGTCCTAGGAGGTCAAAAGGAGTAGATTTTGACACGCTTCGCCTTTTTGTTTACCCTGGCCGCTATGCAATTGATATTGGCCAGCCAATCGAAATATCGCAAAGCTCAGCTTGAGAGCTTCGGCGTAAAATTCACGGCCGCCCAACCTGAAATCGATGAAGAGCAGCTGAAAAGCATAGGCCCCGCGGATCTGATTGAGCTCACGCGATTTCTCGCCGCACATAAGGCCGAGAGTTTGCGCGGCAGGTTTCCCGACGCCATCATCGTCGGATCGGATCAAATTGCAGAGTGTGCGGGCGAGCGACTTGATAAGCCGGGCACTCATCAGCGGGCGAGCGAACAGCTGCGCCGCCTTTCGGGGAAAGAGCATCGACTGATCACTTCCGTGGTGGTCGTAAGCCCAAAAGCTTCGTTCGCGTTCACTGATCTGACGATGCTTAAGATGCGCACGTTAACGGATGTGGAAATCGAAGCGTATTTGCGTAAAGATGAGCCCTATGATTGTGCAGGATCTTATAAAATAGAAAAAGCCGGCATGGCTTTGATAGAATCGGTGAATAGCCAAGATCCCAGCGCCATCCAAGGCTTGCCGTTGGTGAGCTTAACCGCTGGCCTGCGCAAAAGCGGGCTTCGACTCGAAGACTTTTGGAAAGATTAAACTCTCAAGGAAGACGAACCATGATGAATATTCTCGAACGCCCGCGCCGTCTACGTCGATCCAATAGTATTCGCGACATGGTCGAAGAGTCCCAAATCGGAGCGGCCGATTTGATCTGGCCCGTGTTCATTAAAGAGGGCGAAAAAATCCGCGAGCCGATCTCAGCACTCCCCGGCTGTGCGCGTGTTTCATTGGACATTTTAGAAGCGGATCTGGCTCCGCTGATGAAAAAAGGACTTCGAGCCTTGGCCTTGTTCCCGTGCATCGACGATCAGTTAAAAAATGCGAAGGCCAGTGAGGCTCTGAACTCGAAGGGACTAATCCCCCGTGCCGTGAAACGACTGAAAGCAAAATTTCCCGAACTGGTCGTCATCACCGATGTGGCGCTAGATCCCTATTCTTCGGAAGGCCATGATGGCTTGGTTAAGAATGGTGAGATTTTAAATGACGAGTCCGTGGTGGTGCTGGCTGAGCAAGCCTTGGTGCAAGCAGAAGCCGGAGCCGATTTTGTTGCGCCGTCAGATATGATGGACGGTCGAGTGGGATGGATTCGCCACAAATTAGACGAGGCCGGGTTCACTCACGTGGGAATTATTGCCTATAGCGCGAAATATGCGTCTGGATTCTACGGACCCTTCCGCAGTGCGCTTGAAAGTGCGCCGCGTTTTGGCGATAAAAAATCCTATCAAATGAACCCACGCAACCGTCGCGAGGCCATTCGCGAGGCTCGCCTAGATCAGGAAGAGGGAGCGGATATTTTGTTAGTCAAGCCTGCCCTTGCCTATCTGGATATTATTTCCGCAGTCCGCGGCTCTTCCTATTTGCCGATCGCCGCTTACAATGTCAGCGGTGAATATGCGATGGTGAAATTCGCGGCTGAGAAAAAAGTGATCGACGAAAAGACGGTCGTCTTAGAAATTTTGGGATCAATCAAACGTGCCGGTGCCGATATGATTTTTTCTTATCATACGCCCGATGTTTTGCTTTGGTTGGACTGAGCTAAGCCGCTTTGACTAAGTGAGCGACGACGATTTCGTCTTTTTCTTCCTTCTCAACTTGTTTGATGAGCGGAAGAATTTCCAGAAAGTACTTCACTAATTTTGCATCGAATTGCCTGCCTGAGTAATCTTTGATCTCTTGAATGGCCTTTTCTTCAGGCAAAGCATTTCGGTAAGGGCGCACATTGGTCATGGCATCGTAGCTATCCACGATCGCGATCACGCGTGCAAAAAGTGGGATATTGTCGCCAGAGAGTGAATTCGGATATCCGTCGCCCTCAATTTTTTCGTGATGGTACTTGATTCCCGGGAGCATAAAGCGAAAAAATGCGACGTGATCCAAATGCTGAATCATCTGCGCGCTCAGTGTGGGATGCTCTTTTATAATTTCAATTTCGCCCTTATCTAGGCGACCCGGTTTCACCAAAATTTCAGTGGGAATGCGAACTTTTCCGATATCGTGAAAGAGGCCGGAGTACTCTAAGATGGCTTGTTCAAATTCATTCAAGCCGATGGCTTTAGCCAGACGACGCGAGCCGCGACCGACACGACAGCAGTGATGAAAGGTAAAGAGATCTTTCTCTTTCACTAAATTCAAAAGCTGCTTTGCAACGTCTAAGGACCAATCGGGAATATCATCCCAAGCCAAGCGAAATCCCCTCTCAAAAAGCGTCTGCTTGTATATCGGTTCATTCTGGGAATTGCTAAAGCGCGTCTCAAAATGAGACGGACCGGCTTGGCCAGACAGGTCTGGACCTTAAAAGAAGAAGTGAACCTGCGCGAGAGTTGTTTTTTCGCTCGTGTTGCCGCTCACGCGACTCTCTTTGCCGTCGCGGTAGCTCAAACCAAGTTCAAGACTCGAGACTAAAAATGAGCTGACTCCAAACTCCATCGCCGATGCTTTGCCCACCGTGAGATCCGTTGCCGTATTGAGTGATTCGTAAACGAACTTTAAATAGTTTTCGCGAAAGATGCGATAGCGATTTTCAAGTGTGAACACAAGACCAGTGTCTTTGTTCGCCCCAGTGACGTCGCGTTTGATTTGCGTAAAGTCGACGACGCCCGTGTAGCGCTGCAACGTCGCACCACCGGTCAGCGACATCATTTGCTTCTTCGTCTCGACGAGCGTGGTCGCATTTTTAGCCGAAGTCGCCCAGGCCGAAAACATCGCGTAGGCTCCAAAGGAAACAAAGCGAGCTCCTAGATTCAAGACGATCCCTTTATCCTGCGCAAAGGTCGTCACATTCATGGGTTGAATGTAGTGGAGATTTAAAAAAGGAACGTTGGGCGCAGTTCCAATCGATGCCGTTTTATAGACAGAGCGTTGATTCAATCCCGACGCCAACGCAAATAAGCTGGTGTGGTCAGGAGTGTAGTTGGCGAACATCGGGCGATAAAGTCCGTACTGCACATAGGTGTTGTAAGGAAGGTCATCGACCAGAACGTACGCAGATCGCACTTGAGAGCCGGACTCGAGCCCCGCATCCCATGCCGGAGCATTCCCATTTAAAAAACGCGATTCAAGAACAATCGTCGCGCCATGCACAACCTCCGCACTAGCCGCGACGTCGGTGCCCATTAAGAAGCTCGACTTTGCCTTAACCGTGTCTCTCTTGTCGTCTAGATAAAAATATCGCATATCAACGCCGGCATTCAGATAACTCGAGCGTCGCACCCGGTACGGGTCACCGTCGGGGACGCGGGCCATAAACAATTCACTATCGGGCTCGACAAAGCGTTCGTGCATGGTCGTACGGTCATAGGCCTTATCTTCCAAAACACTCTCTGTCTCGCGCATGCGAAATCCAGACGACGCCGCCTTATGCTTCTTTTTAGGATCGGCCGCGATCTCCTTGATTTTGTCGTCCGCATAAAACTGATCTTTGGTGGGCATCGGACGTGGTTTATTGAGTTTGTAGCCCTTGAAGTAGGCGGAATTTAACCATCGCTCTTGCGTCCACTTACCATAAAGGTTGCGCAGTCCGCCGCCGCTGGGATTGGTGTGACAGCCTTGGCAAGAGAGCGAGCAGCGACGCTTGGGAGCCTCAACATTCACTCGCCCCGGCGCATGACATGCCGAACAGTTCTGAGCAAAGCGGCTGGCCAGCCACGGTTCAGCGAAACTAGAGAACGAACATCCCAGGATTATAACGGCGAGCAAACGTGGCATAAATCTCATGATGGACTCCCGATTTTGTACTTCTACGATAGATAAGGCCGGAGGAACTCACCAGTAATGCTTTTGGAATTCTGGACTATGGTCTCGGGTGTTCCCTTGGCAACGATATAACCGCCGCCCGAGCCTCCGTCAGGTCCAAGATCGATCACATGGTCCGAAGATTTGACCACGTCGAGATGATGCTCGATCACCACCACCGTATTGCCATGTGAGACGAGCTCTTGCAGTAGATCGATGAGTTTGCGCACGTCTTCGAAATGCAGCCCCGTAGTCGGTTCGTCCAAAATGTAGAGAGTCTTACCCGTGTCGCGCTTGGAGAGCTCGCGCGAGAGCTTCACTCGCTGCGCCTCCCCGCCCGACAAGGTCGTCGAGCTCTGACCCAGCGTCATATAATCGAGTCCCACTCGGTGCAGGGTTTCCAGTTTGCGATAGACGTGGCGATGATTTTTAAAAAATTCGAGAGCTTCTTCAACGGTCATCGCCAAAACATCGGCAATGGATTTTTCGCGGAACTTGATATTTAAAATTTCGCGATTGTAACGCCGCCCCTGACAAGTTTCGCATTTGACGAAGACGTCGGAGAGAAAATGCATCTCGACGCGAATCTGGCCGGCACCGTGGCAGGCCTCACAGCGTCCACCCTTCACGTTGAAACTAAAATGCCCGGGGCGATAACCGCGAATTTTTGATTCCGGCAAATGACAATACAGATCGCGAATCAAGGGAAAAAGTCCCACATAGGTCGCGGGAACCGAGCGTGGCGTTCGCCCGATGGGTCGTTGATTGATCTCGATCACTTTGTCTAAGTGTTCAAGGCCCGAGATTTTCGCGTAGGGTGCGGGTTGCAGTGAAGAGTCATAAAACTCGCGCGCTAAAATGCGGTAAAGGGTATCGATGATCAGCGTGCTTTTTCCGCTCCCCGACACTCCGGTGATTGAGGTCAAGGTGCCCAACGGAATTTCAAGCTGCACGTCTTTTAAATTATTTCCGGTCGCACCTTCGAGCTTAAGAATCTGCCCTGAACCCGGCCGTCGCGTGGTCGGCACGTTGATTTTCTTAGTTCCCAACAAAAATTGCCCAGTCACTGAAGCCGGATCGTGCATCACCGTCGCAGGCGTGCCCACGGCCAAAATATTTCCACCCAGTCGACCTGCGCGCGGGCCCATATCAATCAAATGATCGGCCAGGCGAATGGTCTCTTCGTCATGCTCGACCATTAGCACGGTATTCCCACGATCGCGAATCTCGCGAATCATCTCGAGCAAACGATGGTGATCGCGCGGATGCAATCCAATGCTCGGCTCATCGAGTACATACAATACGCCCACCAGGCCGGAACCGACTTGCGTGGCCAAGCGAATGCGCTGTGCCTCGCCGCCCGAGAGCGTGCGGGTAGGACGCGAGAGACTTAAGTAGCCTGCGCCGACGCGCGAGAGATAGTCCAAACGAAACTGAATTTGCCCAATGATTTTTTCACCGATCAGCAACTGCCGCGGAGTGAGCTTGATGCCCTCCATCCATTTATGCAGATCGCCGGACGGCATATTAGAAAGCTCAACGATATTTTTTTTACCGAGCAGTACGCCTCTTGCATTGGCATTGAGGCGCGTGCCGTTGCAATCCGAGCAGACACGCACAGCGTATTCATCAATCCCTTGATCTTCTTCATCGTCATCCGCATCGACTTTTTTATTTTTATAATAAACGGCCGTGCGCTTGAGGTTGCGTCGATCTCCGCCAGCACCAAAGGCGACCTCTTGCTCGACCTCTTGAAAATCGAGAGTCCCCAATCCGTTACAAGTCGGACAAGCGCCGCGCGGATTATTAAAGCTAAATAAGCGAGGCTCCAAATCGGGAACTGTATGCCCACATTCGGGACAGCTACGATGAATGGAAAAAGTTTCGATTTTTCCACTGTCGATTTCTTCGATCTTCACTAACCCTTGCGCCAGACTCAGCGCCAGATTCATACTCTCTTTTAGGCGCGGTAAAAACTTTTGCTCGACGCTCAAACGATCCACTAACAAATCGATTTCGTGACTTTTATTTTTCGCGAGCTTGTTGGCCTTTTCTAATTCGAACCACTCACCGTCAATTCGCGCGCGAGTGAATCCCTTTTTCATCCACTTTTGAAACTCAGCTAAGAACTCACCCTTTTTCCCGCGCGCGACCGGAGCCAAAATCATAAATCTGGTTCCCGTTTTACGCTTCATCACCGCGTCGACAATCTCTTGCGGCAATTGCCCCTCGAGCGGCAACCCATGCGTCGGACAATGTGGTACGCCGACGCGGGCGAAGAGCAGGCGAAGATAATCGTAAACCTCAGTCACCGTCCCGACCGTCGAGCGCGGATTGGTGCTAATGGATTTTTGATCGATGGCGATCGCGGGCGAGAGCCCCTCGATCGAGTCCACTTCAGGCTTCTTAAGCTGTTCAATAAATTGACGTGCATAGGTCGAGAGACTTTCGATAAAACGGCGCTGCCCTTCGGCAAAAATAGTATCAAAAGCGAGCGAGGATTTTCCGCTGCCACTAAGTCCCGTGATCACAGTGATGCGATCGCGGGGAATAAACACATCGATATTTTTTAGATTGTGCTCGCGTGCACCTTTGACACGGATGCCTTCGAGCGAGAACTCAGGATTTGCTTCTGCCGACAAACTCTACTCCGCCTGACATCGGGGACATTCGCCGTACAGCTCCAGTACGTGATGAGTCAGGCAGAAATTATGCTCTCTGGCGACTTGTTCTTGCAAGGATTCAATCTGCGGACTTTCAAACTCGACAATCTGACCGCATGAGATGCAAGTTAAGTGGTCATGATGTGAGCGAGGCGTTAACTCATAGCGCGCTGGCAATCCACCCATACGCACCTCGGTCACCAGATTCTGCTCGGCCATTTTTCTTAAAAAACGATAGACGGTTGCGAAACCGATTTCAGGATATTTACTATTCACGATTTCAAACACTTCTTGCGCAGTTACATGCGCACGCCCAGCACTCAGTGACTCTAAAATAGCAATGCGCTGCTGAGTCACTTTAAGGCCCATGGCGCGGATCATGCGCTTAAAAGTCGCCGGATCAACGGCCTCACGGCGGACAAGTTTTTCGGGTTCAATGGGCTTGCGGCCTTTGGCCAATTCGGGAGTATGAAGGTTCATCGTTTCTAGCTAGGTCAAATGATAACGATTGTCAATTACAATATAAGCTCCCGGCCCTTCACTTTCGGCGCCCTTCTCGGAAGTTTATCCGATTTCTGATTCTAAAGAGCTCAAGCTATATTGAGCGAGGACTCGGCCGGACTGACGTTTTGCAATTCCTAAGTCATGACCCTCATTCAGTGGGATTCCCTTAAATCTGAGATCAATTTCAAAAAGCACGGGGTCTTATTTGAGGAGGCTGCGACCGTCTTCTTCGACCTGAGAAGGGTCGAATTTTTTGACAATTTCCAATCTCAGCTTGAAGATAGATTTTGGGTTATTGGAAAATCAGACACGGGAAAAATTCTGCTGGTAATCTACGTCTGGAGGAAATCAAGTGTCCAAAAGAAAGAATACTATCGAATTATCAGTGCCCGAATTGTTAAAAAGGCGAAAGAGCTCAGGCTATATGACGAAAGAAGTTAAAGAAAAGGATATCGACTACTCGGATATCCCGGAATTGACAGACGAAGTATTGCGACGCTTGAAGCGAATGCCGATAAAGAAACGGGCACTTTAAAATTTATGCTACTGGGACACATGATTCAGATACCCAGTGCCGTAAGGCTGTTGGAATCCAACGGCCCCCGATAAAGCTTCGTAATCCAATCCGGAAGCTCCAAAGCTTTGCGGGCGATGGTGGAGTTCTTTTTCCAGCCGAGGCGGTCCGTGAAAGATTCGAAGAGTTGGCTAAGGGCCTTGTCGTCGGTCAGTGCGGACTCTACTTTTTCGATGATTGAGTCGACCTCGAGCCGTGGGACCTTTAGGATTTCGCCCTTGGTGATCGACGCGCGAGCTGTGCTCAGGGCTTCAAGACCAAGGAAAAGCGACCAGGCGCAGAAGCGACGGAATTCGAGTTGCTCTTTGGGGACGATCAAAAGGAAGTCTAGAGCTTGAGTGGCATTTTCTTGCGAGCTGTCTTCGACCAATTGACGTGAGGGAATCAGGTGACGGCCGACGCGCTCGTCCCCGACTTGGTCCTTTAATAAATTTACTTTTTGCAGGAATAAACCAAAATGGTGGGCGCGCAAAATATTGAGTTGTGAAAGGAGCAGGCGCGGCTCGACTTTTGAAACCAATTTGACCAGCAACTCCCCGACGACACCGGCGACAAAAAAACAATACTGATTTACTTCTGCCAAAGTGCTGAGGCGCAAATCCCCGCCGTGTCTTTGCGCACAGAAGTGTTGCATGCCTAAGGACATGCTCAAAACCAACTCGCGAATCATTTCGTGCACCGGCGGCGGAAATTCGTGAAAGTCGCTGAGCAACCGGTGGGCATCATTGATCAACTGCACTTCGCCGTCAGGAATTCCGGCCGGAAAATCGGTCATCCAGGTTTTAAGGACCACGCAACTTTCGCGTGAGTTTAAACTCGCATCAAAAATTTGAAAAGCCTTGAGCTGAGCAGTGCTGCTCGACCATACGGAGTCTTCAATCGTGTCGACGATGCGGCAGAGTAAGTAGCTCAAGCCGATCCAATCGCGCAGCGGATCCGGCAATTGGCGAATGCAGAATGCGAAACTGCGGCTCACGCGATCCAAATGGTCTTGGTAAAATTCGCTCGCGCTAGCGTTCATTGTTTTGAACTTTCACTGGCACTGCCCCACCGTCACGAATGCGGAGGTCCCTTTGCGGAAAGGGAATCTCGATTTTATTTTGATTAAAGAGGTCATTGAGCTTGTAGCGAATATCGCTCAAAATTCCCCGCCGAATGGGGAACGATGAAGATTCAATATGGAAACCTAGGTCAAAGAGCAAGGCACTATCGCCAAAGTCGATAAAGGCAAGCTCAGGAGCCGGAAATTTCACCACTAGATCCATACCACCCAGCAACTCAATACAGAGAGAAGAGAGTCGTTTCGTGTCCGTGCCGTACGCCACCCCGATACGAATCGTGCAGTAAATCGTCCCTGACATCGTCCAATTGGTCAGATTTTTCTCAATAAAAGTTGTATTCGGAATCATAGTGACCGCGTTCAAGCTGGTACGCACAATGGTTGAGCGAATGCCAATGCTCACCACCTGCCCACCAATCCCCTCAAGCTCGATGTAGTCGCCGACCCGAATCGGACGCTCCATCATCACCAAGATTCCACTGATAAAATTGTTCACTAGATTTTGTGAACCAAAACCTATGCCCACGGCCAGAGCACCGCCGAGAACTGTGAAGATGGTCACCGGAACATTGAGCGTGTGCAGAGTAAACAAAGTTGAGAGACACAAAAAGAAATAAAAAATAAACTTGCGCAAAGTGTAGCGCAGCGACTCGTCTACACTCATCCGGGTGAGGATACGTTTATCAACCTCTTTGGCGCCGCGCTTTGAAATCATGTATCCAAGGGTGAGCAAAACGATCCCAGACATCAGTTTGCCCAGAGAAACTCCATGACCGTCCAGCTCAAACAGCTGATAGCTCAGCACTTGATAGACAAGTTTCAAAGTTTCTTTCCAGGTGGCGTGGGCGATTTCTTCGTTCATTGCTTACTTTCCAAAAAGACCTTGCAGCTTTTTCTTCACTTCTTCCTCAAGCTTCTTCGTGCCTTCAACTTTGACCCGTTCCACTAACTTTTTCTGCTCGCACTGCAAAGCCTTGCCGCCGAGCTTGCCGATCATATCGGAAATCAAAGAAAAACCAGGGTGCATCAAATCGCCCTTGATCGCCACCGGAATAAGCATTCGGCCCTGCGCATCGGAGTTCCCTTCAAGCAAACAGCCCTTGACCTGCGGTTTAGCCCAAAGAAAGCCTCCCGCCAGGTCGCCTTGCATGCCCACCAAATCCACCTTGCCCTTGAGTTGCAACTCGCTGCCGTCTTGGTCACGCGCCAATAGATTTTCGACTTGCACGACCTGGGCGCGTAGATCGAACTGCATTTTCATGGAACCCTTCAGCGGCTCCACCTTTACCGGTTGCGATTTGATCAATGGGACCTTTTGTAAGAGGTCGTTGATCATTTGCCCGACTTTGACCGAACTCATGGTCACCGGCTCCATCGTCGCCTGACCCTTTGCCTTGAGGTAAGACATGAAATCTTTATCCGCAGGGAGATAAGTCACGAACTCCGTTGTCCCGGCCGTTCTTCCGGTCGCAAAATCTTTATACTCCGGTTTTGCAAAGGCCATCGCATCTTGAATCACTATATTTTTCCATTGCAACGCACCCGCGATGGCCGGCCGTAACTCTAGCAACGGTACATCCAAAGCCGTCAGCGAAACTTCTCCAGAAAAAATATCGTGAATCGACGCTATGCCCTTAAAGCGGCCTGCATCGATGACTCCGTCGCTATGCACTCCGCTCAACAAAAGTTTGTCTTTGCTAAGTTTCGCGATATCCACGAGAAGTTTCATTTTTAAATGGGAAGTTAAATAACCTTTGCTTAAAAATCCTTCAGATTTGGCTGGAGGCTCGGACTTTAAGGTCGTATTGATTTTCTGCGGAGGTTCGCGCTCGCTCGCATCCATTTTGTAATCCGGAAGAGTCGCGCGCAAACTGCCTTCCACATTCAACGGCCAATCCGTCCACGGCTTCTCACTCGCCATTCTTCCGTCTAACTTCAACTGACCACTCAGACTGCCCTTTGGAATCTTGTCGCGCCACTCTGGCAGCGCCAGGCGCAATTCACTCAAACTCAGCGACGCGATCTCGATTTTGAACTGCTCCAGTGACGGTCCAAGAGGGTCTTTGACTCGTCCCTTCGTTTTGATTTTTCCAAAAAAACTTTCAATATCGAAACGTTGAATCTCTACGATCTTTGCTGCATTCCGCGCCGCAAATGAAACTTTGA
The DNA here is from genome assembly GCA_043757545.1 of Pseudobdellovibrionaceae bacterium. GTDB lineage: Bacteria > Bdellovibrionota > Bdellovibrionia > Bdellovibrionales > UBA1609 > JALHOQ01. The sequence goes on from JAYVPG010000100.1 coordinate 45,767, forward strand.
ACTCTTGCATCGCCTCTTTACGCAAAGGTCCAAGGACCAACGCGGTTTCACTCAAAGTCACCTCGCCGCTCGCCTGCACGCGGTCGACCTGGCCTTTGCTCATTTCTCCATTCGCATTGAGCGAAATCAGCAGCGGCCCTCGCGCCTTCAGCAGGCCAGGCTTTTCATACTCCACATGGGCCGAGAAATCTTTCAGCTGTAGCGCCTCCAGCTTGACCGCACACTCCATTGGATGGGCGAGTGCCCCCTGAATTTCACCACGCAGCTGCGCCTGCCCCTGTACTGGCGACTTCGCTAAAGGCAAAATAATTTTATCCGCGCCGGTCAACGAGAGCGCGGGGATCTCGAAAAATCCATGACCGACGTACGGCGCTTTAAGCGAAGTCTCCCCGTGCAATTTAAGTAGCAGATTCCAAAATTTAAACTCCAAACTTTCAAGCTTCAGCTGCTGGGGATCGCCCGCCGCGGTGACCTTGGCGGACATCGGAACTCCCGCGGCCTTATCAAACATGTCTTGATAAACCACCCGTGCCTCACTCAATTCAAATTCGCCATTGAGCTTGGGAATTGCGGGAGTGTCATTTGCGTATTGAAAATGAGCCTCTAGCTCCAGCCGAGCCGGCCCTTGAACGGTCAACTTGTCTTGATGATATTTGAGCATTGCGCCAAACTGCTTAACACTCACGTCACCATCTGCGGACCATGCGCTCTTTTCCCCGCCCTTAGTGACCTCCAGCTGAATGGCTACCGCACCTCGCCAATCTTGTATGGGGATTTCCATTGGTGGCTTGGGCAATTTTGTGAGGTCCGGAGCCGAGACCGTGACCTTCCAACGATGCCGATCCTCGGTGAGCAGACTTGTGCCTTGAGCCACGGCTTCAAGGCCTCCGACGAAAAGCTTAACGTCACTGGCTTTGACGGTCTCGGGCGTCAGAGTCAATCCGTCACTATCGATGGAAATCGGAATGCGCAGTGGAAAAGCTGAGGCCTCGAGAAAGGCCTTGCCATGCACACTCGCCGTTGATCGCAAAAGCTGCTTCTGCTCGAAGGTAAAATGCAGAGCCTTGAGATGCCCCTGAGGCAAATCCACCTCTCCGTCAACAAGCGTCACCCGCAGCTGCAAGGGGCCGACGGAATCAGTCTTCACCGATTTTTCAGGATTCGTCTTGGTACCTTGAGTAGCGGCATGGGCTGTAAAATCACCTTTGATTTCTAAATGTGGACGGTCGAGCCTTAAAGTCACACTTCGCGGCGCGGTCAACACTGTCGTTTCGAAAATGAGCTCCTGCCAAGTCAGGTCCATTCCCGGTTTGCGCCAATGGGTCGGGCCGATTTTTATGGTCAACGGCCAGCGGATCGTGAGCGAGACCGGGCCAAGCTTGACCTCACCGCCACTCATATCGCTGGCCGCATGCTCGATCTGAGAGTGGAAAATGCCTAGATTTAAGGCCATGACTGCGCCCACGACAATTGCAAGCGTGACGACTGGAATCAGGAGTAGCCAGCGCATTGTTGAATATCCTCCGTCGAGTTCAATCCCAACTTCAGCATGTGGGTCGCAGAATAGTCCAGTAAATTATGCGACGCATTTAAAGCGCCGGAGAGCGAAATCTAACTGCCCCACGCGGCGTTCTCTTGGTATAAATATTTAGTCGTTACAAATTTATTTTTTTTGCGGAGTTACGTTTGGATTTCAATCTTTCGAACCTTGAGTACATCGAATCGCTTTACGATACTTTTCTGAGCGATCCGGACTCGCTCGACCTACAGTGGAGAATGTTTTTTCAGGGTGTGGAGTTTGCCCAGAAGTTGCCCACTAAGGGATCTTTCTCGGCGCAAGAGCTCAGCGTTTACAATTTGATCAAACACTATCGTGACTATGGCCATTTAAAAGCCAATCTGGATCCATTGGGTTTAGTAAAGCCCGAGACCGCGTCCTTTGAACTTTCTAATTTTGGCTTAAAGCCGGCCGACCTGGATTTGAGTTTTGCGGTGAGCACATTGCTGGGATTTGAAAAGGCAAAACTGCGCGATATTATTGCCCGCCTTGAAGTCTGCTACTGCCAAACCTTGACCGCGCAAGTTGCCGAGTGTCGACCCGAAGTGCGTGATTGGTTTCGCCTGGAGTTTGAAAAACCCCCAGAGCCGATGAACCTGGGCTCCGCGGATCGGCAAGAGATTTTCAAGCAACTCGCGCGCACCGAATCTCTGGAAAAATTTATTCACACTCGCTACGTCGGCACGAAACGCTTTTCGATCGAGGGTGGCGACGCTTTGATCCCCATGCTTGAGCGCTCGGTGACCAGTGGAACCTCGCTTGGCGTAGAGGATATCGTGATTGGCATGGCCCATCGCGGACGCATCAACGTTTTGGCCAATTTTATGGATAAGGCGCTAGGAATTATTTTTTCGGAATTCGACGGAACGGCATTTGAAAATAATGATTACGATGGCGACGTCAAATATCATTTGGGATTTTCTTGTGATCGTAAAACTCCCCATGGTTCTTGTCACATCTCATTGGCGTTCAATCCTTCTCACTTAGAAGTCGTCAATCCGGTGGTTATTGGGATGGCGCGCGCCAAACAACGCCGACGCGAAGACACTCAAGAACGTAAAAAAGTGATGCCGATTTTAATTCATGGGGACGCGGCCTTCGCGGGTCAAGGCGTGGTCAGTGAAACTCTGCAGATGTCGCAGCTGCGCGGCTACAAAGTTGGCGGGACAGTGCATGTGATCGTCGACAATCAGGTGGGCTTTACTACTGACCCTATTGACACGCGTTCGACTCGCTATGCTTCGGACGTCGCCAAGTCGATCAAAGCCCCAATCCTGCTGGTCAATGGTGACGATGTTGAAGCGTGCGTGCGGGCGATGGATATCGCCGTTCGCTTTCGCCAGAAGTTTGGTGAAGATATTGTGATCGATTTGATTTGTTATCGCCGTTTTGGTCACAACGAAGGCGACGAGCCCGCATTCACTCAGCCGTTGATGTACGAGGCCATTCGCCAGCATCCGACGCTGATGAGCATTTACCTTGAGCAATTGCAGAACTCGAATGTTTTGTCGAAAGCTGATGGTGATTCTTATTACAAAGAGAAGATCGATAATCTGCAGATTGTTTTAGATGAGACCCGCAAGAATCGCCCTCCTGCCAAGCCTAATGCCTTCGGTGCCCAGTGGAAGGGTTTACGCCGGGGAACTTTGAGTGACTTTGATAAGACCGTTGCGACTCGAGTGGCGCAGCCCGTGCTCGACAAAGTGGCCAGTGTTCTGAGCGAAGTTCCAAAAGATTTTTCTGTGCATCCGAAATTGATCAAGTTGATCGAAGCGCGCAAGAAAATGGCTGAAACTGGGAATCTAGATTGGGCGATGGGAGAATTGCTGGCCTACGGGAGTTTATGTTTAGAGAATTCGCCGGTTCGGGTGAGTGGACAGGATTGTAAGCGCGGAACGTTCACGCACCGACAATCTGTTTATTTTGACACTCACACTGACGCTGAATATTGCCCACTCTCGACTTTGAATCCTGCAAAGGGCGAGTTCGTAATTTACAACTCGCTGCTCTCTGAAATGGCGGTCTTAGGTTTTGAGTATGGCAATTCGTGCTCAGACCCGACCTTCCTGACGGTCTGGGAGGCGCAGTTCGGCGATTTCGCCAATGGCGCACAAATCGTGATCGATCAATTTTTAAGTTCCGGCGAAGAAAAGTGGATGCGCGGATCAGGAATTACTCTCTTGTTGCCACATGGCTACGAAGGTCAGGGGCCCGAACATTCGAGCGCGCGCTTAGAGCGATTTTTGCAACTTTGCGCTCAGGCCAATATGCAAGTGTGCAACTTTACGACTCCGGCCAATCTCTTTCACGCTTTGCGCCGCCAAGTGAAACGAGATTTTCGCAAGCCCTTGATTGTCATGTCGCCCAAGTCGTTGCTCCGCCATCCGAAAGTGATTTCGAGTTGGAAGGAATTCACCAGCGCGGACTTTCAAGAAGTGATTGCAGATCCGAAATCGCTGGATTTTAAAGACTGTGAAACTCTGGTGCTCTGCTCGGGCAAACTTTATTACGATCTCGATGAAGCCCGCGAAAGTACCTATACGAAGAGTCAATCGACCGCCGTAGTACGTGTCGAGCAACTGTATCCGTTTCCACGCGTGCAACTCACTCCATTTTTAAATGGTCTACCGAAACTTTCGCGTTTGGTTTGGGCGCAAGAAGAGCC
>JAYVPG010000101.1:0-4194 GCA_043757545.1 Pseudobdellovibrionaceae bacterium
GTTGTTAGAGAGTCTCGGTGGCGTTCATGTTGCGGGTTTGAGCGTGGATTGGAAGTCGTTTGAAAAGGACACTCCGACTCGTCACAAGGTCGCTCTGCCCACCTACGCCTTCCAAAGAAAAAAATATTGGGTGGATCCTAGAGTCGCGGGCGCTGCAAAAATATCGAATCGTCAAGAGACTTTCCTCGGTCAGCGAATTGATATTTCGGGTAGCCAAGGTACAGAAGTTATCTACGAGTCACATATCAGCCAAAATTTCTCTACATTTCTCAATGACCATAAAGTATTTGGCAATGTCATTATGCCAGCGACGGGTTTTTTAGAGTTGGCCTTATCTGGCGCGAAATCTGCTTTTGGTCAACAAAAAATGATTGTTTTGGAGTCGATTGAAATTGATCAAGCCCTCGCCCTGGCGAGCGAAAACGTCAAAAGAGTTCAATTGAAATTGGAAAAAATTGATGGCAACGGTGCTGAGTTCCAGATATTCAGTCAGGATAGTGAGAGTTTAGGTGCGCCGTGGATCTCTCATGTCAACGGCCGGATTTCAGTCAAAGATCAGTCGAACTCCTCCGTCGCGAGAGCGAATATTGAAGAGATTAGAAGTCGCTGCCAAGACTCTGTCGATGTCGGCAAACTCTATTCGGATTTGAATGCGATTGGCCTGAACTTTGGCCCGAAATTCAAAGGTCTTCAACAGTGTGATATTGGTTCCCAAGAATGCTTGAGTGAAGTCGCGCTTGGCTCAAATCTAAAAGTCGATGAGACAATGGTATTTCATCCCGCACTTTGGGATTCATGTTTTCACGCCATTACAAGTTTGTTTATTGACCATGATCTGAAGCATCGAACCATTCACATTCCGTTGAGCTTTGAACGTATCGCTTTGCATGGAAGTCTAAATCAAGAGAAACTGAGAGTTCATGTCAAGAATTTGCAGCAGAGTGGTGAAGGGAAGGACACGGCCTTCAAAGTGGATCTATGTTGCTATGACAGCCAAGGCATTCTGCTTTTAGAGATCGTCGGATTTTCCATGGCGCCGGCCTCCAAAGAAGTTCTCAGTAAAATCTTGAGTCAGCAAACTGGAAATTCAGACATTTCCAATCTGGCCTATGAAGTCGAGTGGAGAGAGAAGAGCCTTGTTGCAAATAGTGAGAGACTGCGGGATCACTTTTTAGTCTTTATGGACCAGGGCGGAGTGGGGACACGACTTGTTAGCAAATTGCAGACTCAAGGCGTGCGAGTCACTCAAGTCCAATATCAGGAGAACTTTGACCTGCAGCGCTGCCAAGACCTGATCAAGTCGGTAACGGCAGAAAGTCAAAGCCCAATTCAGATTGTTCATCTCTGGAGTCTGGACGAGAGTGCAAAACGTCTTTTGGAGCGGAAGTTTGACCTCGGCTATGGCAGTGCTCTCAATATTGTTAAAGCTCTGATGAATATAAACGCTTCTCAACTGCCCTCGGTCACACTAGTGACAAAAGGCGTGAAAGCGATCGATGCTCTGCGGAAAGTGGATTCAGTCGGTCAGGCGGGGGTATGGGGACTCGAGAGAGTTATTTTGAAAGAGTTCCCAGATATCAAGGTTCGCGCGGTTGATTTGAATAGTGATGAATCGCTTCAGGCCGCCGACTTAGTCCAGCTTCTTTCGAGTGAGTTCAATGAATCTCAAATTGCCATTGAGAATTCTAAAGTCTCTGTCGCGAGGCTCATTCGATCACCTCGTTTTGCAAAAAGCAGTCTGCCGTCGGCCAGCGCAGTTTCGGCCGGAAAAACTTATATCATCACGGGTGGCCTGGGTGGATTGGGTATTAATTTTGCCCAATGGCTAGCTCTAGAAGGCGCTAAGAATCTCGTTTTAATCGGCCGTAAGAATATGTCAAAGTCCGCGACCGAGACAATTGCCAAGCTCGAAGCTGATGGCGTTAAAGTCAAAGTTGCGCTCATAGATATTGCGGATCGATCTCAGCTTCATCAGCTTATCCAGGAAGTCAAAACGACGATGCCGCAAATCGGTGGTGTTTTGCACGCAGCCGGGGCGCTCAAAGATGCGGGCATTCTCCAGCAGAATCTTGAGATCTACACAGAAGTGTTCTCCGCTAAGGTCATTGGCGCGCTCAATCTTTTCGAAGAGTTCGGTTCACCAGAGCTAGATTTCTTTGCTCTCTTCTCTTCGACAACCTCGGTTCTTGGACATGCGGGGCAGAGTAATTATTCCGCGGCTAATGCGACTCTCGATTTTCTCGGTGGCTATTTTAGATCCAAGGGAACTAAAGCCTGCAGCATCAACTGGGGGCCGTGGGCCCAGGTGGGTATGGCCGCACAACTGGGCGAACGTGAGCTCCGTCACATGCGCGATTCTGGGTTTGATCTGATTCCATTGGAAAAAGGTTTCAAAGCATTCTCTGAAACCGTTAAGGGATTGAGCAGCCAAGTTGTTCTATGTCCTTTGGATATTGAACTGTACCTTAAAACTTTTGATCATAGTTTTCAAAAAATGTTCTTTGCCGATTTGATGCGAAGTCAGCCGCCTACACAAATCGCCGAGGCGGGAGCCACAGCTAGCGATAGTGACTTCGTTAAAATGGTTCTCAACGCGCCGGCTGCAGAGCGTAGCAGCGCCGTTCGGGATTTTGTCAAACTCCAGGTTTGCGAAGTTCTTGGTTTGGAAAAAAATGCGTCGGTGGATTCGAGAAAAGGTTTGATGTCCATGGGCATGGACTCGCTGGTCGCGATCAATTTTAGAAATAAACTTAAAAAACAACTCGGTCAATTCGGCAAAAAGGTCCCTGCGACATTAATTTTTGACTATCCAAATATTGAAGCGTTAAGTGGCTTCGTGTTGAAAGAAATTATTGGAGTCGTCGCAGAGCCGATCGCTTTGCCGCTCAATCGGTCGGTGAAGCCCATTCGAAAATCCAATGTAGAGGAAGAGTCGATTGCCATTGTTGGTATTGGTTGCCGCTATCCGGGGGGCATCGTCGATCTGGACACCTTCTGGTCGACGGTTTCATCAGGTACCGACACCATGACGGATGTTCCTAAGAGTCGATTTGATATCGACAAGTATTTCAATTTGAACTCTGAAGTGATCGGCACTACTTACTTGCGCCGTGGTGGCTTTCTCAATCAGGTGGACCAATTTGACCCAGGGTTTTTCAATATCTCTCCGCGCGAAGCTCGCGCCATTGATCCCCAGCAAAGATTGCTGCTCGAAGTGGCTTGGGAAGCGCTGGAAAATGCCGGCATGGCTCCGTCTGAAGTTTTTGGTACGAGGACCGGTGTTTACGTCGGGCTGATGTACCACGACTACTATGATGTTATTTCTGGGACTGCGGGACGCGATGAAATTGAAGCGCATATTGCGACAGGCACCGCGGCAAGTGTGGATGCGGGTCGCTTATCTTACTTCTTTGGCGCGCAAGGTCCTGCGATCACGATTGATACCGCTTGTTCGTCCTCTTTGGTTTCTATTCATTTGGCATGTCGAGATTTATTGAGCAATGCCTCTGATCTGGCGTTGGCGTCAGGTGTGAATGTTATTTTGTCTCCCGATGGTTATGTTTTGATGTCGCGTTCAAAAGCTTTCTCATTTAACGGTCGATGCGCGACGTTTGATGAGAGTGCGGATGGTTATGTTCGGGGAGAGGGATGCGGCGTCGTGGTGTTGAAGCGGTTGAGCGAAGCTCTTGCGAGTGGGGATCGTGTATTGGCAGTGATCCGTGGCAGTGCGGTCAATCAGGACGGACGGAGCAGTAGTTTGACGGCGCCGAATGGTTTGGCTCAGGAGAGTTTGATCCGTTCGGCTTTAGCGTCGGCGAAGGTGTCACCGTCTGAAGTGAGCTACATCGAGGCGCATGGGACGGGAACTCCGCTAGGTGATCCGATTGAGTTTGGCGCGCTATCGAAAATCTTTCATGAGGGGCGTAATCCGGACTCCCCGTTAATCATAGGTTCAGTGAAGACGAACATAGGTCATACGGAGGCAGCGGCCGGTATTGCGGGCGTGATCAAGACAGTGCTATCGATGCAGCACGGAAAGATCCCTGCGAACTTACATTTTACGAAGGCGAATCCGAATATTGCTTTGGAAACGATCCCTGCGCGGGTGCCGACAGAGTTATTGAGTTGGAATCCGAAGAATGGTCGCCGAATTGCGGGCGTGAGTTCGTTTGGTATCTCTGGCACGAACGCGCA
>JAYVPG010000102.1:0-15822 GCA_043757545.1 Pseudobdellovibrionaceae bacterium
CATCGACCGGAACACACTGAAGTGTCGCCGCCGTGACCAGATCCACCGTCGCCTTGGCCATATTTTTCAACTGGGTCGAGTAGTCTGAAGTACACTCTGTGCCCTTGATCCCACCTGTCATCGTTGAGAGCGTCTCATAGACTCGTCCATCATAAGCCACCGACTCGCGATAGTTCTTACAAGGATCCGCTGCATCCAATGCGCCGCCTGCCGGGTGCGTATAGGCCGACTCGGGCACTACGAGCGAATGAAACGAGAAGACTTTTTGACCATTCCAATGTGCCTTCACTTCATTGATCAAGTCCTCGGGAACACTCTTGCCGTCCGTCGCATCGGTGACCACCACAAATGCCAGGACTGCATCCGGACGGAACATCGCTGCGTTCGCCGCGTTGATCGCCAATCCATCAAAGCCTCGTTTAATGGATCGTACGGCGGTATAGATGCCGCGCTCATCGCCCGAGCCGTCGTTAGGCATTTGAATCGTATTCTTAAACGAGAGATTCGCTGCAGCTTCATCCATCGATGACTTGAGGATATAAGTTCCTGCATTCATATTGCTCAGCTCGACCAATCGACCGTCGACTTTCTTAGCGTCACCCGCAGTCGGATCCGTAGTGATAATTCCGACCTGCCAATCCAAACCGTTGAGCTGCGAGATAAAGGAACTAAAATGTTCCCCCATATTCGCCATCTCAGAAACCATCGAACCTGAATTATCGATGATCACGACGATATCGACTTTGTTGTGCGTCTGTACATCAACCACTTGCGTCTTCACTGTCGCCGCTTTGACTTCCCAAACTTTAGTGGACGTCGAAACGTTTCCAGCTTTGTCGGTGGCCGTAATGACATAAGTATAAATGCCAGCAGACATAGCCGGGAAGGTATATTTCTGACCCGGAACACACGCCGATGCGACCCCATTCAATGTACAAGCGACAGTGTTCACACCCGAAGAAGCATCAGCAACCGTAAATCCAAGACTTTGCAAATAGGTCGAAAGAATAACCGGAACGGGTTGTTGGAAATAAGAAATGACCGGACCGTTCAGATCGACAATCCAGTTCACCGTCACCTCAGTCGAATAATTTCCAGCAATATCGACCGCACGGATCAACATTTTACGTCCGCCCTCAGTCAATCCGGTCAGATGATGAGTCGTGACACTGTCACAAGGCGCATATACCGCTGCATCCAAACGACACTCGACACGTGCGATTCCTGAGCCCGCGTCCGTCGCCGTATAAACAAAAGTAGCATCCGCGGTATTTGTATAAGCTCCGGGGCCTGAATTTAAAGTTAACAGAGGAAGTGTGCGATCCACCTTCCACGAAAACGATACCGCAGCGCCTTCATTGCCGGCTTTGTCGATACCACGAACTTTAAAAATATGAGCGCCTTCGATCAAACCAGTCGCCGTGTACATAGCCATATCGCAATTGGCAAACGCGCCGTTATCGATAGAGCATTGTGCCGACGCCACGCCACTTCCCACATCTGAAATCGTGTATTTGAAATTTCCGACCACCATATTGGTCACAGCACTCGGCGTCTGAGTCAAAGCCACAGTCGGCCCAACCGTATCAACCACCCATGTGCGCCACTCAGGAGCTGACTTTAAACCAACCCCATCCACACCGCGCACATAGAATACGTGGGTGCCATCCACCAGACCGGCGCTGGTTGACGGCGACGCGCAAGCCACAAAGGCATTGGCGTCGATATGGCATTCGAACTTCGAAATCGGTTTGCCACTGTCCATACCGTCGAATGTAAAGGTCGCTGATTTCGAATTACTAAAATCAGGCGGGCCGGTCAAAATGCGAACCGTGGGAGCGCTCATATCCAAACTAAAATCGCTAACGATTGGAGTCGACGTATTGCCCGCATTGTCAGTCGCGCGAATATAAAGTTTGTGCGGACCTTCAGTGACGGTCCACGCCAACGGCGAGACGCACGCTACAAAATGAGTCAGGTCTTCTTTACTACACTCGTAGTTTTTGATCCCAGAGAGATTGTCGGTACCAGTGAATTCAAATTCGCTATTGGCATTTCCAGTCACCGCCGCCGGCGACCGATTTAATATAACCGTGGGAGGCGTGCGATCGACGATAATCGATTGCATAACCGGGTCGCCAATATTTCCCGCGATATCCTCTGGAACGACACCAATCAAATAGACGCCCTCACTTAAATTGCCATTTGAAGAGGAATAATTGCACTCCGTCGGACCTTTACCCGGCCATTGACAGGTGATTCGTTTAACTCCGGACAGCGCATCGTAAGCCAAAAAGTTGAAAATAGGAGTCGCTACGTTGGTCGCAATATTTGGATCGACCAACAAGACATTAGGCTTCTCACCATCATGGATAATCGCGTCTGAACTACAGCCTGTCGATACGCCTTCTTGTACATTACGGAAACGAGCGTAGACCGCGACTTCCTGATTCTCGGCGCTCAAAGTCCACGCCTTCTTATCTTGCATGGGCTCCCACGTGCCACCTGAATTACAAGTGGGATCATTGGTGACATAGACTTCATCGGCCAGGTGGTTCTGCAGCATCACCTCAACGTTTTTGTCATTGGTGTAAGGAGCATCGCCATTAATAAGGATCAACGAGGTCGACAAGATTTCTTCTTTTAGACTCGCTAAGCTCTGACTGAAGCTGACCTTTTGGGAGCAGGCATTGTACTGAGTCGCGATTCCAAGAGTCAGTAGACTCCAAAATATGACAGCCTGTTTCGAAGCGCTAATTTTACGCATACACGATCCCCCTAAAGCAACTATGTCTCACTAGGATAATGAGCAAACCAAGTACCGCCGGGCAACTGTCTGAATTGCATACAGGCGGATAGTACTTATACAGTGTCTAATGGAACTACAGTTCTTCTCAATATGAGACATGTGCGGCGGCGACTGAGTTGGACTAAAGCCACGTCTGGAAACTTCTTGCCTTTGATTTGTCTCACGGTATGGTCGCCTAAAGCGATTAAAGTACGGTAGGAATCCATGAACAAAGCACTTGCGAAGGGCACTCTACAGACCTGTTTCTCAGACGCCTGGGGCGGCCTTGAGATGGTGGCCTATGAAACCGCGGTAAAGTTGAAGGCCGGTGGGATCTTCAACACCACCGTTTGCGCTCCTGATTCTCCCCTACAGAAAAAACTGACTGAGTCCGGCCTGGACACGATTTCGCTGCGCCGAGGAAATAAGTATTTCAGTCCCCATTCGATTCGCACCATCCGGCGGGCCCTTAAAAGCGGAAAGTACTCATCCGTTTTAGTTGAGCAGATGAATGAGCTCTGGCAAGTGGTGCCGGCGATGTGGGGGATGCGCTCGCTTCGCTTGGTCGGAATCTCGCATACGTTTGTGGGCATTTCAAAAAAGGACTTTTTGCACACCAAACTCTATGGTCGCATGAATCATTTGATCGCACTGACCGAGATACATAAAAATAATTTACTCAGTCACCTACCTGTCAAAGAGGCCCAAATCGCGATCATTCCCAACGCGGTCGATCTGCAGAAATTCAATCCTACGCGCAAAAACAGCGAACTCCGTCAAAAATATCTTAGGTCCGCGGATGAGCTTTTACTTGGCGTCGTCTCACGCATCGATAAAGGCAAAGGCCTAGCTGAGGTGATTGAGGCCGCGGGACTGCTCAAGCAATGGAATATTCCTTTTCGCATGATCATCGTCGGCAAAGAGACCGTCGGCGAAGGCGGAATGCTCGCGCTCTTTGAGGATCAGATTCGCAAGAGAAACTTAAATGAACAAGTTCTCTTCGTCGGACACCGTGCCGACGTCGAGACCGTAATGGCCTCACTCGATATTCTACTCATGCCTTCTCCCAACGAAACCTTTGGGCGGATTTTGATCGAAGCCATGGCCTCTGGAGTCCCCGTCGTTGCCTCCAGCGGCGGCGGCGTGGCCAACATTGTTCACGACGATGTCGACGGCATGTTGGTTAAACCGCTTGCGGTCGGCGAAATGGCTGAGGCCGTTCGCACGATCTACAATGACCCTGCAAAACGTCAACGACTCGCGAGCGCCGGGCTCAAGTCCGCGGCTGAGCGTTATGATTCTCACATGCTCGATCGCAAACTCTTTGCCATGTTGGGTTTGATCTAACGCGCCTTCACGCGGAATCCGAACCGAAACCTTACACAATCTTGACGTGTTCATATAATTTTGCGACTTAGACTGCGGCTAAGCAATAACTAAGGAGCTCACCCATGATGACGTTTAAAAAGTCTATCCTCAGTCTGTCTATTCTCTTGTTGTCGTATCCTGCAGTTACCTTGGCGCAAAATGAAGGACCGAACACCGTCACCATTTCGACCGGCACGGCGAAACTCAGTGGACTCTTACAGGCATGGGCGCTCAACGACACCGCCGCTGCAGGCAATGCCGACTTCAACTTCCGCATGCGCCGAGCCGAGATCAAACTCAGCGGTTCGGTCACGCCTGAAACTCGTTGGTTTGTCATGTTCGACGCTGCAAAATCCATCAAGACCGGCGCAGTCAGCGCAGCCAATGACAACAAAGTACTGCAAGATTTGGGAGTGGCTTTCACACTCTCCCCGAATTTCGAAATCACCATGGGCCAATTTAAAATCCCCACGACGACGGAAGGCTTTGCGTCCGCCGCTGAACTACTATTTCCAGAACGTTCTTACCTGGCCAGATTCTACGGCGATCAACGCCAACCTGGTCTGATGCTGACCACGACATTTGAGCCCGTGGTGGTTCGCCTGATGGCCTCAAACGGACAAGTGAGCAACGGCGCGCCTGTCACCAACGTTGACGACACCAATAGCTCGAAGGATGTCAGTGGACGCGTTGACTACACGATCATGCCCGGTTTATCAGCGGGCGTTTTCGGCAGCAACTCGGTCTCGAATGCGGCGGATGGGCACGGCACTCGTTGGGGCGCCAATGTTCATTACAACGCCGACAAGCTCCTGATAAAATTGGACGCCGTAACTGCCGACGACTGGAAGATCAAAAGAAACGGAATGGTTGCGGACTTTGCCTATACTCTTTGCGAAAAGCTTCAAGCGGCCGTTCGCTATGAAAACTTTCAAACAACGACGGATCCCAGCAAGGCCGGATCGGACGCATACACTGTGGGCCTGAACTACTATTTGGCAAAACACAATTCCAAATTGCAACTGGCTTACAGCGCCTTTAACAACATGAACACGACTCAAGGTACTTACGCTCCGTCGGCTGACAAAGATGGATCGCTGATGATCTTGAATGCTCAAGCCGCTTTTTAGCTAGGAAAGCAAATTCAGTGATTTCTCGAGGTGGAGCCAGGATGTAAAGATCTGCTCTGCGCCGGCCGCCTCGAGCTCTTCTCTTGAGCCGAATCCCCACATCACGCCAAAACCGCGCACGCCGTTGGCCTTTGCGCCTAGGATATCGTGCTCTCGATCCCCAATCATAACCGTCTGCGCGGCAACTAAGCGCTCTTGTTTTAAGATATATGTGATCAATTCACCCTTGTTGCTGCGCACGCCGTTCAGTTCACTGCCATACATTCCGTCAAAGAGTTCGTCGACACCCAGATTCGCAATCAATTGCAACGTCATCCCAATCGGCTTCGAGGTCGCCACATAAATCTTATGTTTTGCGTGCAATCGCGTCAGAGCCCCCACCACTTCTGGAAAAAAAGAGTAAAGCGCTAAACCCTCACGCACATGATGGATGCGAAAGTCTTCCAGAAACTGAGTTTGCTGAGCCGGCGGAATACGTAAAATCGTAGCGATGGAAATATGCAGAGGGGGACCAATACAAGTGCGCAAAATCTCGTTGCTGGGAACGGGAAAGCCACCCGCCTGGCAAGCCGCTTGAATACTGCCGCGAAAGGCTTCGAACGGTTGCGCGAGAGTGCCGTCCAGGTCAAAGAGTAAGTTCATTGACTGAGGATTTTGCCGGCGTATTTTTTCCCGATTTCGACGCCGGGCTGATCGAAGGCGTTGATTTGCATCGCTTCGCCAATTTGTGCGACAACCATTTGCCAAAGCATAAACAAACTTCCCAGACTTCGCTCGGAGAGATCACGCAGATCAATCGCGCAAGAATCGATTCCGGTTTCCAAAAGTGATTGTTCGAAAGCTTCTACTTCGGCATGTAAAATTTTGCCCAAGGAAAATTCGCGTTTGTTAAAAATCATTTCTGGAAAAAGGGCGCCATTAAAACTATCAGTCGCAACCTCAAGACTTTTCACCCGAGTCACAAAAACCATTTTGTCGCGCGCGCCCTCAATCAACTGCTGCACCAGTGAGTGTTGATCGCGCGGGCCTGAGCAGGCCATGGGAGTACTCGCACGCGGCGCCGCTTTCCCTTGCCAATCGACCTTTTTAGCCAATGACTCGCCCCATAGCTGCTGCCACCACTCACCAAATATGCGTAAGCTTTCCGAAAAACTCCACAGCTGAGTGATCCACTCTTCGCGCTGCCAAGAGCGCAAGACCTGCGCACTCATCTTCGTCACCAAATCAGACTTCGTCAGCGCCCACTGCGCCCCTTGGCGAAACTCCGCCAAATCATGTCCCATCAGCGCCGCGGGAAACATTCCGACCGCGCTCAAAACAGAAAATCTTCCGCCCACATTATTGGGAATCCACAACGTATGGATGTTTTCGCGTTTCGCCCAAGCCTGCAACGGGCCTTCCACAGGACTCGCAATCACCGTACACTGCGCGCTCTTCAGAGCACCGGCTTCGGCACTCAAGCGCTCTACCCAGGCTAAGGTTTCAAGCGTGGCACCAGTTTTTGAGGCGACAATCACATGCGACTCCGACGCCGTCGCCTTCCACTGCGCTTTGACTTTATTCCACGTGCTGGGATCCGGAGATTCTAAAAAATAAAATCGCGCGCCCGATTTGGACTTGAGAGCTTGATTGATCACTTGTGCGCCCAAACTCGAACCACCGACACCGAGCACCCATACGTGCTTCACTCCGCTCAAACTTCTCGCCCGGCTGTCGACTGCCGCCCAATCCTCAAGGCGGTTGGGAAGCTCGGGGAATCCGACCTCGGAACGGGCTAAAACCGCTTTCCAGCACTGCGCCAATTGGGCACTCGCCTGGGCGTCAGGAGTGGAGTTCGAACGGATTTCGATCATCCAAAGGGAGTATCAAGCGGAACGAGCCCCGTCTATATTCACCGTAGCGAGAACAGCCGTGGAGATTTTTCCAAAATCTTCGACCCACAGCACAATAATTCACCATTTTCCGTTGCAACGTGGTAGCTAGTATTTCCCCTAAACAAGAGAGACAAATGCAGTCCTTCAGCGAAATGAACCTAAGCGAGCCGCTTCTGCGTGCCGTAAGCGACCTTGGCTTTACCGAGCCCACCCCGATTCAAGTAGCCACTCTGCCGATTCTGCTCGGACCGCCCACGGATTTCTTAGGTTTGGCCGCCACCGGAACCGGAAAAACCGCGGCCTACTCGCTTCCGATGCTCGAAAAAATAGACTCCGAGATCAAAGCCGTTCAATCGTTGATTCTTTGTCCGACTCGCGAGCTCGCATTGCAAGTCGCTGGACAAATTAATCTCTTGGGCAAACACAAAGGCATTCGCAGCGTCGCCGTTTATGGAGGCGCCAGTTACTCCGATCAAATCAACGGACTTCGTCGCGGCGCCACGGTCGTGGTCGGAACTCCGGGCCGCGTGATTGATCATATCGAACGCGGAAATTTAAAATTGGATCAGATGAAAGTTTTAATCTTGGATGA
This sequence comes from Pseudobdellovibrionaceae bacterium, assembly GCA_043757545.1. Classification (GTDB taxonomy): domain Bacteria; phylum Bdellovibrionota; class Bdellovibrionia; order Bdellovibrionales; family UBA1609; genus JALHOQ01. The sequence goes on from JAYVPG010000102.1 coordinate 7,753, forward strand.
AGCCGACGAGATGATCTCGATGGGCTTTAAAGAAGAACTCGAAAAAGTTTTAGAGGCTCTGCCTCGCGCAACTAGCAATATTTGGCTGTTCTCGGCGACTATGAATCGCATGGTCGGCAAAGTGGCCGAAACTTATTTGCGCGCCCCCCGTCAAGTGCAGATCAATCGCACCGAAGTTTTGTCGGCGACAGTTGAGCAATTTTATTATCCGACCAAAGAGGGCAACAAGCCCGAGATCTTGACCAAGCTGATCGAAGCCGCCGACGATTTCTACGGTTTGATTTTTTGCCAAACCAAATCTTTGGTTGCCGATCTAACTCAGTATCTGACTGAAAAGGGTTACAAAGTCGATTGTCTGCATGGCGATAAAGATCAAACCTCGCGGGAACGCACGATGTCTGCATTTCGTAGTCGTCGCGTGCGCATTTTAATTTGCACCGACGTGGCTTCGCGTGGACTCGACGTAAAAGATATCACTCATGTCGTGAATTACTCGTTGCCGCGCGAACTCGACAATTACGTGCATCGTATTGGGCGAACGGCGCGCAGTGGAAAAACTGGAATCGCCATGAACTTGGTCACTCCCAGCCATCGTCACTTGATTTACAAAATCGAGCAAATGACCAAGTCGCGCATGCAAGAGGGTCGTATTCCTGGACGCCGTGAAATCGGCGCGAAAAAAGTGGCGGCCATTCTCCCGTCATTCAGCGATCAACCCTTTCACACCCGCGCCATCGAAGTGATGGGCACGGAGTGGGAAACAGCATTGGCTGCGATGACTCCGCAAGAAGTGGCCGCACGTTTTATGACGATGCTTTTACCCGAAGTCTTCGGCGAGCGCAGTGCCGGTGCACCAGCTGCGAACACTCCGGTGATTCCAAATCCGCAAGCGTCGGCACCTATGGCTGAGACTCGCGTGCGCGAAGAGGCCCCCCGCCGCGAACGTGCGGAGCGACCGTCCTACCGTTCACGCGAAGAGCGTCCCCGCTCACATATGAGCGAAACACGTCCTTATCGCAAACCCGATATTCGTCCGCGCGCTTCGGAGTCACGTGAAGATCGCCCCTATCGCAAGCCTGTGATTCGCCCTCGCGCGGCGGCCGGCCCACGTGAAGATCGCCCGCATCGCAAACCCGATTTAGAAGCTAGTCCAGAATTTCCCGGTAAAACACGCGTGAATAAGTATCCGTCCAAGACGGCGGCCGCTGCTCCACGCCCCGGAAGCACCAAGCTTGGGAACCCTTATCCCAAGACGAAACGTCGCGCCGACAAAGACAGCGAGCGCCGCGTGGTCCGTGAATTTGTGCCTGGCCCTTCGACACGATAATTTTTTAAGATTTTGATTTTTTACAAGTCACGATGGAATCCACACGCAACACTTGGGGCGGGTGGAGAACCTTCGGTGAGCAGGACCATCCGTTTTTCTCAACTTGTTCAGAATTGAGAAAGATCCCGTGCTCGGACTCAGATGCAAACTTCATTTTCTCTTCACCAAAACATGCGCCGTCGACTAATTCATCGCCAGCCTCACACTTAACCTCGACTTTAGTCCCGGTGGAAGCCACATACTCTCGCTCGGTTTTTTGATAAGTGTCACTCGACAATATGCGAATTTCACTCAACGCATGCGCCGGAGTATAAAAGTTCAACAAACAAACCAGACTTATTAGCTGTGAAGACGTTGTGAGTCGCATGTGAATAGGTATTACAAAATCCGGACCAGACGTTGAGCAAGTCTGTAGGGACTAAAATCCAAACTCTGACCAAACTAGACCTTTTGTAGAGGAGAATGACGATATTCGATCAACAGTCCGGAGTCCTCGGTCCGGGGGCCCGGGACTCAGTCTGCAGACCGGGCCCCCGGACCGAGGACCGAGGACCGAGGACCGAGGACCGAGGACCGAGGACTGAGGACTGAGGACTTCGGAGCTACCTCGGCGAATTGCTGACGACCCAAAACTCACCGTCGTCTTGTGGGCGGAACTCTTTGACCACAAAGTCTTCGATCGCGCCTCTCAGTTCCATCCCGCAGCTGCCAAGATAGATTTGCAAACTCTGGGTTCGCAGTTCGCGGGAATTGTTCCCGGGGTCAGTGACGGTAAACTCCGCTGCAAATGGGAAATCGATATTAATCTTCATTCATTTAGTCTACGAACAGAGAACCGCTAGAGTCCACTCGCGGCCCGTCATTAATGATCCTTCATATCGGAGCAGCACATTCACGCTAGGCAATCTCCCGTGTTTTGATAGACTGCGCGCACATGCAAACAGTGCTGCGCCTGTGCGCGTTCCTAATTATTCTGTTACAAATCGCCTGCGCCACTCATCGGGTGATCCGCGACAAAGAGTATTCCGATTCGGTCGCAGCCTATCAGCGTGGCGACAGTGCGGCGGCACTCGGGAAATTTCCGGAGGGTGAGAAGAACGGATTTATCACCTCCGTTGAAAAGGCATGGCTCTCAGTCTGGCAACAAAATTGGAATCCGCAAGAGCTGCAGAAGCAAGTCGATACCTTTGATGAACGAAAATTTATTAGTCTGAGTCGCGAGGCCGGCTATTTTCTTATGCAAGAATCCGAAGAAGGCTACGTTCCCTCGGAGCACGAAATCACTTTGCTGCATTTACTCAGCGCGATTCATTTTGCAGAGCTTCAGCGCGTAGAGGACGCACGGGTGGAATTACGACGCGCGGGCTATATTCTCGATCGCTACTGGGACGATGCGAGCTTAAGAATCTGGTTGGGCAGTCTGTGGGCCTCACTTGGCAATTGGGAAGAAGCTCAGGTTGATTTTCGCCGCGCCGGAGTTTTATCAAATAACAAAAACCTGATTGCACTCGCCAACGGCAGACGGCCCCCTGCGCTCACTCTGCATTTTTATGGCAACGGTCCGCTCACGCAGTGGAATGAAGGTAGCTACACACCCAGCTTTCTCGCCGATCCCCTTGCACCGAAAAATCTGCCACTGAGTGCGCCGACTCTGCCATGGTCCGTGCGCCACACTCAGCGCAACAGCGAGCTGCGCGATATTTTGCTCAAATCGAATTTTATGGCGCAATACCTGGGCTCGAAAGCCCTCACCCAAACTGAACGTGGGGTGAACAAAATGACCACGTGGGGTATTCGCGCCGGTGCCGTCGTGATCGGAGTCGTTCTGGTCGGCGGAGTGCTTTACTTCGTCATTCAAAGCGGCGCCGCCAGCGCGAGCGGCAGCGCCGTCACCTATTTGATCGGTGGCGCGGCGGCTCTGGCCTATGGAGTCTGGAAATTTGGCGGAGAGTTGGATCATAAACTGGAACGTGAGGTGCGCGAAAACGATTTGCATAAACAAGAAGACTTGCGCATCTATCGCATGGTGCGTTTTCTACCGACATGGATCGGCGTCGAAACCGCGAACGTCGAAACTCCACCGAGCCATTCTACCCTGGTCAAACTCACCATCCCCGCCAGTCCAACGCATTTGATTTTACTCAATCACTACTAGTGAATGAGTAAATTAGAACCGGTAGAGATCCGCGCGAAAGGCCGTCTTAAAACCCAGTTTTTCTAAAATCGGCGCCGAAGTCGTCTCGGCCGCCTGGATCACAGCAAAGCGAATCGCTCGGATGCGTAAATCCACAAGTCGCTCCTGTAAAAGCGCACGATAGACTCCCGCCCCACGGTATTCGGGCAGAACTGCGCCCGCGACCAGATAGCCATGATCGCCCTTAAAACAAGTGCCCCCGACGCCCAGAATCGCGTCCCCACGTCGAGCCACATAGTATTTAAAAATCGAACGCGGCTGAAAAATCAGCGACATATTGGCGCGCACTAACTCCCACGAGGTGGTGATCTCCCAAGCTTTCATATACACCTTTAAAAATTCGTCCAGACTCTCCAAAGTAACGGCTTCGACATCGATGTCGGTATTTTTAGATAACTCAACGTCCGTATCGCTCACCATCCCCTTGAAGCCAGACGATCCGACGGCGCGCCCACGAATCAGCGGCTCGATCTCGGGTGCCGACATCGGCCCCGTGCACCACTCAAACGGCAACTCATGTTCGGCATACATTTGAAAAGTCTTTTCCACGCGTGCTTCAAGACCTGGCTTGGGAATCGTCGAGAGGATAACTTCATTGTGCGAAGTCGCGCGTAACTTTGGGGTCAAAACTTGATACCAGTTCTCTTCCGCAATCACCTGCGTTTTGGCATCCAAAAGTGCAGAGCCGATTTGGGCATGGAGGGCGGCTTGATATTGGCGAGGCGTGATTTGCATACATGATTCATAAATCTTAAGACTGCTGGTGACAACAGCGACGCAAGACCGCCGCGTCATCCGGCGCGCTCGCGCTCCCTTCCGTTTGAAAAATCTAAAATATTAAGCGATTCTTCCTCTCTCCGGAGGATCACCCTTGAGAATTTCTGACGTTTCGATTCGCAATCCCGTTTTAGCTTGGATGTTGATGGCCGCACTCATTGTGTTCGGCGCGGTTTGTTTTTCGCGTATGGGTGTCAGCCAGATGCCCGACGTCGATTTTCCCGTCGTCTCTGTGACCGTCACTCTTCAGGGTGCTGCACCCGAGGTGATGGAGAGCACTATCGCCGATCCGCTCGAAGATCAGTTTATGACTCTCGAGGGATTGCGCACCCTCACCACGGTTTCAACGGTGGGTGCGGTGACTGCGACTCTGGAATTCGAACTCAATCGCAACATCGACTCGGCCGTACAAGAGGTGCAGAGTAAAATCACTGCCGCACAAAAATTACTTCCCGCGAACGTGGATCCTCCGACCATTTCAAAATCCAATCCTGATGATCAGCCGATTATGTGGCTCGCGCTGACCGCCAAGAACACCACCCAACGTGAGATGATGACCTTCGCGCGCAACTACGTGAAGGATCAATTCACCACGGTCTCTGGAGTGGGAAGCATCAACCTCGGCGGTTATATTGAGCCCGCGATGCGAGTTTGGGTCAGGCCAAAAGACCTAACGTCACATAATATTGCGGTGACCGACGTGATCAGTTCCCTGAATACCGAGAACGTCGAACTCCCTGGTGGCGATTTCAATTCTTCGGAAAAGAATTTTAATTTGCGCACTATGGGCGAGGCGAAGACCCCTGAGGACTTCGGCAAGATTGTCATCAGTAAGCGTGCGGGACTCGTCAATCAAGACCCTGGCAATATCGTTCACTTGCGCCAGGTCGCCGATATCGAGCCCGGTCTGCAGCCCGTGACTCGCCTTTCGCGTTTCAATGGAGTCGCCGCGGTGGGTATCGGAATCATCAAACAAAAAGGTTCCAATGCGGTTGAGGTCGGCCGCACCGTCAAAGAGAAAGTCGCGGCTTTGCAAAAAACTCTGCCGCCCAACTACGCGATCAATATCAATTTCGACACGACTCAATTTATTGAAAATGCGATTCATGAATTGAACTTCAATTTGATCCTCTCCGCTCTACTCACGGCCTTTGCATGTTGGATCTTCTTAGGCAGTTTGTCGGCGACACTGAATGTGATTTTATCGATTCCGACCTCTATCATGGGCGCGTTTATTATTCTGTACTTCATGGGATTTACGCTCAACACCTTCACGCTCTTGGGTTTGAGTTTGGCGATCGGAATCGTGGTCGATGATGCGATTATGGTGCTCGAGAATATTTTTCGTCACAACGAAGAGGGAACGCCGCGCATGGAGTCCGCGATTATCGGCGCCCGGGAAATTGCCTTTGCCGCGACCGCCGCGACGATAGCTATCGTCGCGATCTTTTTACCAGTCGCCTTTATGAAAGGCGTGATTGGAAAATTCTTTTTTCAGTTCGGCGTAACGATCACCGCGACCGTTTTGCTCTCATTGCTCGAAGCTTTGACGATTACACCAATGCGCTGCTCACGCTTTGTGACCTTGCATGAACGCACCGATTGGGTGGGCCGCAATTTCGAACGCTTGATGGCAAATACGCGCAAGATATACGAGCGCACTCTTGCCCGATGTGTGAATCATCCTTGGAAGGTCGTAATGGCTGCCACCGTGGTCATGTTACTTTCATTTACCAGCGCAGGTTATCTGAAAAAGGAACTCTCACCGGCCCAAGATCAAAGTATCTTCCTCGTGCGAATCAAAACGGACGTCGACTCGGCGATTACGCGAACTGACGATTTAATGAAAAAGGCAGAAGAGTTTGTTAAATCGCAACCCGAAATTCGTCAGTACTATGTCGCGGTGGGCGGCTTTCAAGGTAGCTCATTCAACACGGCAATGATTTTTGTGACAATGAAGGACAAGAAGGATCGTCCGATCAATCCCGAAGCCAAGCATAAATTGTCGCAGCAAGAATTTATGGGAGTGTTGCGCTCGGGAATTTCTAAGATCGACAAAAGTTTGCAAGTCTTTGTGCAAGATTTATCGATGCGCGGATTTACGGCCTCACGCGGTTTCCCCATCGAGTTTACAGTGCGTGGACCGGACTGGGACCAGCTATGGACCAACACCTCTGATATCGTCACGAAGTTGAAATCCAGCGGTCTTGCGACCGATGTCGACACGGACTATCTACTTGGAAAACCCGAGATTCAAATTCTTCCCAATCGCGATCAAGCGGCTCAGCGAGGCGTAAGCATTCAAGATATCGGCCAAACTATCGCTGCGATGATTGGCGGCATACGTGTGAATCAGTACACCGAGGGCGGTCATCGCTACTACGTGATGGTGCAGGTGAAACCTGATAGTCAAAATATGGAGACACTCGGGAGCTTGCTGGTAAATAATAGTCACAACAATCTGATCCCAATGTCGCAAACTGTGAATCTATCCACGGTTTCGGCGCTTCAGTCGATCACCCGCATCGATCGTCAACGTGCGATTTCAGTTTTTGCAAATCCAGCTCCTGGACATGCCCAGCAGGACGCTTTGAACTACGTAGAGAAAATTAGCAAAGAGCTCCCACCCGGCTATCGCGTCGTAATGAGTGGAAGCGCCAAGACAATGAAAGAGTCCTTTGATAGCTTGATCTTCGCTTTGATCCTTGGAATTTTGGTGGCCTATATGGTTCTGGCGAGTCAGTTCAACTCGTTTATTGATCCCATTTCTGTCTTGATTGCCTTGCCATTTAGCGTGAGCGGAGCTTTCTTAGCACTGCTCTGCTTTGGCCAATCTTTGAATCTTTACTCCATGATCGGGCTTATTTTATTAATGGGTATCGTGAAAAAGAATTCGATCTTGTTGGTCGACTTCACCAATACGGTGCGCGACCGCGGACAGAAGGACGTGAAGAAAGCGCTCCTTGAGGCTTGCCCGGTTCGTCTTCGCCCCATCATTATGACTTCATTTGCGTGTATCACCGCAGCGATTCCCTCGGCGTTTTCATTTGGCGCTGGCTCGGAGACTCAAGTGCCCATGGCGGTTTCAATCATTGGCGGGGTCGCGGTGTCGACTTTTCTTACTCTATATGTCGTGCCCTGCGCCTACTTGCTATTTAGCCGCATTCAAAAGCGCGAGCAAAACATGGGCGAAATTCGCAATGCATTTACTAGCGTAGGCAATGCCGGAATGGGAGACGTTTTCTAGACAGCCATGCGCCGTCTAGAATCTCTGCTCGCAGATCACTTGGCTTTGATCAAAAAGGTTGCAGTCGCCTTTAAAAAACTGTTCGTTATTTCCGTTCTCAAAACGCTCGAGCAGTTTCAGATAAGCTTCGGCGCGAGTCGAGCCGCCCGAGACCGCAAACATGGCGCTGCAACGAATCTTGCACGTCCATACGGTCGTCACCGGAGTGCAGTCGTCTTGAGCAAAGCTGAAAGAACCGGAAAGCGCGAGAGCTGAGCCAAGAATCCAACGAGTAGCAGATTTCATTTTTCCTCCGATTTTAGATCGATCTGCTTCTAGCACCGGGCAATCAGAAGCGGTAGAAACGCCAAGCGACGCGCCAGAAATGAATTTTCTCCATAGTTCCAGTGCGCCGCATTCCGAATAGGAAACTGTTACCTATAGCGAAAAGAACTGGCTCACAACCAATCTCCCGCACTGGCCGATGAGTTGCTTTATGTAGCTTATGATAAAAAAAGATTGCCCCTACTGTTTAAAGAGAAACGC
>JAYVPG010000103.1:0-49343 GCA_043757545.1 Pseudobdellovibrionaceae bacterium
ACTAAAACTATTCATGGTTTTCAAAACCGCGGGGGAGAGCTCCATATCTTGCGCAAGAACTCCTTCGATAAAATCAAAACAAAAAAGTCGCTGATCTACAGCGCTCATATTCTCCAGCATACGCGTCACTCGGCCCCAAGCGTGGTCGGGACCGACCAGACGGAGCTCAATCAGCATCAAGCTATGCTCAAGTTCAATGTGCAAATCATGAGTCAAGCGCTCGCGACCGGCGCTGATTAACTCACGATAAAGCTCGCTCAGCAGATCCGCCGGTTCATAAAGTGCCACCCAGCGCGCCTTTTGAATTAACGCACGCAAACGATGCGGATAACTTTGCGCGCGCTTTAGCGCTCGCTCATAAAACTCGTAAGACGGAGCAAGACGGGCCTCTTCTTCCAGAAACTTACCCACCATAAGCTCACATTCAAGGAGTGAGCGCTGGGAAAGCTGATCTTGCTTCTCGGTCAGCAGTGTCTCAAGACGTTTAAGGTTGGTGCGAAAACCATCCATGTCTTGCAAATGATATTGGCAGGCAATCAAATCGCGCAGCAGATTCACATTTTCGCCGTACTGTTGCAGTGCGGATTCCATTTGCTGTTTGGCGCGACCGATTTCGCCGCGATGAAAGATGACGATCCCTTGAAAATGGGCCTTGGTGCGCTTCTCCGCGACCGTGTTTGCGGTTAGGCGATTGAGGTCACTCTCCGCCAAGTCCAGCGCGCCATTCAATATACTTAAATTGATACGTTCAAGTTCGGGCGTAAGCTTCATTCCGTATTCCCCGTACCTATGCGAACGCGAGGTCCACTCGACAATAGTATGTTGTAACCGCTGAGTAGCGGGCGCTTCATAAACTCAAGCAAAGTTTCGCCGCTCGCTAAGTGAGAATGGGTGATCGCATCCCACTCCAAAGGCCACAGATCTTCTTTTAAAAACAGACTCACAGTTTGAAAATTCGGTTGCGCCCGCCAGTTGGAGACAAAAACATTCTGCAGGTCAGCGAGTGGGTTACCAGAGAATTGCCTTTTTAAAAACTCAACGGGCAGTGAGTTCAAGGCCGACTGCATGCGCGCATATTGCGCCATACTCCAGCCGACCTTGACCCGCGAAAGCTCAGTCGCCAGAAGTCCGCGATAGTGAGGCGCAAACGCCAGAAGCGGTAGTCCGATCGGCAAAAACCGATCACGCATATTTAGGATCAGCTTCTGCAAGCAAGCCTCTTGGCACTGGGCGGAGACGATTTCACGCAAGTAGGGGTCGTACAGGTCTTCGGTCGGTTGAATCTTTCCGGCCTTCACCAATTCATCTAAAATCGAAAACTCCACCTGCAGCGCCCGCACGAAGGTCATGGTATGTGCAATCAATGGATCGGTGATCGATACGAGTGGATTCAAACGCCCGCCATTGATCAAACTCAGATCCCTGAGAGCTGGAATATTTCCGGCGTCGGGATGGGCAGGATTCGATTTGCTGTCAAAGTACACGGCCATCTCATGTGCCAAGAGCTGAACGATGCGCTGATGCGAGAGGTCCTCGCTGCCTAAAATCAAAACCGTAGTGTTGCTGAACGGGTCCGTCCAACTCTCAATTGGAAAATCAAGTTCCGCATTGAGGATCTCATATTTGCGTGGCTTAAAAGTTTTCAATGTCAGTTTACGAATGTCATTCGGCGAAGTCGGAAAATACCAGTCGGAGCTTGCCTGACTTTTACATTGAGCCGCAATCGCGAGGGATGAGTCATGGGAGATGCCTAAATGAAACTCTAAGGCCGCAGGATCTGCACCCAAAATATGGCTGCAAATCTTTGACCCAGTGGAGGTCTGCAAAATCTCGCGAAAAGAAAGATCGACGTCATCATTAAAAGTGTAACCAGACTGCGCGAATGCGCCTTGAACACCCAGGTAGAGGCCTAAAAGCAAATGTAGAACGCCCACCGGAAACCCCCGTCTTTATTGACTTGAGTGGTCTCTAGCATAGAAATCCGCGTGCAGAAATGTTCACATTTGTTTGTATCAAGTTTACCAAGTGGCCGTTAGTTTCCGCGACATGTTTGTTGTTGTTCCTCTCTTGATACAAAGCCCCTTTTAAAGGGCTTTGGAGGATTGGTGGCCCGAATTTCGAACTGGGGATAATGAACCAGGGGGGCGGAATTCGGGCTTCTCTTTTTTTATGCCATTCATTACTCAAATCCATGCCTTACGCCAAAAGGCAGCACCATGTTGATAAGTTCAGCAGCGAACTAAGCCCATCTCTTATTAGATAAGGCTCCCAGTTTGCATTTTGTGACGGGTGGAGAGGCCCCCAAATGCAAACCCGGATTTTACGCCTACTAACCCTTATCGCAATAGCCGCCACAGTTTCCTGTGGTGACGCGTCGCGCGACAAGAGTGGTCAAACGGATTTTAAGGGTCAAACGACGTCCCCTCCAGACACCACAAAACAGCCCGACGCCACCCCCGATTCGAGTACTCCCACGGGCGGCGAAAAACAGACCCCTGCTCCCGCAAATGAACCGGCCCCGGTCGTCAATGAAGAGGACAAGGCATCGCAGCTGATTACCAATGGAGTGCGTGAGCAAGAGGTCCCAGCCTATGTGGTGCCGCCTGAAATTCGTGAGCGCTTGAAGGCCTCGCATCCTGAACTTTTGCCTCCGAAGAGCACGAAATTTAAGATCACCGGTCAGCATCTGAAAATCGATGCCACCAATTCGCGCATTACCTTCACCGGAACTCTCAATATTGCCGGCAAGCAGCCAGAGGCTTTGGAGCTGGCGTGTTCGATTGATAAATCCCAGGTCCCTTGGGAGTGCTCGGATATGTATCCCACCAATTTGCGAGTGGCCGCCGAGAAGCGCCTGCAGGGTACGTTTGAGTGTTTGGACACCTATCGATGTGACAAAGTGGGAGTGAAAATCTTTGTTGTCGTAAACGGGAAGTTGCAACCGCCACAGACTTTCCAGGCGGAGGGGTTCACCATTCGCAAAGCGACTTCTGGCGATATCGCCGAGGATGATTCCGTAGATACGGAGCAAGCTCCTCCACCTCCGCCCAAAAAACAAATCATCGATCAAGTTCCCGAAGAGCGGTCGAATGATCCCAAGAAGCTTGAGAAACCAACACCCGCTGTGACCGAGAAACCCAAGAAGCAGTACTACGATCGCATCGAACCGGATACGGCGGCGGGCACTCCGCCAAAACCCGTGATCCCTGACCCCACGCAACCTGCGCGCCAGAGTCCGGTCACTCTCCCGGTTGCGCAGCAAGATTCGTCGGAAGACGATTCGGGTGAAGAATTAAAAGGTGAGGAACTAAAAGCCGCATTGAAAGACCCCAACGTCGCCGTCGAGATCACGACGCCGATGAATTTGCCGGCTCCGAAGAAGGGTAAATTTTCAATCCCTGGGATTGAAAAAAGTAATCCCCCCATTGGCGCGGGCGTCCCCAATCAGGCGATTGGTGCGCATAACTCTGGCTATCTCCGTCAAGCCAATGAATTGCCTGCTTCTGGTCCCGGATTTGTTTCGCGTGATCACGGCTCAATGGATTTTGCGACAGATCTCATGGTCTACATGATCAAGAACGCAACCGCCGTCGTCGCCAAAGCCTATCCCGGACAAACACCAATCATGGTCGCGAGTATTTCCAAACGCATTGGCGGTAAGCTCTGCGGTCGCAGCGGACACTGCCATAAATCCCACCGCACAGGACTCGACGCCGACATCGCATTCCCCGCAGCCAGTGGCTCAAGACTCACCGGAATGTGGGACGCCTGCGCCAGCTCCGGAGGCGGCTGCTCCGACGGCGCCCACATTCAAAACGACTTCGACGAAAAACGTTTCTGGCTCCTAATTAAGCAAATGACCTGCGCCGACAACAAACCCGTCATCGCTATGTTTCTGGACACACAAATTAAGAAGCATATGTGCCGCTACGTTCAAACGACAAGCGAAGCTAGAGACCGAGACGTCCCCGGCAAATGCGCCTTTCGCGCCCTCCAAGCTTTGTACTACGCCGCCGGACACAACAATCACGTCCACGTCCGCCTACGCTGCCCCGGCAATCGCGACTGCCAAAACGCAATCGTCACACTCGGCTCGGGCAACGGCTGCTAACTAAAGCCGCCGTTTCAAGTCCCTCCCTCAATCCCATCTGCTTTAAGACTTTTATCCTTCACGCGGGGACCTCCGGCAAGCGTGACGCGTTCGCGCCACCAGGCGCGATGCCGGCGAGGGCAAGGAGCCCGAGTCCCCGCGTGAAGGATAAAAGTCTTAAAGCAGATGGGATTGAGGTGTGGAATTGAATGTGGGGGCTTTAGTTGGTAGCCTCGAGCCGATCTTGATTTTTTTGGGAGATTTGTATGTTGCGCTTGGTGGTTTTGATTTTTTTGGTGCTTGGCTCGTGTCAGTCGAAGCCTGTTCGAGTCGGAGGGCTTTTGCCTGTTGACGGGAAAGCGACCGTTGGTCCCGTGGGTGGGAACTTTGTTGAGATTGGGGTTGTGACTGCTTATGCTCCGCGACGTGCGCAGGAGTTGGAGTCGGCTTTTTTGTTGAATCTGGAGGTTCAGGAATGTTTGCGAGGGTTTTTTAAAGAAGCTGGTGAGGGGACCTCTATTGGGATTGAAGGGTACTTAAATAATCAGGGGGCCGTGAATGACCTCGCTGTTGATCTGACTTCTGCTGAATCTAAAGGCTGTTTTGAGAAGAGTGCAAAGCTGATCGAGCTGGGGCGGGGGCGGAGTGGTCCGTTTAAGATGCGGATACTTCGAGCACCGATTGCTGGGCAAAAGGTAAAAACGTTCCTATTGGAGCTGGATGAGGTCAAAAAACTAGAGAAGGTCGGCTTACCCCTTGACCTCAGGGGCCGAAGGCTTTAACTCTTTGAATTGCCCGAGAAAAGGTACATTCAATTTTCAGTGGAAAAAGGAAGTCATGGCTAAACTGAGCTCGATCAATAAAAATAATCGCCGCAAAGCAATGTCCGAAAAATATGGCCGCTATCGTACAGAATTGCGCGATAAAGCCAACAATCCCAATCTTTCGGATGACGTACGCTTTGAAGCTCGTATGAAACTGCAAAAACTTCCGCGCGACACTTCGCCTATTCGTGTGATCACTCGTTGCTCTTTGACGGGTCGCCCACGGGGTAATTATCGAAAATTTGGACTCTCACGTATGGCGTTTCGCTCACTTGCTCACCGCGGCCTTTTGCCAGGTGTGACTAAGGCCAGCTGGTAATCTCTCTCTTCTTGCGTTGAAGCTCGACTTACTCGAGCTTCGTCCTTTACTTTAACTCTCATGAGACATCTTCACTTTATCTTTATCGTCGGCGCCTCAAGCGCTTTTCTCGCTTGCGCTTCTCTTTCACAACATACGACTCAAATCGATAGCGCCTTGACCGAGATCCAGGCCGGCCGCTTAGAGCAGGGCAGGGTAGCGCTTGAAAAGCTTTGTACGCAGGGCACGACCGGCGCTTGCGCTTTGATTGGCAAACAAGTCGAGCTAAAAAACCCGCTATCTATCATGCAAAGTGTGACTTCTGAAAAAGAGAGTCGCTTTGTGATTATGGTTCCGGCCGGTGAGTCGTTGAACTATTTTGTGCGAACTCCGACTTCACTCCTGCGTTTAATCCCCGAACATTTCGCCAGGTCCGGCTCTCGCTTAGCCGTTGATCAAGTCGAGGCCTTCTCCCTAGATCCGAAGCAGAGTTATGAACTGGTGGTGATTGGATCCGATGGTATTGCTTGGGATCGTCGCAGCTTTCGCTCACTCGATACCGGACGCAGACGCGCACGAATCGCAGTGGTGAGTTGTATGGACGATCACTATGCGAACGAACAGGCAAAGATCTGGCCCGAACTTGCGGCGCAAAAACCAGATGTGATTTTTATGATCGGCGACAATGTGTATGCGGATAAAGCCGGAGCTGGACCGCAAGGCGCAAGTGCCAGTCAACTTTGGGATCGCTATGCCGAAACCCGTGGTGCACTTGCGATATTTAAGACCAATCCATTGATTCCGGTTTTCGCGGTTTGGGACGATCACGATTTTGGCAGAAATGATGGGGACCGAACCTATCCGGGCAAAACGGAATCGACGGATATCTTCTACACCTTCTTTGCACAGAGAAAAAATGCGCCAGACTATGAGCGGGGACTGGGAGTCGGTGCGAAGTGGAGTGCGTTTCACGTCGGCTTTCTATTTCTGGATGATCGCAGTTTTCGTTCACCCGATGGACTAGATCTTCCCGACCAAACTCATTTTGGTCTAGATCAAGAGAAGTGGTTGAATGAAAACCTAGCGAGCGCAAAAGCTCCCATGTTTCTAATCAGCGGCGATCAATTCTTTGGTGGCTATCATCACTTTGAATCCTATGAAGGCAATCATCCCAAAAGCTTTGCTCGACAGCTCGACGAGTGGAAGAAAATTAAAGTTCCGCTTCTCTTTGTCAGTGGCGATCGACACTTAAGTGAAATTCTAAAGGTACCCAGTGAGCGTTTAGGGTACCCGACCTTTGAACTGACCTCGAGCGCAATCCATGCGCACGTCTTTCCCGATGCTTTTAAGCGCGATCCCAGTCCACAGCAATTGGCTGGCGTCGACGGGCAGTACAATTACATGATCGTGGAACTGATGCGTGGAGATCGCAATATGCTCCAACTCGATGTGCAAGACTATGGCATTGGCAGGAAACAATTTTTTCAAAAAAACTTAATGGTGAGACACTAATGATTGAAGTCATCGCAGGAACCGATCGCGCAAACTCCAATACCCTTAAAATCGCCCAGTTGATTGTCGATGATTATCGCGCGTTGAATGCCGCGGTCGATATGATCGACTTATGCAAACTCAACTTTGCAGATGCAGTGGGCGGAAATTATAAAGCAGCAAAAGGGACTTTTCAAACGGCGGTTGAGCGGGTGACGAAAGCAGATGGTCTAGTGTTTGTCGTGCCTGAATACAACGGCTCTTTTCCGGGCGCGCTAAAATGGTTTATCGATTACTGGCGCTATCCAGAGTCATTTGACGCCAGACCATGTGCTTTTGTTGGCCTTGGACTGCGCTGGGGCGGCATGCGGCCGGTGGAACATTTGCAGCAGATTATGGGTTATCGAAATGCGTTTATTTTTCCCAATCGAGTATTTATCTCGAACGTCAAAGACGCTCTGAAAGATGGGAAAGTTCACGATCCCATGCTGAATGATTTGCTCAAGATTCAAGCGCGCGACTTTTTGAAATTCATCAAATCACTGAAGGATGAAAAGTTAGACGCCAATTCTCGCCTGAATCCGTGATGCGAGTCCAAGTCGTCTCTGGAATTATTGAGAATGGACGGGGAGAGGTCTTACTCGCCCAACGTCCTCCGGGAAAAACTTTGGCCGGCCTTTGGGAATTCCCGGGCGGAAAGGTTGAGGAATCAGAGGGCTTAAACAAGGCTCTCGAACGCGAACTCAAAGAGGAACTTGAACTTCGGATTCAGATCAAAGAGTCGCTCGGCTGCTTTCCCTACACCTACGACTGGGGTGCGATTGATCTGCACGTGTTTACCGTCTCAGCTTTAAACGAACCCAAGGCCACCGTCGAGGTACAGATCTTTCGCTGGGTGAAGGCGGATGCGATTTTTATCACTGATCTTGCGCCCGCGGACATTGAGCCTCTTTACAAGTATCTCGAGAGAAATCCCAGACCTTCTGCCCGATAAACTTATCACTTAAATCTACCGATCTATTAGATGAGGGAAAACTATGTCCGTCGTCAAATTTGTCGCTGAAAAATTGATGTGGGAGACACTTACGCGTTGGAAAAAATCTTCGCCTGAGCTCGACCGCATTCAATTTCTCAAAACCGTACCCTTCTTTAACGAGCTCTCCAATTGGCAGCTCAAAAAAGTGAGTGAGATTGTTTTTGAGCGCAGCTACGACGCACATGAATTGATTTTTGAACAAGGGCAGCCTGGCGCGGCTTTGTTTTTGATCGTAGCCGGCGAAGTCACTGTTGAAATTATAAAGGACAGCTTGGTGATTCCACTGGCGACTCTCGAGAAGGGATCGTTCTTTGGCGAGATGGCATTGCTCGACGAGGCGCCACGCTCAGCTTCGGCGCGTAGCGTGGACGGCACCAAGACCTTAGCCCTCTATCGTAATGACTTAAACCGTTTGATTCACACCGACCCTGCAACTGCCTGTCACATCTATCGCGCTTTAGCCCGAATCGTAGGTGATCGACTGCGTTCGACCAACGAGCTGGTGCAAGCCAGTGCGCAAATCGAAAAGCTTGCGGCATGAGACGAAAGATCGACCTCGAGAAAAAGGAACGCGACCGTAAAATTCGCGGACGGATTTTTCACTCAACATTTATCGGCGTCACCGTAGTTTTAACCACTTTGCTTTTATGGAAATTGAAAGCCTTACTTTTACCGATCGTGGTCGGCGCGTTGCTGGCCTATCTTTTTAGACCGGTCAAGGATCGCTTTCAATTGCCGTGGCTTCCCCATGAAATCCGCGTGCTCTCGCTCTTCGCCTGCATTGGGCTCTGCCTTTTTATGGCGATTAATAAAACCCGTCAGATGATTCCGGATGAAAAACAGAAATTGGAACTCAAAGTTCGCCTCAAGTACAAAGTGAATGAAAAGTTCCAAGAGATTGTAGGCGCGGGCGGTCCCGATAAGCGCCCAGGCCTGTTGGCGCAACTGGTGTCCAAGGAACTTGGTCCAGCTATGGATCAACTCAATCATCTCCTAGATCTAGATCCCGACGAAATCGAACTGTTTCAAAAATACCGAGTGGGTTATAAAGGTCAAACGCCCATTGAGAATCGATTCTTTGATTACTTCCAAGCCAACCAGACAACGAGCATCTACACCATTCAAAAAAGGGAACCCGCAAACCTTACTAAGCCCATTGAGAGTTCTGTAGCACCGACGCCCGCGCCCGCAGAACAAGCTGAAGTTCACAATAGCTTGGTAGAAGAACTCTCCATTTGGATTCTGGCACCGTTGATTTTTATCTTTCTAGGTTTCGACAATGGTCAGATGCGCCGGTATGCCATTAGTCTTGTGCCCAATCGTTACTTTGAATTGTCATTGCAGGTGCTCGACATGCTCGATGAAGCCATCGGAAAGTATCTGCGTGGAACTCTGATCGAATGCTCATTGGTCGGCCTTACGCTGGCCGTGGGACTCTTCTTGCTTGGAATACCGATCTCAGTGGCACTTGCTATCGGGCTGATCTCTGGGCTCGCCAATGCGATTCCATTTTTAGGTCCAGCGATTGGGCTTGTGATCGCACTCGCATATTCGTTGATTGCGGAAAGCATTACGCCACTCATTCCTGGTCTAGTGCAGGCGGATTTAGCGATCTACGTGGTGGTGCTGATCGGGATTGCACATTTGCTCGATAACGTTGTTTTCCAACCCATTGTTTTAGGTAACGCCGTGAACTTACATCCTCTGGTGGTTATCGTTGCGATTATCGGCGGTTCCACGATGATGGGAGTCTGGGGAATGCTCTTGGCAATTCCAACTGTGGTTGTAGTAAAAACCGCAGTGGAAACGCTATTTAAAGAACTCAAAGATTACCGGATTATTTAAGCTCGCTCTATTCCAGTGGAACATAATATAACTTATAAGAACTATATGTTCTTACTTAAACCTACAAAATAAGTCTCAAAGCTACCTTTGCGAACCGCTTCGGGTTTAAAGCGTTTACTGGAGGCAAATTTGCGACTGAGTTCTTTTGCGAGTTTTTCAGCATCTGGACCTTCAAAAAGCTTCATCACCAAGTGCCCTTTGGGCTTCAAGTATTTATCTGCCAACTTTAATACCTCAAGACAGAGCTCGGCACTGCGCGCTTGATCCACCCCGCGTACACCTGTGGTATTTGGCGCCATATCACTCAATAGGCAATTAATCTCACGTCCACGCAGGATTTCCTCATCGAACTTAAAGACATCCATTTGATAAAAGGCCGTATTGGGAAGTTTCAAATCGATGGGCTTTAGGTCGAGCCCAACCACGAACCCTTGAGGACCAACAACCTTACTGGCAATTTGGCTCCACGCGCCCGGTGCGGCGCCACAATCCAATACGAAGTCACCGGAACGAAGTAAATTAAATTTCTTTTGGATCTCGTCGAGCTTGTAGGCCGAACGTGCTAGAAAACCTTCGGCTTTTGCTTTGTGAAAAAATCGATCTTTCGGATTAAATGCCATTTCCTATTGCCTTGTAAACTTCGGCGCCACCAGACGCTCGAAAATCCCTGGAATATGCTGAGCTAACTTTAGCCCGACTTTGCTCCAGCTCGCAGGTTCGAGTGTGTCGTCATCATTTTCAATGGCGTCGCAAACTTTCTTCGCCCATTCGGCAGCCGGAATAGATGTTAAAAATGAAACGTCGAGGTGCGATCCGTAGAGTCCCTTAATCTTATCGTACATCTCCGTCTGGACACCCGGCGTAATCAGCAAAAGCGTCGAAACTCCGGTGCCGCGCAACTCTTGCTTCAAGCATTCCGTGAAGGCCAGAACGCCGGCTTTGCTAGCCGCATATGTGCTCGCACAAGGGAAAAACATGCGCGCCGAAACACTCGCATTGTTCACAATCTTTCCACTCCCCTTTTTTAAAAAATCGGGAAGAAATAATCGAGAGAGCAAAATCAAATGGTTTAAATTGACCGTCAACATATCGAGAATCGCCAAGGGATCTTGCGCTTCGAGCAACCCACCGGTGAGCTGGCCAGCATTATTAACTAGAATCGCCGGTGTTCCGACTTGAGACATAAAATCACGATGAAACGCGAGAACCTGCTCGCGATCGAGAAGATCTACAAGCCAGACCTTTCCCGAAAGGTCGTCTTGAACCGGCCTGCGGACCACACGGTGAATATGCGCGCCTCGTTCGAGCAGTTCTTTACTCAAAGCTAGGCCAATGCCGCTTCCCGCACCGGTCACTATCACCTCTTGGTCTTTGATTTTCACTACGGCCTCCTGAGAGGCGAAAGCTACCCTAAAACAGCACCTCGACTCAAGTCTAATAACTCCTTTAAGCATCAATAACGGTTGATGATTTTCCGACAAGATAGCGGGAGACTCTATGCAGAAAATTTGGAGCTTATACAACAAATCTGAGAAGTTGCGAATCGACGCTTTGACCGCCGATCAGGTACGCACAATCTTGCTGGCGATCTCGAGCTCCAAGATGCTCGACTGGTATGCTTGCCGTGAAGGCGATATGCAATGGCAGAGGATAAAAGACTTCCCTGAATTCTATGAAGACGTTCACGCGGCCAAAGGCGACTCTTTTGTTCCGGCAGATGACGACACGGAACCGACAAAGACCAAGACAAAAACTGATGTGAAATCAAAAAAGCCCAGTGGTCCACCCGCCACTGCTGCGCAAAAGTCCAAGCGCCGACCTCTCTTTGAAGACGCCCCGGCTGGTAAAACCGAAGCGACGCTGCAGATGGAGGCGGTACAAACCAAAGAGCGTCGCTCGGCTCGCCGTTTTCCACGTCGTTTGGTCTTTCGGGCGGCATCGAGTAGCAAAACTTTTGAGTCTCAAACAGTTGATATTTCAATGAGCGGACTTAGTCTGAAAGAAAAACCGCCCTCATGGCTGAATCAAACCTTTCGTGCTGAGTTAGTATTCAGTGGCGTGAAGCTTAAAATTCTTTGCAGTAAGGTAGAAGATAATAAACTCAAAATTGTCGAGGCCGAAGCTTGGGATATTCTCAGGCTGTGGATCGCGAACTGGTAGTGGTTGAATATGTTTTGGCGGCGTAAAAAAGTAACCTTGAGCAGCGAAGATGAGTCGTCGGTACTCACTCTTGCCTCTAAACTCGGCGTAGAACGCCGCCGTATGGTGCGCATCCGTTATCCGCGAAACCTCAACGTCTGCAAACTTCCTGAAGTCGCCTTTCTGGGACAACCTTTGAAAATCGTGGACATTAGCGTTGGTGGCTGTTGCCTCTTGGATCCAAATGGATTTCTCGGGTCGGCGATTGGGCAGGATATTCAACTTGAGATTCATTGGGTCACCGGCAAAGAAACGATTCAGGCGCGAATCGTTTCGCGAGTGGATCATCGTCGGCATATCCAATTTTTAAATTTAAATACAAACCGCCAAACCCAGTTAAAGAAATTTATGTTCTCTGGGGTCCGGGGCCTAAGCATGCGTCAGGCGTTTGGCAGTGAAGTGAACGGGCCCGATCTGGCCGCGGCCGAGATCTGGAATTCGCCCCACGGGGATAGCCTGGTGATCGAACATGACGTGCATCGACTGGCTCAAGTTCACCTCTTTGCCACTGACTTCGTACTATTCAAAGGCGCGTGGCCACAAAGAGTTCATCAACCGTGCACTAAGCTTGAGTTGGAACAAATCATTTTATTCCTAGTCAACATTCCAATTCCATCAGCACGGCTCAAAACAATAGTCGAACAGCTTGAAGGTCTATTCTTGGAGGCCGCAGCGTGAGCACAAGTTTAGAAAACTTTTGCCCCAGACTACGCGCCGGCCGGGTGATCCCACAGGGCTCTCGTATTATCTTTGAGACAGACAATCCCTACAATCAAATCATACTGCCAATGGTTTTGGCGGACCTTGTTTTACTTTGCAGCGGACAGTTCAGCGTTCGTGAAATTGTCGAGAAAATATATAAGAAGCAAGGTGCCGTACCATTTAAGTCCATCCTGAAAGCCATTCACCTTTTGCACCAGGGTGCTTTTTTTGAAAACGGACATGAGCTGGTACTGAATTCAAATTTGCGATCATGGATGGACCCACGCGCAAAGCACTGGACTCTATCCTGGCGATTTGGCCAGCGAATCGTGGCCGATCGCCGTTCACCCTCTGCATTCTACTTCTTCACGCTGTTCCTCTTGATCGGATCATTGTTTGGTCTTCAATCCTTCCCCGTCACCCCACTTGAAACGCTTGAGAATTGGACAAAGGGACAAGATCTCTGGCGGGCCGTTATCGGACTGATCGCGTGCAGTTCGTTGATTCAGACCCTGCGCCACTTATTCCGCGGTATACAACTCTTGCTGCTCACCGGTAAGGCCTACAATGTCTCGATTTGCCTAAGCTTGTGGGGAGTGCATCTTCACGTCGGCGACGAGGCCAATGATCTTTTTGACAATCGTCTCTATGCAGCCATGTTTCACATCAGCCAAATTCTGGTCGGATGGTTCTGTGTTTTTTGCCTTAGTCCCGTTCTCGACCCGCAGTGGATTGAACCGCTATTGATAGTCAATATGGTTCTCTCGTTCTGGGAAACCAACCCGTTCGTGAACAGTGAGGGACTAAAACTTATCCAAGGTTTGATGTTGCCACTGGATCGCGAAGTGATGTCTTGGCATTTTGAGGCCAGCAATCTTATTCGTTCACTCGGCAGTAGTTCGGGACGACAAGATGAAGACTTCGGAAGAGTTTGCGCCACTTGGGGCACATTCTGGCTACTCATGTGCTTTGCGTTGCTGATGCAAACCGCGATTATATTCGGACCCGCCGGACTGCAAGAGATCGCCCACTGGTCCTGGTCGAGTGCGCTACCCCTCACCGGACTCGGCCTGTGGTTGACCGCCTTGTATTCCGTGGTTCAAGCCTTTGTTGAAACAATAGTTCTTTCGGTCATTCGTCCAAAGTGGCGGCGCCTTCATTCGCAAGTTCACAGTCTTGTGCGTGGATCGAATGCGCGTATTCCCGACGAGAAAATTTTAGAAAGCATTCAAGACCTCCCGCTGTTTTCTCATTTTCACGAACAAAATTTATTAAAAATAATCTCCAACTCCGAAGTCGCAGAATTTGCTCAAGGCGCCTTCATCTTCCGCCAAGGCGACGCATCCCACGAGATCTTTGTTTTACTTGAGGGTGAGGTCCAAATTATTCGACAAAGCGCTTCTGGCTCTAACGAATGGCTCACCGAGCTTGCCGGCATCGCCATTTTTGGCGAAGCTGCGCTCCTTGACGATGCACCACGCGCAGCCGACGTCAGCGCCAAAATTAAAACTCGTGTCTTGAAGGTCCCAGTCCAGGGTATTCGACAAATGGGACACGAGTCCCAAGCTGTCAGACAAATTGAAGACTTTCGCAACGCCATCTTAGTGAACCAATTTTTTGCGTCCTCGCCGGTGTTTCGCAGCCTTTCTCGCCAATCGATCGAATTTCTCTCAAACCGTGGCTCCATTGAATATTATGACCAAAACCATACGGTATTTAAACAAGGTGATAGCGGGGACAGTATTTACCTCATGCTACGCGGCTCAGTCGTAATTGAAATCTACGGGAAAAAAGTAAAAAAAATCGGCCAAGGCAGCTTTTTCGGCGAGATCGCGTTGATTGCAAATATCCCGCGCACAGCCTCAATTCACACGCTTGAACCTTGTGTGCTATTCAAACTCTCGGCGGATTCATTTTGGGAGGTCTTAGTACAAAACATCGATTTAGGTGTTTTTATTGAAACCATTTCCGAAGGTCGGTTGCGTGAGGACTTGGAAATCGCGCCACCCCTCAAATCCACTGGAACTGATTCATAATGAGACACTCTCGCGATACTCAGTTGGATTTGCGCGTAGCTCACCTAGCTTGTGATATTCTGATACAAAGCACTCTCCAAGGAGACCTGACTTGAAACGCACGTCCCTACGTTTCTTCGCTCCGCTCGCCATTTTACTCCTGGTTCCATTTATCTATAACTCATGTCAAAAGGGTTTACTTGGCAGCAAGGGATTTTCTGCTGCCGCCCAAAGCTCCGTCGCCTGCAAGATCGAGGGCGGCATTGTGACCAAGTTCAACCGCGTACAGAAGGTACTCCCGGCATTTGCGGCCTCTAAAGTCAGACTGCGCGACGACGAACCCGCAAACGGCGCGTTTGCAAAGGCCACTGGTCCGGTCACGCTAAGCGCTGATTCTGAGCTGAGTGTCATACTAGACAATACATGTTTACAGGAAAACAGTCAGGGCATTGCGCAAACTGTGATTGCAAAGGCGGCGATGAACAGCGGCGCAATTTTACCAGACCTTGATCGTCAGGCTTATGCTTGGAAATTGGACCGCGACTACACGGACACTGAGATCGAAAGTCTGGCCAATCAAGAATCCTGCGTGGTTGGAGTCTCGTGGAACAAAACATATTTCACTCAGTCCGCGTTCAATGATCCCGCACTCTCCACACAAACTCATTTGAATGCCATTCATGCCGAGAGTGCCTATGCAAACTTCTATGCTGCGCCGGGCGGAATGGCGATTACTGGAACCCCACAAACTGCAGTTGTGCTCGCCGCCGTCGATACCGGAGTCGATTGGCAGCATCCCGACCTGCTCAACAATATGTGGGCTCACTCCAACGGAATCGGAATTGATATTACAACGGTCGGAACAGCGCTCGTCGATTACAATCCATTCGACATCTCAGACATCGGGCACGGCACTCATATCTCGGGACTGATGGCAGCCGTCAGCAACAACGCCATAGGAATTATGGGAACAATGCCTTATCGCGCGAAAATTATGGGTATCAAAATTTTCAAAAAAGATGCCACGACTGGGAATCTCAGCACCACCTCACAGTATTTTTACAACGCCATTAAGTTCGCCTACACCAATGGTGCACACGTCATCAATGTGAGTTTAGACTCGGTCACCAACGGCCCCGCCGCAGATCCTCTTGCCGAATCCGCCCTAGACGAAGCGATTCAAAGCGGTTCAGTCGTGGTGGTTGCGGTGGGAAATTCAAATACGGGTGCAGGTGCCGAGATCAACGGCACAACCCTCTCCTCAATCCCTGCTCAATTCTCGATCAAGCCAGGTGTCATTGGTGTCGGCTCATTTGACACACTCACCGGAAATAAGAGTTCATTTAGTCACTACAGCACTACTTACGCCGAGATCGGCGCACCCGGTGCAGAGCAAGGTACAACTGGAATCTATTCAACCGTTCCACGAGCGCTGCAATCCTATGGGCGTCTTGCAGGGACCTCACAGGCCGCACCTATTGTATCGGCGGCCGCGGGCCTGACTATCGGCTTGATCCGCGAATACTACGGCGTCACTCCAAGCCCCGCTGAAGTGGAGCGACTGCTGCTTAAGAGCGCAGTTAAGAGTCCATCGCTCATCACTTACTTTAAGGACGGGAATCGACTGGATCTGAAGACCTTAGTTAATTTGATTCATACCGAGTATCCACTCACGGCAAAAGTGGGAACCGTCGTCGCTCAGCCACCAGTAGGCTGTCCCTAAAGAGTGATCAGGCTCTGATGGCTACTGCGAAGTTTTTTTCTTCCATTTAGAAATCCTAACTCCATCAGAAAAGCAAACCCAGTCACACTGGCACCCGTCTCAAGACATAGAACTTCGGCGGCCTGAGCGGTCCCTCCGGTTGCCAAAACATCATCCAGAATACACACGTGGTCTTTGCTCGAAAGCGCGTCCACGTGAATCTGCAGAGTGTCCTTACCGTACTCAAGATCATAGGAGTGGGAAAATGTTGAGAATGGCAACTTGCCAGGCTTGCGAATCAAAACCATACCCAATCCCAAATGCACGGCCACTGCAGCACCCAGAATAAATCCCCGGCTCTCAATCGACGCGATTTTAGTCGAGTGCTTTGGAATCAGAGTGGCCATATGTAGCGTGAGTGACTGAAAGGCTTCGGCATTGGCAAGCAGCGGAGTGATATCTTTAAACAAAATGCCGGGTTTGGGAAAATCCTTAACGTCACGGATAAGTTTTAAAAGCTGGTCTACGGAGAGCGCTGGAGCGCTCACTCAAAACTCCACTTTTTGAAACCTCGGGCTTCCGCCTTTTTTAAAGCGGAAGGCGCAATCTCATAAATATTGGCCAAGCCAGTGATCGATCCGCAAACTTGAATATGCATCAGACCATCGGACTTCTTCTCTTGCGAAAAGACCTGGATCCCTTTGAGCTCTTTTGCCATTTGATCCACGGTCACAGGTCTCCCCATTCCGCATTGCATGCTTCCGTCGTATTTATAAACAAACACATGAGCCTGAGCCGACGGCGTCGCGGCTACGGGCGCGGGAGCCTCTGCAGCTGGTCCTGGCACAACTGCCGGAGCATCCACCTGACGTCGACAATGACCTTGAGTGCAGCCGGCGCACAAAAATAAAAGTAAAAAGTAAACGCCCTTTATTCCCACGGCCAATCCTTCGCAAAGCGCTTCCAATCGAGGCGAAGCGCATAGAGGTTGGCATCGTGAGACATAAAATAAAGTTCGCCCTTAGTCGCATCAATTCCCGCTCGCGAAGTGACTCCACGACCCGGATCAAAGTTCCCCAGTGGATCACCCGTGCGCGAATCCAGAAAGCGAAGCGCGCCGGACATCTCGCCAACGACAACAACACCTTTTAAGATGACCGGAGCGGTGCCAATCCCACGCGGATTGTCTTTGCTCCATAAAATCTTGCCTGAGCCCTTATCCAACGCCATGGTTTTGCCGGTGGAACTTGAGTAATAGAGCATATTTCCCTGCACAAGCGCTTCTTCGTAACCGCCCTCTTCGACGTTCCACAAGATCTTCCCATCCGCCAACGCCACTGCATAGAGTGCACCATCGTAGCTCGAAGCATAGATCGTTTGCCCATCGATGACCGGAGTCGCATCGACATCGCGGAAACGTTTGTTGCGATTCAAATTCGCTTCCCAAACAATAGCGCCGGAAGTTTTATTCAACGCCACCAGCGCACCGTCAGAAAATCCGATGACAACAAGATCACCGGCGAGTGCCGGCTGCGATCCGCCGCGCACGGAAAGATTGCTGGCCTCTCGACGATTGTATAGCCAAATCAGCTTTCCGGTTTTTGCATTGAGTGCATGGGCCACATTGTTCCCACCCAGAACATACAAGATCCCAGATTTAACGAGAGGCTTAGCTAAACCTTCAGCTTTGAGTGGATAAGTCCAAAGAATACTTCCGTTTTCGGGTTGGACCGCATAAAGCTGCCCGTCGCCGGCGCCAAAATAAAGAACGTCGTCGGCGATCAGCCCACCACCCTCGACCCCGTCTTTGATCGACAATCGCCAGCGCTCATTGGCCGAATCACGATCGAACGCCACGATTCCATCAATGGAATTTCCCGTGATCACTAAATGTTCTGAAAAGATCGGAGTGAAGCGATGGATTCGTCGTCCACCAAGATAGTCCTGCTCCAGCGTATTGCGCACCCAGCGCTTTTCAACAACCAACACATTGGGTGCCGTCTTAAGCATCGAACACCCAGAGAGAAAAATCACAAGGGTGAGGAAGGCTGAACTTCGCATGCTTAACCTTGACTCTGCGACTTCAAATCCAGAAGTCGCAAAAACTGTTGCGCATTTTGCGAGGCATCTGTATCTGGAAATTCTCTACCGACACGCTCATAGGTCGCACGAGCTTTGGGTAGATCACCCTTCAATTCAAAACATAAACCGAGCTTTAACAAAGCTTCCGAATGAAATGATTTAAGTTTCTCAGAGCCCAATACGGACTCATAGGAACTGATTGCAGGGTCAACTTGTTTATTCTCAAGTAAAGTCAGCCCACGATGCATTAATCTGAACCCACCCAAAAGGTCATTAGGACCCGGCTGATATTTAACCATATCTAAGACTTCAAGAGCTTGGGAGAACTGCTTCTGCTGAGTCAGGAAGTATGAAAGATTGAGTGCCGAGACCAACGCCGCCTTCGTATCCGAATGCTCACGAAGTCCCGATTTAATTTTCTCAACATAAGGAGCATAGTCTTTCGCAAAATCTTCTGGATGAAGCGCCGCCACTTTGCTTGCGCCCTCGCCCTTTGGCGAAGCCTTTTCTTGGCGTGCAGCTTCTGCTTTCTTCAGCTCAGCTTCGGGCTGATAAAGAGCTTCGCCCGCTTTTCGCTCCCGCTGAGAATTGACATAACCGTAAGTGACGAAGCCGACGCCCAACACCACTACTGTCAGCGCAATGGCCATGGCGGTTTTAAGATGGCGTTCAATAAAATCAAAAACTTTATTGGACGTGCCCACAAACACATCAGGATTTTTAAGCATGGCTTTGTCGATTTTGTCGCTCACCGTTGACTCCTACTTTTGACGATTGGTCATTTCTTTAAGTGTTGAAAAGGGACGCGCCATTCGGCCGTGATGATGCTGTCTTAAATTGGCGATTGATTTGATGCGCTTTTCAGCCAGTCGGTCCGCTGCACGATGCGTGGCGATTTTATCGGCTTTCGAAATGCGGAAGACTTCGCTTAGACTATCGTAAACTTGAGTCGTCTTTTCAAACGCGCGTTCACGTGAGTAGCCCTCGAGCTCAACAAAAACATTCATCAGTCCGCCGGCATTAATCACGTAATCCGGAGCATATAGAATCCCAAGCTCCATCAGGTTGTCGCCATGACGGTGCTCAGCGAGCTGATTATTCGCACCACCCGCAACGATTTTACATTTAAGTTTTGGCATCGTCTGGTCGTTGATGACCGCACCCATCGCGCACGGAGCAAAAACATCACACTCACTGGTCACAATAGAATCTGGATCCACCGCGGTGACACCAAATTTGCCCGTCGCCTTCGTCACTTTTTCTTTGTCGAGGTCGGCGACAGAAACGACCGCCCCCTCTTTCACCAGATACTCAACCAAATGATAGCCGACGTTGCCCAACCCCTGAACAGCGACCCGAATTCCTTTAAGTGAATCGGTTTGCAGTTTTTCTTTCACCGAAGCTTTAATTCCCATAAGCACACCATGGGCCGTGAACGGAGAGGGATCACCAGAGCCACCGAACGAAACAGGTATCCCAGTGACGTAGGGCGTTTCCATAAAAATATACGCCATATCGTGAACAGTCGTCCCTACATCTTCAGCCGTAATGTATTTTCCATTGAGTGAATTAACGTAGGCGCCAAATGTACGAAACATGGCTTCGCTTTTATCTTTTTTCGGATCACCGATGATGACGGCTTTGCCGCCGCCCAAATTTAAACCCGCGGCCGAGGCCTTGTAAGTCATCCCCTTGCTTAAGCGCAAGACGTCAATCAACGCGTCTTCCTCACTCTTGTAAGGCCACATCCTAGTCCCGCCAAGTGCGGGCCCCAGAGTCGTATTGTGGATAGCAATGATAGCGCGCAAGCCACAATCTTTATCGTGGCAATAGACGACCTCTTCGTGATCTCCATGTTTTTCGATGAGCTCAAAAGTCAGCATATCCACCTCTATTTTTAGCTCTGTGAGAATAGAGTGGATTGGAGGGCGAGCCAAGCGAAAATTACGCCTTGGCTCGATCTGAATGGAGGTTAATGACGCAGGCTATCTGCTAGTCGCTACTTCGGCATGACCAGAATTGCGGGTCCGTGCTGACCGGCTCGACTACTGCTGAAGATTGTCCAGGACTCGCGCCCCCGTTGGCTGCGCCGGCTCCCTTTGCTGCTGACGCCGTCAGGGTTACTGTACCAGCGGATTTCGCGCATGCCAATGCGTCGACATAACCGCCACCACCGACCCCACCACCTGTCGCTATAGAGCCTCCGTCTGCAGCTACATTTAAGTTTTGCGCTCCCGAAATGTCCTTTGCATAGAAGACGACGGAACCACCGCCACCGCCACCGCCATAGTTGGAGCTTCCGCCTCCATTGCCGCCGTTAGCAGTGATCGTGTTCCCACCGCCCGTAGTACCAGTGACAACTTTATTGGCCGACACGAATACGATTCCTCCGCCATTGCCGCCGGTTGTTCCACCAGCGCCTCCCCCTCCTCCGCCACCATAGAAGAGAGACATCCCCCCGCTCATGTAACCAACGCCACCCAAATTTGAAGTGGAGCTTTGCGCGCCGCCACCGAGACCAGCTCCGCCGCCACCATTGGCCGTACTCACCAGACATCGCCCACCTGAACCAGTCGCTCCAGGTGCTCCAGTAGCTGAATTGGCGGGGCCTAGATCACCCGCACCATTGGAGGCAATAGATCCTCCACCTTGAAATCCCGCGGCGTTGGCGTGGATGTTCGTCGATCCGCTCAACGTCAACGTGCCGCCTACACGTATGGGTAAGATGCCCGCAGTCGCGTTATAGCTGAATCCAGAACTGCCCGCATCGAAATTGGATACAGAGGAGAGATCAAGGTTACGATACTGCAAAACCTTCGCGACCTTTACATTGCAATAAGTTCCGCCAACTGCGGGCGTCGCCGCCAGGTTTGTGGTGTCGAGTCGATCTACAAAACTCCCCTTGGTAATTTTGAAATTGCCTGAACTGTCGATGACTCGTGCAAATCCATACGTGCCAGTACTAATGGGCTGGCCAGCGCTCGGATTGCTACATGGACCTGTGCCAGACGATCCGACCACAGAGAGCATCACTTCATCACCCGGGTTTGTATTCGCCAACGCGCCGGCCAATGATAAACTGGTATAGAGTGGGCTCGCACCGCTCGCATTCACATTGGTCAAGTGTTGCGTTCCGCCGTAAGTCGAATAGGTGACTGAGCCCGTAGGCGTAAGATCTGCCAACGACCATCCCGTGTGACGATCGAACTCACCGCCTCCACCCGAGCCAGTAACATAAGATCCGACGTACTCACGTTGCCCAGCCACGCTACGAAATCCGCAAAGTGCAAAGCTAAAATTTTGAAAGTTACCAGAGTTCACTGCGTTTCCGCTCACCGACGTAAGCGTGAGAGAACTTCCAGGTGCTGCAACTTCGCCCAGTTCGACATATCCTAAGGCCGCGAGCTTATCGCAGGTCCTGTCGCCGCTATCGGACGACGAACCGCTGCTGACACTGAACTTACCAAACACGACCGTCCCGGTAAACGCCTCGGCATGTAAGGCCGGGATCAAACGCCAGTTCACACTGATCGACGGAGTGTCTGAGCCGTTGTACTTGGCCGCAATAAACTTATCCCAACGAGCAAACGGATTGACCGCTTTAAAAGGTGGAGAGAAACCTGCAATACTGTCGTTGCTGTCGACCAGAGTCGCATGATTGACGTATATTTTTTCTTCTGGCAGACCGGAAACGCAAGGTGAGGAAGTTTCGGTATAAACAGCACTTTGTGGGCTCGACATGCCCCCGTTGGAGCCAACAATAACTTGGGTCGCGGGGCCAGTGGTAGAAACAATTTCAAGTGGCTGAGTTAAATTCACGTCTTGGTATGCACCAGGAATGGTTTCTGCAATGTCCGATGGATAACAGACGGTCAAAGGTGGAGCGCTGGTTGAAAACCCTAGGGCTGGATCAAAAAAGAAGCCGATAAAAATCTCCGACGGGGGCTGCATTTCGACCGTTGTATTGTTCTTATGAAAATAACGAGGCCGCGTGACCTGCATTAGTCTTTGTCCCGTCGTAGCCGCAGACTTATCGAGCATTAGCGAGGGACCTACCAACGCGATCTGGTTAAAGATTGATTTGCCGCTCGGGATCATCACATAATCCATAGCGACGCCCTCTAAAACCATGACTTGAAACCAGCCATCTAAAATCGATGACTTCTCAATATTCATTTTGGGTTTACCGCCCGGAGGAGCATAGCGCATAACCATCGTGCCAGTCGGACCCGCCATAGGTGGACCGACGGCGTCTATATATCGCCCGACTACCCGACCCTCTTTGGTGGCACTTGCAACCTGTGCGGCAGTTAAATCCGCAATTGTCGTGCCGGCCCCGACCGTGACATTCACATCACCATATCCAATGTTACGAACGCCATCCGTCGTATTTTTGTAAACGCCAAGAAATTGGACTAGAAATGTCCCCATCGGCACATCGGGGACCTCAAGTGTGAAAACTTGACCCGCGGGAATGGCGCTGTTTTTAAAATCAAATTGTTTTACAAAGGGTGCGCCCGGAATTTGCACATTTACGACCGCAAACTCCAATTGACCGGCAAGTGCTTGGGAAGAGTTGCCACTACCCGAGGTTTTTCCAAAGCTCAGTTTCAGCGAAAGACTATTGGATTTTCTCGAGCAGCCAAAAGAGGTGCCCAACAAAAGGCAAAGCATTAAGACAAGGTTTTTATTCAACACACGCACAACTGGCCCCCTTGGGTTTCTTATGTGACTTATCGGAAACTCGGGGCCTAAGGTTGAATGTGTCTCAGTTCGAATGTCTCAATTCAGTACACGCCTCTAAAACGCGAAAAATCGTTCTGCCTTAGCGCGCCGCACTTGAAGTTGCTACACCCTACACAGATTTTGATTGTTTATGAGAATTTGGCGAGTCAAAGTAGTAAAAACATTAGGGGAATTACGTATGTTATTACATAAAAGTCAGCCTGGGATCAAAAATCTATTTGAACTTGAAGAGCGGTTAGTTCGCCTAGCCGACGATTTTGACCTCAAAACTCCTCGCTCACCTTCAGGAATTATCCATCATCTGAAAACATTGCCACACGAAATGATTTCGCTTATCGAGCATGGCATTGAAAATTTAGTTCTAAATTTTATTACGTGTGCGGAAACCGGAACTGACCCTTGGAACGATCGTGATTTTTTTATTATAAGTATGCGCTCACAGGGCTTAACATTCCCAAAAGATTTTCTTGATCACGTAGGCCCCGGCGAATTGATCGAGGGTTACAATATGCAGCGCTTTCAAATTTTTCGAAATTTGCGCTACATGGAGATGATTAACTACTCGCTTATAGAGGTCCTTGCCTATGAATGGCCGCTCCTTTACGACCGGTCAGGAGCCATTACTGAAAAGATCATAAGCTACTGCGACGAGGTCCTGTGGGCCGCAAACAAAACCATCCCATTTGATATCCCAAATCATTTTATTCGGGAGACTCGCTCGCAACAACAGAAGTACTTCGAAATCGGCTTCAACCATATCTCGCCCCTGTTTAGCGGGCCCAATCAACCCGCAGGTTTAATTGGATCCTTTAACGCAAGAACGATGAGCCTGGAAAAGGGCGCAGAAACAAACCTCGCGTTTATTTAGGAGCAAACTTCAGATCGCGACTTTTCCATCTTGGTCGCGCATCTTTGGCGCACGCGACACTTCCTCAAGTGGCTTCACTCGATTTTGTAAAATCCATTGATTGCCCATCGTAAAATTATAACCGACAAGTTCTTTGTGCAGCCTTTCACTTAACTTGTCGAGTTGGTGCCACGGCAGAGTCGGGTAAAGGTGATGCTCGACATGGTAGTTGAAGTTCAATAAAAGCCCGCGAGCCAAGAATCTTGAGTATATACAGCTGCGGGCGATTTTATACTGATCCCAAAGAGCGAGCTTGGTTTCACCCTCGTATTGGGGCAAATTCATATGATGGGGAAAGTTAATCACCTCTACGGTCGCAAGATATAAGAGTATGGATGGAATCGTCACCAAAAGAGTAGTGCTCAGATCAGCAAATGCAAAAGCTGCCCCCCAAATAGTCACCGGCAACACAAGACTCATAAAACGAGAAAGACTGATGTCCTGCCAAAACCGTGAGATGCTGACGGTCCAAAAAACATAGGTTTGCAATATGGCAAGGATCGGAAACCAGGAGCGCCAGAGGAGCGATAAAAATTCCCGGGTCGGAGTCGATGGTTTTCGAAAATCTAAGACCAGCTTCATCACCGGATCTTTCTCCACGTTACCCGCCCACTGATGATGCAATAGATGAATTTGCTTCCAATGCACAAAAGGCAAAAAACAAAATATCCCATAAAACAGTCCAAGCAAATCATTCCATTTTCGGGCCGGCAAGATCGCCCCGTGCACTGCCTCATGCATCATTGAAAACGATCGAAAATAAAAGGCCGCAAGAGGTATCGCAGAAGCCAGCCCCCACACCACACTCACCGTACTTAGTCCGACATGTTGAGCAGCCCAAAGAATAGGAAAACTAAGAAGGATTAAGTCGCTCGCGATATGAATAACCAACCAGCGATAGCTGAAACCAAAGTCCAAGGTCGTCCTAATTTCGATGTATTTGCTCTTGGTCATCCTATAAAATCGGATTTTCCGTGAAAACCTGAAGGCAAGTTCACGAACGGCGGACTGCATCACATCACTTTATCGGGTCTAGATTTTTATAAATAAACAATAAATGGCCTAATATGTAGAATAAGCTCCCACGCGACCAAAATGCAGCATCAAGCTTTAATACCCATCCACCGATAGATCGTTAAATTAATTTGATTTAGAAACATAAGGCCTTCATTAATTTAAGAGGAAGAGTCAGTGAAAAACGAGTTTCATTCATCGCTAAAACGAAAGCCTCTTTTGCCGTATCTCGCGATCTGTGCGAATTGGATAATTATCGGCACCAGCATCGCTGCCGCGACACACTTCAATAGCATCTTCTTAACATTTACTGTTCTTCTGGTGATCGGCGCAAGACAGCACGCCCTTTTTGTAATGATTCACGAAGCCGCCCACTTGCACATTGCGCGAAATAAGCTCTTGAACGATTGGACTTCCGACCTCTGTTGCGCATTCCCCTTACTCTTTGACACCGAAGTCTATCGAAAAAATCATTTGAAACATCATCGACACTTGAACACGAACCAAGACCCAGACTGGATGCGCAAAGCGGGGCAAATACAATGGACTTTCCCCACGTCGCCAAAACAGCTACTTTTATTTGTTCCTCACTTCATATTCGTCTCTGGCCCGATTGAGTGGGCCAGCATTCTTTGGCGTTTTTCTGGCTTTGGCGAAAAAGCTAGATGGGAAGCAGAGACTCGATTTCTGCTCTTTAAACTCAGCTACTTCACGCTTGCGGGCCTAGTTATTTTCACACTCGGGGTTGAAAAGCAGGCACTCCTCTACTGGTTTGTCCCGATGTTTTTTATTCTACCCGTCGTCGGTCGCATTCGTAGCGTGGCTGAGCATTTTGCAGTCAGCTACAAAGACCCTCACAATTCTTCCCGTGACGTGAGAGTCGGACATATAGAAGGATTTCTTCTGGCCCCTCACAGCGTGAGTTACCACTTAACCCATCATGAATATCCTCATATCCCATTTTATCACCTGGCCCAAGCGCACCACCGACTCAGCACCTCCGGGGAGTTTAGCCAAGCCCATATCAATCAAGCTTACTTTTTTCCGTTTAAAAACTCGGTCCTCCGCGACGCCCTTCGTCCGACTAGCGGCGAAGAAATAAAACAAAAGGCGAGTTAAGCAAGTGCAATACGATGACAACCAACCCTATTTCATTCCGAGGCCCAAACGATGCCTATGCTAACGAGCAAGAACTTTCAGCTAGTGATGCTCCCGTTTTCTTCGCCCGATTCCGCTCACTCTCCGTACTATCACAGGGCGGTCGATTGCTGGCATGAGGTCTGGCAAAAACTCTTTGCTCAGCATAAAGTCGACGAGCCACTTTTTCTAGACGATCTTTTACGTCAAGACGAGGCGGCCTGCATATTCACTCCGACCGCCTGTGTAGGGATGATCCTCTTTCGTACTGTCGACTTCTCTGTTCTGAACTTTCGTAAAGATTCGTATTTCAAGGATTGGACCGAGGAAGATATAGCCCGCCTACTTAAGAGCGGAAAACGCGCTTTTCTTGCGACCTTTCTCACTGTGCATCCCGACTTCCGCAATTTCAGTCCTGACTTTAAATTTAAAGAGGTACTGCTCGATATTATGGTGAAACGTTTCTTGCACTCAGATGCCGACGTCATTTCTGGAATTACTCGCCGCGATCGAGGCATTCACGATGAGTCCTACAAACTAGGCGCCAGTCTTATTCACGAAAACGTCGACTACATGGACGGTAGATTTCAGGTCGACCTGGTCGCATTCTACCGGGGCGAAGCGACCGAAAGTCCAAACCCAAAAGTTCGTGAGATATCCGATGCCATCTGGGTCAATCGACTTGATCTCAGTCGACGTCCACAGCGTGCGCTCAATGTGGCCTAAACGTAAAATAGACCATCAAAACACCCCCTAAAAAGGCCAAAAGCGGAACTGCGACGTCCTGCCAAGAAAATCGCGGGCGCCCCTTCCCGATCATCGTCTCAAGGCTCAATAAGCGTCCCTCGTGATCCTTCTCATGATTGAGCCAACCCGCAAAACGCTTCGCAAGATGCCTATATTCAGGATCTTTTTCCATATGAGAAAGATACCAATCCAAGGCTCGGTAAATATGCGGAGGAGCTTCGCCACCCGGCGCCGTCCACCTGGTCCATGCGCTCGCATCTACCAACAAGAGTTCGCACATTTTACGCCGCGAAAGACCTAGGCGGGCGCGGATTTGCTCGAGATCGCCATGCTGTTCACGTAGATATTTAACCTCGGCTTCATAGCGCATCCGGACCGCCGATTTAGCCCTCAAACCATCTTTTGGTGTCATTCCTGTTGGTTCAAAAAACTGCCGATCCATTTCCATAGATCTCCTCTTTGTAATTTAAAATATTATTTCACAATTATAATTTGTATTTCACCATATTTACGTAAGTGAAATACAATATCCTTCAGTTTTTTAAATTATGTATCAATGCTAAGAAAGATCGACCCACCCTATGTCCTGGCCAGTCTCAAAATCGACTTCGTATTATAACTATAAGTCACATAGCTAAGTCGTTGACATAACACTAAATTGATATTGAAATTGAGTCTGTATTCAGCGAATTTCGTGGAAAAGTAAGAATGGCTTACTGTGTCTAAATTAATTTTATATACATATTTTGCGCACGCGAGGTTAATGCAAGGTGTCTAAAAAGTCCGTGAAGATCCGCTATGCGGTCAACAAGAACAAATACCTGCTCGAGCCCGAGGTCGAGCGCCTTCAAGGCATTCTCGAGACTTTCAAAGATAAGGATGCCCGCAACTGCACCCTTCTTTGGCTGCTACTACACACGGGTGGCCGCGCCCAAGAAATTTTGAATTTGAGAACCGAAGATTTAAACAGCTTCGAGCAGTCGGTTTTTATCCGTGGATTAAAAGGCAGCAACGATCGCGAAATTCCCCTCGCCCCCTGGCTTTTTGAGCGGCTTGAAAAAGAAGCAGCCCGAGCCCCGCCAGGCCCAGTGATTTTCCCGATCACCTACAATCGCCTGCGCCAGATCTGGGATATCTATCGCCCGGTCCATAAAAAACTCCATGGCCTGCGCCACACCTTTGCGATTCGACTTTATAAAAAGACGCGCGACCTGCGCTTAGTCCAAGTGGCGTTAGGCCACCGCAACATCACCAATACGATGGTCTATGCGGATTATATCTATTCACAGCAAGAACTTAGGAAGCTGATCCTTTGATCAGTTCAAAACGAAGAGTATCGCGTAGATATCCCTTTTGCAGCTTATCCCCGGTTAGGTGTCCCACCCTCGGCATCGCCAATTTCTCCATCACTCGAATCGACGCCGAATTGCGCGCATCACAGGTCGCGTAGATCACCTGCAAACCAAGCTCATGAAACCCAAACCGAATAAGCTCCCTCGCCGCCTCGGGAGCATAGCCCTGGCCTTGAAAGGCGGGATTGATCGCCCAGCCCAGGTTCGCCACTCGACTCGACTGACTCTCCAGACGCACTCCGCAGCCACCAATAAGTAGATCACTGTCCTTAAGGCAAACTGCAAAATTGAATTTGTAACGAGGGGCGCTTGCCGCCTCCGCAACCATATCCGCAATGAATTTCTTGGTGTCGTCCTCTGAATTCGGCCCCCACATTTCAAACCGAGAAAATTCAGGAATCGAGGCGTAGAGGTGGACCCGCGACCAGTCCTCTAAACGATAGTTTCGTAAAACAAGCCGCTGAGTTTTTAAAATATCCCAAGCCATTTGTGATTTATATCGCCGGATCTACCCAACGATATCCACCTTTATTTTTTATGGTCTCAATTGCGTCAAAAGCTGGATCCACTTTACGGAAGCAACGGCGCAGACCGTTCACGTAGCGGGGGATCATCAAATGATATCCGGTATCCGTTGAGCTTACGCCCTTCCACACATCCTGGACCAGCGCAGTCACCGTATCTTTGTCCCCTATTTCCGGATCAGTAAGTCTTAGCAAGAGGCGCCACGCAGCTCCACTGGGAAACCGATAATCCGTGTAATACAACGGCCGACCCTTCCAAAATACAGTTTGGTCTAAGGTTATAATAAGATGGGTTCGCTGAATCAGAATTCGATCAGGAGCGGGAGGGAAAGTGGGACGAGTGAGGCGACGCTCGCATAGCACCTGGGTCGGCAACACTTGGCTGAGAGCACGCCTATGTTCCTCCCGAGTCACTGCCGCTGCGGTTTCACCTAAGCCAAACACAATTAAGAAAGTAAAAACTAAAGCACGCATAATGAATAACGACTCGCATTTCTCTAGCCCCAGTCCGGGAATAAAAAAAAGCCGGCGTGGTGGGGTCCAGCCGGCTCGAGTGGGGTCATACATTCCATAGGGGTATGGGGGGTCTATGGAAACTTTTAAAACAATATCAATTTACAGCAGCGTAGAGATTAAGATCCTCCCTTAAGAGTCTTCTTAAACATCTGCAACGAGAACTCCCGAGAGAACTCGGTTGCGATACGAGGAGCATCGGTGCTGTTAAAACGACGATCCACGATCGGGCGTTGTGGGCCCATTCCAACTTCAACATCAATAAAATCCAAAACCTTATTCTTGTCTTCTTGAACATTCACCGCGCTATTATCAGCCGATTTGTCCATTCCAACATCGACGCTCTTTTGCAAATCCGATTTGTCACCGTTGTTCTGATCAATCATCTTATTAAAGTCGATGCGGGTAACCGGCTTTGGCGCGACAGGTTCTACAGCGAATACAGAAGTTGAGATCACGCTGGCGATCACCAATCCCATTATCTTATATTGTGCCTTCATATCCGTTCTCCTGTTGAGTGCGTGTCTGCTTGCCTTGAATCATTGCAGAGGCCATGCCAGGGCCCGGGAGCAATTGAGGGCCTCGGCGGCCGCTTGGGCTGTACACACTGTTGACAGCTCCATTCCCACCTTCGGCAACTGTAGATAGTTTGGGCAGTGAAAGCCTCACTGCGCGCCATCTTAGTCAGGCAAGGGCATGGATTCTTAGAGGATTTGCCGTAATCTCATTTTGCGACACAAGGGTGAATTCCGCTGTCCTATTTAAAGCCAGAACATAAGGCCGCCCACAATCTCCGTCTGAAAGATCATTGGCGTTTGATTGGCGATCACGGTGAAGCGAAAGTCTGCATAGGCCGATAGCCTTTCAAGTAAAAACCAATTCGTTCCGGCAAAAACCTGAGCTCCAGCATAAAGCGGCAAATCCTGACTATTCGACGCGAGTTCCTGATCGCCGAGAACGATTTGCACTTTTGTCGCCTTGGCCAACTCGGCACCAAGTCCTAAATAAAAATGCCGAAGGTCAAAAGGTGATACCCCATACTGCAGGAGCAGAGAATAGAACGTATGATTCAGGCGAATAGGTTTCACATTGGACCCGAGAATATCGGTGGCCGCTGTCGAGGTATAGTGAGTTGATTTAGCTGAAAACGTCACGCGCCAAAAATTCTCCTGACCATATTGAGCGGCCAGAAAAGGCGAGGCTGAGTGACTGGTGTAATCCGTCGTTGTGTACTTGACCTGATCCTCGGTTTCAAAATTTTTGGCTTTTTGTGAGAGGTAAGTGTACTGGTAGCCTCCGCCA
The DNA here is from genome assembly GCA_043757545.1 of Pseudobdellovibrionaceae bacterium. GTDB lineage: Bacteria > Bdellovibrionota > Bdellovibrionia > Bdellovibrionales > UBA1609 > JALHOQ01. Next base: position 30,527 of record JAYVPG010000103.1, read on the forward strand.
AATCCCCACTTTCGACCTTGTCCCATGGTCAGAGGGCTCGCCACATCGGACTTCAACAAGTAGCCCGAGCGCCACTTGTTGCCCCTCTTGATTCGCATGCGCACATAGCCTTCCTGTGAAATCGGGGTCACCTGAGCGCGCTCACCCTGAATCAGGTAAAATAGGATACGGGCTTCTGCCGCCGGAGTTTGGTAGACGGGAACGTCATGGCTCGCTTGTACCGTCGAATCGGCCCAGGCTGGGGTCTGCAAAAGGAGCAAAAGCAATAGGTGCATCTTCCTATGGTAGGTAACATTCTATAAGAGAACAAATGCAGCATGAGACCAGGTCTTGACTGCGATGCGACATAGCTCTACATTCGCACCCATGAAGCCGAGAAAGTCCCCTACTGAGATCCAATTAAAAGACCTGCCTGCCGAGGGCCGAGACTACGAATACACCCGCGAAAGTGGCGAGTTGAACAGCGCGCTCGAGGACCTAATTGGCAACAATCCCTATGCAGTGAGCTTCAAAATCACGCCTCTGGGAAACACCTTTGATCTGAGGGGTACGGTTAAGACCGGGCTCAACCTGCAATGTGCCCTCTGCGCCATCGACTTTAAGTTCCCCGTCGAGCAAAAACTGCATGAAATGCTGGTCGTGCAAAAACCCATGGAAAAGGGCGATCAGTTGACCAAAGCCAATCACGCCCACGAATGGGAAAACCAGGGACCTGATTATATTTTGCTCGACTCGGACCTCTTCCGCGTCGGCGATTACATTCATGAACTCGTGGGGTTGGCAGAACCCATTCGCCCCTTAGGTAAGCCCGATTGTGACGCCAATTGCGAAAATATGAGCGAGCCAGTGAAGAAATGGTTGGGCTATGGCTCCGAAAAGGCCACCGACCCGATTAAATCCAACCCCTTTCAGGTGCTGGAAAAAATCAAATTAAAGAGTTGATTTCCCTGACCTAATAGTTAAAATTCACGGCTCAAATTAAGTAATAATTTAACTGGGATGATGTATGCCAACTCCAAAGAAGAAAACCTCACGTTCACGTCGCGATATGCGCCGCTCACATGACTTCCTCACTGTACCGGGAGTTCAAGCATGCCCGAATTGTGGAGCCCTCGCAAAACCACATCACCTTTGCGTTTCTTGCGGCTATTACAAAGGCCGTGAAGTCGTAACGGCTCAAGCCTAAGAATGACCCAGTATAGATCGCGCCTGGCGGGAACCGGCTCTTACCTGCCCGAGAAGCGTCTTTCTAACGCCGACCTAGAAAAACTTGTCGAAACCAATGACCAATGGATTTTGGAGCGCACGGGAATTCGTGGGCGAAGGATCGCAGCCGAGGGTGAATTCACCAGCGATCTTTGCTTAAAGGCCTCCCGCAATGCACTCGACGAGGCCAAACTGACAGCTCAAGACATCGATATGATCTTAGTGGCAACCGTATCCCCGGATCAGCCGATGCCCAACACTGCGTGTGTCTTGCAACATAAATTAGGCGCGCGCGACTGCATGGCTGTTGATATCTCTGCGGCCTGCTCAGGATTTGTTTATGCGCTCACCATTGCCGAACAATTTATTCGCACCGGAACTTACAAAAATATTCTCGTCGTCGGCGCAGAGATCTTGCATCGCTATGTGAATTACAAAGATCGCGAAACTTGCATTTTATTTGGTGACGCTGCGGGGGCGGCGATCCTCACACGCAGCAAAGAGGAAGAAGACTCGAAAATTTTTAGCTGTCACCTGCATGCAGATGGTGCCATCTCAGATTTGTTTGTGCTCCCGGCCGGCGGCTCTGCTCTACCCTTTTCTCAGCGCGTGCTGGACGAAAATCTTCAGTATGTGCGCATGAAGGGCCGAGAAATCTTTAAACACGCTGTGCGAACTATGTCACAAAGTTGTGATGAGGCTCTGACCGCCAACAATATGAAGCCCGAAGAGATCTCATGGATCATTCCTCATCAAGCCAATCTGCGAATTATTGAAGCCGTGGCCAAACACTTCGGCATTCCGATGGAAAAAGTCGTGGTCGAGATTGAAGAGATGGGAAACACCTCGGCCGCAACGGTTATCGTGGCGTTGGATCGCGCGATCCGCGATGGCCGTATTCAACGGGGACAAAATGTTCTTCTCACCGCCTTCGGCGCTGGCATCACCAGTGGCTCGATTCTTTTAAGGTATTAAGTTTGTGTGGGGCGCACTTTATCCCGGACAAGGTAGTCAGTTTCCCGGAATGGGAAAATTTCTTTACCAAGATTTCGCGCTCGCCCGTCGGCTCTTTGAAGAGGGCTCTGACGCTCTCAGTATCGATTTAAAAAAACTCTGTTTCGATGCGCACGAATCCGATTTAGCGCTCACTGAAAATACTCAGCCGTGTCTTCTGCTGGTCTCGACCGTGGCGCAGCAAATGTTAAAGACTGAACTTGGTTTTTCGCCCGGTGTTTCTGCGGGTCATTCGGTGGGCGAATATGCGGCCGTTGTTGCAGTAGGAGCTCTGACCTTTGCCGACGGCATGCGAGCCGTGCGGCGACGTGGACAAGCCATGCAGAGTGCCGTGCCGGTCGGTCAAGGTGCCATGACCGCCGTGATTGGCCTTGAGCCCGAGCAGGTTTTTGAACTCTGCCAATGGGCCGAGAAAGAATCGGGAATTGACCCCGTTCAACCAGCCAATCTCAATGCACCGGGGCAGATCGTGATCAGCGGACGAAAAACTTTGCTCGACTGGATTCCGCTTAACTTTAAAGCGGATATGTTTGTGGGTTCACCACGCGTAAAGTTTATTCCGTTGAAAGTGTCGGCACCTTTTCATTGTTCGATGATGAGGCCTGCGGAAGAAGAGATGACGGCGGTCCTTGGCGATTTAAAATTCTCGACGGCGCTTTCGCCGGTTGTACAAAATGTAAACGCGATGCCGGTGACCAAGGGCGATGAGTTGCGTAAAAATTTGATCCGCCAAATCTCTCAGCCGGTGCGCTGGATTGAGTGTGTACAAAAAATGCGCTCCCTCGGAGTCGAGCGCGCGATTGAAGTCGGATGCGGTAAAGTTCTGTCTGGCTTGGTAAAAAAAATCGCTGGCGACGGCATACGAACCTTCAATATCAATTCCCTCGACGATTTAAAAATACTTACCTCTGAACTCAAGGGCACCTAATGTTTAGCTTAAAAGATAAATGTATCGTGGTCACCGGTAGCAGCCGAGGTATCGGTGCGGGCATCGCGCAGCTTCTGGCAAAGCAAGGCGCCCGTGTGGCGCTAACTTACAGTTCGGGCAAAGAGTCGGCCGAAAAAATTTTGGCGACGCTCGAAGGCAGTGGCCACTTGATGGTGCAAATGAATGTTGCGGAGGCCGCTTCTGTGGACGCCGGATTTTCTCAGATCGCCAAATCTTTCGAACGCATCGACGGCTTGGTGAACAATGCCGGCATTACTCGCGATCAACTGCTCTTGAAGATGAAGGAAGAGGATTTTGACGCAGTCATAAATACGAACCTCCGTGGTGCCTATCTTTGCAGCAAAGCAGTGATGAAATCGATGCTTAAGGCGCGGCGCGGCTCTGTCGTTAATATATCGAGTGTGGTGGGGCAAATGGGCAACCCAGGGCAGGCGAACTACTGTGCGAGTAAGGCCGGCTTAGAGGGTTTTACCCGCGCACTTGCTCTTGAAATTGCCTCACGCGGCCTGCGTGTAAACGCCGTAGCGCCAGGATTTATCACTACAGATATGACTGCGACGCTCAGTCCTAGCCAAAAAGAGGCGATTGAGGCAAAAATCCCTATGGAGCGCCTAGGGAATGTGGACGACATTGCGCATGCAGTTTCATTCTTACTCAGTGACGTTTCGCATTACATTACAGGCCAGGTTTTGCAGGTCAATGGCGGCTTGTATATGTGATGTGTACATCCCAGGTCTAGCTGGGATATAACATCTGCTTGAAATAGAATTAACGGCAAATCTCGGGGCCGAGCTTGCCAAATAACAGGAGAAAATCATGTCTCTTCAGCCGAAAGTTATGAAAATTATCGAAGAACAATTGGGCGTTGATCCGGAGCGCGTGAAGCCTGAGTCTTCATTTATCGATGATCTTGGTGCAGACAGTTTGGATATCGTCGAACTAGTTATGGCGATGGAGGAAGAATTCGAAATTGAAATTCCGGATGAAGACGCAGAAAAACTTCGCACGGTTCAAGACGTTATGAAATATCTTGAAACCAAAGGGAAAAACTAACTGAGTTTATGAGCAGCGGAATTTTCGTTCGATCATCAACGCCACAACGTCGTGTTGTGGTCACGGGAATGGGACTCATCACTCCCCTCGGCCTGAATCTCAAAGAGAGCTGGCAGGGCTTGGTGAACGGAAAATCCGGCATTGGTAAAATCACGGCCTTCGACGCTTCAGCCTATGATGCAAAAATCGCTGGCGAGGTCAAAGGCTTCAATTCAGACGATTACATCGCAAAAAAAGAGCAGAAAAAAATGGATCGCTTTATCCATTTGGCACTTGGCGCGACTAAGATGGCACTCGACGACGCTCAGCTCAATATTCCTGAAAATGAAAAAGAGCGGGTCGGCTCAATCATCGGCGTCGGCATGGGTGGTTTGCCTTTTATCGAAGCGCAAAACAATATATTGCGCGACCGCGGCCCTGGACGAGTTTCTCCATTCTTTATTCCTAGCGTGATCACCAATATGGCCTCTGGCCAAGTGACGATGACCTATGGTTTCAAAGGCCCCAATTATTCGGTCACGTCCGCTTGCGCATCAGGTGCCCATGCCATAGGTGAAGCGGCGGGACTCATTCGTGAGGGCCGCTGTGATGTTATGGTCGTCGGCGGAACCGAAGCCGTTGTCACGCCAATGGCCATCGCGGGCTTCAGCTCGATGCGTGCCCTCTCAACCCGCAATGATAATCCCGAAGCCGCCAGTCGTCCGTGGGATCGTGACCGCGATGGTTTTGTGCTGTCTGAGGGCGCGGGCATGTTGATTTTAGAAGATTACGAATACGCTTCGCAACGTGGGGCGCGGATCTATGCTGAAGTTTGTGGTTACGGCTCGTCTTCAGATGCCTATCATATGACTTCACCGGCACCTGGTGGTGCTGGTGCCGCGCAAGCGATGAAGTATTCTCTGCTCGATGCCCGCCTGAACCCTGAACAAGTGGGCTACATTAACGCGCATGGAACCAGCACAAATGCCGGTGATGAGTTAGAAACCCAAGCGATTAAGACGGTCTTTGGCAGTCATGCGAAAAAAGTTTGGATCTCTTCAACGAAAAGTATGATTGGGCATACACTTGGAGCGGCGGGTGCGATCGAGAGTGTGATCTCGATTCAAGTTTTGGCCACCAACACCGTTCCTCCGACCATCAACCTCGACAATCCGAGCGATGGTTGCGATCTCGACTATGTGCCCAAGACGGCGCGTGAAAAGAAAATGGATTACGTGCTGAACAATAGCTTCGGTTTTGGTGGAACAAATTGTAGCGTGTTATTCGGACGCATTTGACCTTACCGTACGGAGGGACTTTCGATGCTCTCTGAGAATTCTAAGAAAAAATACAAAACGATATTTATTGCCTGCGATCATGCCGGGCTTGAGATGAAGACTCATTTGATCGGACGCTTTCCATTTTTACCGTGGAAAGATCTCGGGCCCAACTCGTCAGATTCCGTCGACTATCCGGACTATGCGGGAAAACTTTGCCGTGAGCTCGAGCCACAGTTGGCAAGTAGCATCGGCATTTTGGTATGCGGAAGTGGGCAAGGTATGGCTATTCGTGCGAATCGCTCTTCGTTGATCCGTGCGGCGCTGTGTTGGTCAGAAGAGGTCGCCAAGGCCGCTCGCAGTCACAACGATGCAAACGTACTTTGTTTAGCTGGCCGTATGACGCCTTTTCCGACCGCCGAAAAGATATTGAATGTATTTTTAGAAACTGAGTTTGAAGGCGGACGACATACGGCTCGTGTTAAAAAACTCTCCTGTTAGGAAGGAATCTTATGTTACTCGATAAGACCGATCCCGAATTGAGCAAATACATCGCACTCGAATCCGAGCGCCAACAGTACGGCCTTGAAATGATCGCCTCAGAGAACTACGCCTCGAAGTCGGTGATGGAGGCGCAAGGCACGATCCTGACCAATAAATATGCGGAGGGTTATCCGGGCAAACGCTATTACGGCGGATGCGAATACATCGATCATATTGAACAGCTGGCAATTGATCGCGCCAAGCAGTTGTTTGGCGCGGAGCACGTCAACGTTCAGCCGCACTCAGGCTCTCAAGCCAACATGGCTGTGTACTTGGCGAGCGTAAAAACCGGCGACACGATTATGGGAATGGATCTGGCTCACGGCGGACACTTGACCCACGGTAGCCCGGTGAACTTCAGTGGATTTTTATTTAAGGCCTCGCATTACGGGCTTGATCCTAAAACTGGGCGCATTAACTATGATCAAATTCGCGACTTGGCCATACAACATCGCCCCAAGCTTTTAATTGCGGGGTATAGTGCTTACCCTCGTGTATTGGATTTTAAACTCTTTCGTCAGATTGCGGATGAAGTCGGGGCTACACTGCTTGTAGATATGGCGCATTTTGCAGGTTTGGTCGCAGGCGGTCAGCATCCGTCTCCTATTCCACACGCACATTACGTGACTTCGACGACGCATAAGACGCTGCGCGGCCCACGTGGTGGAATTATTATGTGCAGTGAAGGGCATGCGAAGGCATTGAACTCGAAAATTTTTCCGGGCATTCAAGGTGGTCCCCTCGAGCATGTGATCGCCGCAAAAGCGGTCGCATTCGCCGAAGCACTTAGACCTGATTTTAAAATCTATGCTGAGCAGATCGTGAAGAATGCGAAGACTCTGGCGACAGGACTGCTCGACCAAGGCACCGCGCTGGTCACTGGTGGGACGGACAATCATTTGATCTTGATCGATCTATCTAATGCGAAAATCACGGGAAAAGATGCCGAGATCGCGCTTGATAAAGCCGGCATAACTGTCAATAAAAACACCGTTCCCAACGAGAAACGCTCGCCATTTGTAACCAGTGGCGTGCGCATTGGAACCCCGGCCCTCACCACGCGCGGAATGAAAGAGTCAGAGATGAAAACCATCGCCGGATGGATCGGCGAAGTGCTTGCCGACTCGACCAATGAGACTTTGTTAAAGAAGATCAAAGGCCAGGTTCGGGAGCTCTGTATGAAGTTCCCCATCTACAGCTAATGCGTTTTATTCTTGTTTTTATTTTGAGCGGAACTTTACTTTCTTGCGGAACCTATCGTGTTGGCGCCGGCGGCTATCGTGGGATGGGCGACTACAAGGGCGGCGGCGAGTTTAAAACATCCAGCGATTATTCCAATGGAATAGATTCTGCACCGTACAGCGAGAGCGAAGCCGAGGCGCCGCGCGGACGTTTGAATTCACGTTCACAATATATTCCTAGAGGTCCGTTTAAACTCTTTTGGCCCGTGGAGAGAGTTCATTTAAACCGTGGATTTCATCCGGCAAGTGACCCGGCACATAGCGGACTTGATTTGGGCGGACGCAAAGGTATGCCGATTCTTTCCGCTCACGAAGGCATGGTGATCTACGTCGGTCGCGATTTCAATGGATACGGCAATATGATTCTCATCGAATTTAATAGTGAGTGGGCCACGCTCTACGGACACCTCGACAGTTTTTCAGTCAAAGAAGGTATGCTCGTAAAACCTGGAGATCCGATTGGTGGAATGGGTGCGACGGGACATGCGACAGGAGTTCACTTGCACTTTGAAGTGCTCCACAATCGGCAACCGGTTGATCCCCTGCCAATGCTAACCAAAACTCCGAAGTACGCATCAATCCGATGAATCCACCAACCTTAAATCTATCGCGGATTTTCATTAAACAAGTCTTCGAACTGGGTGAAATATTTGGCTTTGAGACGCGCAATAAATATCGAATTTTAGATGAGACCGGCCGCGACTTAGCGTTTGCGGCCGAGCAGCAAAAAGGGATTCTCGGGTTCTTGTTTCGCCAATACCTCGGCCACTGGCGAAGCTTTGAAATTCATTTTTTTAGCGCTGATCGACAGCAGTTTATGACGGCACGTCATCCGTTTCGTTGGTTTTTCCAACGCCTTGAGGTTGTGGATCGTGACGAACGGCTAGTCGGCGCCATAGAGAGACGTTTCGCGATCCTTAGTAAGAGCTTTCACGTCGAGAATGAAATGGGACAAACCGTGATGGAGGTCTCTTCGCCTTTTTGGCGAGTTTGGACGTTTCCCTTTTTTCGCCAAGGTCGAGAGGTCGCGCGTATCAGCAAAAAATGGTCAGGCTTAGGCTCTGAGTTGTTTACTGATCGAGATAACTTTCTGGTGGAGTATCTGGATTCAAATTTACCCGAACGCGAGCGCAGTCTGGTTCTCGCGGCTTCTATCTATATTGATCTTATGTATTTTAAACGCAAAGGAAATGGCGGGCTAATCGATCTCAATCGCTAGTCCGCATTCTACGGCTTACTCTGCCATCCCGCGATTTTACCCTCAGTCTTGGCAAGAGCCCGTGTCACCCGCGCTTGGCGTTCGTCAAAGAGCTTCTCATCCACGCCTGGGTTACCAGTCACCGGCTTAGGCTTCACCACTAAGCTACGTGCGGCTTTGTTTCTAATTTTAATCCAAGTCTCAACCGCCAAGCCTGGATCTAAACTTTCTTCGATCGCCGGTATCGGGGCTAAAAAGCCCGTAATCTTAATTGAAATTTCCGACGCATAGGGAAGCCGCGCAATTTCATCAATCGAATCAGTGTATTCGATCGCTTTTTCCAGCTTTCCGACATTGTCTAAGGGCTCCGAAAAAAGACTGGCCTCTAACATCACATCGCGCAGAAAACGCACACGCAACATTAGGAGCTGCATTGCCGCTTGTTGAAACCGACCATCGCCTTCAATTTGCTCTTTGATAATCTGTTGAACCTTTGCTTCAGGCAAAAGACCACAAACGGCCTGCAAAGCTGAGAATATATGCATCTTGTGATGATTAAAGGCGGCGGTTTGATCTGCCGTAGGACTCTCGGTATCCAGTGTGAGCTCATTGAGTTTCTTCATCCATAAGTAGACGACGTCGGCGATGTCTTCATTCGAAGCATACTGACCAAACTTTTTGGCGAATGGCATAAGATCAAAGGGAACCGGCTGTAAGTCACGACCAAGCTCTTCTTTGAGTAGGTCCTCAAAGGCAATGGCGACCGGCTGCTGATCTACCGTCTCGCGCATTTTCTTGAGCTGGTTGTTGGTGTCTTGAATCTGCTGCTGGGTTTCTTCCATCTTACCCGGCATTTTCTCAGTGGCACGCATGGCGCCGCAGCCGATCAGTGAAAACCCTAGGACGGCTAAAATGGTCGCCTTCATTTGCTACCCCCTATTTCATCAGTTCAGTTTTTAACTTTGCCAATCCGGAGTCCGCAGAAGCACCCAACCAAATCGAGAATATCTTGCGTGAAAATCCAGATAGCCCTTTGATCACCTTAAGTGAAGGCTTCCCATCACGAATATTTTCATAGGCGAGTACTTCAGACCCGTCAGCGCCCTTGGTAAAAAAGATGGTCAACGATCCACCGGTCTTCGCATCGCCAGTTTTACCGACAATATCCATGAAATGAACAATATCCGCATCTTTTGGGTCCACAGAATTGGCGTCTAGGCCATCTTGAAATGAAGTAGCAATTTTATCGGAGCCAACATCACGCAGAAACGTTAGGCGGAGTGCAATCGCGCCTTCGCTATCTAGAGAAGCTAGAGCACCCGCTTCGGTCTTTACATAGCGAGCTTGATCCATCACCATGACCTCTACGATGTAAACGGGAATATCAAAGACGACCCGTTTGCTGCGCAGGCCAGAGCCCACGGTGGTCAGGTCAAAACTCTTGCCATCGACCATCGCTGTCGCGCCCAATGAAATATTGACTCCATTCTTAGCAGTCGGTCCCGGACGCAGCGAGAGTAGGTCGGCGTGTGCGAAGGTCGAAATCAGTAGCGTTATAAACAATAGGTGAATTCGTGACATGGTTTACCCCTGTTCCCGGTGGTTGATCCGGGCAAGACTAAACACAGTTTGGGAAAAAGTAAACTAACCGCTGGAGTTCAAGGGACCTTTGAAAAATCTCCGTGATCATGAGCGATAGTGAGCGAAACTTAGACACTTGCGGATGGCATGGAAACGGCAGAACGGATTACGGCACGCCTGCCAGCGAAGTCTGAAATAGCCCTAGATATTTACCCGATTTATAATTCGCCGCCAACGTCAGCGCACTTTGCTTTGCTTGCGCAAAAGTGCTGGAGGCGTCCCAATTCACCGCATGATCGAAAAACAAAATGTCGATATCGCGACTGCCGCCGGCTTCCAGCTGCTCCGCCAGCCCGCGCATCTTCCACCAAACAGAGGCATACCATGCTCCCTCGAGCGCAATATTTCCTTTATCCGCACAGGCATTGAATATCTGGGTTTTGCTCTGAGCATTCAAGGTCGCAAGATCCCTGGCTTGAGCACAGATTTTTTGTCCGCCAACGTCCATGGAAATAACTTCGCCGATTTTTGCCGACGATGGGAACATGACCCCTGTGAGGTAGTCGCCAAAACTTCCTGCGAGTGCGCCTGCGCAACCAAGTTCCGTCGAGCAGCAACCTTTTGGATTCAGTCCACAAGAATTATGTTGCGCTGCCTGAGAGTGGTCGAAAATTCCGTGACTACTAAGTCGCTGCGCGATCGCTTGGCCCAACAGCTGAACAAGAACCTCACCGCTCATTGCTTTTGGAATTCCACTGCTCGCCTTCGCCAGTGAGATCGAGTTGTTCTGCGACGAATATCCAGTGACTGTGTCATCAACAAATACCTTAAGGCCCGAAATCGGCAGGCGCGCAGAGCCCAGTCTTGGCTCTAGATATTCAAAGGTGCGATTGACCCAGTAGTAAGCCATAAGTTGTTCAACAAAGCTTTGCTCAGCCGAATAGTCAGTTTTATATTGGGTGTGATTGTACAGCGAGAAACGCGCGGAGTGAAGAGTCAGAACTTGCACATGCTCATTCTCAAGATGCCCCGTCGTTGCCAATCCGCGAAGCTTAACGCCGAACCTGAGCTCGGAGGTCAACTGATCAGTGGTTAGGCTGCCCTGCCTTTGCGCCACCGGATTTTTCATATACAAACAAGTGTCAAACTCGGATTGGGAGCGGCAGTCCTTGGACAGCTTGTCGGTGGACGGGATCAACGAGCTGTCCCCGTGCGAAAACAGCGCAGGGTCCAACGCGGACCCTTTGTTTGCACTTTTAAACGGCGAACAAGCACCGAGAGAAAAGCAAACAGCAAGAAATAGGGCGACTCTACGGATCATCAAAGCCCCCCGTCGCATCGATGACCGAAGAGTTAAAGATCAAGCGCCCAAGACGTTCCATATCCAAACGTCGTCCATTGGCAAAATAAGGATTCAATTCCACGCTTTCCACGGCCGAGTCTTCAAGAAGTTTCTCAACACTCGCCGGCGAATAGGTCATCCCTCTGGTCTTTAAGAAACTCACCGCCATTGCCGCGGCACCTGCTACCTGTGGTGACGCCATGGATGTTCCTGCAAGCTTCGCGTAGGTTCCGCCAATGTATGTCGAAAGCAATCCCTCCATATTTGCGGAGCCCGGAGCACTCAGTTTTACATAATGTGTGCTGTAATTTGAATAGACCGGTCGCAAAAGAGACGCCGCATCGAATGCACCCACACTGATCAGACCTGGATTGTCAGGAGCATAGCCCACCGGAGTCAGAAAATTACTGAGAGTGATTTCTGATCCATCGTTGCCCGAAGCCACGACAACCACGGCGTTCTTTCCAAGCGCGTATTGGAGCGCAGCCAACAAAGCAGAGTTGTTTGATCCCGTCGTCAACGAGAGATTGATAATCTCTGCACCGTGATCCGCCGCCCAGAGAATTCCATTGACCAAATTGTCCACGCTACCTGAGCCATCCGAACCTTGAGTTTTCACCGGCATAAGGCGCACAAAGTCGCCCATGATTCCGCGGATCCCTTTGCCATTGTCCCGTTGGGCGCCTAGGAGGCCAGCGACATGGGTGCCGTGACCAAAGTCATCGGAGGGGTCACTATCACCGTTGAAGATATCCGTTCCCAATTCGCCCAACGGCCCGTGCCATATGCGGGAAATTAAATCCGGATGGGTCAGCTCAATCCCTGTGTCCACAACCGCAGCGACCACCGTTTGCCGGATACCAAAGATCGGATGAAAGAAATAGTTTTCGCCAGTCTCTTGGTGAATCGCGAGTAGCGACGGTTGATTCACACTTTCCGGATCTCCAGGAAAACCGGCGAGCTCAACCGAAGCGTTTTCACTGACGCCGATCAGACAGGGCTGTGCCTGACTCATCCGCTCCAGATCGACCTTGCTAACTTCTTGTCCGACCACGCCATGCAACGCTTGAATTTTTAAACCCATCGAACTCTTATGTTGCACACGAATTCCAGGAATCAGACTTCCGTTATTTTTGCGCGAAATTTCGCGGGATAAACATTCGTTATCGACTAAGAGAATGAGATCTTGGCCAGCGGCAAAGCTTGTCTGCACAGATTGAATTTGAACCTTACTACGCGCATATGATTTAAACGCGAGACCCTCGCCGAACGTCTTTACGTTCAAAAAAATCAGCAGAGAAAAACACAGCCTTTGCGCGGACTTCATCCTAATATTATCGGAACAATGAACTCGCCGGACGCGAGTCTAGGAAAGCGTCAAAGTTCTCGACGCAATTCCCATGATTTTAAAGGCGAAGGCCGAGGTCACATCTCAGCGTCGGCGAATCCCGGTATGAAACAATGAATGTGACTAACTTTGCTTGGCTTTTTGACACAGAGTTTTTAGAAAAATCCCGCTGCGATAGCCCAGCAATGCGCCGATCACGGAAATGACCGCCATCAATCCAAAGATGCAAATCGAAGATGGCAGGTTGAACAGCTGACTCATCCGTTGTGAAATAAGACCATGACTGGAGCCATCGAGCAGGTAAGCGCAAGTCGCTGCGCTAAGGCCTGCGGCAACCATGACTTTCAGCGTGCGAGAAAGATGCCCCGGCAAAATAAATCCCACTCCAATAGCGACAATGGGCACCGCCCACCAAGGCAGAAACCAACCCGTCAGAAAAAATACAGCGAGACAAAATAAAATCATGACCTCACCCTGCCTCAGGTCGAAGTTCGACAACCTGAACAGCACGTTTGCGTGCCTCATCTAAATTTTTATAGAATTCCACAGGTCGCATCACACCCTGACTCCACTCTTTCACGCCACGCTCATAGTCTGTAGAAAATGGATCTCCGCTCAATCCCCCCGGCACTTGCATCCACGCTTTTTGCTCAGGACCCAGTTCAATGACGAATTTATAGACGGCCCCATGCCAACCGCGATTTCCACGTACACTGTCCGACGCCCCACTCATTTCTAAAGTATCACTTCCAAAACCCGGCAGCTTAGCCACGTGGGACAACTTCGTCTGAATCGCATTTTTCCAAATCCAAGCCTTCGCATCGGATCCACCCTTCTTTTCTAGATCACTCCAGGCGTGAAGAAATGCTTGAGTCACGATCATCGTTAGAGACTCAACGACACTCGTTCGTTTATCGTCGACCCAATAGGAATCCGAGTCGTGTGGATCTTTGGAGACTCGCTCGAGTAACCAAGCGGTGCGGATATCCTTCGGTCGAAAGCTCAGGCGTTCGGGCAGATCGTATTCGTCGGAAAAAAGATCTTCCTTCACCTGATGATACCAAGCTTCGTAAATCGTCGGCTCAACTCTGTCCCAAGAGTCATGAAGATCCCAACGACCGAGTGCGCGCATTTGTTCGCGTTGGGCCTCACTCAACTTATCCTGATTCAATTCGCGCAATAGGATCGGAAGAATCAACTCCGCCTCTGGATCAAAGTCATCATTTTGTATCGCGATCATATCTTCGCCCGAAAGTTTATCGACTTGTTCGAGCCGACGACGAATCTGCTTTGCCCGGAAAGGTTCCTCATAGTTCGTACCCATATAGGTCGAATACGAGGGGCCAACCACTCGCTGATTCGCCGAGCGCAGAAAGCCCTCTTTTGAATCGATCATTTGCGGCCGCTCATCTTCTGCAGCCGCCTTTGTCAAAGCCGAGCGAGTGAGCTCTGGAGACGAAATAAATCGACCCTCGCCCACATTGCGTTCAGGAATAAACCCCGCGTGGATCAGCGCAAAGTGATTCGCATCGGCGCATACAAAATTTTGAATCGGTGCCTTCCAATCGCTAAATGCAGATAGACAACCCTTTACATCCACCGCAGGGTAAAGTCTGCGCAACGCCAGAAGCTCATTGCTCGCGCGGTGGCCAGTCCAATTGGCGACCAGACCATAGCGACCTTCACGGTGCAAAACCGCTCCCCACTTGGTCCACGTGACCGGGACATTTTCAAACCCATCCCGCCCCAAACCGATCGTCTCCGTGTAGACTTGAGCCACTCTCGATTTCTCGCCGTCTTTGTAGGTGAGAGAGGTTTCATTCTCGAACTCTACCTCGTAATAGTCCAAGGCGTCGGTCGCACCATTGGTTGGGCCCCAAGCGATCGAAGAATTAAAACCGTTGATGATTCCGGGAACTGCAGGAAGGCTTACGCCGTAGACATTGAACTCCGGGCAGGAAAGTTGATTCTCAACCCACACATTGGGTAGCGTCAGATCCAAGTGGGTGTCATTGGCAAGAATGGTGTGTCCAGTTTTTGATTTCAATGGACCAACGACCCAATTGTTACTGCCATTACCCAACGAGGGCTGCGGGATGCTCGGAAAATCTCGCAGATGCGTGCGAAAAGAAAAGAGCTCGGGTCGCTCTCGGTCGCGCGGCCGTTTGTTCCACACCTTAGGAAAAATAAATTCCTCATATTTTTCAGGATAAAACTCAGGAAAAAGATCGAGAATTTTTTCAGTCGATAGCGACAGTTGAAGATGACTAAGCACAAAGTCGTCGGCTCGCCCGTTGAGCGAAAAAGTCATGGCCTTATCCATAGCTACGACTCGTCGGTTATCGAAGTGAAGCGGACTTTTCGATAGAATTTTATACTCAACAGGCAACTCTTTTAGCGCATCAATGTAGCTATTCACTCCCATAGTGAATGAATTCAACATCGCTGCCGTCTTCGGCTCACTCATAATTTCTTTGAGAGTTTCATTTTCCGACTGGCGCATTCCGAATTTAACGAAAAATCGATCCAGCTTCAGCACGCGCTTACCAACTAAATTCGCAAGCTCCCCCGAAGCGGCACGCGTTGAAAGATCCATTTGAAACAATCGTTGCGAGGCATTCACATACCCTTGTGCTAGATAAAGATCCGACTCGCTCTGCGCAAACAGATGGGGAACGCCCGATGCATCAATCGCGACAACGACTGAATGCTTGAGGCCTTTGACACTCTGATCGTGCCATTTAAAATCATGATGCCGCCAAACTCCAGATTGGAAGTCAAAGAGTGGCCCAAGTGCCGGCAAAGGCCCAAGGGGCCGCGAAAGTCCCAAACACCATGCCACCAACAAGAGAATCCAGATCCATTGAAAGGAAAGTAATTTTCTTTTCATCGCACCCGGACCGGCCTCGAGAGTGAATCTAAATTTAGAGGAAAAATTGGTACGCCCCACTGGATTTGAACCAGCGACCCCTACCATGTCAAGGTAGTGCTCTAACCAACTGAGCTAGGGACGCACACCGAAATAGAATCATAAGTTGTGCGAGAAACCCGACCTTGTCAACTCCGTCCGAAATTTCTGCGTCCACACCTTAAAGACGGTCTCAAGCGCAAACTCATCGCCCATTTTATCGACGGCCGCATGTTCCACGCCGCAGGCGCGAATCCACTGAAAATCGTCGATTTCATTGGCGACATTGATCGCCACTCCGTGAGTGCTAATCCCATTGCGAATCCTCACGCCCATGGCGGCGATTTTTCCGCGCGCAGTGTAAATTCCTGGTCGCCGCTCGTTCCAAGCGCTCTCAAATCCAAATTCCGCAAGGCAGCCCCGCGTCGTTTTCGCCAGCATACAAATCCACGCGCGAGCGCCGATAGCGCGCACACTCACTACCGGGAAAATGACCAACTGACCGGGGTTATGCAGCGTCGCTTGTCCCCCACGGTCCACACGCACAACGGCAAACCCTCGCTTTTCCGCACCCTCCACGGACTCCACAAGATCGTCACCCGCCCGGCCGCGAAGCCCCAACGTAATGACGGGATCACTCTCAAATCCCAACACGACTCCAATTGAATCCTCGCGCTGAACTTGCGAATAGGCCAACCCCTGTTGCTCAAGTGCATTGGAAAAGGCGACACGGCCAAGATACTGTTGCTGCATAAAAGGGGATTAACTTAGACGAGCCGAAAAGGGAACTAGTACAGTTCGACGCGATCGTTCTCTTGAAAGCCTGAGCCTGAGTGGATAATCGCGATGGCGCCATCTTTTCCAAAATAGCTGACGACTTCGACGGTGCCTTTCAGGCGGCCCGGAGCTGTGCCGATAAAACGACCGGTCTCGGGATCATAGACGTCATCGCCTTCATCCGTGATTTTTAAGATGTCACCGACTTGCAGCCCCGAAAGACGCCCAGCGTTAACAAAGATTCGCTCTCCTGCAACCATGGCAACTCGGCCTTCCCAGCTCAATTTCTCCATGGCGCGAACGATATTGGGAATCGCCCCCAAGAACGCCTTGCGAATCGCGGCGCGAATCAGCTCAGGGTCTTCGTTTAAGGCGGCGGTTCCGTCGCCCCGCTCACCCACTCTTGTCGACGTTGCATCGGTGTCCGCAGAGCGCACCTCATTTAAAATCTCTTTACCATTTTTGCCGGCGAAAATTCGCACGCGAACTTGAGTCGAGACTTGCGCCTTGAGTTGTCGAATCAAACCGACCGAGTCACCGACCCGCTTGGCTTTAATACTCAAGACCTTCCCTTCGACCACCGCCGAAACACCCAGGGTCGAAGCCAAACGCGAAACTTGTGTCAGGTCATACTCATTTTCTTCAGTTAAAAATTTCTTCGGATCTTGCGGAAAATCTTCGGGCGCGATCACTACAAACTGACGCGTTTTTAAGAGCTCACGCACCACCGTTTGGCGCGCGACTTCGGTCATCGCAGCCGAGTGATCCGGTCGCTCATCAAGAAATGGTAAAATGAACAGGCGATGGCGAGGAGCCTCTTCATCGGCACGAGCCGCGACGCTGACATCTTTAGTTTCAATCGGTGAAGGCTCTTTGCTCGCACTTCTCCCGCCCAGCAAGTGAGCGCATCCGCTTAGAAAAAAGATCCCACCAAACATGGCCATCAACGGTAAGAGACGTTTCATACCTATATTCTATGGGAAAAATCGCCAAGACACTATTGGGCTGAAGACGAGGACAGTGCACGAACACTCAAAGCCAGACTGTCGTCCTGGGCACTATCGACCTCTAGGCTATACAGAGGAAAACGCGCCTTCTGTAAGACCTTCGCAAGATCCTGGCCCGACATCGGAGTTTCGGCCTCAAATACCACTCGACTAGGCTCAAACAATCGCTCTTTTAAGACACGAATCTCACGCACCTGAGCCAGCTGCCTTTTGAACTCCGCTTGCTGCCGATAGCTCATGGTGCCGGTCACGGCAACTCTCACCACATTTAAGTTCAGATTTCCACTCGCCAGCGCATCGCCAATTTTAGCCGATATTTCCTCGACCACTTTCGGAGAACTAATCTCGAGCAAGGCTTGAACTACCTTTGGAGTATCTGAACTCAGACTTTCCGCACGTTGAACTGCGCCAATCTCACGGCCTGACTTGGCCTGCCACAGCTGCATATCATAGCCCAGCTTGAGCTCTGAGTTTTCGGAGCGTGGCCGAGCCACGTCCACACGCCCACTCAAAACCACGTCGGCCTTAAGATATTGAGCCAGCAACATCTGGTCCTCTTTGCGTAATAGAGCCGTACGATAGGCGGCCGGAACACTCATGCGAAAGCTTGGATTGGTCGGATCCAGCACATAAACATTTTTCGCTTTTAGCTTGCTGCCCAGATGACTAAAAAAACGTTTGAACATGTCTTGCTGAGCGGAGGTCGTTTTGTCATCCTCACCCATATCGGCCCACCACGCATAACGGGCGCCATGACTATCCACCACTTCAAACAAGGGCAATACGCGTAGAGTACCCGCATTGAGTACCCCCTCTTCGCGCAACAAGGTCTCTAGATTATCGGGGGAAAGCCGCATCACCACAGTGATTTGAGTCTGTCCTGCCTTCTCAATGGGTGGCGAGCCTTTTATAAAAACAACATACCGAGTAGAGTTTTTAAGCAACTTAGCCTTTAGGCTTGGCCAATAGCGGGCTGACTTCTCCGGGCCAAGAAGCTCTTCAGTTAACTTTTGTGTAGTTTGCTCAATGGCCTGATCAAAGGCATCTTGTTTAGCTTCAGCACCTTGCTTCACGGTGCCTATATCCAAGCTAACATCGGTCAAATCTCGGGCTTGCGCCTGGAGGTTAATTAAGCTAAAAATTATCAAGATCAAGGAAGCTTTAAATTTCATGACCTGTATATTACTTGAAATCTAATTGAGCAGGCAATTTTTAGTTCCCACATACCGATAATCTGTCATACAAAGAGTGTAGCAATAGGAAGGACATCAATATGTTGGAATACGATCGTAAGAAATTGGGAAATTTCCTGAAAGACGGACGCGAGAGCGCCCAAATGACTCAGGCCGATGTTTCGCAAAAATTGGGTTACACTAGCCCTCAGTTTATCTCAA
>JAYVPG010000104.1:0-4001 GCA_043757545.1 Pseudobdellovibrionaceae bacterium
GCCGGTCTTTGGCTTGAATCCCACCGCTACTCGGCGTGGCCATTGCCGTTAGCGGGCAATTTCTTGATTCCGAAAATCGTCGCTCATCCTATAGAATTCCCTTTCGCGATCAAGACCGCGTTTGGCGGGGAAGAGATTGCAGTTTGTGAAAATTTGGCCAAGCAAAATTTGCGGGTCGAGATTCGTCATGAGCTCGCCGTCGTTCACCATTGGGCGGGCGGTGTTCGGCAGTTTTTCCGTCGCGCGTGGCTGCATGGTCGCTCACCCTTGCGGACTCAGAGTGGGGCTCGACCGTTTCTTTTATTTTCTCGCCAATGTTTGCGTGAAGGTTCTCTGCGAATGGCGCTGTTGGCCGCTCTTTATATCCTCACAGTTCGATTATCGAGTCGCTGCACTGTGAAACCCGAAAGTGATTATGAGCTCAATCGCGAGCCCGCTCGTCTCAATCATTACGCCAGTTTGTAATTCCGAACGGTTTTTTGGTGCCACCATCGAGTCTGTGCTCGCCCAGAATTTTAGCGCTTGGGAAATGCTTTGCGTTATTGATCCGTCGAGCACCGATCAGTCGGAATCCATCGCGCGAGAAGTGGCATTGAAGGACCCCCGTGTACGCGTTTTGAAAAGCGCAGGGTTCGGCGTCGCGGCGGCTCGCAATTCCGGCATGCACTTGGCGAAGGGCGAATATGTCGCCTTTGTAGACAGTGATGATCTATGGCTTCCGGAAAAATTGGAGTATCAGTTGCGTCAGACTCAAGCTTCGGGCGCTACTTTTTCATGCACCGCTTTTCGGCGTATCGACGTGGCTGGATTGCGCCTCGGGCGCAAGATCAAAGTGCCTGAATCGATTTCTTATAGGCGACTACTTGAGCAGAACTGCATCTTGGCCTCGAGCGTTTTGCTTGAACGCAAGTTTGTCGGAAATGCGGACTTTCCGGATGTCGGATGCGAGGATTTTGCATTTTGGCTGAAACTTTTAAAGCCAGGGATAAACTGTTTGGGATTACCCAAGGATATGGTGCGCTACCGAATTGTGCCAGGTTCATATGGCTCAAGTAAGTGGCGCAGTTTAGCGTCGACGTGGAGAATCTACCGCGACCAAGAGAAGCTCGGCCCGCTTAAGTCGCTCTCGCTGCTGGTGCGTTTTGTGATTCGAGCAATGGACAAGTACTCACGCTTTTAAGATAAGGCGAAGGTGGCCAACCATCGTGTTTGACATCGAAAATGTGAAATATCGAACTCGCGATTAGGTCGATAGTGTCTCAAGGAAGGCAGACGGATTTTTCAGGAAAATTTCAATATTTTGTGAGGTTACAAAAACTGGTATTGCCTTCTTGTAGAGCTTCATAAAAGCAGCCATTCCTTTATTCGAGCGATGACGACCAGATTTGACCTCAATTGCAAATATTCGGTTCTTGCTCTCGACAATAAAGTCGACCTCTAAGGATTGATCTCGCCAATAAAATATTTCGTAGCCGTGGTTAATCATGCAGGCTCCGACCGTTGCCTCGAACGCTCTGCCATAGCCTTCCTTAGTCAATAAAATTGCCCGATCGACAAGCGCGCCGCAGAGCGGAATAAGCTTTGGGGACGAGGATCTGGATACAAGGGCTCTCCCCGAATATTTGTAGATTGCTCGAATTAAGAAAGCACCCTCATAGAGTTCTATGTAGCGCTTCACGAGATCAGTATTGCCAGCATCCTGAAGTTGACCGAGTAGCTTAGTATAGCTGATATCTTGCGCGGGATATGACATTAAAATGCCAAAGGCCTGCCGAAAGAGCGCCGGCTTTTGTACCCTTGCGATTTGTAGGATATCCTTACCGATCACCGTTTCGACAATTGAAGCGCGAATATATTTTTCCCATTTTGGTAGTGATTTTAATAGAGCATATGAGCCAGGATATCCCCCGAAGCGGACAAATTCTTCCACGTTCATGTGGCAAAGATTGGTAGACCTATTGTAGTCCCAATGAGTCGCTCGAATCAGTTGGAAACGTCCGGTCAAGCTTTCAGAAAGGCCGGTCTGCAAATCCAGTGAACTTGAGCCCAAAAGCACGAGTCGCAAATGTGTACGGTTGGTGCGTTTTTGGTGATCCCAAATTTTCTTTATGGTTTGTGACCAATTTGGAATCTTTTGAATTTCATCAATTATCAGCAAACAAGTGGAGGATTTTAGCAACGCGATCTGCCACTTCTCATCAATCCATTCTGACGTCGGCGCAATCTCTTCATCTGCAGTAAAATAAAGACTCTCTCCTGAATATTTTTCGATAAAACTTAAAATCGCCGTAGTCTTTCCAACTTGCCGAGGGCCTAAAAGCACCTGCAAAAATTGAGGGGAGCTTTCTAGATTTTCTGACAGCTCTTCAATAAAAGTAAAACGTGTTGAATCAATTTTTTTCATCTTTTGTTGAGTGTAGCGTCCAAAGGACAAGTAGGCTAGTGTTTTCACTAGATTAAGCTAGTACTTTCACGAGTTTTACGCGTAACTGTATCTAAAGCGAAATGAGAGCGTCGCCTTAAGATGGAAAATGGACCTCTAAGTAGCGTTCCATGGTCCTACCTCGATGCGCATGGTTCCTCTTCTCAAATAAAATTAAGCGTTTGTCGTAATTCGCTAAATTCTATTCAGTTGAAGGATCATGACTCATCGAGGGTTTTCACTTTTGGACCTTGGTCTCGGTGAGTTTTATTTATACAGTCTTCTAAGCAAGAACGTCAGTCTTTAACGTGACCACTCGGTAGCGATATGCACCTGGCTGAGTTTAAGTGCTCTCGCAATTTTATTCAACATTGCCCGTCTTGGCATGGAGGCAGAGTTGAAGAAACGCGATAGCGAAGGCTGTGGAATTCCGGTCACTTCTGAGAGCTTCTTCACGCCGCCATTCTGATCTACGAGCGCCCGAAGGTTGTCTTTGAATGCGCGGATATTGGTAGCGATGCCGTCAAGGTCATCGAAGCGTAAATATACGCCTTCGATTTTTTCTTGCTGAATGCAATCATCGATTAGCTCTTGGATGTCGGCGACGGTTTCATTTCGTTCCTCAGTGTCACTTTCGTCAGACCACATTTTGAGAAGGTCGTAAACACCCTCGAACTCAAAAGCAGTGCTGACGGCTGCGGCGATGAATTCCTTAGGAAGACCGGCGGTGTTCATTTGATGGCCGATTTCTACGATCTCAACTTTGATGTCTGGGGCAAGAGAAACTGCTTTCATGATAACCTCCCGCACTCGGTAAACTGTCCGCGACGGATCAGCTCCAAGCGAGTTTTGAATTTTGCCAACTGCCGTGCTTCAGCCTTCGGTTCTGTCTTCACGTAAGCTTGTAGAAGGAAGGCTTCGTTCATCATGCCCACGGGCAATCGCAACTGAATGCGGTTCGCCCCGAGGTTGTGCCATTTCATTTTGAAACCGCCCACGAGGGCGGCCCCAGCTGAAGATGCCGGAGACCAAAACTTGTTGTTCGCAAACTTTGGAGACGCCGGAAAGCTCTGCAAAAGCATCACGTCAGGACGAATCGTGGTTTTATAGTCGTCCCCAGAAAACTAGTTTTTATGCTTGAGTTCAAGGTACGAATCCAAAGCCCAAGCGGTTATCACGATATTCATGCTCATCCTCTTGTATCTCTCTTCGGCAAATGAAATACCTTAATTAACTAATATAACATAAATAACGTATTTTCAAGTATTAAAATGAAACTATTGTCATTTCAATTACTTACCTATGTCTCTAAATGGCACTACATCAAGGATGGGCGCCCCGGGTCTCAAAATCATCTTTTTAGCGATGTAGCGAGGTAGGCGAAGTCAAAGGACGGCTGAATGTCGATAGCTTCGGAAGCCCTTGTGCCGCCAAACAGAGATGCTGGCCATCTAAATACTCACGCTTTTAAAATGAGTCGCAGGTGGCGCCAGCCATCACGCCATGGTCGCAAGTGCGACTTTCCGTTGCGCTCGTCATTAAAGAAAGAAATATTCACCTCGCGATATTTCAACTTCAT
>JAYVPG010000105.1:0-14904 GCA_043757545.1 Pseudobdellovibrionaceae bacterium
TTAGTTCTATTAGTTTCTCGAGAACTTTGAGTAGGCGATCGATTTTTGTAAATTCAAGATGCAAGCTAAAACCGATCAGACTGTAGCGTAGTAGCTCAGCATAGTATTCTAGACTGCGGCTGCCATTACTTTGCGTATGGCAAAGATGCCCACGTGAGGCGACATCCTTCACCAATTGCATAAAATAGGGGCTTAATGTCGGCTCGCCACCGGTGAAAACCCATTTGCCTTTGCGTCCACGGCAGAAAAACCGTTCGATCTCTTCGGCCGCGAACGACAACTGCTCCCAAGTTTTATGTTTTTCAAAAGTATTCGACGTCGTTGGACTACAATAAGAACACGAAAAATTGCATCGACGCCCCACATCCCAATTCAAGTTGAAAGCGCCTTCGGGCTCCCAAGTTCGACCCACCATCGTCGACTCACCCATCGGTGAATTGAAATCCAAATCGGTTGGCTTTAAGGCTCGCAAGCGCTCAATGTCTTTTGCATTTTTAACTTTCGCCAGACGCATATCTGCGCCGCAAGTACAAAGTCCCTTGGTGCAGACAAACCACTTGTCGCGAACTTTACAGTCACCTAAATAAACATTTCCAAGATCCCCGCCCAATGCGCACGACGCGACAAAAATTTTCCCATCGCCGTCGATAAAAATATTATCGACACCTGCTGAGCAGTGCCATCCCCGCCATGCGGAGAGCTTATTCGCCAGCATCTCTTCGGGACTAAAGGCCCGCGCCCGCGCCCGATCGTCTGAAACAAATATACATTTCGAGGGATCCAAATTCATATGATGCGCACCGTATATTTGAAGATAAAACTTCGCAACCAGATTTTAGGAATGCTCGGCAATGACGCCAAGCTCGCCAGGCGGATAGATTTGCAGGCGACTCGAAGTCTCGACGTCATAGAGCGGCGCCAACACCACTTGGTTTAGATATCTAGCGGCTCCGTTTAGATCGGTGATTTGACGTTTGATCGCTAAAGCCTCTGCGCTACGCCCCGGCCCCGTCATGATGCGAACTCCGACCCACTGAAATTTCAGCGCCTCCGCTGTCGATTTGAGTTCAATTAGTTTTTTAAGAACCTTTAAAAACCGATCCACCTTAGCAAACTCCAAGTGCAAACTAAATCCTATCAGACTGTTCTCGAGCAGTTCGGCATAGTAGTCAGGACTTCGACTGCCATTGCTTTGCGTATGAATCTGGTGACCTCGCGAAGATATCTCCTTCACCAATCTCAAAAAATCTGGATTCAAGGTCGGCTCACCACCGGTAAAAACCCATTTGCCTTTGCGACCGCGACAGAAAAAGCGTTCAATCTCGTTGACCGCGAAAAAAAGTTTCTCCCAAGTCTGATGCGCTTCATGTGTATTGGAAATTCCGGGATGGCAGTAGGAACACGAATAGTTACAGCGCCGACCAACGTCCCAGTTTAAATTGACCTCGACTTCCTGATCCCAAATCTTACCCACCATCGTCGACTCACCCATCGGTAAGGCGAAATTTAACTCTTTAGAATTCAAATTTTTAAGACGATCAATGTCCTTCTGATATTTGACCTTAGCTAAGCGCATATCCGAGCCGCAGGTGCATAACTGCTTGGTGCACACAGTCCATTTTTCACGGACCTGACAACCGCCAACATAAACATTGCCAAATTCCCCGCCCACCCTGCACGCCGCAACAAAAACCTTACCGTCGCCGTTTATACAAATATTGTCGACCCCCGCAGAGCAGTGCCAGCCCTGCCAAGCGGAGAGCTGCCTAGCCAACATAATTTCGGGATTATAGGCCTGAGCACGCCCTTGATCGTCCGCAATAAATGTACATTTAGAGGGGTCCATGTGCTACGACCATACTTTCGCCATCTCTGTTTCGCAATGTGACTTTTGAGGGGTAATGCACAGTGGGAAGACCGGACAATCAGGATATTTCGCCCACATTTTGCGTCAATCCCTGGATTCAACAAACCGCTCTACCTACTGGTCGTTTCGGCTTCTGCTGTGTGGCTGTACGCGGCGGCCCCTTGTCCGATTCGAATGGCAAAGCGCTTATCGCTCCACAAAGCAGCCTAGAGGACGCATGGAACTCTGGGCAGCAACGTGAAATCCGCCAGCAGATGTTGCGCGGTGAAAAAGTCCCAGGTTGCGCCAATTGCTACTTCCAAGAATCCATTGGCAAAAAGTCGGCTCGCGAAATGCTCAATGACGAGTGGTTCGACAAAGTCCCAACTGAGGTCATTGGCCGAGTCAACTACAGCCGCTTAAACGACGGTGCAGTCGATGAGCGAGCCCTCTATTTGGATTTGCGTCTTGGCAATCTGTGCAACTTAAAATGCCGGACCTGCAATCCGTTCAATAGCACCAAGATCTTCTCTGAAACTCTTCACCTGCGGCAGACCAATCCTGAATTCAAGGAATTCTATGACGGCGTTCACGATTGGAAGCTGACACCGATTCCCCCGTGGTTCGAAGATGAAAGCTTTTGGAGTTCGGTCGAGCGCCATCTTCCACAATTGCGTAAAGTCTATTTGACTGGAGGCGAGCCCACGCTGATCAAACGCAATCTCAAATTCATCAAGAACTGCATCTCTACGGGACATGCCAAGCACATCTTTCTCATGTTCAACACCAATTGCACTCACTTGACCGAAGAGTTCCTTGAACTCTTGCCACAGTTCGAATTCACGCTGGTCAACTGCAGCATCGATGGCATCGGGCCCGTGAACGACTACATCCGTGAGGGCAGTGAATGGCCGGTCCTTGATAAAAACCTTCGCCGCCTGAGTCAGCTTGGCCGCAAAGTCCAAATCGGCGTGACTCCGGTTGTGCAGATATACAATATTTTGGATTTGGTCCCGCTGATGGAATACATCGATGCACTCAGTGCCTCTGCCACGCAAGAGCTGAATGTGGACTTTCTCTATGCCAATTCGCCAAGCTACTTTGATATCCGCAATCTTCCAAGTTCAGTAAAATCTGTCGCCTACGAAGAGATCGATGCCTACCGACACAAGTCGAAACTTTATAAAAACAATTCCTATATGCGGAACTCTGTTGATTCCGTATTGAACGCGCTTGCTGGGCCTCGCCTTGCAAATGCTGAGAAAAATCTTGAAGTATTTTTAAAATATACGCGCTTTTTAGACGAGCAGCGTGGACGGAGCATGCGTGACACTTTTCCGCGCTTACACTCACTCTTGGCCGTAGAATCTGGGCGGCCACTTGATCTCTAAGAGCTTTTGCCCGTTACCATGGGTTCACCAAGCCACCTATACCGATGGTTCCGTTTTGCTCTGTTGTGTGGCTGAGAATAGTAGTGGGAAAAATCTGAATCGCACCTCTTTGCGGGAAGCATGGAACTCACCTTTTTGGAAAAAGACGCGACTTCAAATGCTCAAGGGCGAGCAACCCGCAGCTTGCAAACGCTGCTGGATTGAAGAGAGCAACGGCTACCGTTCCCATCGCGTGATGGAGCTGGAGGTTTGGCAAGCTCGTCTGGGCGAAAATAATCTGACCGCTATCGTTGCTCAGACGGAAAACGATGGGACCTTCAACTCTCCACCCAAGTCACTGGACTTGCGCTTGGGCAACACTTGCAACCTGCAATGCGTGATGTGCCGTCCACATGACTCGAGCAAATGGTTGGGCTTGGCTCAACGTATGTCCACTAGTGCAGCGACCGCCACCATCCGCGACGATCTAAAGTACAAATTAAAACTCGATCTCGACAACTTTCATTGGCAAGATAAGTCTGAAATCTGGCAAGAGCTCGGCGAGCTTTTGCCAGACCTACGCGAAATTATCATCGGTGGCGGAGAGCCGATGCTCATCGAACAGCATTTTAAATTTCTTGAGCAGTGCGTTCGCTCGGGTCACTCGGAACACATCCAGCTGCGCTACCATACCAACCTCACGATTCTGCCCGGCGAAATTTTAAAGCTTTGGCAAAAATTTAAGTTAGTAGAGGTTTTTGCGAGTATTGATGCCTTAGGGGAAAAAAATTATTACAGCCGCTACCCTGCCAAGTGGGAGAACATCGAAAAGCACTTGCGTCTGCTCGATACCTTAGACTTCGAAAAAGTCCGCACTGTGATTCTGGCCTCTGTGCATTTTCTAACATTTTTCGACCTCGATAGACTTTTATCTTGGATACAAGAGCAGAAGTTCAAGACGGTCACCCATGGCTTCAATGGTCACTTAAGTCCGGGCATCGTCATGTCTCCGAACTATCTGAGCGCGCAAGTTTACCCAATGCAGATAAAAGAATTGATTGTTGAAAAAATTAAACGTTTTGAATCAGAAAGCACAAAGACCTCTAAGAAGATTCAAGGTGTGTTGAACTACATGATGGCGCAGGATCAGTCGGCGCTTTTGCCCGCAACGTTTGATTATATTGCACAGCTCGACCACGTTCGCGGCACGAACTTTCATCAGTACTTTCCGGAACTCAGTGAACTGCTACAGGCGTACGGACTTCCCCAAAACGTCCCGCCACTCGTGCACCCAATCTCACAAGTGGGCGCTCCAACAATTGAAATGAAATCTGGCCCAACAGTAAATTAAGGCCGGCGACCGGAACAAACCAAGCAAGAATCCGCACGCCAAGCGGGGCATCGGATATTCCTAGCAGCCGAAAGTAAAACGCGTGTACCCAGAATGTGTGACCGAGAATGGCTACGTGCCAAAGATAAATTGAATAGCAACACACGCCAAATTCACGCAACCACTTCTGCCGGGTCAGGCAACCAAAGACGGTACGTGGATCAAATGCGGCGATCACCACCGGCACAAGAAAGAATATCTCAAGACGTCTGCCGGGGCGCAAGGCAATCCACGCAAGCCCTAGAACCGCCACCAGATCAAGAACAACCCGCATGCGCCGCCCTCCAAGCGCAGAGTCTATGACCTCTGCGAATTTAGGTCGGCAATACGCCAACACAATTCCGATGAAAAATGCAAAGCCGTCGTGGAGCGGGAAAATCACAGGGAAGTGTAGTTCTTGGCCAATGCCGACACGCTGACAAAAATAAATCCATAAAAAGGAGACGCCTAAGCTCATCGCCAGCGCCACCAAAGCCGCTCGCAAATTCTGAATCCATGGCAGCACGAAGGGGAAAATAAAATAGAAAAATTCTTCGCTAAATAGCGACCAGGCGACCGGCAACGTTGCGATCACCCACGCCGTAGGGAAAAAACCAAAATAAAAGAAGGCCGTGGCCATCCCATCAGATAGCGACCGTTCTCGACTATAAAAGATAACCGCACACCACCAAAGAGGTAAAATCCGGAAGGCCCGGCGTAAGAAAAACCCAAGAAGCGAGTGCGTTCCATTGATCATGCGCTCGCGGGTTGAAAGAGTGAGCGTGAAAGCACTCAGAATAAAAAATAACTGCACACCGCGACTCAAGCTATCGACCATAGAAAATGACGGACTGGATCGATCGTCGCCATAGAAAAGAAGGCAAGTGTGAAAGAGAAGGACCATCAAAATCGCGATGCCGCGCAATCCGTCCAGAAAAGGTTCGTGAATTCGAGCTGGCGCAATAGACTCTGTGCTAAAACTGGGGTGATTGATCTGGAACCTTGGCGCTTTCGAATTGCGTTCGCTTCCAAACCCGGCGGGTCAGTTCTCCCCCAACCGCGAAGAACATAAATATTCTAGCCATCGATGGCTTAATCACGGTGTAGAGGTCACGGTAGATTTCAGGGTCTAGATTTGCCAGATAAAACTCGCGACATGAACTGCGCAGTGCCTGCTGTCTCTTGCGATAGTCAAAATGACACGAATGCACGGTTGGTTTTGGATACATATGATACGCATTGCTCTTACTCAAAAGGAACCGCCGCCCCATTTGACTTAAGCGATAGCCCAAATCGACATCCTCAAAGCCATAGGTAGTAAATCGTGCCTTGAACTGACCCATAAGATGAAAATCTTCACGTGAGATCGCCAAACCATAGGTGCAGGTGTACTTCCAATAATTTTTAAGATCCGCCCAATTGACTGCGCGTTTAAAGCTCTCCCAATAGGTCGACTCAGAATACAGGTCGCTAGATGAAATCGAAGAGAAGTTCAACTCCGCAACGGGCTTTGCACGGACCATTTGCCGGGTGAGTTGAACCACGTCATGTGAGACGAGTTGAGAGCTCAGCTCATTCAATAAATTTTCCGAAACTAAAATATCTGAGTCCAGAAAGAGCAGATATTTCCCGCTCGCCTGTTGCACTCCACAATTGCGCGCACGTCCAGCGCGATAGCTTTGATCCAGACGGCCATCAGAAAACTTTCGTCCACAACGAAGGGCCCGGATATTGACGCTTGGCTGAGACTGCGACCACTCTCTTACCAACGGAACCAACGACCGATCACTCCCATCATCGACAATGATCGCCTCCCACTGATCGGCTGGGAGTTTTTGCTTGGCCAGGTGATCTAGGACAATGGGAAGATAGCTATCGTTGTTAAAGGCAGGAATGACAATTGAGAATAGCGGATTGGTGGCCGAGACCTTAACAAACTCTTCCTCCAGAAACTCAGTCAGCTGGCTCGGCTCTGTAAGGCATGAGCTGTAAACCTCTTTGGGCAAGCGCTGTTGAGCCATATAAAATAGGTTTTTAACCTCGTCATAGACCCGATCAATCTGCTCGATGCCGGGCTGCACGTGCAAATAGACCGGCACACTGATCTCATTCCAAATCGGCAGGACTTTGCGAAAATCAAAGGCCTCTGTGATATTTAAAATAATTCCAGAAAGACAGCTTTGCAGTGTCACAAAACGCTCAGTGACTTCGGATGGCAAATCGCCATCGGAAATTTTTAAAAAAGTCGGCCGTGTGGGGACTGTCGACTCTTGATCCGCACCACGCAATAGATCTGTGGGCGAAAGCAAAGTGACTTCATTGAGCGTATAATAGCGAGACGGCGTAAGAGGAACCAGCTTGAATTTTTCAAAGACCCGATGGTTGCCATAGCCACGCCACGCAAGACGCAAGTCATTTTTAAAATTGAGCAGTCGCCATTTAACATCGATCAATTGACCACGAACGTTTGCAAAGGCCCGGACCGATTTCCAACGAATATTCCGAATGGCCGCCTCTGTTCGCCACTTTACAAACGCGCGCGCCTCCTGGAATAGCTTATAGCCATTCCAATAGATCGAATTTCCCCATCCATAAATTTTATTGCGCGCAGAGATTCTTCTCCAGTGCAAAGATTCTTTGTCTAACCCCCAACGATATAAAAAGAATTGAGGAGCGGAACCCAATATCTTTCGGTAAATAATAAAGTTTGAAGGGAACTCATAATGGGCGCGAGCCGAAGACCAATGTTCTCCGGAACGAAACGCAAGGTCATATAAAGCGACCAGCCAACCCGTCGGGCGAGTCGACGAGTCAAAGCGCGCCAGCGGCATCTGTTCAAGAAGGTGACGGCGTTGAACGTGACCCTGACCTTGCAAAAAACCTTTGCGTAGCAACGTGCCCAGCGACATAAAGCAATGGTGAATGTTCGACAACCGATCATCCAGCATCGCGCGCAGGTCATGCAAAAAAAGTCGGTCGTGAAAGTCACTCTCCGCTCCGCCAAACTCAATGTTGGGATTAAACTTCAGGGACTTCTGATCGAGCAAATCGCGTTTGTAGCTGACGGCTCCACCGAGCAGCTGAATCTGTTGGTTGCGAAACGTGCGGCTACTCTCAATCCAATGCAGGGCAATCAGTTGATAGGCCCGCGAGACCCGACTGATGTCTTGAGGTAAAATATAACGTCCACCAATGGCGCAGACCTCCGGATTTTCTCTATGCGCATTGAGAACTTCTGCGAAATATTCGGCGTGAGGCGCCTCGCAGTCGTCATCTAAAAACAATGTCACAGGACCGTCCGTCACACTCAAACCCAAGTTGCGCGCGCGATTCGCTCCCTTTGCTCCCGCGGATTCAATGCGAAATCCCGCCGTCAGAATGCGGCTGCGAAGACTCTTTTCAATTTGATTTGAGAAATTTTCGACAAAGACCACTTCAAATGGCTCGCCAAGTCGCTGCTGCTCAAGACTTCGCACCAATTTGGGCAATGTCGGAGCAAGCCCCTGAGTCGGAATAATCACTGAAAGTGCAGAGTTTGGCATCGGTCGAAAAGATGGCAGAAAATTTGTATTGACGCAAGCGGATGCGCGCGGTCAAAAGCGTGAATGCAACCGATGTCCGATCACGAGTGCCGAGTTTTTCTGGAACTCTGCCACTACCTAATTAAACAAAATTCTCGCGAGGCTTTTCAGACAGCCTGGAAAACTTTGGAATATTGGAACAGGGGCGCCCCTGCTCCTTGGCCACTGGCTCGTCACCTCGCTCTTGTGGAGCATTTTACCCTCAAGGGACATTCAGACCACATGATGCGAACCTACTCAAATGGCCAAATTGAGTCCAAACTCTGGCTTGTCTCTACACTTATTGATGTTCTACCTCAGAGACCTTACCGCATAGCCATCGTTGGAGGCTGGACAGGCCTTCTTTCAAATATAATTTTTTGGCGAATGCCGCACTTAGTTATCCATATCCGGCAGATTGAACTCGACCCCGAGGCTCAGTGGATCGCGAAGCCTTTTCTTGCGGACGCTCGAGCACAGAAAAAATTCTTTCAGACGACCCAAGATGCAAACGACTTCGACTTTGGGAAGTACTATCACTTAGTTATAAATTGTTCGACCGAACACTTCGCCGAAAATAAATGGTACGAGAATGTAGCGAAGTCTCGACTAGTGGCCATTCAGTCAACCGACAATACGCTTGAACCGACTCACATCAATTGCGTCCGTGATTTGACTGAGTTCCGCGTCAAATATCCAGTGGAAATGACATTGTTTCGGGGAGAGCTAAAGCTCGAAACTTATTCTCGATTTATGCGTATTGGGCGGCGATAAAAGTCTTTGACAGGCTATCTCCACCCCGCTTTCATCAAAGCTAAGAGGGAGTAATTTACGAAAAATAATGGCCCTTTGAGGCCGCCCACCTACGAACAATCTCAGAGCATTGCCCGTCTCGCCAAGTTCGACGGGTTCGGACCCAGTACGGTCGACATCAAAACATTTATCAATCCAATGTTAAAAGTGAATTGGCAACTTGGCAATGTGTGCACCTACACCTGCTCTTATTGCTCTAAGAGTTGCCATGATGGAACTTTCCCGTGGCCCGATGTGAACAGCGCGATCGCGACCGTACGCGCACTCGACCGCATCTACAAAAGTGAGCCTTATAAAAAAGAGAAGATCGTATTTGAGCTGCTGGGCGGCGAAGTCACTGTCTGGCGAGAGATAGATCGACTCCTGGATGTGATTAAGGAGACCGACAACCTGTGTATGCTCGTCACCAACGGCAGTCGAAGCTTAAATTGGTGGAAGGCCAATGCACATAAATTTGGCTACACCACATTGAGCTTTCATCCCGAAAAGGCCGACTACAAACATGTAACCGAAGTCGCCAATATTTTAAATGATGCCGGAGTGGGCGTCGGAATTCTTGTGTTGATGTACCCACCGCTATGGGACTATTGTCTAGAGGCGCATAAAGATTTCGTTAAAAATAGCCGAGCGCAAATCATTACAACTCAACCCCTGACCCTAATCGCGAGCTCCGCCGCTGCACAAAATATGTCCATCGCGACTTATGATCGTTGGCCGTATACCGCTGAGCAAAAGGCATGGCTTGAGACGGCTCGGACCTATGAAAGTAAAATTCCAATCAAAGATGCCGCTTGGCTTTATGTTGCTGTGAAATATTTCGGGGGAGACGATGAGAGTACAGGGCAGCATATTGAACCCGCCTATCTGTCTGCGCACGGCTTGAACAATTGGAAAGATTGGGATTGCTACGTGGGAATAGATACATTGTTCTTAGAACAAAACGGCCATATTCGGCGAGATGCCATGTGCTATGTCACCCCACCCATCGGCAATTGGAAGTCAGACTGCCTTGACGCACTTTCGTGGCCGACCGCTCCGGTAAAATGTCCGTTTTCCGCTTGTTATTGCGCCCATGATTTCAGAGCCAGGAAGAGAAAATCTTTGGTGCACAGCCCGCGAAACGATTGATTCGAGTGTAATGCGGACCGCCAAATCGGTCTTTCGTATTCTGAGGACGAAAAAAAACCTTGGTGATGAGCCTACCCGGATTTTCTGACCACTCAGAATTTCTCTCTCACCGCGTCGGTACGCTGATTTTATGTGGCGTCATCGGATCATTAGTTTCCTTGCAATACTCGCCATAACGCTTGGACTCAATGAAACGGCTTGTCGATTATTTGTCGAGACCCGCCTGCTTGAAACGTTTAATCAACTCGATTCGAATCACTGGCGTAGAATAACCGCTCCTATTCCGGACTTCGATCCTAACCGTACGGACTTCGACTATGGACTTCCTCAGGTTGCCCATCCGTATTTTGGTCACATAGCCACGCCGGAAGTCGCCGATAGCACTGATACGCCAAATTATATTTCACGTTTTGAGAATGATGAGGTCTATAGAAAGGCCAAGACGGCAGACGATTTTGTTATTGGTTTTTTCGGCGGTTCAGTCGCCGAAAATTTAGCGCGCTGGGAAAGCCAATCAAAAACCTTTGAATCTCGATTGAAAGAGAAGATACCAACCCTAAAAGAGCGTAAGTTTAAAATTATTAATTTTGCCGCGGGCCGAGGCTCCCAGCCGAGACAGTTTTTTATCGCGAGCCTCTACTGGCAA
Source organism: Pseudobdellovibrionaceae bacterium (assembly GCA_043757545.1). Classification (GTDB taxonomy): domain Bacteria; phylum Bdellovibrionota; class Bdellovibrionia; order Bdellovibrionales; family UBA1609; genus JALHOQ01. The sequence continues at coordinate 10,733 of JAYVPG010000105.1, forward strand.
AGCCTAGATTTGGCGATCAATCTCGAGGGATATAACGAGCTCAACCAACGCCGGCCAATTCAATATCCTCCGTACTTTCCAGGTCCAGATCTAGACAGAATTTTCTTTCAAAGAACCCAGGGCGACATGACCCTAAGCCACGAATTTATATTGTCCGCAGCTAAATATGGTCGACTGAAAAGAGAGGTTTTTATAAATCCACCACGCTCATCCTTGATCCGATCGATCAAGCTCGCTGAGTTAATTATTTTAAATAAGAAACTAAAGAAGATTGAAAGTTTAGAGCCCGATCAGGATATGCCGGACCGACTCAAAATGCGTTCAAGTACATTTACGGAGCTGGTAAAATTCTGGCATGAGCAATCGCAAAATCAGAGCCAATTGCTCGCCCGAAAAAATGTCCCGGCATTTTTCTTTCAGCAACCCATTCCAGCAGTTCCGGGCTCAAAAAAAATGACGGATGAGGAACTGGCATTCCGAGAACCAGAAAAACATGACCCCCAGATTTGGGATCCACTCACCAAGGCCTATGTCGCCGCAGAAGAGGTCTTTTCCCGATATGCCTCAGTGAACTTCAGAAGCCTTGTTTGGATATTTCGCAATGAACCACGTACGGTTTATGTCGATTTCTGCTGCCATTTGAATCCTTTAGGCCACAGACTCGTAAGCGAGGCAATGGCTGAGTATATATCTACAAAATTAATTTGCCCCAAAGGCAAGCCTTGCTATCTACGTAATCTCCCATCACACTAGACCTAAATGAACATACTGGGACTCTCTGCATACTATCACGACTCGGCAGCGGCACTGATTGGCAATGGAGAGATTCTTGCCGCCGCCCAAGAGGAACGATTCACGCGAATCAAAGGTGACGCGAGCTTTCCGCAGAATTCGATTCGTTCATGTCTCAAAATGTCGGGCAAGTCCGCGAGCGATTTGGATGCAGTGGTTTATTTTGAAAAACCATGGCTCACATTCGAACGCATACTTCTCTCGTCCATGGAGAACGTTCCTTATTCGCTTCCTATTTTTATGGCGGCGATGCCGAAATGGTTAAATGGCAAATTGAATATGCGGACGACTTTAAAAAAAGAGTTTTATAAAAACATCGATCGCTTTGTCCCACCCATCTACTTTAGCTCCCATCATCTTTCCCATGCCGCGGCGGCTTTTTACCCCTCGTCATTCGAGGACGCAGCGGTACTTTGCATTGACGGCGTGGGTGAATACGCCACCACTTCACTTTGGAAGGGAGAGGGGCGAAAGTTGACCCAGAAGTGGGAGCTTCACTTTCCCCACTCTCTAGGCTTACTTTATGCTGCCTTCACATCGTTCTGTGGCTTTAAGATCAACAGTGGTGAATATAAGCTTATGGGGCTTGCGCCCTTTGGAAAGCCCCGATTCAAAACTCTGATCGAAAAGGAAATCATTCAGATTCACGAAGATGGAACCTTTGAATTAAATATGCGTTATTTTAACTATCATCGCGGCCTAAGCATGGTCTCTCGACACTTTGCAAACTTGTTCGGCGTGTCCGCTCGAACGTTTGAGGGACCGATGCCAGAGATCTACATGGATCTCGCGGCCTCCATTCAATCCGTACTCGAAGACGTGGTGCTGCGACTGGCACGCACTGCGCGCAAAGAGGTTGGTTCGCGCAATCTCTGCCTTGCCGGTGGAGTCGCGTTGAACTGCGTCGCCAACGGACGCATCGCCGCCAGTGGCCTTTTTGAGCGAATTTTTATCCAACCCGCCGCTGGTGGCGCTGGCAGTGCACTCGGAGCGGCACTTGCATATTGGCACCTCCATTTAGAAAAGGAGCGCCAGACGACGCCGGACACGATGCGGGGCGCACGTCTTGGCCCACAGTTTAGCGACGAAGAAATTCGCGCCACACTCGATAAGGCGAAATTAAATTTTGAAGAATTGGATAGCGATCGACTAGTCGCAAAGACCACTCAACTACTCGTCGAGCAAAATGTGGTGGGTTGGTTCCAAGGTCGAATGGAGTATGGACCTCGGGCTTTGGGTGCACGGTCGATAATTGCAGATCCACGCAGCCCCTCGATGAAAAGCAAAGTGAATCAGAAAATTAAGTTTCGCGAGGGCTTTCGGCCTTTCGCACCGATTGTCCTTGAGAGTCAAATGAGCGACGTCTTTGATCTGCCAATGAGTAGCCCATATATGCTTCTGGTCGGACGGTCTCTTAAGCCGGACGAATTGCCCGCGGTCACCCACGTCGATCGCTCCGCGCGGGTACAAACGCTCAATGGTGCGTCCGATCCTTTGCTGCATCGACTGCTACAAGCTTTTTCTTCCGCTACTGGTTGCCCCGCTTTAATCAATACCTCATTTAATATTCGAGGTGAACCGATCGTGCTGACCCCCGAGCATGCGCTGAATTGTTTCTTCAATACGAATATCGATGCGCTAGTCATTGGTTCATTCTTGGTTGATCGGAGCAAAAATCCGCACATCCAAAAAGACGATTCGTGGAGGCATCAGTTTGAACTCGATTAGACACACCTGTGCAGAAATATTTAGCCTACCCGATCCTTCTGAACTTTCGCGAATCCAGGTCCGACTCAGATTGACCGCAATGGCCATCGGCGCAATGGTTTTTGGTCCCCATCAAATCTGGTTTTGGACCACTGTGGGTGCTCTCTTCGCGACACTATTTTTTTTGGAAAAGTCCGGAAGATTCTTAGTCAAACTCGTTGAACGCCTGGCAATGACCGTTTCACATTTGCTTGTGCTCACCCTTTTGCTCGTCCTCTATTTCTTTTGCTTGACCCCGCTGTCCCTTGCTATGATCTTTAGAAGTGAGCGTGCCGCTGGCCGAAAGCAAAGTGAATCGCCGTCAGCGAATTTTTTTGAAAGGCCTTATTAATGAAAGATCTAGTCATCGATTTTTTTGGCTATCTCAAAGTCCACAAGCGCTATTGGCTGGTTCCCATTATTCTTTCGCTCTTGATTGTATCGGCACTTGTTTTCGTGTCTCAAACCGCGATAGTAACCGCGATGTACACGATTTTTTGAGATCACCAGCTCTACCAGTTTTGAACAATTTTTTTCGCAATTTCTTCGGCCAAAATTTCGTTACCGCGATCATTGACGTGGCAACAAGAATCAATGTAGATCGTTTCTTTAGTCTTCTTGAATACGTCAATCAAACTAAATATCTTAACCTTGTCACGGACAAGACTTTGCCGTGCTTGTTCTAGCTTCTTGAACTGCCCTGCTATATGCGGCACATCTTCATTTTTATCAAAGGCGACCTCCAGCTCCTCTTTAGAAAACTCCTTTGTGTCAGGTACATACTGATTCGGTTGAATAAAGAAATAGGACCGAGCGTTCCAAGCCGCGCTGATTATCCTCTGTTTATAAATAGACTGCTGCCAAACTTCTACGGCTTCCTGTGAAAATTCGTCAAATGAGTTTTGCAATTCAACTAACTGGTTAGGTTCCCACCGAATATAGATCCATTGACTAATCCCATCCATAATATGGGCCAAGCTACCCGCCAAAAGAATAACGCATCTGGCAGAATACAAATTCGAATGTATTTTTAGCAGACTGACCTCAGCTTGCAAACTCTGCCTTAGGAATATCGCCAGTCGAAGCATCAAGAGGCCGCTCACATCTGATGAAAAATAAAATTTTGAATACTCAGGATAGTAAACAGGAAACTTTCTATAGTTTGCATGGTACGTGGAATCATTCCAACCATCCAAATTTACCGTCATGTCGAACATCCCCGCATAAAAACTCTCGATCAAGTAAGCCTGTGGCTGCTTTTGAGCGCCATAAGCCATGTTTAAAATTACAATTTTCTTACCGTGAAGTTCTCGAATTTCGCTTTGTAAGGACCGTTTCAAATTTTCGACAGCGGTCCGAGTATTCGTCAATGCATCCGCAACCGACCCACCAAATATTCCAATCGTGAATTCGTCCTTTTTTCGCTTATACGGGTACTCAAATTCGCTCCTAAAACCCGCTCGATTGACATCCGTACGATGAGTATTTAACGTAAACCCAAAATAGGGATGGATTTCCCTCCATCCGCCCTTGCCGACTTGACCCTCCCCCGTTTTAGTGGACACGGAAATCTAAACTGAACCTCACTCCGAAGGACGTTATGTTCTAGACGAGGTCAGCGAAATTTAGATTAA
>JAYVPG010000106.1:0-3904 GCA_043757545.1 Pseudobdellovibrionaceae bacterium
TACTCATAAACGAGTGCGCGATCGACTTTTTCACGGGCGTGGGTAAATGCGCGAGAGTTTGCGGAATACATTCCGCTCGCGCGCTTGAGTAATCTTTTGTGACGACGTCGGGTTACGACTCCACCTTTTACACGCATGGCTCAACCCTCCTTAAGGAACGAGGCAACGAGTGATTTGGTACTCGCTGGCTGGGTTAACATAGGCAGGAGCGCCTAAGTGACGTTTACGTTTAGATGATTTGTTGGACAAGATATGGCGCTTACGGGCTTGGCCGCGCTTGATCTTGCCGGATGCCTTTAAGCGAAAGCGCTTTTTAGCCCCCGAATGGGTCTTCATTTTCATTTAGTAGCTCCTCTACCAGCGCGGGCGGTCCTGTGAAAACAGAACTCTTGGATGCCTCACGTAGCAATAATCACTTGGGAATACTGAAAATGCTGCCAAATGGCAAGCCGCTTTTGCGCTTTTAGGTACGGAAAAGGTACGCCGTACCTTTTCCGGCAATATATGACGTTTGGACTTGTTCTAGGCCTTCTCGTCTTCCTCTTCGGGCACGTCGCCGTGATCGACCGGGAGTGCTGGGGCCTCGGGCTTGGCGTTCACCTTGAGGAATTCCTTCACTTTGATCGGATCGGGGGAGAGCAGCAAGAAGGCCTGCTTGCCCTCGACGCGCGGGGGAGACTCGACCGTTGCAATATCGATCAACATGTTCTCGACCCGCTTCAAAGTGGCCATACCGAACTCTTGGTGCGCGAGCTCACGACCCATAAAGCGCAAATTCACTTTTACTTTGTCGCCGTCGAGTAAGAAACGTCGCGCGTGGCGGACTTTCACATCTATATCGTGATCGTCCGTACGCGGACGCACTTGAATCTCTTTGACCGTAATGACGGTCTGCTTTTTGCGAGCTTCTTTTTCTTTCTTTTTATTTTCATACTTCCACTTGCCGTAATCCATGATTTTACATGTCGGCGGAGTGGCTGTCGGTGCAATTTCAATTAGATCTAAACCACGAGATTCGGCCATCGCCAGCGCTTCACGCGGGGGCATGACTCCAACCATCGTTCCATTTTCATCGATCAAACGAATCTGGGGAGCGTAAATTTCTCCGTTGACTCGTAAGCCTCCATCATCGCGCTTACCCTTGCGGAACTTGTCGCCCCCGAAACGCTCACGTGAGCCGCCGCTGGGACCTCCTGCACTGCTTCCTCCGCTGGGTGGACCTTTAAATGGACGAATGTTTTGCCTCCTGGTTATTATTTTTTGTCGCCTCTAGAAAAACACTTTCTAGTTTGCGCTCTTTGCTTTCATGCAAAACTTTTTGCATGAATTCTTGGACTTCGAGTGCTTCCAGAACTTTACCGTTGTTCAGTCGCACTGAAATTTTGTTTTGTTCAACTTCTTTGTCGCCCAAGATCAACATATAAGGAATTTTGTGCAGCTGTGCTTCGCGGATTTTATATCCGAGTTTTTCGCCGCGTTCATCGAGCGAGCAACGAATGCCCGCCGCTTTAAAAAGTGTCATCAACGTGCGTGCATAGTCGAGCTGACGATCGGTCACGGTCAACAAAGAGACCTGCACCGGAGCCAGCCATAGAGGGAAATGTCCCGCCGTATGCTCCAGATACACGCCGATAAAACGTTCGAGTGAACCCAAGATCGCGCGATGGAGCATGACTGGATGATGGTGTTTGTTATCCTCACCGATGTAATTCAAATCAAAAGCTTGCGGCAAATTGAAGTCGACTTGCAAAGTGCCCAGCTGCCACGGACGTTTGATCGCATCGACAAACATAATGTCGAGCTTGGGGCCGTAAAAAGCGCCGTCGCCCGCGTTGATTGTGTACGGAAGATTTAATTCTTTCAACGCTTCGGTCAATGCGCCTTCCGCGCGATCCCAAACTTCATCCGATCCCATGCGCTTTGCAGGACGCGTTGAAAGATGAATCACATATTTGTCCATACCGAGCGTGTGATAGACCTCGTTGAGCATGGTCACGAACTGAGAGATTTCGGTTTGCAACTGATCCATACGGCAGAAAATATGCGCGTCGTCTTGGCAAAAGGTGCGCACGCGAGTCAGACCGTGCATCACTCCACTGCGCTCATAGCGATGCAAGCGACCAAAGTCCGCCACCCGCCAGGGCATATCGCGATAGGACTTACGCTCAGCTTGATAAAGCAAACAATGGGCCGGGCAATTCATCGGTTTAAATGAAAAATCGCGCTCGTCGATTTTGGTGAAGTACATATTCTCGCGATAGTTTTCATAGTGACCCGATTGATGAAAAAGATCGACGTCAAAGACCTGCGGAGTGATGACCTCTTGATAGCTGTACTTACGATATTTCTCGCGGATAAACGCCTGCAGTTCGTTATAAATAATCGTGCCTTTGGGCGCAAAAAACGGTCCGCCCGGGGTCAATTGATGAAAGTAAAACAGCTCGAGCTCTTTGCCGAGCTTGCGATGATCGCGTTTTTTAGCTTCTTCCAGATTATGAAGATGTTCTTCTAAGTCCTTCTTATCATTGAAGGCTGTGGCATAAACACGTTGCAATTGGGCGTTCTTCTCGTCACCCCTCCAGTAAGAACCCGCCAGACTCAAAACCTTAATGGCCTTGATCTGACCGATGCGCTGAACGTGGGGGCCTCGACAGAGGTCGAACCAGTTTCCCTGATAATAAATGCCGACCGTGGTCTCACCTTTTGCAGCCAAATCGCGAATCAGCTCCGCCTTAAAGCGCTCGCCCATCTTTTCGAAAGTTTCGATCGCTTTCTTGATGGGCCAGTCTTCGCGACGAACCTCTTCGTTTTTCACCAGCAGTTCATTCATTTTCTTTTCGATCTTATCGAGATCGTCGGGAGTGAATGCGCGAGGGCTATCGAAATCGTAATAAAATCCATTGTCGATCACCGGGCCAATCGTAACCTTCACGTCGGGCCAAAGCTCTTGCACCGCTTGCGCCATAACGTGAGCTGCGGAGTGACGAATGACCTCGAGGGCTTCGGGATCTTTGCTGGTGATGATTTTAAGTTTGCTACCATCTTTGAGTTTATGGCGAAGGTCTAAGACCTCGTTGCTGCCCTCGATCTTGCCGCCCAAAGTGTCTTTGGCTAGGCGCGGACCAATCGAAGTCGCGACCTCGAGCACAGTGGGCTCATGATCAAAAGTCTTAACAGAATTATCGGGCAAACGAATGTTGACGGACGACATGGATTAAAAGGTGGTCACGGTAGAAGCATAGAATTGAGTAGAAGATAAACTCATTGTGTTCACGTGTAGGCTTTAGGCCCCCTCAAGTCAATAGATTACCCTAAAATCAAGGCGTTGCAAACTTGTGCGGAGCGCGAAAGACGAAAGTTAAGGGCTAGTACTCGTCAAATCGCATATGAGGGAGGGCTGTCGGGTGGAGGGTTAAACGGGGCTCCCTCACTTGCCTAGGGTCCGAAAGATCATATGGATCAATTCCGTGGTGGCAAGCGAGTTACCTTATTCCATTTTCTTGCCTTTGCGTGAAGTGGCGCGGCGGGCGATGCGAAAGCTTTCAGATGCGATGCTGGAAAAGCGAGGCTTACCAAACAAATAATATAGAGATCCCATAATAAGTCATTTTCCCCATCATCTTGGTCTTCAGTTCGATTCCGCACATCTGTGAATTTAGTTACACCAACCCATCGAGTCCGCTCGACCTAAGTCCGATAACATGAACTGCAGGTAGTTGTGGAACGTTTACCGGGGGTCTAAGTGTTTTCATTCAAAGTTTCGAGCCTATCGACGCTCGCGATAATCTTATTTTATTTACTTGCAAATCCGGCGCAGGCGCAAAGTTGTCTTGCGTTAGATCAGCTACGAGCCAGGTGCGATTTCTACGCAGCCGGGGATTCCGCCAGTCAGGGCGCTCAATGC